>JAFRDE010000043.1 GCA_017403985.1 Ruminococcus sp. | reverse complement strand
GCAGAATTCCATCTCTGCTATCTTTGTTGTTTTCTGAATATCTGCCGCTTTCTTCAAGGAAGCGACCTCATCATCCATCGCACCGATGATACCGATCGTTTCTTTTTTTGTCTCTGATCCGTTTTCAGAGCAGCCTGCCAGCAGTATGCTTGAAAGGACAGCCAGTATGCCGAGTACGGCAATGATTCTTTTCTTCATGGTTTCAACTCCTTGTAAATCTTCTTGCTCTTTACGACATGCGTCACAGGCTTTAAGCCGTTCCTATCATGTTTCATTCTTTTGATCAGTCGCTCTGTGTATAATATCATTTTGATTGATTCTCCTGTATCTGTCAGGGCAGGCAGCATTTCGGCCACTCATGCAGGAACGGACCGCTGACCTCGCACCGGATACCTTTTTCCCGAAGCAGGCTTTGGAAGGTCTTCACATAAGCGCCATTTTCAAAGCCTTGTATCCAGGAAATACAGAATTTACCGCCCGCCGCGTTGACCTCCAGAAACAGCTTTTTGTTCATGATCAGCGTGTATTCTTCTTCGATATAGGGTTCCAAGCTGCCCCATTCGGGATTTCCCACATAGCTAATGGAGTATGTCGGATCGGACGCCACAAGCTGATAGATTTCATGCATCAACCGCTGCCGCTCTGCCTGATCAGTTGTGCTTCGTATCTGAGCTGAAATGCGCATAATGGAGTTGTGCACATACCGTATAATATCTTCCTGGCTCTGAACGATGATCTGACCGCGCGTCATCGTGCCGAGCCGCTCTGTATCCAAGTCGAGCTTTGAAGGGCTGTGTTTGATAAAAATAACATAGGCGTTCGAAAATCTGCTCTCAGGACAATTCAGCGCGTCCCTCACATCAATGGCGATTCCTGCATAGATATCCTTTTCATTATCGGGACACTGATTTTGGAACATCTTTGCCATATAGACGGTCAACAGCGTCAAAGGGCTGTTGTCGCTTCCTTTGGAGGACGACAGGAATTCCTTCTCCGGTATCGTGACCTGATAAAGATATCCCTTCATTTCATCGTTCACGGTTTCAGGGATCACAAAGGGATCTTCGACTGTGGTGCGCATCGTTCCGTCCTCACCGTCCAAGAGGTTGTACACCTTCACGTCCTCATCAGGTGAGATCGGAGAATCCGGCAGGATGATGCCCTTCGGATCCAGTTGAACGTCGTATTTTTCGCTGAAGTAGCAGTACAGCAGGGTTTTATAAAACCGCATGGCGCTCCTGCCGTCGGCGATCATATGATGAATGGCAAGCTTCAGTCGTCTGCCTTCACACGCAGCCGCGACCCAGTGATAATTCACAGCTTCAGATCCCAGTACAAGTTCCTCTGAAAATGAATTCATCACAATGATCGGGAGCTGATTTTCAGTCTTGTCGTATCCGTTTTCCGTCCTGACGATACGAAACGCGAAGTAAGGATATCGCTTGATTGTTTTCTGCATGGCGTCATACATGACGGAGCAATCGATCTCGTCCTTTAACGTAAACAAAAACTGAATGATATTCGGTTTCTTAGGAGAACTGATGATTCCCGGTAAATCCGCTTTATTCATTGCTGTATCTCTCCTTTTATTTCAAATGATTTCCATTGTATAGATTTCCGCTTATTCCTCAGGAACATCCGGAATCGAATCAACCTCATTTTATAGTTGAATAACTTTCATTTGGATTATATCAGAAAAAAGAAAGTGTGTCTATAATAATCTACGCTAACCATATCGAAAGATTCGGGGCTGTCGCAGCAGACAGCCCCGCCATCGAATTTACAGATTAAACTCGTCCGTTAAATGCAACAGATTTCCTGCCGTTCTCTAAGTTGACGGAATTCATAATAAGGTGATTATGATACGAAATTTGTCAAGGGTATTTTCTGCCAAAGTTGTTATTCCTATTTCGTATAAAACGATAAAACCGCCGATAGAGCCGGATATGGTTCTATCGGCGGTGCTGATTGTATATGCCATTTAAATATGTCAGCGCTTCGGCAGGGTTTAGCGTAGTTGACGAACTCATGAACAATCAGCAATGTCACGCATATCATTTCAAGCAATAGCAGTATCACGTTGCATTGTTTTGCTAAAGGATTTAGTTATTTTGTCAAGGGTGTTACCGGAATGGAAACCCCTAATTTCCGCAAATCTATTGTTTTTCTATCCGGCTTTAGTTTATAATGATAAAAGAGGTATTATAATTAAACGACGGAGCGTAAAAATGAGTCAATATTTATCAGATACATTAAAGAAACTGCGAACAGAAAAAGGGCTTTCACAGCAGGATTTAGCGAACAAGGTGTTCGTTACCAAAGCCACGGTATCGCGGTGGGAATCAGGAAACCGTCTGCCGGACGCGATGATGATCTCTCGACTCGCGAAAATCTTGGGAGTGGACGTCAACGTGCTGCTCACCGCAGCCGCGCAGAGCGACGATTGCCCTAACGTCATTTTGGTGGACGACAGAAAGCTCATCCTCACCGGCGGTCTGCCGATTTTGGAGGAGGTCATGCCGAACGCTAAAGTCACCGGCTTTACCGACGCTGACGAAGCCATTGAATACGCTAAGTCAAACCGCGTCGCGCTTGCCTTCCTTGATATTGAGTTGAGAGATACGACCGGACTGGAGCTTTGCCGTGAGCTGCTCGAGATCAATCCCCGTACCAATGTGGTATACCTGACCGCATACAGCGAATACTCGCTTGACGCTTGGAGCACCGGAGCGATCGGCTTTTTGCTGAAGCCGATCACGCCTGAGGGAGTCAGGGAACAGCTCAAAAAGCTGAGATACCCGTTTCGGACAGGAGGCGAAGGCGCATGACCGAACAGATCGTCAGCTATTCGATCCTCGGAGCGTTGGTGATCATGATGGTGCTCGGTATCGTATTCTCCGCCATGATGCCGGTGACCGATCGCTGGAGCAAGCGGTATTTCGTCACATTGTTCTCGCTGCTCCTGATATGCTCCGTCATTTGCTTCTTAGCCACGCTCTTTTGGGAGGATCCCCGTATGGCGACGGCGGAGAGGATCGTCTATTTCTTTGAAGGGCTGTCCCTTTCGTCGCTGATGTTTATGCCTACGATCATTTTGCTGCACAGCTGCGGCGAGAGTCTCAAAAGCAGCCTGCTGTTCAAAGCAGTCGCGGCGCTGTTGGCTGTGTATTACATTATGTTTATCGTAGGGCAGTTCGCGGATGCGGTCTACTGCGTTACGCCGGATAATCAATATATACGCGGACCGTTGTTTGCGTTGTGGTTATCTCCGCTTGTCGTGATCATGATCCTCAACATCGCGGGAGTGATCAAAAGGAGGCAAAAGCTCTCAAAACGCTATTTTATCGGGCTGCTGGTCTATATGATCCCGATGACAGTCTCGTTGCTCTTTCATATGTTCCTGGAAGCAGAGATATATGTTGTCCTATGTATGGCGCTGTTCGCGTTTGTCATGTTCGGCCTGATCCTTGCGGATAATATGGAGCGGTTCATGCAGCAGCAGCGCGAGATAGCCAACCAGCGAGCCGAATTGATGGTTTTGCAGATGCGCCCGCACTTCATCAGCAACACGATGATGGGCATTTACTATCTGTGCGACCAGGACCCCCAAAAGGCGAAGCAGGTCACGCTGGACTTCACCACCTATCTGCGCAAGAACTTCACCGCCATCGCAAGCGAGGACACCGTTCCCTTTACGGCGGAGCTGGAGCATACCCGCGCTTACCTCGCCGTAGAGCAGGCGCAGTTTGAGGATGACCTGATCGTCAATTTTGATACGCCGCACACGATGTTCCGCGTGCCGCCGCTGACGCTGCAGCCGATCGTAGAGAACGCCGTCAAGCACGGAATGAGTACGACCAAAGAGCCGCTCCATATCTCCGTCGTTACCCGAAAGACGGATAACGCAATCGAGATCATCGTGGAGGACAACGGCGCGGGCTACGCACCGGCAGACGACAACGAGCCGCACATCGCGCTGAGCAATATCCGCCGGCGGCTCGATATGATGTGCAAGGGCAAATTGGAGATCACGCCGCGCGAGGGCGGCGGTACGTCGGTCAAGGTGACGATCCCCGATCAAGCAAATGAATAATTCAAAATAATAAGAAAAAGGCAGTACCGCATGATTGATTTGCGGCGCTGCCTTTTTGCTTGTGCTGTTAAAATTGACTTGGCGCGTAGCGTACCGTTACAACATGCACCTCTTGTTTATTGTTATGAACACGATAAATGATCGTGTAATTTTTGACAAAAAGCTGACGGTAATCTTGATTGGCATAAGCGCCAACGCGCCTGATACTTCCGCGTTCGGGAAACTGCTCCAAGCTGAAAATCTCGTTTTCCAACGCGGTAACCATTTTTTCGGCTGTATCTGGTTCTGCCGGATTAACAGCGATAGATATAAGAATAGATTTCGTCTAAATCACGATACGCGCGCGGATATAGCTTTACTGTATATTTCTCATAGGCGATACTTTTTTCGTAAAGACGATAATGCTTCACGCGCGTCGGTAAGCTCTCCGCCGTTGGCAAGCTCCTGTTCCGCCTCTCTGATAACGGAATCGGTGTGCAGAACTTCCATCAACTCTTCGTATGCTTCGATGCTCAGCACAACCAAGTCTCCGTATCCGTTTTTGGTAATAAAAACGGGTTCTTTTCTCGCGTGACAAAGCTCTGAGATCTCGTTTGTATTGCGCAGGTCGGTAACCGGTCTGATTTGCGGCATGATATACAACTCCTTTCTGTACGCTATTATATCATAATTATGTACAAAGTCCAAGGGGCTGATGATATTTTTCTTTGATAACATTATAATCGAATGTCATTAGCCGAGAGCTAAAAAAGTTGCACAAAAAATGTTTCCATTCTGGTAACTCCCCTTTTTTTGAATAACAATATACAGTAGAATAAGGGTGGATTATTCTTATATTTTGTTAAAAGGATTCAGGTAACTGTTTGTTTATTTGTTCGGCACGCTTGTTGAATGGAAAATGGAGAATGGAAAATGGAAGGCAGGCTCTGCCCGCCCGAATATATTGATCGGAGCGGAGCAACACGAAATTTTCAATTTTCAACTTTCAATTTTCAATTGTCAAACGCCGATGTCCGGTATGATAAAACATACGCGGTCAGCGGACAGACCCAAATAAACGATTGTTATACATTTAAGGCAACACCGCATGATTCAGTGCGATACTTGGTTGTGCGGATTGCAGGGCACTCGCCGTGGGTTATGCGGCGTTGCCTTAATAAAAATGATTAAGGAGGAATTTTTATGATTTCTAAAATCAAAAAACCCGTGAGCATACTGTTATCACTCATCATGGTGTTCAGCGTGTTCACCATCGTGCCGCTCTCGGCGAGTGCGGCAGTCGGCGATTTTGTGCCGGAGAGTGAATATCTGACATTCACGGCGGAAGAAGCCGGATCTTCGGTTACGCTGAATGTTCCTACCGGCAATAGTTTTCAGTATGATCTGAATGGAACCGGTTTGACCGACTATACTCTCGGTACCGAGATCACGCTCGCCAACGTGGGCGATTCTGTTCGTTTTCGCGGAAGAAATACTGCATTTAATGCTTCCCATCACGTTTCGATTGTCGGAAAAGTAGCGTGCAGCGGTAATGTTATGTCGCTGAGGCTCGACGAGGACGGCAGGGATCAAGGCTTGTCCTATGGATGCTATAATTATATGTTTATGGACTGCACCGGATTAACAGCGGCACCGGAACTGCCTGAAACAACTCTGGCGAATAGATGTTACGAAAGCATGTTTTTTGGCTGTACGAACCTAACCGTAGCTCCCGAGCTTCCCGCGACAGCGCTGGCTACTGGCTGCTACAGCTCTATGTTTGCTGGCTGTGAGAGACTTACCACAGCTCCCGAGCTTTGGGCGACAACGCTGGCTACTGGCTGCTACGAGCGTATGTTTTATGCCTGTAGGAGCCTGACCACAGCTCCCGAGCTTCCGGCGACAACGCTGGCGCCTCGCTGCTACAGCTATATGTTTGCTGGCTGTGAGAGACTTACCACAGCTCCCGAGCTTCCGGCGACAGAGCTGGTGAGTAACTGCTACAGCCGTATGTTTTATCGCTGTTCAAACATAAAGCTGTCAGAAACGCAGACTGCTGAATACAGTATTCCGTACAGTGTGCCTTCCGGTGGAGACGGAACAACAGCTACAGATGCTCTTAACAATATGTTCTATGGAACCGGCGGAACATTTGCAGGCACACCCGAAATCAACAAAACTTATTATTTGTATAGAGAAGTTCCCAAGTACACCGTCACATGGAAGAACGAGGACGACGTGCTCGAAACCGACACCGATGTAGCAGAAGGCACCACCCCGACCTATGACGGCGAAACTCCCACAAAGGATGCCGACGAGAACTACACCTACACCTTCGCGGGCTGGACTCCCGAGGTAGTTGCGGCTACAGCCGACGCGACCTACACCGCGACCTTTACCGCGACCAAAAAGCCAATTTCGAGCACCGATCTCTACGAGGGACTTGTCTTAGACAAGGACAATACAATAAAGTTTATTATTGTAAAATCCGGAGAAAATTGGCGCAGAATAGATTTATCAGTCTACTTGGATGGTACATTAGTCAAGGAATTGTACACACAAGATGTATCAACGACTGAACCTGATCGATACTATACGACAACACAAAAATGTATAGTTGATTCGTATGAGTTCTCTTATGGAGATCCAGTAAGACATGTACTGTATCTGAAATCCCTGTACACCGTCACATGGAAGGATGCGGACGGCACAGAGCTTGAAAAGGACGAGAATGTTGTTGTAGGCACCACCCCGACCTATGACGGCAGTACTCCCGAAAAGGCAGAGGACGCGAACTACACCTACACCTTCGCGGACTGGAGCGACGGCACCAACACCTATGCCGCAAACGCGATCCCCGCCGTCACAGCCGACGTGACCTACACCGCGCAGTATACGGCTACGTTTAAGGGAATCACGAGCGGCGACCTCTACGAGGGTCTTGTAATAGACGCGGGAACGCCGATTAAGTTCATGATTATAAAATCCGGACAAGGTTGGCGCAGAGTAGATTTATCAGTCTACTTGGATGGTACATTAGTCAAGGAATTGGTCACACAATCTGTATCACAGACTGAACCTGATCGATACTATACGACAACAAAAAAATGTATAGTTGATTCGTATGAGTTCTCTAATGGAGATCCAACAAGACATGTACTGTATTTAAAATCCGTATACGACGTTACATGGAAGAACGACGACGGCACAGAGCTTGAAAAGGACGAGAATGTTGTTGTAGGCACCACCCCGACCTATAACGGCGCGACACCCTATAAGGCGGACGGCGCGGACTGCATCTACACCTTCTCCGGCTGGACTCCCGAGGTATCGGCTGTCACAGGTGACGCAACCTACACAGCGACCTTCACCGAGTCCGAGAAGCCCGAGACCATCAAGGACTGCAATAATAAGTATGGGAATTTCAGGCTTTATTCCAATGTTCCGATTGTAAGTTTTTCAAATGTAAATGATTTATTGACCGGAGCTATTATACCTTTTACGTACGGAGACAGCAATACGATGATACCCGTACTGGACGCAAAGGGTTATTCGTATAAGTTCTATGACCAGACCGGTACCGAAATTCCGGCTCAGATCGCTGATTCAAGCAGTGAACCCGGTTCCGATTATGAATTAAGCGACGATGTGACCGTGTACACCAATGTTATAAACTTTACACGTCCCGCAGGCTGCACAGCGATCTACATCGTAGCCACTGTTCCAGCTCCCGCTCCCGCTCCTGCAAAGCTCACCCTCCACGTCGGCGAGAACGGCAAGGTCGTGATGAACAACGGCACCTTCGGCAACGCGACCGATGCAAGCAATATTTATGAAATACACGCTCCTGTTAATGTTGCTGACGGCTACAATGCCTCTATTGCCAATGTCTCTATTGGTGACGGTCACACTTGTAATATTGTAGAAGGCGGTTCGATCAATATCGCCACAGGCGGCGAGCTTTCGTTCTATCCCTCTGCCGACAACACAGGCGTTATCACCGCGATCCCTGCCGAGGGCTATGTCTTCGTCGGCTGGTACAACGGCGATACCCTCTACTCCTCCGACGCTGCTCTCAGCTATCAGAGCATCAGCGAGGATATCACCCTGACGGCGAAGTTTGAAGGCGAGCTTTTCTGGAAGCACTCTGTCACCCTCGGCGGCGATATCGGCGTGAACTTCTACCTGAATCCTGCGGTTCTTGATACCTATACCGGCGCTAAGACCGTTACATTCTCATGGGACGGTAACGAGACTACCGTTGACGTTCCCGCGACAGCGACCGCAGACGGCTACAAGGTGACCTGTAACGTGGTAGCCGCTCAGATGGCGCACAAGATCCACGCTGTCGTAAAAGCCGACGGCACAGCCCTCGCTCAGACCGACGATTACAGCGTACAGGATTACGCCGAGACGGTTTACGCGAATCCCGCAGAGTATGACAGCGCGAAGCCCAATGAGCTGAAATCGCTCGTTCTGTCGCTGCTCAACTACGGCGCGATGGCGCAGACCGTGTTCGATTCCTCTCTGAAAGAGCATCCCGATCTCGCAAATAAGACCGTCGGCGATAACGGCTACGAGTATGTCACCGCCGATATGATCGCCGCGGCGATTAAGGACGAAGCCTCCGATCTGAACGAAGTCGCGACTCAGCTCGGCGCGAAGTATTACACCAACTCGCTGATCTATCTGTCAAAGAACACCCTGCGCATTTACTTTACCCCGACCTCTTACCCGGGCGAAATTCCCAACGCCGGCGCGTATGACGGCAATCTGTCCGGCTACTACTATTATGTAGAGCACGCGAATATTCCTGCGGCGGAGCTTGATAATCAACAGACCTTCAACGTAAACGGCACAGAGTTCACCTTCTCCGCGCTCGACTACGCAAAGGCAGTTGTAGAGAGCACCAAAATGGAACCCGAGCAGAAGAACCTCGCCAAGGCTCTCTACCTCTACAACATGACCGCGAACGACTACTTTGACGCGGCTCCGGCTCCGGTTGAGAACGAAGTCATCAGCAGCGGATCTATCGAAGATTTCTCCACACTAAACGTCGGTGACTATATTGCCAAAGGTGTAGAATATGCTGCTGATAATGATTATAAAGTTGTTCTGACAGGCGGGACATACGGCACAGAAAGTCGCGACGGTATTGTTGTCCGTAACGGTGATTATAATTTTAACGCAGGTGAATACGGCATGGGCACCTATTCCTATCACGTTCCGCAACCAAATGTATTCATCGAGGATTATAATGAAAACGAGAAATTCTATCCTGCCGTGGACGGTGTTGAGGGTAATGCATTTGTTGTTGTTGCAAAAGACGATACCCAAAAAATTATCACCATCGCCGGCGCGAATGTTATCCAGAACTGACAGAAAGGACGTGCATGAATTATGAATAAAGAAACTTATGAGCGTCTTTTGATGGACGTAACCGAATTTGACACAGAGGACGTTATCACCACCTCCGGTCCCGGCGGCGATACACCCGGTCCCGGCCCCGGCGGCAACACACCCCCGGCGTTTACTTCAAGCAATTGGGAGATGCCCGTTAATCTGTGATCAGTTCCGTAATGAATCTTTGTTTACCGAACAAAGGATGATCTGAACGATATTAATGAACGCGCCGCCGTTTTGAGCGCAATACTCATAGCGGCGGCGCAGACAATTTGCAGATATTCAATAGTATCCGAAAATCGGGTATTATCGAATGTCCGTAGAAGGGAGCGCTGTTCATGAAGTTGAACGAAAACTTTATCCACCATCAGATTGAGGATCAGGCGTTGATCGTACCTACAGGCACGGCTGATTTTCACGGTTTGATACAGGGCAACAAGACCCTGTCGGCGATCGCGGAGTGTCTGCAAGATGATACCACCGAGGACGAGATCGTCGACGCCCTCTGCGTGCGCTTTAACGGCGACAGAGAGGATATCAAATCCGACGTACATGAAGCGATCAGACGGCTCAGAGAGATCGGCGCGATCGATGATGAATAAGCGTAATGTCGATTATAATCAACAACATACGCTTTCAAAAGAGGGATAAACGATGAATGAATCTTTTTTACAGAACAAAACCGTTCAGATTATCTTCAGACTGATTACCGCGCTGGCGTTTACGCTGTTTACCGCTTATCAGATCTATTTGGCAGTCAATATAGATACCAACAGATTCGGCAGACTGATCGGTATCGCGTTCTACCTGATGATCACGGTCGCGTCGTTCCTTGACCTTTCCGAGAATGATAAGGTGTGGATGGCTCACTCGGTACTGTCGGTCGTCGGGCTGGTGCTGTTGTTTGCCATGCGACTGCTGAGCATCGGAACAGTATTCAGCGGTCTGAGCTTTTCGAACCCTTCTTCGGTGCTGAACGTCGCGGTATATGTCCTGTCACAGCTCGGTACGCTCGTTCTGATCGCGGGGTATCCGGCGGCAAGAGCAGACCTGACCGAAAAGCAGATGAAAAGGCTTATCGTCACTTTGATGACGATTGCTATTGCGCTTTTTACACTGCATTTTATCTTAGAGTGCGTATTGATGATTCAATATCGGATGAACATCGAGCAGAGCTTGAAATATACGCTGATCAGCCGTGTGCTGTACTTCATTGGCTTTGCCGGTACTGCGTTCTGCTTTATGCTCCCCGCGCCTAAAAGGAAACGTAAAGAACCTAAAGCGGGAAGGTTTATCTATTCGGACGAAGAAGACGGCGACGATGAAATTGAT
Organism: Ruminococcus sp.; assembly: GCA_017403985.1. GTDB lineage: Bacteria > Bacillota > Clostridia > Oscillospirales > Acutalibacteraceae > Ruminococcoides. The sequence goes on along the minus strand of JAFRDE010000043.1, from coordinate 3,451 downwards.
TTAGTGATATGAATACTCAGGAGAAATAAAAAATGAAAAAACTTGTATTGATTGTATTAACTTTGATTTGCCTTTTGTCTGCTGTCGGTATGGTTATTCCGATATCTGCCGCGAGCAGTTATATCCGCGGTGACGCTGACGGCGACGGAGAGGTAACGATCACGGACGCGACCGTGATCCAAAGAACGCTTGCCAATATCCCGACCGCATCGTTTTTTAAGAAAGCTGCCGATGTGGACGGCGACGGCTTGAATATTACCGACGCGACACAGATTCAGCGGTATCTGGCAGAGTTTGATAATATCTATCATATCAACGAGACGGTCACCATTCCCGATCCGACCGTACCTCAGCCGACGCGCGATCCTTACGAGCTGCCGGTTGATCCCAACAAGTAAGACAGTACAGTAAGTTTTATTGCGGAGGTTATTATGTTCAAGAGATTATTGACAATTCTTGCAGCGCTCGCGCTGTGTGCTTGCCTGCTTGTCGGCTGCGGAAAAGATAATAAAGATAGCTCAGAAGCGACAAAGGATACCGCGCCGCAAGAGACGGTACTGCCTACATTAAGCGACGGTGAGATACCGGTTGTACCTAACTGAATATTGAGAAAGGTCAATACAATGAAAAAGTTTCTTGCAATTCTGATCCTTCTGACAATACTTGCGTCAAATAGCGTCATTATGACCGTAGCACAGGAAACAGAACCGCCTCGGTGTGTACCGGAAGATACCGCAGATACGGTCGTTGACAGCAATGAATCTGATATTGCCTCAACCGGCGCAAATCCGCTTTCCGTACCGAGGATCGACATTCATACGGAGAATGGCAACGGCGCTTCCCTGCTGAAAGCCGACGGCTATGTCAACGCGCAGATCGCGATCACCGATACCGACAGTTCTGTGCTCAGCGGAGACGTGTTATTCAAGGTGCGCGGCAACAGCACGGCGATCGACTCGATCCAGAAAAAGGGCTTTACCTTTAAATTCAATAAAAAGGCCGAAGTGCTCGGTATGGGAAAAGGTAAGAAATGGGCGCTGCTCGCTAACTGCTTTGATCCGACCTTGCTTAGAAATTTCGTCATGTTTGAATGGGCAAAGGAAATGGGCTTGCCCTATACGTCGGAACAGCGCTTTGTCGAGCTTTGGCTGGATGATGAGTACCGAGGCTGTTACACTGTCTATGAGCTGGTACATGAGGGCAAGGACAGAGTTGATATCGACGTTGAAAGCAACGGCGGAAAAAAAGACTTTTTGCTGGAGGTCGAAGCGTCGAGAGTAGAGGATGACGAGACCTACATCACCGTCCGCGGCCACCGCTTTATCGTCAGCGAGCCCGAAGAACCGAACGAAGATCAAATCGGCTACATCACGAGCGTAATGGCTGACATGATTGACACAATGAAAGGCGGCAGCGAGGCGGAGATCAGACAGAAAATCGACCTCGATTCCTTCGCCGCGTACTATCTGCTGAATGAATACGCCAAGACTGCCGACTTCGGTTTCAGCTCCGTGTTCTTCTTTTATAAAGACGGCAAGCTCTACGCGGGACCGCCGTGGGACTATGACCTCTCGTTAGGCAATCTCAACGGCGACCTCAATTCCGCTTCAGCAAAAGCAGCGAGCAAAAGCGACGGCATCATACAGAGCGATAAAAATCTTTATCGTTATCTGTGCGGAATGGATTGGTTTCAAGCTCAGATCAGGCGCGTATATTATCGGCATTATGACTATATTGAAAACATTTCGGCGGACGGCGGTCTTTTGGATCAACTGCGTGATCGGTATGCTGATGTATTCGCTCGCAATTTTGGAAAATGGCGCGTTGGCAGATGGTGGCTGAATTATCAGAAGGTGCCTTTTGCTACCTATGAAGAAAACTTTGATTTTTTCAAAACTTGGTGCGTACAACGAAACGCATGGCTTAGCGATTATTATGATATTTCAGATGATCTTGTTATCTGCGGCGACGCGGACAGCGACGGTTATGTGTCGATCATGGACGCAACGGTGATTCAAAGAAGGCTTGCCGAACTTCCGACGCCCTCTTTTGACGAGAGAGCCGCCGACGTGGACGGCGACGGCTTGGATATTACCGACGCCACAAAAATTCAGCGGTATCTGGCTGAGTTTGATAATATATATCATATCAACGAATTGCTCACTGTACCCGACCCGATAACTCCGCAACCGACGCTCAGTCCATTTGAGTTATCGGTTGTTCCGTGATAGCTTGATTCTTAAAAATATACTGCGGAGGTTATGATGAAAAGATTATGGACGATTCTTGCAGCGCTCGCGCTGTGTGCTTGCCTGCTTGTCGGCTGCGGAAAAGATAATAAAAACAGCTCAGAAGCGACAAAGGATACTACGTCGCAGGCTGCAACCGAAACGACTGTAAAGCCAACTGAAACGACAACCGAAAAGCCTACCCAAGCGGAAACAGTCGCTGATCATCAAACATCCGACGATAATACCGCTTCGTCCGGCAAAAGCAATCAACAAGCTGACGCAAACAACAATCAAGGCAGTCAGCAGTCCGGCGGCAATAGCGGCGACAACGGTTCCGGCTCTCAATCACAGGGCGGCGGTTCCTCTCAGTCGAAGGGCAGCTCAGGCGGCTCGCAGGGAAGTTCCGGCGGCTCACAGGGCGGATCAAGTGGCTCGCAGAGCGGCTCAGGCTCAAAGGGCGGCAGTTCTTCTCAATCGCAGAGCGACACCCCCGCGCCGGTTGAACAGCCGACATTCAGCGAGTATGAACTGCCGGTTGTACCTGACTAAATTTGTTTGTACAATTTTATCGGATAGGAGTAATAATTATTTGAACAAAAGAACATCATATCCTCTATATTGATGTTTATATATTTTGTGTTGACTTATCCGTGTGCTCATCTTTTATCTTCACTCCTTGTTATTTAAAGATAGGAATTGAATATTGTTTAAAACTATAATAGAAAACGATGCAATCCAAATTAGTCTACCCATATTTAGTTATTCTGCACACAAGAAACCTCACCTCAGCCGCAGATTAGCCGCATCGAGAAAAAGTTGGTTTTATCTGTTGAAAAGGAAAAAATGCTCTTGAAAGAGGGTAGATATGGTGATCCATTCGTTGAAACCGCCATCATCATCAAAAACCTGTAGAATCTGCCCGGGATAATCAACAGAGTTTTCATTTTTATCTTGACATTTTTCCCATTCGATGATATACTAAATCTCGCACGAAAAGGAGCGCCGCACATGCGCGCGACGCCCGATCGTACAACTCAATATTTAGGGGTATAGCTCAGTTGGTAGAGCAGTGGTCTCCAATGAACAGGTCCAGTAAAAACGGACAATAGAAAAAAGAGCCCCCTTATGGTAGAATGGAAACAGCTACCATAAGGGGGTTTTTATATGGCAAGAAACTACAGACATATACAACAATACGAGAAAGAGATTTTTGAACTAAA
>JAFRDE010000042.1 GCA_017403985.1 Ruminococcus sp. | reverse complement strand
TCCGAAGACGAGGTAATCTGTTACCGAAAGAAGAAACGTACTTCCGGCGCGCCTTTTTTCAACCCGAAAACAGCTCTAAAAAACATCGAGAAAAATTGTAGTCAAAACCACTTTTGACCACAATTTGACCACATCAGGAAAAAAAACGGAAAGCGCACAATGGAAAAAACAGCCCTTTTCCGGACAAAAGATCAAACCGCTTCGATGAAATTGATTTCACTGAAGCGGTTATCATTTTACTCTGTTTTGCAGTTACCTTGTGTTTGAATTCAGTAATCTTTTCTTTGTTATTGTGTGGTGTTTTATTCGCCAACACTCATATTCACAGATTCGTATAACCCATCAGGCTTTCGTCTACCTCGCGGGCGCAGTCTCTGCCCTCGCGGATCGCCCATACCACCAGCGACTGACCGCGGCGCATATCGCCTGCCGCGAACACCCTGTCGACCGAGGCCTGATGGGTACCCTTTGCGGTCTGCACATTCGTCCTGCCGTCGATCTCAACACCGAACGCCTCGGTGATATATCTCTCGCTGCCCAGGAATCCGGCTGCGATCAGGATCAGTTCCGCATCGACCGTGTACTCGCTGCCCTCGATCGGTACCATTTTGAGTCTGCCGATTTTTTCATCCTTTTCGGCGTTCAGTCGGATGAGTACTGCTTGCTTCAGCTTTCCGTTTTCATCGGCGATCAGCTCCTTGACCGTCGTCTGATAAACACGCGGATCGCCGCCGTAGACCTCTGCCGCCTCTTCCTGACCGTAGTCGGTCTTGCAGATACGAGGCCACTCCGGCCACGGATTGTTCTCTGCGCGGGTATCGGGGAGCTTCGGCATCATCTCAAGCTGGATCACGCTCTTTGCGCCGTGGCGTACGCAGGTGCCGACACAGTCGTTGCCTGTATCGCCGCCGCCGATCACGATGACGTTTTTATCCTTTGCGGAGATGAACGTACCGTCTTTCAGTCCGTTATCCAGTAATGATTTGGTCGTCGATTTGAGGAAGTCTACGGCAAAGTGAACGCCGTCGGCTTCCCTTCCGGGAACCTTGATGTCGCGCGGGTGGGACGCGCCGCAGCACAGAATAACTCTGTCGTATTCCTGCATCAATTCTTCGGCGGTGATATCCTTGCCGACGTTGACGTTCGTTTTGAATGTAACGCCCTCGGCTTTCATGACCTCTATCTTGCGCTCGATGAAGCGTTTCTCGAGCTTCATGTTCGGGATGCCGTACATCAGCAGTCCGCCGACTCTGTCGGATCGTTCATACACCGTCACCGAATGACCGCGGCGGTTGAGCTGATCGGCGGCGGCGAGCCCCGATGGACCCGAGCCGACGATCGCGACCGTTTTTCCGGTGCGTACCGCGGGAGGCTGAGGCTGAGCCCAGCCTTCGGCATACGCCGTCTCGATGATATCGTACTCATTCGCTCGTGTTGTGACGGGTTCGTCAAACACGCCGCAGGTACACGCCTTTTCGCATAATGCCGGGCATACGCGCGAGGTGAACTCGGGGAAGTTATTGGTCATTTTGAGGCGGTTGTACGCCTGCTTCCACGCTTTCATGCTGACGAGGTTATTCCATTCGGGAATCAGGTTGTTCAGCGGACAGCCCGAAACCATGCCGTTTATCGCCATGCCCGCCTGACAGAACGGCACGCCGCAGTGCATACAGCGCTCGCCCTGATGCTTGCGATCTTCTTCACAGAGAGGCTCGTGGAATTCATTATAGTTTGTAATGCGTTCTTTGACGGAATACGCGGGGTTATCCTGTCGTTCGTATTCCATAAAGCCGTTTGGATTTCCCATGATCACTCCTCCTTATCTCGAATGGATCAGCCGATAAAAGGCTTCGATCTTCGCGCTGTCTTCGTCCATGCCGCTGCGTTCGCCCTCGGCGATCGCTTCGGTGATGATGCGGTAATCATGCGGGATGATCTTCTTGAATTTCGGCAGATATTCGTCGAAGTTGTCCAGTATTCTCTTACCCTTTTCGGAACCGGTCGCTTCGACATGCTCTTTGATCAGCACTTTGAGCTCATCGATATCTTTTTGCTCGCTCAGCTCGGAACATTCGACCAGTTCTTTATTCAGACGTTTATACAGGTGATGGTGTTCGTCCAGCACATAGGCGACGCCGCCCGACATACCGGCGGCAAAATTCTTGCCGGTGCTGCCGAGGATGACGACCTTGCCGCCCGTCATATACTCGCAGCCGTGTTCGCCGACGCCCTCGACGACTGCTGTTGCGCCCGAATTGCGCACGCAGAAGCGCTCGCCCGCGATACCGTTGATGAACGCCTTGCCGGAGGTCGCGCCGTAGAGCGCCACGTTGCCGATGATGATGTTCTCTTCCGCTTTGAAGGTCGATTCATCCGGCGGATAAACGATCAGCTTGCCGCCCGACAAGCCCTTGCCGAAATAGTCGTTGCTGTCGCCTTTGAGCTCCAGCGTCAGGCCCTTCGGGATAAACGCGCCGAAGCTCTGTCCGCCCGAGCCGTTACAGATCACGCGGTAGGTATCTTCTTTCAGGATGTCGCCGTACTTCTTGGTGATCTCGGAACCGAACGCCGTGCCGAGCGAACGGTCGGTGTTCTGAATGTCGATCTCGATCGTCGCGGGATCGCCCGCGCGGAATGCCTTTTTAAAGCCTTTGATGATGACCTTTTCGTCAACGGTATCGGCCAATTTAAAGTCGTACAGATCTTTCTCGTTATAGCTGATCGGCGCGTATGCGGAGCCGCTGTGAATAACGGCGTTTACGTCGATCTGCTGTTCATGTTCGGACAGATCGCCGCGCTTTTTCAAGAGATCGGTTCTTCCGATCAGCTCGTCGAGGGTGCGCACGCCTAATTTCGCCATATATTCGCGCAGTTCCTGTGCGACAAATCGCATGAAGTTGACCACATATTCCGGCTTGCCCATAAAGCGCTTTCTGAGCTCCGGATTCTGGGTCGCCACGCCGAACGGGCAGGTGTCGAGGTTGCAGACGCGCATCATCGCACAGCCGAGCGCAACCAGCGGCGCGGTAGCAAAGCCGTATTCCTCCGCGCCCAGAATCGCGGCGATCGCGACGTCGCGTCCGGTCATAAGCTTGCCGTCGGTCTCGATGACGACCTTGTTCCGCAGTCCGTTGAGCAATAATGTCTGGTGTGCTTCGGCGAGTCCCAGCTCCCACGGCAGTCCCGCGTTGTAGATAGAGCTTCTCGGAGCCGCGCCGGTACCGCCGTCATAGCCCGAGATCAGGATGACCTGTGCGCCGGCTTTTGCAACGCCTGCCGCGACGGTTCCTACGCCTGCTTCGGAGACCAGTTTGACGGAAATGCGCGCTTTTTTATTTGCATTTTTTAAGTCATAGATCAGCTGCGCCAAATCTTCGATCGAATAGATATCGTGATGCGGCGGCGGCGAAATCAGTGACACACCCGGGGTCGAATGGCGGGTTTTTGCGATCCACGGATAGACCTTGTTGCCGGGCAGATGACCGCCCTCACCGGGCTTTGCGCCCTGCGCCATCTTGATCTGTATCTCATCGGCGGAGTTCAGATAGGTCGAGGTCACGCCGAAGCGTCCCGACGCCACCTGCTTGATCGCCGAACAGCGGTTCTGCTTTGTTCCCTTGGTCTCTAAACGCTCGGGGCTTTCTCCGCCTTCACCGGAATTGGATTTTCCGCCGAGCTGATTCATCGCGAGCGCCAGCGCTTCATGAGCTTCCTGCGAGATCGAGCCGTAGGACATCGCGCCGGTCTTAAAGCGCTTGACGATGCTGTCGACGCTCTCCACTTCCTCTATCGGCACCGGATTCTCGGCATAATTGAAATCGAACAGTCCGCGGATGCTGACGGGCTTGAGCTCCTCGTTGAGCATCCGTGAATACGCCTTGAACTGCTGATAATCGTTGTTCCGCGTCGCCGCCTGTAATGCGTGGATGGTCTGCGGATTGTAGAGGTGTTCCTCCTTGCCGCTGCGGCTTTTGTGACTGCCGCGGGATTCGAGTTCATGATCCACCGTCAGTCCGAGCGGATCGAACGCCGCCGAATGGAGACGGTCGACATTCTGCTCGATATCCTCGATGGTGATACCGCCGATACGGCTGACCGTGCCGGTGAAATACTCGTCGATCAGCTTTTCGCTGAGTCCGAGCGCCTCGAAGTTCTTGGAGCCCTGATAGGACTGCAGGGTGGAGATACCCATTTTGGAAGCGATCTTGACGATACCGTGCAGGACGGCTTCGGTATAATCCTCGATCGCGGCATAATAGTCTTTATCGAGCAGATCGTCATGGATCAGCTCGTGGATAGTCTCGAGCGCCAGATACGGATTGACCGCGCTCGCGCCGTAGGCGAGCAGGGTCGCAAAGTGGTGTACCTCGCGCGGCTCGCCGCTTTCCAGCACGATAGAGAGCGCCGTTCTTTTCTTTGTCGCGACCAGATGCTGATGCAGCGCCGATACCGCCAGCAGCGACGGGATCGCCAGATGGTTTTCGTCCACGCCTCTGTCGGAGAGGATCAGGATATTCGCGCCGGAGGCGATCACCTTGTCTGCTTCGACAAACAGCCGCTTGACCGCCTTGCTGAGCTTGGTATTTTTATAATAGAGGATCGGAATCTCAGCGACCGTGAAGCCGGGGATGTTCATCCTTTTGAGCTTGAGCAGATCGGTAGAGGTCAGGATCGGATTGACGACCTTGATAACCTTACAGTTATCAGCTTTTTCTTCGAGCAGATTGCCGTCTTTGCCGATGTAGATGGTCGTAGAGGTTACGATCTTCTCGCGGATCGCGTCGATCGGCGGGTTGGTCACCTGCGCGAAGTTCTGCTTGAAATAATCGAACAGCGGCAAAGGCTGATCGGACAGCGCCGCCATCGGCTTATCCCTGCCCATCGCGGCGATCGGCTCCGCGCCGTTCTGCGCCATCGGCAGGATGGAGGTCATCACATCCTCATAGGAATAACCGAAGGCTTTTTGCAGCTTGCGCTTTTGCGCGCGCGGATGTTCCTCGACCTTCGCGTTCGGCACCTTCAGCGATTTCAGCGGGATCATGTTCGCGTCCAGCCACTCGCCGTAGGGCGCCTTGCGCGCGTAATGCTCCTTGATCTCTTCGTCGTTCATCAATACGCCGTTGACGGTGTCGACCAGAAGGATCTTGCCCGGATGCAGGCGTTCTTTCTTGACGATCCTTTCGGGCGGGACAGGCAGCGCCCCGACCTCGGACGAAAGGATCAGATGATCGTCGTCGGTGATATAGTAGCGCGAGGGTCGCAGACCGTTGCGGTCGAGTACCGCGCCCATCACGTCGCCGTCGGAGAACAGGATCGACGCGGGACCGTCCCACGGCTCCATCATCGTCGCGTAATACTGATAAAAGTCGCGCTCCTTCTGCGAGATCGAATCGTTATGATCCCACGGCTCGGGGATGGTGATCATCAGCGCGAGCGGCAGATCCATCCCGCTCATCACGAGAAATTCGAGCGTGTTGTCCAGCCGCGCCGAATCCGATCCCTCGGGGTTGACGACGGGCAGTATCTTATCCATATCGCCCATCAGATGCTGAGAAGCCATGTTCTCTTCACGGGCGTGCATCTTGTCGCTGTTGCCGCGGATGGTGTTGATCTCGCCGTTATGCACGATCATGCGGTTGGGATGCGCCTTTTGCCAGCTCGGGAAGGTATTGGTCGAAAAGCGCGAATGTACCAGAGCGATCGCAGATTCATAATCTTCATCCTCGAGATCGAGATAGAATTTTCTCAGATTGCCGACGAGGAACATTCCCTTATAGACGATCGTGCGACTTGACAGCGAGGCGACGTAGGTGTCCTCGTTGCTCTGCTCAAACGACCGCCTGACCACATACAGCTTGCGGTCAAAGTCGATCCCGCGCTTGATATCGCGCGGACGGTTGATAAAGCACTGTTCGATCTTCGGCATGCACTCCAGCGCCTTGCTGCCCAGAACATCCGGCTGACAGGGTACTTCGCGCCATCCGATGACCTTCACGCCTTCTTTCTCGGCGATGATCTCAAACATCTTTTTCGCCTGATTGCGCCTGAGTTCATTCTGCGGGAAGAAGAACATGCCGACGGCATAATCGCGCTTGGTGCCGATCGGGATATTTATGGCTTTTGCCGCCTTTTGGAAAAAGCGGTCGGAGATCTGCAATAAAATGCCCACGCCGTCGCCGGTCTTGCCCTGTGCGTCCTTGCCCGCGCGGTGCTCGAGTGTTTCGACGATCGTTAAAGCGTTGTCGACGGTCGCGTGCGAAGGTACGCCCTTGATATTGACGACCGCGCCGATACCGCAGTTATCGTGTTCAAATTCCTTTCGGTAGAGCGGCATATTATTAGACTGCTCTGCTTTTTGTCGGATTGTTGTATCCAAAATCATGCTATCCTTCCTTTACAATCAACAAAAAAAGAAGGCGCTATCCGGGTTGGTACCCGAATAAACGCCTTCGTTCATTCTCGTGCATTATATCATCATTGATACGCGCTGTCAATCCTTTAAAACGTCAAAGCGTTAAATTTTTTTGATAAAATTTTCACAAATCCCCTTGACAAATAAAAATCCGCGGCGTATAATGCGTGCTGTAAAGACGAAGGCGTTTTGGACACATTAGTCCGAAGCGCCTTCTTTATTTTTTTATACCCGTCATTGCGAGCGCCTTTAGGGGCGTGGCAATCCCACAAAGCGGCGCTCCGCCTTTTCTGTCACATCAGACGACATTAATGACAGGGGGATTCCCACGTCGGCTGAAGCCTCCTCGGAATGACAAATCGGAAGGAGAATGAAAAATGGCAAACGTAGCAGAGTATTTCGGCAGTATGGTTTTTGACGACAAGGTCATGAAAGAGCGCTTGGATCCCAAGATCTATAAGCAGCTCCGCAAGACCATCGACAACGGCGAGCATCTGAATATTCAGGTCGCGAACGCTGTTGCCGCGGCGATGAAGGATTGGGCGGTAGAAAAGGGCGCTACCCACTACACCCACTGGTTCCAGCCGTTGACCGGCATCACCGCTGAGAAGCACGACAGCTTCATCACTCCCTCTCCCGACGGCAGGATCATCATGGAATTCTCCGGCAAGGAACTGATCAAGGGCGAGCCCGACGCGTCCAGCTTCCCCTCCGGCGGTCTGCGCGCTACCTTTGAGGCGAGAGGCTATACCGCGTGGGATCCGACGTCCTATGCTTTTATCAAGGGCAAGACCCTGTGCATTCCCACCGCGTTCGCGTCATACAGCGCCGACGCGCTGGATAAAAAGACCCCGCTCCTGCGCTCTATGCAGGCGCTCAATATTCAGGCGCTCCGCGTGCTGAAGCTGTTCGGCAATGAGGACGTCACCAAGGTCGTCACCTCTGTCGGCCCCGAGCAGGAATACTTCCTCGTACCCAAAGAGCTGTACGCAAAGCGCAAGGACCTGATCTATACCGGACGCACCCTGTTCGGCGCGCGTCCTCCCAAGGGTCAGGAGCTGGACGATCACTATTTCGGCACCATCAAGCCGCGCGTACTCGCCTATATGGAAGACCTCAACGACGAGCTGTGGAAGCTCGGCATCCTCGCCAAGACCCAGCATAACGAGGTCGCTCCGGCTCAGCACGAGCTGGCTCCCATCTATACGACCACGAACCTCGCCACCGACAACAACCAGCTGACCATGGAGATCATGCAGAAGGTCGCCGAGCGTCACGGTTTAGTTTGCCTGCTGCACGAAAAGCCCTTCAAGGGCGTGAACGGCTCCGGCAAGCACAATAACTGGTCTATCGGCACCAACACCGGCGTCAACCTGCTGACCCCCGGCGAGACTCCCTATGAGAACGTACAGTTCCTGCTGTTCCTTGTGGCTGTCATCAAGGCGGTCGACGAGTATCAGGACTTACTCAGATTATCCGTCGCAACAGCGGGCAACGACCATCGTTTAGGCGCGAACGAAGCGCCGCCCGCCGTTATCTCGATCTTCCTCGGTGATGAGCTCGCGGGCGTTCTGGACGCGATCGAAAACGAGACCGAATATGCGGGCGCAAAGCAAAAGTACATGAAGCTGGGCGTCGACGTGCTGCCGCAGTTCAGACGCGACACCACCGACCGCAACCGCACCTCGCCCTTCGCGTTCACCGGCAACAAATTTGAGTTCCGTATGCTCGGTTCCTCCAACTCTATCGCCTGCTGCAACATGATGCTCAACTCCGCTGTTGCGGAATCCTTAAAGCAGTTCGCGGATGTGCTGGAAGGCTCCGACGACTTTGAGAACGACGTCCACAACCTGATCAAAGATACCATCAAGGCGCATAAGCGCATTATCTTCAACGGCAACGGTTACGACGACGCTTGGATCGAAGAAGCGGAGCGCCGCGGTCTGTCCAATCTCAAAACAACAGCCGACGCGATGCCGCATCTGCTCGACGAAAAGAACGTCACGATGCTGACCGCCCACAAGGTGTTCACGCAGGCGGAACTGGAAAGCCGCATGGAGATCATGCTCGAAAACTACGTCAAGCAGGTTAATATCGAAGCGCTGACCATGGTAGACATGACCGGCAAGCAGATTCTGCCCGCGATCGAATCCTACCTGACCAAACTGCTGACCAATATCACGATGAAGAAAGCGATCTCCCCAGATATCAGCTGCGCGTATGAATCCGCGAATATCGAGAAGCTGTCCGCCGCCTGCGACGAGATGAGCGCCAACGCCGGCATCCTCGAGCGTCTTGCCGATCATCTGAATCATATCGACGATATCGTCGATCAGGCGAACTTCGTCCGCGACGAGATCTTGCCGCAGATGGACGTTCTGCGCGACTATGCCGACGCCGCGGAAGCGGTCGTCGACGCTGAGATCTGGCCGCTGCCGACCTACGGCGAGCTGCTCTTCGGCGTGAGATAATTATTTTAAGTACAAAGGCGTACTCTGTATGATGCAGGGTACGTCTATTTTATTCGTAAAGCAGTCATTGCGAAGGGCTTTAGCCCTGTGGCAATCCCACAAAGAGGGACTGAGCCATTCCTCAAAACAGCAGTAACCGACAAGGGGATTCCCACGGTCGCTGAGCGCTCCCTCGGAATGACAGCGTGTTCTTGGAGGTATATGTATGACTATGACAGTAGAATTCTGGTTCCTGATAGGAGCCGCCCTGGTGTTCTGGATGCAGGCGGGCTTCGCCATGGTAGAGGCGGGCTTTACCCGCGCCAAGAACGCCGGCAACATCATCATGAAAAACCTGATGGACTTTTGTATCGGCACGGTCGTGTTCGCCCTGCTCGGCTACACGATCATGATGGGCGAGGATACCCTGTTCGGACTGATCGGTATCCCGAACATGGACTTGTTCGGCCACTTCAAGGAGTTCATCGCATCCCCCGGCAACGGCGACTTTACCGCCGCTTCCACATTCGTATTCAACCTTGTTTTCTGTGCCACCACCGCGACCATCGTATCGGGCGCGATGGCGGAAAGAACGAAATTCTCCGCCTACTGTATCTACTCGGGCGTTATCTCGCTGTTCATTTACCCGATCGAAGCGCACTGGATCTGGGGCGGCGGCTGGCTCTCTCAGCTCGGCTTCCATGACTACGCAGGTTCCTGCGCGATCCACATGGTCGGCGGTATCGCGGCGCTGGTCGGCGCGGCGATCCTCGGTCCGCGTCTGGGCAAATATGAGCGCGATGACAACGGTAAGGTCATCAAGGTCAACGCCTTTCCCGGTCACAACATCGTCATCGGCGCTCTCGGCGTATTCATCCTGTGGCTTGGCTGGTACGGCTTCAACGGAGCCGCCGCGACCACCGTTTCTGAGCTCGCATCCATCTTCCTGACCACCACGATCGCTCCCGCTGTCGCTACCTGCGTGACGATGGCGTTCACATGGATCAAAAACGGAAAGCCCGATGTATCTATGTGCCTGAACGCATCCTTGGCAGGCTTGGTCGGAATCACCGCAGGCTGCGACGCGCTTGACGCGATCGGCGCGACAGTTGTCGGTATCGTCAGCGGTATCCTTGTTGTCGTCGTGGTCGAGGTACTCGACATGAAGCTGCATATTGACGACCCTGTCGGCGCGGTCGGCGTTCACATGGCAAACGGTATCTGGGGCACGATCGCGGTCGGCTTGCTCGCCAATCCCGACGCTCCCGCAGGACTTTCCGGTCTGTTCTACACCGGCGATTTCAAGCAACTCGGTCTGCAGTTCTTAGGCTTCGGCTCCGTGGCGATCTACGCCGCGATCTTGATGATACTCACCTTTGTCATCATCAAGAAAACCGTCGGCTTACGTGCATCGGCTGAGGACGAGATCATGGGTCTGGATATCACCGAACACGGTCTGCCCTCCGCTTACGCAGGCTTCATGTCCGCGACCGAAGACTACTCCGCATACGGCGAGAACGTCGAGGTCGTCACCGGCACCACTCCAGTCGCAGAAGCGGTCGAGGTCAAGGCTGTACCGTCCTTTGACAACGGCGAACACAGATTCACAAAGATCGAGATCATCTGTAAGGAAGCGAAGTTCGAGAAGCTCAAGAGAGCGATGGCTCAGCTCGGCATCACCGGCATGACCGTCACCCACGTCATGGGCTACGGCTCGCAGAAGGGCAAGCCCGAATACTACCGCGGCGTTTTGGTCGACAGCAACCTGCTGCCGAAGATCCAGGTCGAGATGGTCGTATCCGCCATCCCCGTCCGCGATGTGATCGAGACCGTCAAGAAGGTCCTGTATACCGGCCATATCGGCGACGGTAAGATCTTTGTCTATAATGTAGAGAACGTCGTCAAGGTGCGTACCGGCGAAGAAGGCTACGCCGCCTTGCAGGATGTGGAATAATACAGATCATAACGTCAGCCTCCGGGAGAGAGAAAACATTCAAATAAACGCAGACTTCATCTACAAACTGAGTTTTGACAAAATCCTTCCTTCTCTCTCCTTTGGTATATGCAGGCCCCGGCAGCTTTAGGCTCTCGGGGTCTGTTTTCTTGACAATTCCGCTTAATAGGATTATAATAGCTTGCGGTAAGGCAAGGACGCCTCGGTATTTCCGAAGAGTCCTTGTCTTTTTTTATATGCGTTTATGTGTTGTTTTTCAAGAAAATGACGCGGCGCGTCCAATCTCAACTGATTAAAAAGAGGTTTATATGAGCAATATACATGAAGAATGCGGCGTTTTCGGTATTTACAGCCCTCATGACGCCGATCTGCCGTCGATCACCTATTACGGACTGTACGCGCTGCAGCATCGCGGACAGGAGAGCGCCGGTATCGCGATCAACGACGACGGCATATTTCGCTGTGTGAAGGGTGAAGGCCTGGTCAGCGAAGTGTTCCACAACGACAAGCTCAGGTCGCTCGGTACAGGTCATATGGCGGTAGGTCATGTGCGTTACGCTACCACCGGCAGCGACGCCGCGCAGAATATCCAGCCGCTTTTGGTCAACCACCATAAGGGACGGCTGGCGCTGTGTCATAACGGTAATCTTTCCAATTCCTATATGCTGAGAACAAAGCTGGAGGAAAACGGCGCGATCTTCCACACGACCACCGACTCCGAGGTCATCTCATACATGATCGTGCAGGAGCGCCTGCGGCACGACTCGATCGAAGAAGCCGTCAGCGCGGCAATGGATACGATCGAGGGCGCATACTCGCTGGTGATATGTTCTCCGCAAAAACTGATCGCCGTCCGCGATCCCCACGGCTTTCGTCCTCTGTGCTACGGCATGACAGACGACGGCAGCGTGATATTCGCCTCGGAATCCTGCGCGCTGGACGCCGTCGGTGCAAAGCTCGTCAGAGATCTGCGCCCCGGTGAGATGGCGATCGTCGATCAGGAAGGTCTGCGGTTCGACACTACCCACTGCGGACTGTTCCCAAAGCATTTTTGCGTATTTGAATACATCTACTTTGCCCGCCCCGACTCCGTGATCGATAACGCTTCTGTCAGTTTATGCCGTCAAAGAGCGGGAAGATTTCTTGCCAAGGAGCATCCGGTAGACGCGGATATCGTCGTCGGCGTACCGGATTCGGGCTTAGAGGCGGCGATCGGTTATTCGCTTGCATCGGGGATCCCTTATGTGATCGGCTTTACCAAGAACAAATATATCGCGCGTACCTTTATCTCTCCCGGTCAAAGCTCGCGTGAAACCGGCGTCGGGATCAAGCTCAATCCCATCCGCGAGGTCGTAAAAGACAAGCGCGTGGTGCTGATCGACGATTCTATCGTTCGCGGCACGACCTGTCGTCGCATCGCCGATCTTTTATGGCAGGCGGGCGCTAAAGAGATTCATATGCGCGTCAGCGCGCCGCCGTTTGTCGCTCCGTGCTACTATGGTACCGACATCGACTCAGCAGACGGCCTGATCGCCAACCGACTGAGCACGAAGGAGATCGCTGCGGAGATCGGTGTCAACAGCCTCGGTTATCTCAGCATCGAAAACGTCAGACGATTGACCGGAACGGACAGCGGCTTTTGCACCGCCTGCTTCGGGGGCAGTTATCCGACCGCGATCCCGGATCATACGGCAAAGAACCGCTTTGAAACAAAAATCAGTGAACAGCAAAAAGGTGAGTAAAATGGACCCCAACAGAAAAATCATTTTAGAGGACGGTACGGTGTTCTGCGGCGACGGCTTCGGCTGTTTGGACGACAAGATCGTTGAGATCGTATTCAACACCTCCCCCGTCGGCTATCAGGAGATATTATCCGACCCATCATATACCGATCAGGGCGTGGTGATGGCATATCCGCTGATCGGAAACTACGGTATGGCAGACGACGACTACGAGTGCAAAACGCCGACCATCGGCGCGCTGATCGTGCGCGAATATAACGATGAGCCGTCCAACTTCCGCAGTAAGGAAACCCTTGAAGCGGTAATGAAGCGTTACGGCGTGGTAGGGATCAGCGGCGTCGATACAAGGCGGCTGGTGAGACATATCCGCAACGTCGGCTCCTGCAAGGCGCTGATTACATCCGCTGAAATGGAAATACAGGTCGCTGTCGAAAAACTGAAAACAACAGAGCTTCCCCGCAACGCCGTCAGCCGCGTCAGCAGGAAAGCGGTCGAAAAATACCGTTGCGAAAAAAGGCGGGCTCTGCCCGCATCCGATTTATGCGGGAGGAGCAAGCCCCTCCCCTACAATTACGGGAAATATCACGTAGTTGCAATTGACTGCGGCATGAAAGAGAACATCGTGCGATCTTTGCTGAAGCGACAATGTGATGTAACCGTCGTGCCGTGGAACACGAGCGCGGAAACGATCATGGAAATGCATCCCGACGGCGTCTTTCTCAGCAACGGACCCGGCGATCCTACGGACGTCCCCGAGGTCATCGACACCGTTCGTCAGCTGATCGGAACGGTTCCGATCTTCGGCATCTGTCTGGGACATCAGATATTATCCCTCGCCTGCGGAGCGAAAACCTACAAGCTGAAATTCGGTCATCGCGGCGGCAATCATCCTGTCAAGAATCTGCTGACAGGAAAGATCGAGATCACCTCGCAGAATCACTCCTACGCGGTGGACGCGGACAGCTTGGAAAGCACGCCGCTGACGGTCACGCATATCAATCTGCTTGATAACACCGTCGAGGGTGTACAGTGTGAGAAAGACCGCGCCTTCGGCGTACAGTATCATCCCGAATCCGCTCCCGGTCCGCAGGACAGCAGCTATCTGTTTGATCGCTTTATCACGCTAATGAAGGAGGCGAAGGATCATGCCTAAAAGAACGGATATCAAAAGGATCATGGTCATCGGCTCGGGTCCGATCGTGATCGGTCAGGCGGCGGAGTTCGACTACGCCGGCACACAGGCGTGTCTGGCGCTCAGAGAAGAGAGTTACGAAGTCATCCTCTGTAACAGTAACCCCGCGACCATCATGACGGATACCATGATCGCGGATAAAGTATATATGGAACCGCTCACGCTCGAATTCATCGCCAAGATCATCCGCAAGGAGCGTCCCGACGCGATCCTGCCGGGAATCGGCGGTCAGACAGGCTTGAATATCGCAATGGAGTTGGAACGCAAAGGCGTACTTAAAGAATGTCGGGTCGAGCTGCTCGGCACCTCGTCAAAAAGCATCGAACAGGCGGAGGACAGGGAGCTGTTCAAAGAGCTGTGCGAGAACATCGGCGAGCCGGTCATCCCCTCGCAGATCACCTATGATATTGAAGAGGCAAAGGCAGCCGCTCAGCAAATCGGTTATCCTGTCGTACTGCGTCCCGCGTTCACCCTCGGCGGTACCGGTGGCGGCTTTGCCGACAATGAAGCAGAATTGACCGAGATCGGCAGGCAGGCATTCGCGCTCAGCCCCGTGCATCAGGTATTGATCGAAAAGTCCGTCAAGGGATATAAGGAGATCGAATATGAGGTCATCCGTGATCATAACGATACCGCGATCACTGTCTGCAATATGGAGAACCTCGACCCAGTCGGCGTTCATACGGGAGACAGCATCGTCGTCTGTCCGTCACAGACCCTGACAAACAAAGAATACCATATGCTGCGCGACAGCGCTTTACGGATCATCCGCGCGCTGAAGATCGAAGGCGGCTGCAACGTGCAGTTTGCGCTTGATCCGCAGTCATTCCAATACTATGTTATCGAGGTCAATCCGCGCGTTTCGCGCTCGTCGGCACTGGCTTCTAAGGCGAGCGGTTATCCGATCGCCCGCGTCAGCGCGAAGATAGGCGTCGGTCTGCGTTTGGATGAGATCCCCCTCGCCAACACACCCGCATCCTTTGAACCCGCGCTCGATTATGTGGTCACTAAGCTCCCGCGTTTTCCGTTCGATAAATTCACCTCTGCGCCCAACACTCTCGGCACCCAGATGAAGGCGACCGGAGAGGTCATGAGCGTCGGCAGGACGATGGAAGAGAGCCTGCTCAAAGGGATCCGCTCGCTCGAGATCGGGCTGGATCATTTGCACATGAGCAAGTTCGATCACATGACAGAAAACGAATTGCTGCGCTATATCCAAACCGGCACCGACGACCGTATCTACGCCATCGCTGCGCTGTTCCACTTGGATGTGAATATAGATACTGTTTTTGAACATACAGGGATCGACCGCTTCTTCCTTCGCAAGCTGAGGAACATCATTATGACCGAACGCGAGCTGAGCGAGCATATCGGAGATACAGCCGTTCTGTACAAAGCAAAACGCATGGGCTTTTCCGATAAAGCGATCGCGCACTTTTGGAATTGCGATGAGGTTGAGATCTATCGGATGAGAAAAAGCGCGGGTATCAAACCTGTCTTCAAGATGATCGACACCTGCGCCTCCGAGTTCAAGAGCTATGTGCCCTATTTCTACTCCACCTATGAGGAGGAGAATGAAAGCATTTGCACCGACAAGCGCAAGATCATCGTGCTCGGCGCGGGTCCCATCCGTATCGGTCAGGGCGTAGAGTTCGACTACAGTACCGTACATGCGGTACAGACGATCCGCAGGGCGGGTTATGAGGCGATCATCATCAACAATAACCCCGAGACCGTCTCCACCGACTATACGACAGCGGATAAGCTGTACTTCGAGCCGCTCACTCCCGAGGATGTCATGGCGATCATCGACTTTGAACAGCCCGAGGGCGTTATCGCTTCTCTGGGCGGTCAGACGGCGATCAACCTGGCGCAGCCGCTCATGGACAGAGGCGTAAAGATCATCGGCACCGACTGCGCCGCGATCGAGCGCGCAGAGAACCGCGACAGCTTCAACGCGATCATCAAGGAGCTCGGTATCCCGCAGCCCGCGGGTCGCGCCGTCACCTCGATCGAGGAAGGCGTGAAAGCCGCCGCCGAGATCGGCTATCCCGTTCTCGTTCGTCCGTCTTTTGTATTAGGCGGCAGAGCGATGCAGATTGTATCGAAAGAAGAAGACCTCAGACACTATCTGAAAACCGCCGTTGAGATCGACGAGGATAAGCCCGTTCTGGTAGATAAATACATCATGGGCAAAGAGGTCGAGGTTGACGCGATCTGCGACGGTCAGGACGTTTTCGTGCCCGGTATCATGGAGCTGGTCGAAAGAACCGGCGTTCATTCGGGCGACTCCATCTCCGTCTATCCCTCCTTCTCGATTTCCGACAAGGTCAAGGGAATTATCCTGCAATATGCGAAAAAGCTCGGTAAAGCTATCGGCATCATCGGTCTGTACAATATCCAGTTCATCGTTGACGACAACGACGACGTATACATTATAGAAGTCAATCCGCGTTCTTCCAGAACAGTTCCGTTCCTGAGCAAGTCTACAAGTTATTCACTGGCAGATATTGCAACCGAGGTCATCCTCGGTAAGAGTTTGAAAAAACAAGGCATCTTCAGCCTTTATCCCGAAGAGAAACAGAGATATTACGTCAAGGTTCCGGTCTTCTCGTTCCAGAAGATCAAAGGTCTGGACGCGTACCTCTCTCCGGAAATGAAATCGACCGGCGAGGCGATCGGCTACGATAAGAGCCTGTCGAGAGCGATGTACAAGGCG
>JAFRDE010000008.1 GCA_017403985.1 Ruminococcus sp. | reverse complement strand
CATGTGCGTCCCGGTACGCTTTACCGGCGACAACTTCCGGCAGGAAACCGCCAAGCGGAAAATGGAGAGCATGAAGAAACTGATTACCGACTGAAAGGAGTATTGCCTATGGCAGATAACAAGCAGCACGACACCCGCACCGCCCGCCGCCCCGACTGCGTGACGGAAATCCGCATGGGCAATTCCGTCCTTGTCGTGTCCGGCTATTTCAAGAAAGATACCACGACCACCGCCGCCGACAAAATGGCGCGGGTACTGGAAGCGGAAGCCGCTGCTACGCAAAAACCGGCAATTTGACCGACTGTAAAGAAGCAAATTTAACGCTTTTGCCGCTGTACAGCCCCCGCTGTTCCGTGGTACAATGAAACCACGGAATAGTGGGGCTGGCTGTCGGAAACGGAGGATTTTATGTTAAGACAAGCCACCCAAAACCTCATTACCGCCCTTTATCCGAGATTGTCCCATGAGGACGAGCTGCAAGGCGAGAGTAATTCCATATCGAACCAAAAAAGGATACTCGAAACCTACGCAAAACAGAACGGCTTTACCAATCTGCGCTGGTACACCGACGACGGTTATTCCGGCGCGAACTTCCAGCGGCCCGGATTTCAAGCCATGCTTGCGGACATTGAAGCCGGGAAAGTTGGTACGGTCATTGTCAAGGACATGAGCCGGTTAGGGCGAAACTACTTGCAGGTAGGGTTTTACACGGAAATGCTGTTCCCTCAAAAGGGCGTGCGTTTTATCGCTGTCAACGACAATGTGGACAGCGCAAACGGCGGCATGGACAATGATTTTACCCCTCTGCGAAATCTGTTCAACGAATGGCTGGTGAGAGATACGAGCAAGAAAATCAAGGCAGTTAAAAGAGCAAAAGGCATGAGCGGCAAGCCCGTTACCAGCAAGCCGGTGTATGGCTACCTCATGGACGAGGACGAGAACTATATCGTTGACGAGGAAACCGCGCCGGTTGTCCAGCAGATTTACCAGCTTTGCCTTGCGGGGAACGGCCCGACCAAGATTGCCCGTATGCTGACGGAACAGCAAATCCCCACGCCGGGGACGCTGGAATACCGCAGGACAGGCAGCACACGCCGCTACCACCCCGGCTATGAGTGTAAATGGGCGACGAACACCGTCGTTCATATCCTCGAAAACCGGGAGTACACCGGCTGTCTGGTAAACTTCAAGACGGAAAAGCCCTCTTACAAGACCAAGCACAGCGTAGAAAATCCCATTGAGAAGCAGGCCATTTTTGAGAACCACCATGAGCCGATTATTGACACGGAAACATGGGAGCGTGTGCAGGAGTTACGCAAGCAGCGCAAACGCCCGAACCGCTATGACGAAGTGGGGCTGTTCTCTGGTATGCTGTTCTGCGCCGACTGCGGCCATGTGATGTACCAGCAGCGGTATCAGAACAAGAACCGCAAGCAGGACTGTTACATCTGCGGCAGCTACAAGAAGCGCACCCGCGACTGTACGGCGCACTTTATCCGCACCGACCTGCTGACCGCCGGTGTCCTCTCCAATCTCCGGCAAGTGACGGAGTATGCTGCCAGG
Organism: Ruminococcus sp.; assembly: GCA_017403985.1. Lineage (GTDB taxonomy): Bacteria > Bacillota > Clostridia > Oscillospirales > Acutalibacteraceae > Ruminococcoides. Next base: position 4,122 of record JAFRDE010000008.1, on the reverse strand, counting down.
CACGAGAGCCGTTTTGTAAAGCTGCTGATCCAGCAGAACGAAATCGGCGGCAAGAGAAAGACCGCCGCAGCCACCAAGCAGCTTGAACAGGCGCAGGAGCGGATTGCCGAAGTGAGCCGCATTATCAAGCGGCTGTATGAGGACAATGTGAACGGCAAAATCAGCGACGAGCGTTTCATGGAACTGTCGGCAGACTATGAGCAGGAGCAGCGGGAACTGAAAGACCGCACCGCCGCATTGCAGGCGGAACTGGACAAGTCGCAGGCGGCCACCGTTAACGCCGAGAAATTCATGGGGATTGTCCGCAAGCACCTTGCCTTTGAGGAATTGACACCCACCCTCTTGCGGGAAATGATTGAGAAAATCGTCGTGCATGAGTGCAGCTATGACGAGAACGGCACCCGCAGGCAGGACATTGAGATTTATTACAGCTTTGTCGGCAAAATTGACTTGCCCGAAGCCTAACGCCCGACCTATCCGACACAATGGCCAAGTGCCGGATAGGAACGGCAAAATTTTTTACACTTCTATTACTTCTTTATCGCACATCAGCAAATGCTCTGGGGTTGTATCTCCGAAATAGCGCAGCATATAAACCCTCAGACAGCCACGAGTTTTGCAATAGGCTATCATATGACTCAAGCGTTCCTGCTCCTTTTGCTTGAACGCTTTATTCTGCTCATCGGTCAGCTCGGGGTTCGGCTCGATGCTGTCGATAAAATACTGTGCGGTTTCTATATCCTTTTGCCCGAACATGAGGATACAGTCTGCGTCCTCGCCGTCGCGTCCGGCTCTGCCCGCCTCCTGATAATAGCTTTCGAGATTCTTCGGCATATTGTAGTGGATCACAAAGCGCACGTCGGACTTGTCGATGCCCATGCCGAAAGCGTTGGTCGCCACCATGATCCGCTTGCGGTCATAAACAAAATCCTCCTGATTTTTGCGGCGCTCTTCATCCTCGAGTCCCGCGTGGTAACGCGTTGCGAGATAGCCCTTACTGCACAAATGCTGACAGACCTCCTCTACCCTCTTGCGGGTCGAACAATAGATGATGCCGCTTTTGCCGCTGCGTTCCCTCACTAACCGCAATAACTCAATTGACTTACTGCTCGGTCTTATCACAGAAAAGAACAGATTCGGACGATCAAAGCCGGTCGTGATCTTAAACGGATCATTCAATCGCAGGATGCTGATGATATCCCGCTTAACCTCGGCGGTCGCCGTCGCGGTAAAGGCTCCGATCGTTGGGCGTTTCGGGAGCTTTTCGATGAAAGCGAGGATATTCAGATAGCTCGGACGGAAATCCTGTCCCCACTGAGAAACGCAGTGTGCCTCATCCACGGCGATCAGCGAAATATGCAGCGCTTGACACACCCGAACAAAACGCCTGCTCGTCAGCCGTTCAGGCGCGACATAGACGATCTTGTACATCCCCTGCGCCATATTGTAAAGCGCCTTGTCATATTGGGCGTCGGTCAGGGAGCGATTCAAATATGCCGCCTTAACCCCTTGGGTTGTCAGGGCGTTGACCTGATCCTTCATCAACGAGATCAGCGGCGAGATCACCAGAGTGACGCCGTCCATCATTAATGCGGGGATCTGATAACAAAGCGACTTTCCGGCTCCCGTCGGCATGATAGCAAGCGCATCGCGTCCGGACAGCAGAGCATCCACCACATCTTCCTGACCGATACGAAAAGAGCGGTACCCGAAATACCGCTCCAAGATTTCATGCTTTTGATTATCCATAATGACACCACCCGGAAATTTGCTGATATCATTATACATTATAGAACATACATTCGTCAATAGATTTTAATATTTTTGTTCCCGGCTTGACATTAGCAGGCGGACATGTGGTTTCCAAATTTTGACATTTTTTCAGTAAATCAGCACCCAATTATTATTTGTATATCATGAATAAGCACTTATTTTACAAAATATGACTGGAATCGAATCATCAATCCGCCTCAAACTTACGTCCTTTGCGTTGCATTTATTTGATCAGTATAACACGCTATTATGCATAGATAGTTTCAAATAATAATACACCATACAAAGAATAAGCACGCTGTGCTCTCGATGTCACAGCGGGCATAATCTTCATTCTATAAACCAGTCTATCGCGTTCTTTACAATGATTCCGTCATAATTTCCAAGTGTGAGTCTATCGAGCGTCAAGATCGTTTTGGGATAGTTGTCCGATATGGCTTTGAGAGGTGCAAACTCTCTGTTGAAGGTCTGTTCATCAATCATAGATGCAGTCACCTGATAATACTCGATCTCCTCACCTTTGCGGGCGACAAAATCCACTTCTGCCGCTCCGACCTTCCCGATGTTAACTGAATATCCCCTTCGAAGCAATTCCAGACAGATCAGGTTCTCCAGCGAAAAGCCAAGATCATATCCGCTCCTCGGCAAAAGGTATCTGCGGATACCCAAATCAGATATATAGTACTTGCAGTTTTGCTTCAGCAGATTCTTGCCTATCACATCATAACGTTCTATGGGATAGAACAGATACGGCTCTACCAACGCCAGAACATAATCGCTGACGGTGTTCTGAGAAACAGGCTTGACATTGGAAGCAATGTAATTGGTGATGCTTTTGACAGAGATCGGACTCCCGATAGAACTCGCCAAAAACTTTGAGATGTTTTTCAGCAGAGTGATATCAGTCACCCTTCTCTTGTTGGGATCCTTTTCTTTCCTCTGCTGACGCAATTCAATATCTTTAACGATAATGGTATTATAAATACCCTCGAGATATATGTCAGCTTGTTCTGAAGTGTCTTTCAGTGATGCAATATATGGCAGGGAACCGTATTTCATATACTCGGCAAAAAGCGTCTCTTTTTCTCCGATTTCTTTGATTCTGCAGTATTCCGCAAAGGAAAGGGGCAACATATTTATCTCGACGTATCTGCCGGATAACAGCGTAGCCAGTTCTCCTGACAACAAATACGCGTTTGACCCAGTTATATATATATCTACGTTCTTTTTCAGTTGAAGACTGTCAACTGCTTTTTGAAACTCCGGCACTAACTGGATCTCGTCAAGAAAAACATAATTCATTTTGTCGGTTGTCAGTCTGTCACAGATATAGCAATAGAGTTCTTTATAGTCCAGCAGTTCTTCAAATTCGATATCCTCAAAATTGATAAAGACAATCTGTTCGGCTGATACTCCAGAAGCCAGCAGTTCATCACGATACATTTGCAGCAGCGTAGATTTACCGCAACGGCGCAGACCGGTGACGACCTTAATTACCTGTTCATCTTTCCACTGCTTCAAAAGGTCGATATACTCTTTTCGTTCAACCATTGAAGATATCTCCTTTGCATGGAATTACTATGATTCTATTATAAAATAGTCTTTCCAAAAAGTCAAATAAAAATTCCGAAATCGGAAAATATAATATAAAAATTTATAACTTTTCAGATTTCGGATAATCGCAGCGTTCGCACTTTTTGACCAATGGTGTGTCAGCAAGTGATTATCTGTTGTTTTTTCTCCGTTTTGATCTTTACGCCATAGAGCTATTCAAAATAATATATGAGAATCAAAGAAGAAATCCTCATCAAAAGACAAATCTGCGTCTAAATTATTCATCTGTAAGAAACTGTCTGATTCTTGTATTGATAATCTGCAGAAGAGCCGAGGGGATCCCATCGGCTCTTTGATATGATTGTTATTATTTTGCGTTCGGGATGGCTAACAGTTCCCGGACTCTTTTTTGGATATGGTTTTCGATCGCCTGCAAGCGTTCCTCGGGCAGATTGATCGACGGGTGTCTGGTGAATGAGAAGTTCACCAGTTTGCGAAGTTGGTTTTTTTGCTTGCTGCCCATGATCGCTCTGCATACATCCTCAAAGGAAATGCGATACGGCGTCGTTCTCGTCTTGGCGTAGGCATCTAGGCCTTTGAAATCATCCGGCATAGCGAAGTTGAACAGCGACAGACCATTATCGAAGATCGGCGCGGTCACGATGAATTTTCCTGTACGGTTATCCCTGAGCAAGCCGAAGTTACCGAAATGCCTGTCCTCGTTGTAGATTACCGCGTCGAAAACAAGCATACTGCAAACATCGTCATAGTACTCTTTGCCGAGACCTTCATAGC
>JAFRDE010000041.1 GCA_017403985.1 Ruminococcus sp. | reverse complement strand
ATAAACCCCTTTAGGGGTAGCCAAAGAGGCAAAGACAATAAGGCTTGAACAAAGTTAAAGCCCGCGCCTTGAGACGCGGGTCAGTAACAGGGGCTTATAGCCCCAGAGCAAACCACCCGTTTGACGGGTGGTCATGATTTAGTGAGGAGTTAGGAGTTATGAGTTAGAAGTGTAGTATATTCTTCTGTCATCTTTCTTCTCTTGTTTAATCACAATTACTTACTATCAACTATCAACTGCCAACCGTCAACTGTTTACAAAACCTTAACTTGACAGTATGTGCAGGTTCATATACAATATATGGTAGATTATTAGGTGGCTTGCGCGAGTATGAAATACTCCCGTCAGGCTGATATAAGGAGCATGATTATGAAATCCAAATTGTCTTGGATAACGTTTATTCCTCTGGCGCTGCTCGGGTGCTTTCTGAAGCTCGTACAGGGCTTTTTGCCTGAGGGTACCTTATTGGGACTGAGCAATCTGATACTCGAGTACCTGTTCCTCGGGTGCGTTGCTTTGATATTAATTTTTACCTTTATCTTTACGCTTGCCGATAAGAAGATCGCCGCTTATTATCTGCCGCACTGCAATTATCCCGCGGGTATTTTCGGCTTGCTTTCGGCGATTCTGTTGGCTGCCGACGGCGCGAACACGCTGTTTCACAGCTTCAGCTCCGGCATCGTCGATGTACTCAGCGTTATCTCGGCTGTATTGGCACTGCTGTCTGCGATCGTGTTCATCGTGCTCGGACTGAATCACTCCTTCCGCTATAAGGAGGGGAAGCAGTTCTCTCTTCTGAACGTGATCCCCGCTCTTTTCTGCGCGGTCAGGATGATCCTCTGCTTTGTGACGTTCACGACGATCTCTATCCGTCTCGCCGACGTCAGCAGCCTGATCTGCTATCTGTTTGCGACGCTGTTCTTCTATAACTACGCGCTGATGCTGTCGCTGACAAAAGTTAAGCGCGCTGTCAAGAACTGCTTTGTTTTCGGCTTGCCCGCTGCAGCGGTGATGGTGCCTTACGGTATTTATCGTCTGATGTTCGCGTTCAACAGCGAGGTCATTCTGGATAATATCCAGCCGCTTGAGATCACGATGTTCGGTTTGTATATCCTGTGTGTTCTGATCGAGATCAGCATTTTTGTCCGCAGGCAGGACGAGATCGAGTTCGTCACCGACGACGTTCCCCGGGTCGACATTTCCGATGAAAAAGTAGAGGGATTCATCGCCAGCAATCAGGGCGAGGATGATAACGATACCGAACAGGTAATGGACGAATCCGTTATGGAATCCCGCGACACCGACGGCTTTTTGTATCAGGAGATGCAGCTTGAGGATGAAGAACCGGAGGACAGTGAAGAAAAGAAAGCCGACGCGGATAGCTATCTGACTGAAATAGCTGAAGAAGATGATGATCAAAGACCGAAGGATTATGAAGCGCGGCTGGACGATATCGACAGGCTGATCCTCGAGATCAACGAACAGTCCGACTGATTCCGTCAGTCTTATGCAGGCTGAGCCTGCGATGATATAAACGAAATAAATGATAAAGGAGGATGACAGTATGAAAAAGATTTGCGTATTATTGGCGCTGCTTCTGTTATCCTCTTTCTTTATTATGCCGATCAACGCCGCACATTCGGATTTTGACGTGCGTTCGGGCATTTTGGTGAAGTACAGCGGTACCGATACCGACGTTACCGTACCGGATTCCGTCAGTGAGATCGGCGCGGGCGCTTTTGAAAACAACACCTCTCTGCGCAGTGTGACGCTGCATGATAAGGTGTACGCGATAGGGGACAGAGCCTTTTACGGCTGTACCTCGCTGAGTACCGTCAGCGGCGGCAACAGTGTCGGCAGAGTCGGCGATATGGCTTTCCGCCATACGCCGTATCTTGAAAACAGTACGGCTAAGTACCTGATGCTCGGCAACACCCTGCTGTGGTATAACGGTACGTCCGACAGTGTGTCGATCCCTCTGCGCTGCACTGCGGTCGCGTCCTACGCGTTCGCAAAGTGCACATACCTCAAGTCGTTTACCGCGAACGAAGGGCTGATCAGTATCGGAACAGGCGCGTTCTACGGATGTTCCTCGCTTGCTGCCGTTAATCTTCCGTCGACGGTCAGCGAGATCGGCGCCTATGCTTTCGACGGGACTCCTTATCTGCAAAAAGCGGGAGATTTCGTAACAGAGGGCGACGGCGTGCTGATCCGATATCAGGGATCCGAGACCGATGTGATCGTTCCCGACAGCGTCAGCAGGATCGCGCCGCACGCGTTTTCGAGCTCAAAGATGAAGTCCGTTATCATTCCCGCGAGCGTTTACGCGATCGACGCTTATGCCTTTGCCGACTGCGTCGGTCTGGAAACGGTATCCTTCAGCGAGGGACTGGTCACCGTCGGCGACGGCGCTTTCAGAGGATGCAAGTCGCTTAAAGAGCTCATTACTCCCGCTACCTTATCATATATCGGTCAGGGTGCTTTCCGCGGCGACGCTTCTGTGACAAGTGCGGCGATATGCGGCTCCGATCTGACCCTGTCCTATAACGCGTTCAAGGATTGTACCGCGCTGAATTATACGCTTTTGTCCGACGGCGTATCCGCTGTTCTTGACAATGCCTTTGACGGCTGTACCGCTTTAGAGGGACTTTCCGTATCTCCCGAGACAAAGGATATCAGCTCACAGGCGCTCTCCGGTTGCGATAAAGCGGTCGTTTGCTGTATGCAGGATTCCGCCGCGGCGTCTGCTTTCGATCAGACGAATACGATCATGGGCGACGCCGATACCGATAACAGCCTCAACATCGTCGACGCTACGCTGATTCAGCTGTATATCGCGCGGATACATCCGCTCAACGGTACGCAGATCGCCTCCTCCGACGTGAATTTTGACGGTGAGATCAACGTTCTTGATCCCGTTGAGATCCAGATGGAGCTCGCGCATTTGATATAATTTTCAAATTTACCATTGACAGCGATGTTTTATGGTGATATATTATTGATTAATCGAATCATCAGACAGGGGACATGTCCTTTGCCGTATCGCTCCAGAGAGTCGTCGGTCGGTGCAAGACGACGCGTAAAGCAGCGGATACCGCCCCTCGCACGAAAGTGTGTCTCGCTCAGGAAATGGAGCGACGTACGCCGCGTTAAGGCATATTATGAGGGTACTTTTGTACCGAATCAGGTGGAACCGCGTAAATACGCCCTGTTATTTCTTCGGAAATAGCAGGGCTTTTTATTATAATTGTCATTGCGAGGGCTTTAGCCCGCGTCAATCTCAACCGAATAAAAAGGAGAAGATACTATGATCAATGTAGAATTAAAAGGCGGCGTTGTCAAAGAATTTGAAGAGAACATCACGCCCGCTGAAATCGCCAAGTCCATTTCGATGGGTCTTTACAAAAACGTCTGTGCCGCGCTGGTCGACGGCAAGGTCTGCGATCTGCGTACTGAGCTGACTTCCGACTGCAAGGTCGAGCTGCTGACCTTCGACGACGACGAGGGCAAGCAGGCTTTCTGGCACACGACCTCTCATATTTTGGCGCAGGCGGTCAAGCGCCTGTATCCCGAAGCGAAGCTCGCTATCGGTCCGTCCATCGACGAAGGTTTTTACTATGATTTTGACCTTGAAAAGCCCTTTGACGCGGAGGACATCGCGAAGATCGAAGCCGAGATGAAGAAGATCGTCAAGTCCGGTATCGAGATCAGCCGCTTTGAAAAGGCGCCTCAGGACGCGATGGATTTCCTCAAAGAGATGGAAGAACCCTATAAGGTCGAATTAGCCGCCGAACACGCCGGCAAGGGCGAGCCAATCAGCTTTTATAAGCAGGCGGAATTCGTCGACCTTTGCGCGGGTCCTCACCTGATGAGCGTTGCTCCCGTCAAAGCTTTCAAGCTCACTAACTGCACCGGCGCTTACTGGCGCGGTGACAGCAAGAACCACCAGCTCTGCCGCGTATACGGCATTTCCTTCCCGAAGGCTTCGATGCTCGAAGAGTACATCACGCGCAGGGAAGAGGCGTTAAAGCGCGATCATAATAAGCTCGGCAGGGAGCTGGAGCTCTTTACCACTGTCGACTATATCGGTCAGGGTCTGCCGATCATGCTGCCCAAGGGCGCGCGCATCATCCAGCTCTTACAGCGCTGGGTAGAGGACGTCGAGCAGAAGAACGGCTGGCAGCTGACCAAGACTCCGTTCATGGCGAAGTCCGATCTGTACAAGATCAGCGGTCACTGGGATCACTATCAGGACGGCATGTTCATTCTCGGCGACCCCGATAATGACGACGAGGTTTACGCCCTGCGTCCGATGACCTGTCCGTTCCAGTATCAGGTATTCCTCAACCGCGGCAGAAGCTACCGCGACCTGCCCATGCGTCTGAACGAGACCTCGACCCTGTTCCGCAATGAGGCGAGCGGCGAGATGCACGGTCTGATCCGCGTTCGCCAGTTCACGATCTCCGAGGGTCATCTGATGTGTACCCCCGAGCAGTTAGAGGGCGAGTTCGAGCACTGCCTGAACCTCGCGATCTATTGCCTGAAAACCTTAGGTCTGTATGACGACGTTTCCTACCGCTTCTCCCAGTGGGATCCCAACGACCGCGAGAAGTACATCGGCACCGAGGAAGAGTGGAACAACGTCCAGGGCATGATGGGCAAGATCCTCGACGATCTCGGCATCAACTACAAGATCGGTATCGGCGAGGCGGCGTTCTACGGTCCGAAGCTCGATATCCAGATCAAGAACGTATTCGGCAAGGAAGATACCCTGATCACCATTCAGATCGACCCGATGATCGCCGAAAAGTTCGGCATGGAATATGTCGACCGCGACGGCGTGAAGAAGAATCCCTATATCATCCACCGCACCTCTATCGGCTGCTATGAGCGCACCTTGGCTCTCCTGATCGAGAAGTACGCAGGCGCTTTCCCGCTGTGGCTCGCGCCCGTACAGGTCAAGCTCCTGCCCATCGCCGACCGTCATTTCGATCGCGTCTATGAGATCGCGAAAGAACTCGAAGACATGGGCATGCGCGTCGAGGTCGACGACAGAAACGAGAAAATCGGCTACAAGATCCGCGAGGCGCAGGTGCAGAAGGTACCGTACATGGTTATTATCGGCGACAAGGATATCGAGAACAACACGGTATCCATCCGTCACCGCAAGGACGGCGACCTCGGCTCCATGTCGCTCGAGGAATACAAGGCGATGATGAAGGAAGAGATCGATACCAAGGCGATCAAGTAAATAGTTTAACTGTCATTGCGAGGGCAAAGCCCGTGGCAATCCCACAAAGAGGAGCAGAACTTTTCTCTCACAAAACGGTTTTTTTATCAAGGGGATTCCCGTGTCGGACGGACACGCGTGTCTGTCCTCCTCGGAATGAAATCAATCACAGGACGGTATATCATTGAGCAGAAAACTTCGCAGCATGAAACCCCGAAAAGTGAATCGCGGCGCTTTTGAAGAGCAGAAGCAGCGGGAGGAGAACAAGACGCAGAACCAGCGCGCCTTGCTGTTTATCCTTCCGCTGGTGATGATCGCCATTTTAGCGGTCGGTATCTTCTTCGGCTACAAGTTCTATGTCAATTCCGTCAGCGAACTGAATCCGGTTGCTCCATCGGAATTTGCTCAGGACGATACCGTTTCCGATAATCCGATGTTTCTCAGAGCGGTCAATTCCGGCTCAAAGATCGACGCTGACTTTGTGCCCGAGACCGTGGAATGCTGCGGCATACAGATCGACAAATGCGCGGCTGACAGCCTGCAGAAAATGGTAGATGACGCCGCACAGAACGGTTTTGACCTGATCGTCAGAGGCGGATATACGTCCTACGAAGACCTCGACACACAGTATCGCGAAGCCGTTGACGATTACCGTGACAGCTCGAAGTCGAGCCTTATCATGGCGGAAGCGCATGTCAAAAAGGAGACTCCTCCCGCGGGTGAAAACGAACTCCAGACGGGACTTGTCGTATATCTGACCGTCAAAACGGACGGCAAATTCGCCGACACCGCCGCCTATTCGTGGCTGATGCGCCACAGCGTGGATTACGGTTTTGTCCTGCGCTATCCCGATCAGGAGAACGCGGGGGGCATGTCCTATTCGTCTCATCTGTTCCGTTATATCGGGCGGACGCATGCCTACAAGATGCGCGCTCTCAATATGGATTTTGACGAGTATCTCGCTTATCTGGCGGCTCAATAACGGCGTCTTTTCAAAATGTGAGGAAAAATATCAAAAAATACTTGCATTTTGCAGATCGATAGTGTATAATACGAATGTTAATTATGGCTATTGCATGAAAGAGGTGAATGAAATGCAGGAAAAGATCCATCCTAATTATGGCCAGACTACCATTACCTGCGCTTGCGGTAATGTGATCGAGACCGGCTCTACCAAGAAGGATATCCGTGTTGAAATTTGCTCCAAGTGCCATCCGTTCTTTACCGGTAAACAGAAGCTTGTTGATACAGGCGGCCGTGTTGACCGTTTCAAGAAGCGCTTCGGTATGGAGAAATAATCAAAATGAGCTTAAGGCGGTACGATTGTACCGCCTTACTTAGTCTTGGAATACAATTGAATGGGTACGGCGCTTGACGTCGTATGTACTGCGTAGGTTTCAATGCTGTCCAAACGCGAAGCAAATTTGTCGTTTCCGCAGGGACGACCACCGGTCGTCCGCTGACGGACAAGCATTGATGTAATCAAAAACCTGAGATAGGAAAAAAGCATCTACGATGTCGGACGAGCAATGCTCGTCCCTACAATAATAACATGAACACATACAAAACCGTCAAACAATTCGCCTTTGACGAGCTGGTCGAGAAGCGCTCGCGCTTTATCGGCTACTGCAAGCCTGTATCTACACAGGACGAGGCGATCGACTTTATCAACGAAATCAAAACCAAACACTGGGACGCGCGGCATAACGTCTATGCCTATGTGATCCGTGAGGGGAATGTTTCGCGCTACAGCGACGACAACGAGCCGCAGGGTACCGCCGGTATCCCCGTACTCGACGCGATCCGCAAGCGCGGGATCACCGACTGCGTCGTGGTAGTCACCCGCTATTTCGGCGGCGTGCTGCTGGGCGCGGGCGGCTTGGTGCGCGCGTATTCAGCCGCCGCAAAGCTCGGTATCGACGCGGCGGGGGAGATCGAGATGGAGATGTGCTCCGTCTGCACTTTGCGCTGTTCCTATACCATGTACGGGAAGATCCCCGCGCTGGTCGCCAAATTCAACGGTAGTATCGACGATTCCGATTTTGCCGACGACGTATCGATCCGCTTCCATCTGCCGGAGGACGATCTGCCCGCCTTCAACAAGGCGCTGAGCGAAGATTCCTCGGGAAAATACGCGGCAGAGGAAGTATCAAAAGATTTTTTTGAAAAAATTTGATAAAATAAAGGGTATCGGGCGATTTTTGCGTATTTAATCTATGTGACGTCTTTTTTCGGCGCCTGAAATGTGTCAGCGAAGACGTCATCGAAGTAATGAATTAACGAATACTATTGACAGTGAAAGAGAGAGATTATGGCACGTTTATCGGATGACTTTATCAGTGAAATCAAATATCGCAACGACCTCGGCGAGCTGGCGGCTTCGTATATGCAGCTCAAGCGCCGCGGACGCGACCTTACCGGGCTGTGTCCTTTCCACGGAGAAAAGACGCCATCCTTCCACATCAGCACGGAGCACGGCTTGTTCCACTGCTTCGGCTGCGGCGCGGGCGGCGACGTGATCACCTTCGTAATGAAGATCGAGAACCTCGATTATATGGAGGCGGTCAAGTTCCTTGCCGAGCGCGCGGGCATGACGATGCCGGAGGATGATTATGACGATTCTCTGAGCAAGCTGCGCACCCGCATTTATGAGGCGAACCGCGAGGCGGCGCGCTTCTTTTATCAAAAGCTCGTGTCAAAAGAGGGCAGCGAGGGGCTCGCTTATCTGCGGAACCGCGGACTTGCCGATACGACCATCCGTCATTTCGGACTCGGTTTCGCGCCGGACGAGCGCTTTGCGCTGGGCAACCACCTGCGCTCGCGCGGATTCACCGAGAGCGAGATGATCGCCGCGAATCTGGTGTTCAAGTCCCGCTCCGGCAATTCGGTGCTGGATCGCTTCTATAACCGCGTGATGTTCCCGATCATCGACGTGAGGGGAAACGTCATCGCGTTCGGCGGACGCATCATGTCCGACCAGAAGCCGAAATACCTCAACACCTCCGATACGCTGGTGTTCAACAAGAGCAACAACCTGTTTTCGCTGAACAATGCGAAGAATGCGAAAAGCGACGCGCTGATCCTATGCGAGGGCTACATGGACGTTATCTCGCTGAATCAGGCAGGCTTTAACAACGCCGTCGCGACCCTCGGTACGGCGCTGACGCCCGATCAGGCGGCGCTGATGAAGCGCTACTGTAAGGAAGTCCTCATCTGCTACGACGCGGATGACGCCGGTCAGAAAGCGACCGCCCGCGCGATCGAGATTTTACGCAGAGCGGGCTTGATCGTCAGGGTCATCACCATCCCCGACGGAAAAGATCCCGACGAGTTCATCCGCCGCCACGGCGACAAAGGTCATGCCGCATTTCAGAATATCATCAACGGCAGCGGCAACGATATGGATTACCGTATGCAGCGGCTGCGGTCGCGGTATAACATGGAATCCACACAGGACAAGCTCAATTACCTCAACGAGGCGGTCAAGCTGCTCTGTGAGCTGGATAACCCGATGGAGCGCGAGATCTACGCATCCAAGCTCAGCGATGAGACAGGCGTTTCCACCTCCTCCATCAAGGAACAGGTGGACGCGGGGCTGAAGCGCAGGCAGCGCGCCTACCGCAAGAACGAGGTCAGCAGAGCGCAGCGGAGCCTGTCTGCCCGCGATGATAAGGTGAACATACAGCACAAGGATCATCTGCGCGCGGCTTCGGCGGAAGAGAATCTGATCGGCTATCTGATCAACCACCCCGATAAGCTGACGTATATACATGAGCGATTGCGTCCCGAGGATTTTACGACGGATTTCAATCGCAAGCTGTTTGAATATTTCTCTGAAAGAATATTAAATAATCTCGATCCACTGACAGCCCTGTCCAGAGATTTCACTGCCGATGAGCAGAGCAAGATAGCCGCTGTCATGGATAAGCAGGCGGATATGCCTCAGACAAAAAACGCGCTGGACGAGTATATCGATATCATTCTCGATGAAAAGTCGAAACCGACCGAGAGTGATATCCGCAACAGCTCCGACAAGGAGTTTGCCGATATGCTTTCCCGCTTGAAAGATAAAAGACAGTAACGAGCTAAGCGGCATGCGCCGCGTGAACATTTACAGAAAGGATGATACTCTATGTCCGCAGCATCAGATAAGAAGAGCCTTTTAAAGGAATTGATGGATCTCGCGAAGGTGAAGGGAAATATCACCAACAAGGATATTCTCGACGCGATCGGCGAGATGGATATCGATCCCGAACAGCTTGAAAAGCTGTATGACGCCCTTGAGGCGGCAGGTATCGAGATCGTAGAGACCGATCTGGAAGAGGACCTCAATATCGATAATCTCGATATCGAAGGAACCGGCAAGGATGACGATGAAGGCGGCGAAAGCTCCTCTGTTGATAATTCCGACAATATCTCCATCGACGACCCCGTCAAGGTGTATCTCAAGGAGATCGGCCGCGTACCGCTGCTCACCCCCGAAGAGGAAGTCGAGCTCGCGATCAAGATCGCCGAGGGCGACGTCAACGCGAAGAAGCGCCTTTCCGAAGCGAACCTGCGACTGGTCGTCAGCATCGCGAAGCGCTACCTCGGCAGAGGCATGCATTTCCTCGATCTGATCCAGGAGGGCAACCTCGGTCTGATCAAGGCGGTCGAAAAGTTCGACTACACCAAGGGCTTCAAGTTCTCTACCTACGCGACGTGGTGGATCCGTCAGGCGATCACCCGCGCGATCGCGGATCAGGCGCGTACCATCCGCATCCCCGTCCACATGGTCGAGACCATCAACAAGGTCAAGAAGGTTTCTTCCCAGCTGCTCCACCAGAACGGCAGAGAGCCCTCCGCTGACGAGATCGCCGAGGTGCTGAACATGCCCGTCGATAAGGTGCGCGAGATCATGCGCGTCGCACAGGAGCCCGTATCGCTCGAGACTCCGATCGGTGAGGAGGAGGACAGCCATTTAGGCGACTTCATCCCCGACGACGACGCTCCCGCTCCCGCTGACGCTGCTTCCCATACCATGCTGCGCGAACAGCTCATGGAGGTGCTCGACACCCTGACTCCCCGAGAGGAGAAGGTGCTCCGTCTGCGCTTCGGTCTCGAGGACGGCAGAAGCCGTACCCTCGAAGAGGTCGGCAAGGAGTTCAACGTTACCCGTGAGCGTATCCGTCAGATCGAGGCGAAAGCGCTTCGTAAGCTCCGTCATCCGTCCCGCTCCAAAAAGCTCAAGGACTTCTTAGACTGATGACCTACGAAGAATGCGGCGCGATCCTCGATGAGATCGCCGAATCCCTCCCGCAGGATCTGTACCGCGAATTAAACGGCGGCATCGTTCTCGAGGACGGCGTGCGTTACCACTGGTACGCGCAGAACAACGACCTTTACATACTCGGCGTGTATAACCGCGATAACCTCGGCAAGTCGATCAAGATCTACTACGGCAGTATCATCCGCGTTTATCGCAATAAGACGCTTGACGAGTACCGCGAGATACTCCGAAGGGTGCTGGTGCATGAACTCAGACACCATAACGAGTACCTTGCCGGCGCGGACGACCTCGAGTATTATGACGACGAACAGATCTGCAGGTATCTGAAAAGTAAGGGATATAAGATAAAATGACGATGGCGCTCCTGCTTCGGCAGGAGCGCTTTTAGTTAGGAGTTAGGAGTGAGGAGTTAGGAATTGTTATTAACGCATTTAAACTTCGTATAAATATTTATGCAATAAATTATTATTTCTATTTACTTTTCCGTTTTCATGTGTTAAAATATTAAAGCAAGAAAATGTTCAATCGAGTGATAAGGAGTAAAATCATGGCGGCAAAACCCAATGCAGAATTTACGAAAGACTTATATCGAGCGATTTTGACCCTCGAGACCGTGGAAGAGTGCGAGGCGTTCTTCAAGGATCTTTGCACCATCCCCGAGCTCAAGGCGCTGTCCCAGCGCTTTGCCGTCGCGATGATGCTGGACAAGAACATGGTATACAATAAGATCGTCGAGGCGACAGGCGCTTCTACCGCCACCATCAGCCGCGTGAAGCGTTCGCTGGATTACGAGAACGCCGGCGGCTACACCCTCGTCTTTGAGCGTTTGAAGGAAGAAGAATGAGCGGATATCAGCTTTTTTCACAGTTTTACGACAACCTGACCTTTAATGTGGATTATAAAAAACGCGCTGATTATATTCAGAGCGTTTTATCTTTATGCGGTCACGAGTGGGGGCTGACCCTCGACCTCGCCTGCGGGACCGGCTCGCTGACAGTGGAACTCAAGCGCAGGGGAGTGGATATCTTCGGGATCGACGGCTCTTATGATATGCTGAGTCAGGCGATGGACAAGGCTTACGACGAGGGCTTGGAGATGTTGTTTTTGTGTCAGCAGATGGAGAAGCTCGACCTCTACGGCACGATCGACACCTGTATCTGTACGCTCGACAGCCTCAACCACATCACCGACAAAGCGAAACTGCAGACGGTGTTCGACCGCGTCGCGCTGTTTATGAATCCCGACGGAACCTTTGTCTTTGACGTCAATACCGTCCATAAGCATCAACATATTTTAGCAAACAACACCTTTGTCTACGATACCGAATCCGTCTATTGTGTGTGGCAAAATTCTTTGAAAGATAATAATATCGTCAATATCGATCTTGATCTCTTCGAGCGTGAGGGAGAGGCGTATCACAGATACAGCGAGCATTTCAAGGAACGTGCCTATGAGATCGACGATTTAAAAGAAATGCTGGAAAAATCCGGCTTTGAAGTTAAGGCAGTCTATCACGACATGACGACGGAACCGTTGCGTGAAGACAGCGACAGAGCCGTATTCGTCGCGAGGATCGTAGAAGCGATCAATAAAATGTAGGGATGACCATTGGTCATCCGCGGACGAGCAATGCTCGTCCCTACCGGAAAGGAACAACCATGGATAAAATCATCAGATGTATTACCTCGGACGGAGCCGTGATGTGCTCCGCGATCGACTCCACCGATATCGCCTATACGGCGAGCGTTATTCATCATACTTCTCCCGTCGCGTCCGCCGCGCTGGGCAGACTGCTGTCCGCCGCTTCGATGATGGGCGCGCAGCTGAAATCTTCCAAATCCACACTGAACATCCGTTTTGAAGGCGACGGCGATTTAGGCGCGTTCATGGCGGTTGCCGATTCCGACGGCAACGTCAAAGGCTTCGTTACCAATCCCGATTGTCCGACGACTCATTATGAAAACGGCAAGCTGAATGTCGCCGAGGCGGTCGGCGCGGGCGTTATCAGCGTGATGAAGGACTTCGGCGAAGGCGAGCCCTATATCGGCAAGATCCCGATCGTATCGGGTGAGATCGCCGAGGATATCACCAACTATTACGCGACAAGCGAACAGATCCCCACCGTCTGCGCTTTAGGCGTGCTGATCGAAAAGGAAACCGCTCAGGTACTGCTGTCCGGCGGTCTGCTGATCCAGTTGTTGCCCGGCGCGGATGACACCACCATCGACAGGATCGAAGCGAATGTCTCGAAGCTCGATTCCGTCACCACGATGCTCGCCAAGGGCATGAGCGCCCTCGATATGTGCAAAGCGGCTCTCGACGGTTTTGAGGTAGAGGTGCTCGACGAGTTCGAGGTGAAGTATGTCTGCGGCTGTTCCAAGGAGAAGATCAGAAACCTGATTGCCGCGATGCCGAAAGAAGAGATTCAGGCGATGATCGATGAGAATCACGGAGCCGAGGCGAACTGCCGCTTCTGCAATAAGCACTATTCTTTTGACGAATCGGAGTTGAAGGAGCTGCTTTTGAAAAAATAAAAAAGTTCAAAAAAACCCTTGACTTTTTTATCAGGATATAGTATTATATACAAGTCGCAAATGAAGAGGCGAACGGCAAGGGAGCATAGCTCAGCTGGGAGAGCACCTGCCTTACAAGCAGGGGGTCACAGGTTCGAGCCCTGTTGTTCCCACCAAAACACGGCCCGGTAGTTCAGTTGGTTAGAACGCTAGCCTGTCACGCTAGAGGTCGACGGTTCGAGCCCGTTCCGGGTCGCCACTTTTGCCTCTGTAGCTCAGTTGGTAGAGCAGGGGACTGAAAATCCCCGTGTCGATGGTTCGATTCCGTCCGGAGGCACCAATATTTGCGGATGTAGCTCATCTGGTAGAGCGCCACCTTGCCAAGGTGGAGGTAGCGGGTTCGAGCCCCGTCATCCGCTCCATAGACGTGAAAAGGACTTAACACCGCTTAAGTCCTTTTTACATAAACGGCGACATAGCCAAGCGGTAAGGCACGAGTCTGCAAAACTCTGATTCCCCGGTTCGATTCCGGGTGTCGCCTCCAAACGCCCCGATACATATGTGTCGGGGCACAATTATTTTTGTTTAGTTATTTTGGTTATGAGTGAAACTTTGAAAATCATCCATCCCATCCCGCCGCTTTTTGACGAGAACAGTAAAATATTGATTCTCGGTTCGTTCCCGTCCGTCAAATCGCGTGAGGCGATGTTCTTTTACGGACATCCGCAGAACCGCTACTGGAAGCTGATCGCGCGTCTTTTTGACGAGCCTGTGCCGACGACGGTCGAGGATAAGAAAGCGCTTGTCCTCCGTCATCATATCGCGATGTGGGACACGATTCATTCCTGTACGATCACCGGATCCTCCGACAGCTCGATCAGGGATGTTGTACCGAACGATCTTTCCGTGATTCTCGATAACAGCAAGGTCGAGAAGATCTTCTGCAACGGCGCGGCCTCGCATAAGCTCTATATGAAATATATCTATCCTTTGACGGGTATCGAGGCGGTCAAGCTGCCCTCCACCAGTCCCGCGAACGCTGCCTTTAATATGGACAGGCTGTATGATGAATGGGCGGAGATACTACTTTTTACAGCTTAAGATGAAGAGCTAATCCGCGCTTGACAAGCCTGCGGTTTTACGATACAATAATCAGGCAGATGCGCCAATAGCTCAGTAGGATAGAGCGTTCGCCTCCTAAGCGAAAGGTCGGGGGTTCGAATCCCTTTTGGCGCGCCATATGAAACAGCGGTACCCATAAGGGTGCCGCTGTTTCATTTAACCGAACAGCGAGGCAAAAGGGATTCGAAGGCGACTGTGCCGAGGCTCAAGCCGCGCGAAGAGCCGAAGGTAAAAATGCCATAGTATGGCATTTTTAAGGAGAGCGTAGATAGACGGCAAGGCAGGAGGTGACGCTCCGAAGACGAGGCAGGTGTCAACCGACAGAATGAGCAAACTTCTGGGCGCGCTGTATCAATTCTTAGATATATCAAACATGATCAAAGAGAATTAATTTTATGAATTAGGGATTTATTTTTTTGAATTGATATGATATACTTAAGAGCGCAAAAATCAGAATATCTATATGTTAACTGTTAAATCTACGACTTATAAATGATAAAATGAAGAAACAACTATTTGTCAAGGGGATGCGGCACGGTATTCCGATCATGCTGGGCTATCTTTCCGTCTCGTTCGGCTTTGGCGTACTGTGTATCCAACTGAATATTTCAATACTGGCGGCGGTCGGTATCTCGGTCACGAACTTGACCTCTGCGGGACAGGTCGCAGGCGTTGAGATCATCGCTGCCGGCGGTTCGCTGATCGAGATGATCCTCTGTCAGCTCGTCATCAACCTGCGTTATTCGCTGATGAGTCTGAGCCTGAGCCAGAAGCTCGATCCGTCCTTCAACCTGATGCATCGTCTGTTCGTCGCCTACGGCGTGACGGATGAGATCTTCGCGGTCGCGTCGTCACAGCCGGAGCCGCTGAAGCCCGCCTATATGTACGGCTTGATATTGACGCCGTTTTTAGGGTGGAGCACGGGTACGCTCTTAGGCGCGGTCGCGGGTGATATCATGCCCGCTTCGGTGACGGCGGCGCTGTCGCTGATGCTTTACGGGATGTTCATCGCTATCATCATCCCGCCCGCGAAAAAGAATCATAAGGTGCTGTTCGTTATCCTGATCGCCGCGGCGCTGAGCGTGGTCATGCATTATCTCTTGCCGATGATCACCGGCGGCTTCGCTATCATCATCGCAGGGGTGATCGCCTCCGTCGCGGGAGCGCTGCTTTTTCCGGTGGCCGTTGAGGAGAGAGGGGAGGCTGCGGAATGAGTATCGTTATCTATATCGCCGTGATGGCGGTGACGACCTATCTGATCCGTATGATCCCCTTTGCCGCGGTACGAGGAAAGATCAAGTCCCGCTTCATCAATTCCGTGCTGTATTACATCCCGTTCGCCGTTTTGTCGGCGATGACTTTTCCCGCGATCTTCTACGCAACAGGCGATACGGTAAGCTCCGTTGTGGGCACGGTGATCGCGCTCGTACTGGCGTATTTCAACCTGCCGCTGATCGTTGTCGCGCTGTCAAGCTCGGCGGGAGCCTTCGTCACCATGCTGATCATGGGTATTATATAATATAAAAGCCTCGATTTTTCGAAATTATTATTAAGTTAAGGAAAAAGTATCTCGCTGACGCTCGGTCAATTGATACAATTCCTCAGTCGCCAACGGGCGACAGCTCCTTTTCCCAAAAGGAGCCTTCCTTAACTTAATGACAATGCGATTTTTCGGGGCTTTTTTGCTATATTTTGGCTGTCGAATTCATAGATATGTTACAAACTTGATATTGAATAATCCTGTCAGATATGATACAATATAAAGGATTAAAAAGGAAAGTATGTGCTTTTGCTTTTGTTATCGATACTATGTTTTTTCATAAATCTGCATAAGCATAAGTAAAGAGAGTGAATATGGCACAGAATAAATGTAAGCTGATCGTGATCGACGGGCTGGACGGCTCCGGCAAGGCGACCCAGACCAAGCGCCTCGCGCAGCGGTTGAATGAAAACGGCTATAAGGCGCGTACCATCAGCTTTCCCGATTACAAAAGCGATTCTTCGGCGCTGGTGAAGATGTATCTCGGCGGACAGCTCGGCAGCAGTCCCGACGACGTTAACGCCTATGCCGCCTCGTCGTTCTACGCGGTCGACCGCGTCGCGTCCTATATCAACACATGGCGCAGTGATCTTGATGAATACGATTATATCATCGCCGACCGTTACACCACCTCGAACATCATCCACCAGATGGCGAAGATCCCCGAATCCGAGCGCGACGGCTACATCGAATGGCTCTTTGATTTTGAGTATAATCGCCTCGAGCTGCCAGCTCCTGATATGGTGATTTTCCTTGACGTCGATCCCGCCATCAGCCAGAAGCTGATCTACGGCAGATATCAGGGCGACGAGAGCAAGAAAGATATCCATGAGCGCGATTTCGCCTATCTGATGCGCTGCCGCAACTCCGCCGTGTACGCGATCGAGCACCTCGGATGGGTGCGGATCGATTGCACACAGGGCGGCGAAATGCGGACGATCGAGGATATCTGCGACAGCATCTATTCGCTGGTTACGTTAAATAATTGATTATTCAATGGAGGAAAACCATGTTCTATTGTTTTTTAGCCCAAGGATTTGAAGAGACAGAAGCGTTAGCGCCCGTTGATATCCTGCGCCGTGCCGGTATCGGCGTCACGACCGTGGGCGTCGGCGGCAAAGTGATCATCGGCTCGCACAAGATTCCCGTGACTGCCGATATCACGATCGATGAATTTGTCTGCGGTTCGGATATGGAAGGCGTGATCCTGCCGGGCGGTATGCCGGGCGTCAAGAATCTGTACGCCTCACAGGGCGTTTTGGATGCGGTGAACTTTGCGAATGATAACGGTCTGTATGTTTGCGCGATCTGTGCCGCTCCGATGATTTTAGGCCGCTTGGGTATTGTCGATGGAAAGAAAGCGACCTGCTTCCCGGGCTTTGAAGATGAGCTCAAGGGCGCCGAGGTCACCGGAGAAAAGGTCGTCGTCGACGGAAAGGTCATTACCTCGAAGGGCGCCGGATGCGCGCTGGATTTCGGCTTGGCGATCACCGCTCAGGCGCTTGATGAACAGACTGCCGAGCGCGTCGCGTCGTCCATGCAGTGTCGATGAGCAAGACGAAGCCCGCTTCCGCTGAGAAGCCGTATCTGCGCGAATACTTCCTCGAACAGCGCAGGCTGCTTTGTGAGAATGAAAAGCGCAAGGATGACCTTGATACAGAGATACAGATACGTCTGCTGCTGAGCCGCGAATACCGCGCCGCCGATACGGTTTTGCTGTATATGGCACGCCGTCATGAGATCGCGACGTCGATGATATTGAACGCAGCTTTTGCGAACGGCAAGTCTGTCGGACTGCCGGTATGTACGGATGAACATCAGATGATCTTTCGGCGTATTGCTTCCGTGTCCGATCTTGTTCCCGGTCGATACGGTATTATGGAACCGAACGAAAGCTGTGAATCGATCAACCCCGATGAAAAGACGCTTTGTGTCTGCCCGGCGCTGTCGTGTGATATGCGCGGCTATCGTCTGGGATTCGGCGGCGGTTATTATGACCGCTTTCTGAACGGTTTTCCCGGTAAGAAGGCAGCGCTGTGTTATTCCGACAGTATCATCCCCGTGATACACAGCTTTGATTTTGATATACCAATGGATGTTGTCTTTACGGACAGCTTTACACGATATATGAAGTGAATCGACAGTTTTCAACCATATGATTCACAGATTGGAGTATGAAATATGAGCGATAATCCACGCAATTATTCTTCTGAAGATTCCATTGAGGAGACCCGCCGCAAAAAGATGGAGGAGTTCAGGCGTTCCGCCGACCACAGAGCCATCCGCGGCGAGGCGGTCGACGACGGCGGCTACGAGGAGCCTGTCGACTTTTCGGCGTTTGAGGAGTCTGCTCCTTCGGAACGTTCGGATGATTCCTCCCGTTCCCGCCGCAGGAGAAACAGAGAGATTAACTCTTATTCCGATAACGATACCAAAAAGCGTATTGAGCGCGATTCCAAAAAGCAGCTCAAGCAGCAGAAGAAGGAAGAAAAGAAGATCGAAAAAGGTAAGGCGAAACGCAACCGCCGCATCTTTAAGCTGGTATGGATCACGATGGTCGTACTGGTGGCGGTCGTGCTGTCCCAGTATCTTCTGGTCGGTATCAATGATCTGATGGCGATCTCACGTGAGGATAACCCGACGAAGGTGATGATCCACATTCCCGCCGATCCGACGATGGACGAAGTAGCCAATACGCTCTACCGTGCGAACGCGATCAAGCAGCCCGGTTTCTTTAAGATGTACGCGACCTTTACCTCTTCCGAAGAGGGCTTCCGTCAGGGTGACTTCGAGATCGAGACCGATAAGGACTACGAGGCGATCATCAACTTCCTGCAGAGCAACGTGAACCGCACCGATATCGTAAAGGTGCAGATCACCGAGGGTATGAACGTGGTCGAGATTGCAGATCTGCTGCATGAGCAGGGCGTTGTCAGCGATATCCAGGAGTTCCTTGATCTGTGCAACGATAACTATTTCGACGAGGATTTCACCTTCCTGAAGGACATCAACAACGCTTCCGACCGTTACTATAAGCTCGAGGGTTATCTGTTCCCCGATACCTATGAGTTCTATGTCGGCGAAGCGCCGAAGTCGGTCATCAGTAAGTTCCTGAACAACTTCGACAACAAGATCATGCTCCATAAAGAGAAGTATTTCGGCAACTCTAAAAAGTCTACGCTGGCTGAAGAAGCGGAAGAGACGGGTTACTCGCTGGATGAGATCCTCACCATTGCTTCCATCATTCAGGCTGAAGCAGCTTCCCGTGACGATATGTACGTCATCTCGTCCATCCTGCATAACCGTCTCAAGTACGGCGCCGAGTATGATGTGTCCAAGCTCGACTGCGACAGTACGATGTATTATCCCTACCGTAAAGAAGCGGATATTCCCGAGTCGATCCGCTCGACCTTCAAGTCGACCTATAATACATACACCTTTGACGGTCTGCCTGCCGGTCCTGTCTGCAACCCCGGTATCGAGGCGATCAAGGCGGCGATCAAGCCGAATGAGACCGATTATCTCTACTTCTGTCATGACAAGGTAGAGAACGGCTCTACTCCGTACTATTCCGTAACCAACGAAGAGCATGAGGCGTATCTGGAGGCGATCGCCAACGGTTCCACCGCGACCGCCAACAGCGATATCTACGACGGATACGATTACTACTACGATTACTACGGTTACAGCGATGAAGGCTATTACTATGAATAAACCGGAGATCCTTTCGCCTGCGGGCGATCCGGAGAGTTTTGACACGGCGTTGCGCTACGGAGCGGACGCCGTGTATCTCGCAGGGAAAAGTTTCGGCATGCGTACCGCTTCCAAGAATTTTTCCTTAGAAGAATTATCGCTTGCGTGTCAAAAAGCGCATGAATTGCACAGAAAGGTCTATCTGACCTGCAATACGCTCCCGCGCAACGCGGATATCCCGCTGATGCCCGACTTCTTGAGCAAGGCGCAGAGTTGCGGCGTCGACGCGTTTATCATCGCCGATCTCGGCGTGTTTGAACTGGCGAAGAAATACGCGCCCGACGTAGAACGCCACATCTCCACGCAGGGCGGCATCATCAACTATGAGTCAGCTCTTGCGTGGTACAATATGGGCGTGAAGCGCGTGGTACTGGCGCGTGAAATGCGCCTCGAGGAGATCGCCGAGCTGCGCGCGAAGATCCCGGATGATCTGGAGATCGAGTGCTTTGTCCACGGCGCGATGTGCGTGTCTTTTTCCGGCAGATGCCTGATCTCGTCCTTTATGACCGGACGCGACGCTAACCGCGGCGACTGCGCTCAGCCGTGCCGATGGAAATATCATTTGATGGAAGAGACCCGCGAGGGCGAATATTTCCCTGTTGAAGAGGACGATAAGGGCACCTATCTTTACAACTCGCGCGATCTGTGCATGATCGAGCATATCCCCGAGCTGGTCAAAGCTGGCGTCAACAGTCTGAAGATCGAGGGCAGGGCAAAGACCTATTACTACACCGCCGTGACGACCAACGCCTACCGCCACGCGATGGACGAGTATTTCGATCATCTTGACGACGAGGATTACCGCCTGAGCCCGTGGATCCGCGAGGAGCTCGAAAAGATCAGCCACCGCGCCTATTCGACCGGCTTTTTCTACGGCGAACCCGGTCAGGAGACTGTCAGAGGCGGCTACATTCGTCGGTATAACGCCGTAGCGGTATGTGAACAAAGCAGTAATGATCAGAATATCGCCGTCGTGACTCAGCGCAATAAATTCCTTGTCGGCGATACGCTGGATATCCTGCCGCCCGACGGCTTTTCCTACGAGGTCAGATGTCTGAAACTGATGAACGAGGATGGGGAAGAGGTGCCGTCGGCGCCGCATCCGATGCAGCGGTTGTATATGACGACCGATAAGCCGATCCCGCAAGGTTCTGTTATCAGAAAGCGCAATTCTGACGTCTGCTGACGATTATTGACAGAATAATGCTGATGAAAAGCGTTCTTTTCATCAATCGCGATATTGACTTTACACTTTAAGCGTACTATAATATATTTCGGCTGTGATGGGACGAGCGTTTACGCCCCCCGGTGCAGAGAGAGGTCGGTCGGTGAAAGACCTTACGGGAAGTATACGCAGCCACCCCTGAGCCTCCGTGTGAAAGCGCGGCGTAACTCTGCGTTAAAGAGATCTGAGCGGTCGTATCATTGATACGGCAATTTGGGTGGTACCGCAGGTCAAGCCTGTCCCATGTTATGGGGCGGGCTTTATTTTTTGATGATTTTTGTCATTGCGAGGCTCTCCAGAGCCGTGGCAATCCCACAAAGCGGTGCTCCGACTTTTCTGCTGCACGAAACGGTATTTAACCGCAGGGGGATTCCCACGTCGGGACTGCGTCCCTCCTCGGAATGACAACTTAGAATGAAGTGAGGTAATGAAAAATGCAGTATATGGGTTTGAATGAACTCAGAGAAAGATTCTTATCCTTTATGGAGAGCAAGGGACATCTGCGTCTTCCGAGCTTTCCGCTTATCCCCAAGGACGATAACTCTCTGCTCCTGATCAATTCGGGTATGGCGCCGATGAAGAAGTACTTCACCGGTGAGGTAACGCCGCCGCGCAAGCGCGTGACGACCTGCCAGAAGTGCATCCGTACCCCTGATATCGAGCGCGTCGGCATCACCGCGCGTCACGGCACTTATTTTGAGATGCTGGGCAATTTCTCCTTCGGCGATTACTTTAAGAAGGAAGCGACCGCATGGGCTTGGGAGTTCTTCACCAAGGAGCTCGAGATGCCGATCGACAAGCTCTATGTTTCCATCTATCAGGACGATGACGAAGCCTATGATATCTGGACAAAGGAAGTCGGCGTAGATCCCTCTCATATGGTTCGCATGGGCAAGGAGGACAACTTCTGGGAGCACGGCTCCGGTCCCTGCGGCCCCTGTTCCGAGATCTACTTTGACCGCGGCGACGAAAAGGGCTGCGGCAAGCCCGATTGCCATGTCGGCTGCGAGTGCGACCGTTTTGTCGAGGTCTGGAACCTCGTGTTCTCTCAGTTCGAATCCGACGGCAAGGGCAACTATACCGAACTTGCGAAGAAGAATATCGATACCGGTATGGGTCTGGAGCGCCTTGCCTGCGTGATGCAGGGCGTCGATAACCTGTTCCTCGTCGATACCGTTCAGAATATCATGAAGCACATCTCTCAGGTCGTGGGCGTGACTTACGGCGAGGATGACAAGAAGGATATCTCCCTGCGCGTCATCACCGACCATATCCGTTCCACCACCTTTATGATCGCCGATGGCGTTATGCCTTCCAACGAGGGCAGAGGCTATGTCCTGCGCCGACTGCTCCGCAGAGCGGCACGCCACGGCAGACTTTTGGGCAGAACGGAACCCTTCTTGTATCAGATCTGTGATACTGTGATCAAGGAGAACGCTTCCGCTTATCCCGAATTAGTCGAGAAGAAGGATTATATCATCAAGCTCATCCAGGTCGAGGAAGAGAACTTTGCCAAGACCATCGACGCGGGTCTCGCGATGCTCAGAGAGATCATCGAGAACAAGGACGTCGATATCCTCACAGGTGAGGATGCCTTCAAGCTCAATGATACCTTTGGCTTCCCGATCGATCTGACCCGCGAGATCCTCTCCGAGAGAGGCATCAAGGTCGACGTAGACCGCTTCCATGAGCTGATGATGCTGCAAAAGCAGCGCTCCCGCAAGGCGCGCAAGAATGCGGGCGCGGACGCGTGGGTCAGCGATGCGATCGATCTGAACGATATCGCCGCGACACAGTTTATCGGCTATACCGATTATGAGAGCGAGAGCAAGGTTCTCGCTGTCGTCAAGGACGGCGAGCGCGTCGACCGCGCGCAGGAGGGCGATCAAGTCGTCATCGTCCTCGACCGCACGCCTTTCTATGCCGAGAGCGGCGGTCAGATATCCGATACCGGCGAGCTGAACGCCGGCGACTGCAAGATCGACGTCGACGACGTCAAGAAGGACGCATCCGGCGTATTCATGCATATGTGTGAGGTCTCGACCGGCACGCTGGCGGTAGGCGATACCGTTACAGCTTCGATCGATATCGAGCGCCGTCAGGATATCATGCGCAACCACACCGCGGCTCACCTGCTGCAGGCGGCTCTCAGAGAGGTGCTCGGTACCCACGTTCAGCAGGCAGGTCAGCTCGTCAACGAGGACATCGTCCGCTTTGACTTCACCCATTTCTCCGCGATGACAGCCGAAGAACTGATCCTCGTCGAGAAGCGCGTGAACGATATCATCCTCGAAGGCATCCCCGTCACCTGCACCGAAATGTCGATCGATGAAGCGAAGAAGAAGGGCGCGATGGCGCTGTTCGGCGAAAAGTACGGCGACGTTGTCCGTGTCGTGGAAGCCGGTGATTTTTCCAAGGAATTCTGCGGCGGCACGCATGTGGACAACACCGCAAAGGTCGGCATGTTCAAGATCAAACAGGAGGGTTCCGTCGCGGCGGGCGTACGCCGTATCGAGGCTGTTACCGGTCACAACTTCATGAAATTCATCAATGAAGCCGTGATGATGATCGGTAAGGCGGCAAGCGCTATGCATATCAATAACCCGCTCGAGCTGGTTCAGGGCTCCGCGCGTATGATGCTCCGCCTGAAAGAAGCGGAAAGGGAGATCGAAAAGCTGAAGGCAGAGATCGCTAAAGATCAGACCGGCGCTATCCTCGATAACGCCGAGGAAGTGAACGGTACAAAGATCATTACCGCGATGTTCAACGGCACGCCTGCCGATTCCCTGCGTAAGATGTGCGAGAATATCGCTGAGGTCGTTGACGACGGCGTCGCGGTAATCGCATCCGTCACGGACGGCAAGCTGATTTTCTCCTGTCTCTGCACCAAGACGGCGATCAAGAAGGGTCTGAAAGCCGGCAACATCGTTCGCGCGGTTGCACAGATCGCCGGAGGCAACGGCGGCGGCAAGCCCGATATCGCCATGGCAGGCGGTAAAGACGTTAACAAAGCCGACGAGGCGCTCTATGCCGTCAAGGGTATCGTAGAAGAAATGCTTAAATAATCATATATTCTATTTTGGCTTCTTTTGTCATTGACAGAGGGAGCCTTTTTGTTGTGAATTATGACTAAATTGACCGTTCGTTTTTTGGATTGTGTCACGGCTGTATATATGATATAATTTAAGTAGCGGGAATCATTATCTTATCAAGGAGGAATGATCATGAAACGAACCATATCCGTCCTATTAGCGTTTTTTATGCTGATATGCGCGTTACCGACTTCTGCATTTGCCCTTGAAGCGGACGTTGCGGATACCGCCGCTGAAGCCGACGCTGCCGATACCGGCGCGACAACGATCAGCACCGTCAATATCGTAGCGACGGCGCCTTATGCCGGCAAACATCCTGATTTTAACGTGAGTCCCGGTAATAATACCTACTCTATCGTGTCTGTGAGGTGGTCTTCTTGGGAAACAGGATCCTCCGTTGCGATGGACGCTTCTAAGGACATTTTCCGTGCGGGCTTCAACTATACGCTCACGCTGGAGCTTGTACCGAGCAGCGGTTATCAGTTTGAGACATCCGGTTCCTCTCCCGGTGTGACCGTTAAGGTCAACGGCAGCTCAGCCTCGGCATATTCCGTTTCCGGTTATTCTCCGTCCTACCGTATTCAGGTAATTAAGACCTTTACCAAAATTGCCGATACCGGGTTGAAGTCGGTGCAGGCGAGCATTGCGAGACCCGTTCCCGGCGAGTATCCGTCTTATTCCGCGTGGATACCCGATACTAACGCGGGATATGAAGTGGAGGATTATGACGGTGTTTCTTATAAGGACGGCGTACGCTGGTACGATGATACCGCCGGATCCTCTATCAATGCTTCCGATCCGGTCAAATTTGTCAGCGGACATCAATATACCGTCACGGTTTCTCTGGTGCCGAAAACAGGTTATTCGTTCTATAAGACGACCTCTTCCATCACCGGTAAGATCAACAGCAGTACCGCGACCGTCGGGGATTTTAGCGATCCCGATAACGCCGACCGAAATATCAGTCTGAAATACCAATTTACCTGTGAGAATGAGAAGATCAATTCGATCTCTGTCACTGTGACCGCTCCCCTTGCCGCCGAGGCTCCGTCCTTTACGGCGACCGAATCCGCTTCAGGGTACGACGTTGATACGTCATTAAATACATCTTATTATAAAAACGGTGTGGAATGGTACGATATGACAGCGGGTTCTGTTGTTGCGACAAGCGGTACCGTTAAATTCATCAAAGATCATAAATACCGTGTCTCTGTTCTTGTGAAAGCGAATTCAGGATATGAGTTTCCGGAATCCGGCGTTACCGGGAAAGTCAACGGCAAAACCGCCGGTGTTTATGGAATGTACGGTTATGATAGATCCGGCTACCTCACCGTAGAGTATGAATTCACCGCTGTTTACGGTATATCCATTGTAAAGGTTACTGAAGTGAACGAGCCGATCGACGGCCAGAGCCCTGTCTTTTCCGCATCGTTACCCACCGGCTCGGTCTTTCGGATCGAACCGCTGACGAGCGGAAACTGGATCAAAGGTATGATCTGGAAGAATGAGACGGACGGAAAAGTCATGACCGAATCCGATAAGTTCGTCATAGGCAAACGCTACAGCGTCAAGATCTCTCTGATCGTCACAAACACCGATGATTATACTTTTCACCCGAACGTAACCGGAACAATCAACGGAAACAGCGCTGCGGTTACACACTACAGCGGTTCGACGCCCAACATCGGACTTTCCTACACCTTTACCGCGAAGTATCCTACCTACATCGACTCCGTCAATGTTGCCGACGTTTTTGTGCCGCTTCCCGATACGCAGCCTGCCTATTACGCAACCACTCCCGGGGGGAAGGGCTATGTGGTCAATACCTCTTACAATGTGGGTTCAACGACGAAGTACGGTATCCATTGGCGCAACGAAAGCGCAGCAAGGTCAATGGAGTCCTCGGAGCGTTTTGAATCCGGCAAGCGTTATACGGTGCGTGTCTATCTGTCGCGCACCAGCAATGTTTACAGATTCGTGACCTCAGGTCTGACCGGTACACTCAACGGTCACGCGGGGTCTGTCGGCCGTGTCGACAGCGATATGGTATGGGTCGAGTATACCTATACCTGTAAGAGCCGCACGATCGTGAGTAATGTCGCCGTGTCCGTCACGGCGCCCGTTGCGGGACAGGCGCCGGTATTCAGCGCGACGGTTCCGTCCGGGTCGGGTTATGTGGTCAAAACCGAAACCAATAATATCATGTGGAAAAACGGCGTAGAGTGGGGGTACGACGATAACTTTTACATACCGACAGACGGTTCATCCGGTAACTTCAAAGCCGGAAAACAGTATACGGTCTATGTCTTGCTCAAGCCTGCCGATGAATTCTGTGAGTTTACTGATAATGTGACCGGCACCGTCAACGGCAAGACCGGTACGGTCAAAGTCGCGGCTTCCAATTCCGCTCACCGTTATATCGAGTATACTTTCCCTGCGACCGCGGAGCCTCCTTCGCAGAAGTATACGCTCAGCGGCAGTATCACGAGCTTTTTGGACACTAACGGCAACATTACGGTTGAACTGCTGCAGAGCGGCAGCGTCAAGTACAGCACGAGCGTAAAGGGCAACAACGTGAACTATACCCTCGTCAACATCGCATCCGGCGGCTACACTCTGCGCGTGAGTAAGAAAAATCACGTTGCTCGGGACTATAACGTCACCATATCCGGCAACACGACACAGGACGTCAAGATCTGTCCGATCGGTGACGCCGATAATAACGGCAAGGTCAATGCCGCCGACGCAAAGGCTGCGTTCCAGCATGGCAACGAGCAGAAGCTCATTACTGATGAGTACAAAAAGAAATGCGCTGACGTCGCGAGTCCGAAGAACAAAATCAATTCCGCCGACGCGAAAGCGATCTTCCAGCACGCCAACGAGCAGAAATCGCTGTGGACGGATTGATTATAAATTGTCATTGCGAATGGCTTTAGCCCTGTGGCAATCTCAACCAAAGAAGTTTATCAGATATCGTTGAATAGGGAATAGAAGTAAAAAAGGGCGGCACGGAAATTTGCCGCCCTCAGTCATATCAAACAATAAACCCCCGAGTTTCCTCGGGGGTCGTTTGCTGTTGATTATACCGCTCTTGTTACCTTACCTGAACGTAAGCAACGGGTGCAAGCGTGTACTCGTTTAGGAGTGCCGTCAACAATAGCCTTTACTCTCTGAACGTTAGGCTTGAATGTTCTGTTGGAACGTCTGTGTGAGTGAGAGACCTTGATGCCGAATTTAACATCCTTGCCGCAAAAATCACATTTTGCCATGCTTGTACACCTCCTTTGAAAAATTAATACATGCATTAACTCGTATATAATAGCAGAATCTTATCAAAAAATCAATAGTTTTTGCAAAATTTATTTCATCTTTTTCAACTTGCTATTTTTGACGGTTTATAGTATACTATACTCTGTATTGATATGTCAATTACGGTTATCCGACCTGATAACCGTCTTTCGGGTGATATTATGTTGATTTCGTTATTATCGGGCAAGCTCGATTTTTATTCGGCGCTCGCCGAAGTGTTCGCGATCCTGCTGATCATCTTTATCATATTGCCGTTCCATGAATGGGCGCACGCCTTTACCGCGTACAAGTTGGGCGATACGTCCATCCAATACCGCGGCAGACTGACGCTGAACCCGCTGGCGCACGTCGATCCGTTCGGCGCTTTGGCGCTGCTGCTGTTCGGCTTCGGCTGGGCAAAGCCCGTTCCCGTCGACGCGCGCAACTTCAAAAAGCCCAAGCTCTATATGGGCATCGTCGCGCTGATGGGACCCGTCGCCAATATCGTCGCCGCCATCGCGGGCGGACTGATCTTTCAGGCTATCGCGACCTTTGCGCCGTCATTCTTCGCGGGACAGGGATTCGGCTACTACGTTTATCTGTTCTTATCCTATTATGTGTCGATCAACGTCAGCTTAGCTGTTTTCAACCTGCTCCCGATCCCGCCGCTCGACGGCTCCAAGATCCTGTTCATCTTCCTGCCGGATAAAGCGGTCATGTGGTTCTATAAGTATCAGCAGATCATTTCCATCATCCTGATCGCCATGCTGTGGCTGGGCGTGCTGAGCATACCGCTGAGCTTTTTGAGCGGTTATGTGCTGAAGTTCGTGAACTGGCTCACCGCGCTGCCGTTCTCTTTCTTTAAATAATAGTGCATCTTACTGATCACTAACCACTGGTCACTGATCACTAAAAAGGAGGGTTTATGATGCCTGAACAACAGAATAGTCAGATCACCATACTGCCCTCCGACGCGGCAACGATACAGGTCGGCGAACAGCAGTTCACCTATCATTTCGACGTTTTCGAAGGACCGCTCGACCTGCTGTTGACGCTGGTCATCAAGAATAAGATCGATATCTACGATATCCCGATCGCTGAGCTCCTTGAGCAGTATATGGAACAGATCGAGCTCATGCGCGAGAATGAGATGGATATCGCGTCCGAGTTCCTCGAGATGGCTTCGCGGCTGGTGTATATCAAGTCCGCGATGCTTCTGCCGAAGTACGAGGACGAGGCGGAGGATCTGAAGAAAGAGCTGACCGGACAGCTGATCGAGTATCAGCAGTGCCGTGAGATCGCGCGGATGCTCGCGCCGATGGTCGACTTCGACACCTTTACCAAGGAGCCGTCCGAGGTCGACTTCGATCTGACCTATAACCGTATCCACGATCCTATGGATATTTCCGCGGCGTATGTCAGTGCTGTCGGACGCGGTCAGCGCCGACTCCCGCCTGACCGCTCCGCCTTTGAGGGCATCGTCAGCAGGAAGATCGTGTCCGTGTCGTCGCGTATCATTCATGTGATGCGCCGCCTGTGGCACGGCAGGACCGTGACTTACCGCGAGTTGTTCGTTTCCAGCAACGGCAGAAGCGAGCTTGTCGCCACCTTTTTGGCGGTGCTGGAGCTTGTCAAAGGCAAGCGCATCCGCATCGAGGGCGAGGGCGACAGCGCTACCGTCAGCATGATAGAAAAATGATATCCCATAGGCTCCCTTTGGTAAAGGGAGCTGTCACGGAGTGACTGAGGGATTGTATGATTTGATCGAGTAAAGCGAGAAACTATATTCAATTATTTGGAGGGGTTGCTTTGACAGAAAAAGAATATCGGTCCTCGATAGAGGCAATACTTTTTGCGGCGGGCGATCCCGTAGATATCAAAAGATTGGCTGAAACCTTGAAATTACCCGAAAGCGCCGTGGAAACACAGCTGAACATCCTGATGGATGAATACGCCGAAATGGACCGCGGCATCACGATTATCCGTCTGAATAACAGTTTCCAGATGGTATCCGTCAAAGAATACGCGCCGCAGGTGCGTAAGGCAATGGATCTCAGGCGCAACATCCCGCTGTCACAGGCGGCGATGGAGGTGCTTGCCGTTATCGCCTATAACCAGCCCGTTACCAAGAGCTTTGTCGAACAGGTCAGAGGCGTGGATTGCTCCGGCGTCATCGGTTCCCTGACGACGAAGGGTCTGATTGAGGAAAAGGGACGTCTGGAGCTGCCCGGCAGACCGCTGCTGTACGGCACCACCGACCATTTCCTGCGCTGTTTTTCCATCCGTTCGCTGGACGAGCTGCCTCCCATCCCGAAGGATGAGGACAAGGGCGGCAGAGGCAAACAGCTCAGTATCTTTGAGAACGACGGCGAAAAAGAAACCGAATCGACCGAATCATCCGACGACGGTACCGTGACCGGAACGGTCGAGGAAATCGTCACCGAAGCGGTAGAAGGTACGTAAAAGTTGGTTGCGTTATATATTATACTCGGTATCTTGCTCCTGCTTTTTCTGATCATGATGATCAGAGTACAGGTGTTCGCGCAGTACGCGGAAGATCTGACGCTCTCGGTCAAGGTGCTTTTTGTGAAGATCCGGCTTCTTCCGCAAAAGGAAAAGAAGAAGCCCGAAAAGAAAAAGCCTGAAAAGAAAAAGCCTGAGGAAAAGAAACCGAAGAAGGAAGAAAAGAAAAAGGAGAAAAAGCCGTCCTATCTGAGCAAACTCAAGGAAAAGAAGGGACTCAGCGGACTGATTTCGCTGTTCACTTCTGTTGCTAAAATAGCTGGCGGCATGCTGAAAAGCATTTTCTCCCATATCGTGATCAAAAAGCTCGACGTCGGCATCGCCCTGTCCGGCGAGGACGCCGCGAGCGTAGCCGTGAATTACGGCAGAGTATGCTCCGCGCTGTATCCCGCGGTGAACGTCATCTCAAAGGTGATGGTGTGCAGGGACTACAACGTCGTTGTCGAGCCGGTGTTCGATCCCGATAGACCGACCGAGGTCTACGCGGACGTACACGCGTATCTGCGCGTCATATTTGTTGTAGCCGCGGCGATCAAGGCGGCAGTCAAGCTGCTGATCGTCAGAATCAAACTGTAATTGATTCCCTTTTGGAATTGTATATCAACTGATCACCGGTCACTTGCCACCGGTTACTATTAAGGCTGCTGTCAAGCTGCTGAACGTCAGAGAAGATTTAAAACATTAACTGATCACTGGTCACTGACCACTTGTCACTAATAAAGGAGTTGTTAATATGAGCGATCATCCTATCAACAGTATTATGGACACTTCCCTGAAGAAAATCAAGGAACTGATCGACGTCAATACCATCATCGGCGATCCGATCACCGCCCCTGACGGTACCACCATTATCCCTGTTTCCAAGGTCACCTACGGCTTTGCGTCCGGCGGTTCCGATCTGCCGACCAAGAAGGATACACGCGACTGCTTCGGCGGAGGCGCCGGAGCGGGCGTGACCATCCAGCCCGTCGGTTTCCTGAGCATCAGCAAGGGCAACGTGAAGTTCATCCCGATCGAGAAGTACGACGGCGCAGCCGACCGTATCGTCGGTATGATCCCCGAGGCGTTCGACAAGATCTCTTCCTTTATCAAGAAGGATAAAAAGGATAAGACCGACCTCGAAAACGATCTCGACAGCTTTGACGTATAGCCTCCCTTTTCTAAGGGAGGTGGCTTCGCAGGAGCCGGAGGGTTGCCGACTGTATCTGTTTGCGTTTCATAATTCATCTTTTGCCGTCATATATTGCATCAGGTGATGATATGAAAAGGCTATTTTGTACGGCGTTGATTCTTATCATAATTGTTCTGTCGGTACCGGCGATTAATGCCGTTGAGGTTAACACCTCCGCCGAGGCATATGTTCTGTATTGTCCGGATAACGGAGAAATATTGCTTTCGGATAACGCCGATCAAGAGCTCCCGATCGCGTCAACGACGAAGATCATGACGACGCTCCTGACACTGGAAGCGGCGGCTGATGATAACCGTACTGTCGAATTCACCGATGAAATGACTGCCGAGGGCAGCTCCATGTACCTCAAAAGAGGGGAGAAGGTCACCTTATACGATCTCGCCGTCGGCATGATGATGCAGTCGGGCAACGACGCCGCGAACGCAGCCGCGATTTCGATCGCCGGCAGTATCGAGGATTTTGCCGCGCTGATGAATGAGAAAGCGCAAAAGATCGGGATGTCGCATACCCATTTTGTGACGCCCAGCGGTCTGGATGACGAGGATCATTACTCTACCGCGCGGGATATGGCGCTGTTGATGGCGTACGCCCTGCAGAATGATGATTTCGCCTATATCACGTCGCAGACCTCGATGGAAGTACATTTCATCTATCCTGCCGACAAGTTCATCACCTATCCGAACCACAATAAGCTGCTAAGGATGTATGACGACTGTATCGGCGGCAAGACCGGCTATACGGACGCAGCAGGCAGGACGCTGGTTTCGGCGGCACGGCGCAGCGGCTTGACCCTGATCGCCGTAACCCTGAACGATCACGACGACTGGGACGATCATATCGCCCTGTATGATTACGGTTTTGCAAATTTTGAGATGAAGACCTTTCATACGGATGAACGCATGATCGACGTCGTCGGAGGCGAACAGGATTCCGTTTTACTGGATGCGGCGGATGTATCAGCTGTCGTACCGAAGGAACACGGCGAGGTGAATACACAGATCATGCTGCCCGCGTTTCTTTATGCACCCGTTCAAGCGGGGGACAGCGTCGGAAAGGTATCTTACACGATAGACGATAAAGTTATCGCCCAAGCCCCTTTGACAGCTTCCGAAAGCATTGATTATCACAATAATAAGAGAAGTTTTATTGAATATATAAAGGATCTGTTACATTGGCACAGTTAGTCAGATTACAAAAGATGCTCGCCGACTGCGGCGTAGCGTCGCGCAGAAAAAGTGAAGAATTGATAGCGGCGGGACGCGTGCGCGTCAACGGCAGAGTAGCGAAGATCGGCGACAAGGTCGATCCGTATAACGACAAGGTCTATATCGGCAAACGCCGCGTGACCGGTACCGCCAGACCGGGGTTGCGCTATATCATGCTGAATAAGCCGCGCGGCGTGCTGACCACGATGAGCGATGAAAAAGGCAGAAAGTGCGTCGCCGACCTGATCAAGGACATCGACGTACGTCTCTATCCCGTCGGCAGGCTTGACCGCGACAGCGAGGGGATGCTGCTGATGACCAATGACGGCGAATTCGCCAACCACATCATGCATCCGAAAAAGCACGTCAATAAGGTCTATCGCGTCACGGTGCGTCCGAATATCAAGGACGAGCAGGTCGCAAAGCTCGAAAGCGGCGTCGTGATCGACGGACGAAAGACCGCTCCCGCTCAGGTGCGCGTCGTCAGCCGTGATAAGGATAATGAACGCTGTGTGCTGGAGGTCGTCATCCGCGAGGGCAGGAACCGCCAGATCCGCAAGATGTGCGACGCGGTCGGACTCGAGGTAGCGCGTCTGAAGCGCATCGCGATCGGCGGCGTAAAGCTCGGCAAGCTGCGCTCCGGCATGTACCGCGACCTCACCGAGCTCGAGGTGCGCAAGCTCTCTGCCGACCCCAATCCGAGTGCAGGTTTTGATGTTGATGCATTATTGTAGGGACGAGCATTGCTCGTCCGCGGACGGTCAATGACCGTCCCTACGGCAAATAACTGCGGAGGAATTTATGCTTGTTGTTAAACCCGATCCTAAAAATGAATCAAGTGAAAACAAAGCGCTGAACGCCTTTCTGGACGGCGCTCCCTGCGGATATATCCGTTTTCATCACAACGGGTATATCCTCATCGTGGACGAGCTCTTGCCTCTGCCTGCCGATCCGAAGAACATGGATCGCGCCGAATACGGTATTCTGGACACGATCATCCGTGCCTTAGGTTCTTACGGGCTGAATCATTCCTGCTTTTATCTGGAATCCGAGAACCCTGTGCTGTACCCGACGCTGGAGGCGCTGCGCTTCTCGATGAAAGACGGCAGGATGAAAAGCGACCTTTCAAAAATACTGAATCATCATCATGACTGACGCTCCCTAATCAGGGAGCTTATTTTTTGCGGAAAAAATCCTGTTTTTTCTTGCTATTTTACGGTGATTGTAATATAATATAAAATGAATTATTTTGTGGCAGTTGATTTGAATTGATCTGCCTTTTAGGAGGAATGTTTGTGGGTGCAGA
Organism: Ruminococcus sp.; assembly: GCA_017403985.1. Taxonomy (GTDB): domain Bacteria; phylum Bacillota; class Clostridia; order Oscillospirales; family Acutalibacteraceae; genus Ruminococcoides. The sequence goes on along the minus strand of JAFRDE010000041.1, from coordinate 49,014 downwards.
AAAGTATTCATCCTACGATGTGCTTAACGCCTTTTTTGACGACGGCAGCTTTAGCGAGACCGACGCTTATCTGAAGAGCGAAGGCGGCGAAGCGGAGGCTGTGACCGGCTTCGGGACCGTCGACGGCGTTGCTGTATACGCGTTCGCGCAGAATGTGGATGCGTGCGGCGGCGCGATGAGCAAGGCGCAGGCGAAGAAGATCACCAAGATTTACAGCGCGGCGCTGAAGACAGGCGCTCCCGTCGTCGGCTTCTACCGTTCTGTCGGCGGCAGACTGGAGCAGAAGTATGAGCTTCTTTCCGCATACGGCGATATTCTGAGAAAGAGCGCGAAGCTCAGCGGCGTTGTTCCGCAGATCTCCATCGTGCTCGGCAGCTGCCTCGGCACCTCGGCGCTGATCGCGGCTTCCGCCGATTACATCATCATGGAAAAGGACGCGAAGCTCAGCGTCGACACGACCGGCGAAAACGCGTCCGCCGACGATAACCTGAACAGCGGTATCGTATCCTTTATTTGTGAGGGATACAAGGCGTGTGTTGATAAGGCAAAGGACCTGCTCGGTTATTTCCCGGCGAATAATCTGGAGCCCGCTCCCGCATTTGAGACCGTTCCCGCTTACGCGACTCCCGATAAACTGCCGAAGTATTTTGCCGATGAGAACTCTCTTCTCTGTGTCGGCGGCGGCTATGGCGAGCCCGTTTGCACCGCGTTCGGCAGAGTGAACGGTTATCCCGTCGGTATCATCGTCACCAAGGGCGGCACGATCTCCGCTGACAGCTCGAAGAAAATGAGTAAGCATGTGCGCTTCTGTGACGCGTTCTCGATCCCCGTTATCACGATCGTTGACGCGGAGCAGTTCGATAGCCTTCATGACGCGTCCAAGCTCGTTTCCGTCTATGCCGAAGCGACCACGGCGAAGATATCGATCGTCTCCGGTACCGCAGTAGGCGCCGTCTATATCGCACTTGCCGGTTCGACCTCCGGCGCCGATCTGGTTTATGCGCTCCCCGAAGCCGTCGTATCGCCGATCGCGCCCAAGGCGGCGGCGTTCATCCTGGATGACAGCATCGCCGACGCGCCTGTCGCTGAACAGGACGCGCTCGCGACGGATTACGTCAAGGCGAACCTGTCTGCCGTAAAAGCGGCAGAGGACGGCTATGTTGACGATATCGTCGAGCCCGACGGCTTGAGAGATAAGCTCGTCGCGGCGCTCGATATGCTGTCAAGCAAACGCGTTTCATCTTTACCTAAGAAGCATTCAACGCTTTAAGAGGAGTAACTGCTATGAAGCCCGGAGATAAAATTTTTCTCACCATATTCCTGATCATATTCGGTGCAGTTTTCTATGCAGTCATTTGGGGTATTGTATCCCGCATCAAAAGAGCGAAGAAAAACAGAAAGTTAAAACAGACAAATGGGATCAATCAGCGTTCGACTCCTTTCGATTCGTCGAAAGCTTCGTCGGATATTTCACAGGATTCATGGAAATGTCTGAGCTGCGGTAAAATCAACAGCATTTCCGATGAAAAGTGTGAATGCGGATTTGATTACAGCACATATAAAAAATACTTTAGTTGAGGTATAAATTATGAAAAATCTGAGAATTACCGTAAACGGCGTCGCATATGACGTACAGGTTGAAGAGATCGGCGAAGGCGCTGCGCCCGCTGCCGCTGCTCCCGCGGCGCCCGTAAAGGCGGCCGCTCCCGCTCCCGCAAAAAAGCCCGCGGCTGTCGGAGCCGGTGAAAAGGTTGCGGCTCCCATGCCCGGCACCATCGTATCCGTCAACGTATCCGACGGTCAGGCTGTCAAGAAAGGCGACGTCCTCGTCGTTCTCGAAGCGATGAAGATGGAGAATGAGATCAAAGCGCCCAAGGACGGCACCGTTACCGGTATCTCCGTCAACAAGGGCGAGAGCGTCGACACCGGCGCGACCCTCGTGACCATCGGTTAAGGAGATCAATATGGCAAAGAAGATTTTAGTCACCGAGACAGCCCTGCGCGACGCGCACCAGAGTCTGATCGCGACCCGCATGACGACCGAAGAGATGCTCCCGATCCTCGATCAGATGGATCAGATCGGCTTCTATTCGCTCGAGTGCTGGGGCGGCGCGACGTTCGACAGCTGTCTGCGTTTTTTGAACGAGGATCCGTGGGATCGCCTGCGCACCATCCGCGATCACTGCAAGAACACGAAGCTGCAAATGCTGTTCCGCGGTCAGAATATGTTGGGCTACCGCCACTACGCGGACGATGTGCTCGAATACTTTGTACAGCGTTCCGTTGCCAACGGTATCGATATCATCCGTATCTTTGACGCGCTGAATGATATCAAGAACCTGCAGGTCGCTATTAAAGCGGCAAAAAAGGAAGGCGCTCACGCACAGGTCGCCATCAGCTATACGACCGGTCCCGTCTTTACCGACGAGTATTATGTCGAGTATGCCAAGCGTATCGCCGACGCGGGCGCGGATTCCATCTGCATCAAGGATATGGCGGCTTTATTGACGCCGTATAATACCGAAAAGCTCGTCAGGGCGATCAAAGCGGAAGTCGATCTGCCCTTACAGCTTCACACCCACTATACCTCCGGTCTCGCCTCCATGTGCCTGATGAAAGGCGTGGAAGCGGGCGTCGATATGATCGATACCGCGATCTCTCCGCTGGCGCTGGGTACTTCTCACGCGCCGACCGAGAGCATGATCGCCGCGTTCATGGGTACCGAATATGACACCGGCATCAAGCTGGAAAGCCTGACGCCGATCCGCGAATATTTCATGACCCTGCGCGAGAAATACATCAAGAGCGGTCTGCTCGATCCCAAGATGCTCGCGACCGACGCGAAAGCCCTGATCTATCAGGTGCCCGGCGGTATGCTGTCGAACCTGCTGTCTCAGCTCAAGCAGGCGGGCAAGGAGGATCAGCTCACGCAGGTGCTCGAGGAAGTGCCGCGCGTGCGTGAGGACAGCGGTTACCCGCCGCTCGTCACCCCGACCTCTCAGATCGTCGGCACACAGGCGGTGTTCAACGTCATCATGGGCGAGCGCTATAAGATGTGCACCAACGAGTTCAAGGATCTGGTCGCCGGCAAGTACGGCACGACCCCGATGCCGATCGATCCCGAATTCCGCAAGCGCATCATCGGCGATATGGAGCCCATCGACTGCCGTCCCGCCGATCTTTTGGAGCCGGAACTCGAAAAACTGCGCGCGGAGATCCCGCAGTATATCGAGCAGGAGGAGGACGTCCTCAGTTACGCCCAGTTCCCGAAAGTCGCCGTCGACTTCTTCGAGAAACGCAGAAACAAAAAGCTCGGCGTCAATTCCGAGCTGGTCGATAAACAGAATAAGATCCATCCGGTATAACATACAACAAAGGCGCCCTTTTGGGCGCCTTTATGTTATGTAACCTTGTATTTTGTTTTGCGGAACGAAGCAGTAGCGGCGATCTCTATGATGATCGCTGCAACAGCGCTGATGAAAATGACGGCGATGACGCTGCCGAAGCCGGTATCATTATTGATCAGGGATGGCAGAGCGCCTGAATAGGTCAGCAGATTCAGCGTTTCGACAATAACCCAGCAGATGATAAAAATCATCATTATAATGATCCTGCGCTTTTTGATGACCTTGACCGGTGCTGTTTTGTGCCTGCGGATAATGAAGGTGCAGACTAATGTAAACGGCATCAGAAAGGTCATCATGAAGAAAGATGTCATCGTGATATTCCCGACCTTTACCTCAGTGTTATTACTCAGGATTAGGATAAACAGTGCCAGTCCTATGACATACAGGATCCATATCATTATCGTAGAAAAAGAATAGCTTGTCGGCTTTTCCGCTGTCATGTATACGGCGTCTTTGACGGGCTTTTGTACGGCTTTTTGTTTGGTCGCCGGGATCGGGGTTTCCGGAACGGACGGATCGGTCGGCTCCACATAAAAATGACCGTTCAGCGCGTTGATCAGCGACTGGTATGCTTTTGCTTTATCATTATACGCGATGATTCGCTGGGAGGGGGACAACATGAAGTTGAATTCGCTGTTCATTTCAGCTCTGTCGATGATGAACGGGATGACGGGCTTGCCTTTGGAAATGGCGTCTATGACCTCGGATTTGACCCAATAAGAATTCTGGGAATTCTCAGAACAGACCAGCACGACGGCGCCGCAGTTTGTGATCGCGGCGGGTATCGCTTTGGTGTAATCTGAGCCGCCTTCAATGGACGCCGGAGCCATCCAGCAGGTAAATCCGTTTTTTATCAGAACGTCGCGCAGCTGTTCGGCTGCGGTGGTTTCCTTAGAGCTGTAGCTGATGAATACATATGGGGTGTCTGACACGAACACACCTCCTTTGCAACTGCTGTGTAGAAATTATATCAGTAATCGGTTCAAATAGCAATACTTTATCGGCTTAAAAGTCTGATGACGCCGCGGGAGAATTCATTGTTGATCTGTCCGCCGGCGATATTCATCGCTTCGGCGGCGCGTAAATCAACGTTGAATATTTCTTTTGCAGAAATATGATTCAAGTTTTCATAATCCGTCTTCGTTTTGACGATCAGCGGCAGCTTTGCGCCGCTCAAAGTGCCTGACAGTACCGATCTGACGCCGAGGATCCGCAGATAGGGGACAGGCGTGTTCTGCATCTCCTGCGTGATGTCCAAGAAAGCCGAGAGGATGATCCTGCGGATCCGCGCCATGGTGTAGCGCTTGGTTTTGACGGCGTTGTATATTTCTGTAAGAGAATTATATTTCTTAGCCGCGTCAATGATCCGGTATTCTAAGCCCTCGCTGACGTCAGCGATATGATGCAGCTCCTCCGGTGTGATGGTTTTGAGCCGATAGAGGATCGCGGGCTCTATGCTTTTGATATGGCACGGATCGGTGATCTCCATCGGCGTGAGCAGCTTGTACGACTCGCCGTTCCCGATCATCTCTCGGATCTTGCTTGCCGAGGCGATCCCGTCGCGTATCACATCTTCATCGTGATTCGCGCCCTTACGCGGAATTGCGATCGGCAGGATACCGTATTTCTGACATGCTTTGATGTACTCGAGCGCAAGGATATTGTTCGGCTGTTCGAGGATATGGGCATGTTTATCGCCGACCGCCGCGCTCAGCGCTTTGGGATAGTACTGCCCGCCCTTCATCGCGGAACGAATTTTGTCGTTTATCAATTCGTTTTCCAGTAACCCCGCAACCTCAGACAGATCGCTGATGGAGTTTTCCGCTCCGAAGTACAGCCTGTTACAGTTGAGTGCGGCGGCAATGTGAACGCCGTTGTCAGCGAAAACCTGTGCGCTTGATAAAGCGTATACTGTCGGAAGCTCGACGACGATATCCGCGCCGTTTTCCAGCGCCGCCTGTGCTCTCACGTATTTATCGGTGATCGCGATATCGCCGCGCTGGACAAAATTGCCGCTCATGATACAGACGATCTCGTTATGCGGGTCTGATTTTATTTTCTCTAAAAGAAATTTATGTCCGTTATGAAAGGGATTGAATTCACAAATGACCGCCGCGCGCTGTACAATCAAACGAATCTTCCTCTTTTCCTTGAAAAATGCTTGAAAAACAAATGATTATGTACTATTATAGTATATGTTATTATTGTTGAATTTTCAATACAGGAGGAACAGTTTATGAAAATATTAGTTATCAACGCGGGCAGCTCCAGCCTGAAATATCAGCTGATCGACATGGATACCGAGCAGATGATCGCAAAGGGCAACTGCGAGCGTATCGGTCAGGAAGGCTCCTTTATCGGTCATAAGACTGCCGACGGACGCGCTTTCACCAAAGAGATCCCCATGCCCGACCACGCGAAGGCGTTCATCGCCGTCAGCGACGCGCTTCTTTCCGAAGAATACGGCGTGATCAAGAACCTTGACGAGGTCGCCGCGATCGGTCACCGTATCGTCCAGGGCGGCGCGCTGTTCAGCGATCCCGAGCTGGTCACCGAAGAGGTTATCAAGGGCATCGAGAGCCTGATCCCGCTTGCTCCGCTCCACAACGCCGGTCATGTACAGGCGATCCGCGGCTGTCAGCAGGTATTCGGCGACAAGATCCCGATGGTCGTCGTCTTCGATACCGCGTTCCACTCCACTATGCCCGAAAAGGCGTATATGTACGCTGTACCGTACGAGTATTATGAGAAGTACGCCGTTCGCCGTTACGGCGCTCACGGCACCTCCCACCGCTTTGTTTCCGGCGCGATGGCTGACCTGATGGGCAAGGATATCAAGGACCTCAAGCTCATCACTTGCCATATCGGCAACGGTTCCTCCATCACCGCCGTCAAGAACGGCAAGGTTATCGACACCTCCATGGGTCTGACGCCCCTCGACGGTATCCTGATGGGTACCCGCTCCGGCTGCCTCGATCCCTCCGTCGTCACCTTTATCGCCGAGAAGGATAACCTCTCTCCGCAGGAGATGAACACCCTGCTGAACAAGAAATCCGGTCTTTTAGGCGTATCCGGTGTCTCCTCCGACGACCGCGACGTTACCGCCGCCGAGGAAGCCGGCAACCACCGCGCAAAGCTCGTTCACGAGATGCTGTACTACCAGATCGCGAAGTACATCGGTCAGTATTGGGTCGCGATGGGCGGCTGCGACGGTATCGTCTTCACCGCTGGTCTGGGCGAGAATCAGCCCGCGCTGCGTGAGGCGGTCATCGATTATCTCGCATTCGCAGGCGTGAAGCTGAACAAGGAAGTCAACGCCGTGACCAGAGATACGGCGTTTATCTCCGCTGACGATTCCTCCATCCCCGTTGCCGTTATCGCGACCAACGAGGAGCTCGCGATCGCGAGAGATACCAAGTCTATCGTAGAAAAGCTGTAAGATACATCAACTGATTCAACCGCCTCTGAAAAGGGGCGGTTTTGAACAGCGAGAGTATAATACTGATTTTCATTAAAAACTCGATATTCTTATCGGTTTGATTTCCGCAATCCATCGTTGGACTCCTTGATTAGTATAAAGGAAGTTGCTTTATGAAAAAAATCATTTCTTTATTATTAGCTTTGATTATTTTTGTTGCTCTGTTTACGCTGAATGTCAATGCAGCCTTGCCGCCTGACGTCTGCGGCGACGTGGACTCGAACTTTGATTTCGATACCGTAGACGTAACGCTGGTGCAGCGTTATCTTGCCGATATGATCGGGTTCAATGATTGGTGGGAAAAGCCGATGGCGGACTTTGACCATGACGGTATCGTTACGGTAATGGACGTAACATGGATGCAGCGCAGCCTTGCCGGGATGAATGTTCCTTACGGTATCGGCGGTGAAGCGGAATACTGGTTCTATGTCAACAGCTTTTACGCCTCCTATGAATCCGGCAAAGCGTCGGTCGGCGTGCCGGTCACCTTTACCGCGGTGAAGTATGATGAATACGCTCCCTCTTTTGAGTTTTATGTGGACGGGGTATTGGTACAGGAGCGCTCGACGGTCAATACTTACACGCACACATTTGAGAACAGCGGTTACTATAATATCAAGGTCAGAGTGTATAACTGGCAGGGCTTTTATGAAGATAAAACTATCTTCGATTATCAGGTGGTTGAAGATTATCCGTATGATGAATTCGGCTTCAAGAGCGTCAGATGGAGAGACCTGCCGGGCACAAGCTATGATCTCGGCCTGATCGCTGAGGCGATGGGCGGCACGGGACCGTATCAGTACGCGCTGGAACTCTATCGTCTTGAGGATTGGGCGTACGGAAATGACAATACGACCTGTTCGCTGACACAAGAAGATGTTGCGCATTTCAATCATTATGTTTCCGAGCATCCCGATACAGACTGGGGTATGTATCCGTATAATGATGAAGGCGATCTTTTCCTCTGCTGCGGCTTCTTCTCGAGAACGGAGACCGACTGGGATATGTCGATGCTTGAATGGGGAGCCGGCTATATCGTCAAAGTGATCGCGATCGACAATGCGGGTCATCAGGCAGAAGAGTACATCAAGTTTGAAAACGGAATTGTTCCGGGATAATATTGAATAAAAGATAACCGCTCTCGATCGAGGGCGGTTTCTTTATGTGATAAAGCACAATTGTGCAGAGTTGTGACAAAAAGCACCAAGATAAAGACAAATATAAAGATAAAGAATAAAATAAAGATAAAGACAATGACAATGACAATGACAAACGGTTTTTCCCACTTCATCCCATTTCATTGATGTTGATATGTTGAAAGGCTTGTGCCTATACATACCTCAGACTACTGAGATCATTCTTTTTCTCCGTTGAGCATATCTAATCCGTGCCTGAGGTGGGGGAGGATGAAGCCGAGGTTTTCTGTCGCTCCCTTCGGTGAACCGGGCAGGTTGATGATCAGGCTGTTTCCTCTGATCCCCGCGATTCCACGTGAGAGCATTCCCCTCGGCGTGATCTCCATGCTTTTTTGCCGCATATACTCGGCGATACCGGGCGCTTCCTTTTCGATGACGGCTTTGGTCGCTTCGGGCGTGACGTCGGTCGGCGCGAAGCCTGTTCCGCCTGTGGTGACGATCAGATGAACGCCGCTTTCACATTCTTTCACCAGTGTTTCAATGATTTTATTTTTCTCGTCGGAAATTATTGTTGTGTTCATAACATCATATCCCTGCGCTATGAGCATTTTGCTGACCGCGGGACCGCTTTGATCCTCGTAGATTCCGTTTGCTGCTCTGTCGCTGACGGTGATGACGCTTGCTTTGTACATAGTGAATATCTCCTTACTTCCCGAACGCACAGTGCGGATAGGTACATTCTGTACATCCGAGGCACAAACCGCCCTCGCCGTACGCGACGAAATCCGCTTTGCTGAGTCTGACGCCCGCGGCGATCCGCGGCAGCACTAATTCGAAGATCGTCGCCTTTGCGTACATCACGCACCCGGGTAAGCCCATGACAGGCGTACCGTCCTCGTAATATCCCAGCAGGAACATCGCGCCGGGCAGGACGGGCGCGCCGTAGGTGACGATATCCGCGCCGCTGAGTTTGATCGCGCCGGGCGTGTTGTCGTCGGGGTCGACGCTCATGCCGCCGGTGCACAGGATCATATCGACGTTGCCGCGGACGAGCTTGATGGCTTCTTTGATGTTTTCGGCGTCGTCGTCGCACAGGATATGACTTGTGACGTCAATGCCGTAGGCTTTCAGCTTTTCGATCAGGACGGGCGTGAAACGGTCCTCGATCCTGCCGTGGAACACCTCGCTGCCGGTGGTGATGATACCGGCGGTTTTTAACCGATAGGGGAGGACGCTCATGATCGGCGTATCGCCGGCAATCCGTTCGGCTTCATCGAGCTTTGCTTTGTCGATGACCAGCGGGATCACGCGGGTGCCCGCCAGTTTATCTCCTTTATGTACGGCGGTATCGCCCTTGCGGGTCGCGATCATGAGCTCGTCGACAGAATTGATCGCGTTGAGCTTGTCGCGGTTGACGGTGAACAGACCGTCGATCTCCGCTTTCAGTTCTGTCTTACCTTCTTTGACGTCGCTGCGGCTGATGTTTTGTCCTTTGCAGATTTTGCACAGGATCTCTGCCGCGTCGTTTTCGTGGAGCTTGTTTTCGTCCATTTCGTAGATGTAGAGGTTCTCCTTGCCCATGCTCAGCAGGACGGGGATATCTTCTTCGGTAACGATATGTCCCTTGCGAAAGCGCGCTCCCTTATATTCTCCGGGGATGATCTGCGTCATGTCGTGGCACAGCACGTGTCCGACGGCGTCGATGGTTTTAATCAGTTTCATGCTTTTTTCTCCGTATGATTATCGTTTCGTGCCCTTTTGGGCTGACGATCCCACAAAATAACTGTCATTGCGAGCCCTTTAGGGCGCGGCAATCCCACAAAGAGGAACAGTTCTTTTCTGTTATGGCAGTCAAACACTGTTTCGATCATATCAATTGACTTAAGGCTTGTATGCTGTCTCCCGGTCGGATTTCTCCGCCTTTAATGACGATAGCAAAGATACCCTCGGTCGGCATGACGCACTGTCCGGTCAGCTTCCTGATCTCGCAGTCGCTGTGACATTCCTTGCCGATCTGCGTGACTTCTAATTCCGCTTCACCGATGATCATTTTGGTGCCGACGGGCAGGTTCTTGAGATCGATCCCTTTGGTGAGGATGTTTTCGGCAAAATCGCCTGCTTGCAGTACCACGCCCTTAGCGCGCATCTTATCAACGCTTTCATCGGCTAACAGGCTGATTTGCCGATGCCATGCTCCTGCGTGCGCGTCGCCGATGATCCCGTGATCCTCTTTTAATACAACTGAGGGTACGGGATGCTTGCGCGTACCCTTCTGCTCGCTGATACAGACTGCCAAAACCGTTTCGTTCATCGCTCGAACACCCCGCTTTTGCCGCCGCTTTTGTACAACAGACGGATATCGGTGATCGTGATATCTCTCTGTACCGCCTTGCACATATCGTAAATCGTGAGCGCCGCGGTGCTGACGGCGGTCAGCGCTTCCATCTCCACGCCGGTACTGCCCTTGCATTTGACGGCCGCAGTGATATGTATCTGTGTATCGGTCAGCTCGAAAGAGATATCCACGCCGCTGAGCGTCAGCGGATGACACATCGGGATGATATCGGAGGTCTTTTTCGCCGCCATGATTCCGGCGATCTGCGCCACGGAGAGAACGTCGCCCTTTTTGACGCCGCCGCTTTTGATCAGCTCCATTGTTTCTGTTCTGACGTTTACCGTACCGGCGGCTTTTGCCTCGCGGAAGGTCTCGTCCTTATCCGTGACGTCGACCATCTTGGCGCGTCCCTGTTCATTGATATGAGAAAAATCCATACTATCCTCCGATCTCATTCATAAAGCGTTCGGTCGCGGCGTCTGCCGCGCCGAAGTGATGACTCTCGGGTTTCTGCGTGATCCCGTCACGGATCGCCTGCGTCAGCGCCTCACCGTGTAATCCTCTGAGGTCGATCTCCTGATCCGAGTGCAGGCAGGGCTTGAGCTTTCCGTCCGCTGTGACGCGGATCTTGTTGCATGTGGGACAGAAGCTGTTCGACATCGGACAGATCAGCCCGACGGTACCTTTGTGACCCGGCAGTCTGTAAACCCTCGCGACGCCGTCTATTTTGATTAAATCGGCATTTATCATGTGTTTTTCGATTGCTTCGGTCGAGATGAATCTGTCGCTGTTCCAGTGCTTCGCAACACCGAGAGGCATCAGCTCGATGAACCGCACATGGATGGTTTCGTCTTTTGTCAAGCGGATCAGATCAAGAATATCCTTTTCATTGATCCCTTTGAGCAGTACGGCATTGATCTTGATGTTGTCAAAGCCCGCTGCCTGCGCCGCCCTGATACCGTTCAACACGTCCTGCAGGTCGCCGCCTCGGGTGATTGTTCTGAAGGTTTCGGGATCAAGGCTGTCGAGGCTGATATTCAGCCGGTCGACGCCCGCCGCTTTTAAGTCCTTTGCCATCGGCGCTAACAGCGAGCCGTTGGTGGTGATCCCCAGTTCGATCTCAGGATCGATCGCTTTGATATTCTCGCAGAGTGTAATGATCCCTCTGCGAACAAGAGGTTCGCCGCCTGTCAGACGAATTTTTTTGATTCCGAGCGCGTGAGCCGCGCGCACGATCTCAGTCATTTCCTCGATGCTGAGGATATCGCTGTGCGCTTTCTTGCATACGCCCTCTTCGGGCATACAGTAGATGCACCGATAATTGCACAGGTCGGTGACGGACAGGCGCAGATATTCGATTTTTCTTCCGTAGCTGTCTTGTATCATCATTTCAGGTTTTCAAATTGTTCCTTTAGTGTAATATAGTATTCTTCTGTATCCTGAGCGTCTGCGGTAACGCCGTCCGCGATGGGGATGAGCGCGTGACAAAGCTGTCGCACCTCGTCGATATCGTGCGACACCAGTATCGTTTCACCGCCGAAATCGGCGATGATCCCGCGGATATAGGGGATGAGCTGTAATTTCAGCATGGTATCCAATGAAGAAAAGGGCTCGTCCAGCAGTAATACCTCCGGAGAAGATGCGAAGATCCTCGCGAGGGCGACCCGTTGTTTTTCGCCGCCCGACAATGTATCGGGCTTACGATCTTCCAGACCGTCCAGATGAAAACGGTTGATCAGCTCGCGCAGTTTTGTTTCCCGTTCCGCTTTCGGCAGTTTCCTCAAACCCGCCGTGATATTGCCGCTGACGGTCATGTTGGGGAAGAGGGCATAGTCCTGAAACAGGTAGCCGACATGGCGCTTCTGCGGCGGCAGGTTGATCTTTTTCTCACTGTCAAAGAGTGTTTTGCCGTTTAATTGTATCACACCCTTGTCGGGCTTTTCAATACCGGCGATGCATTTCAGCGTCATGCTTTTGCCGGCTCCCGAAGCGCCGAACAGGGCGAGTGTATTGTGGTCGCACTCAAATGCGGCTTTCAGCGTATAACGGTCAAGTTTCTTTTCGATGTTGACGTACAGCATCAGCTTCGCCTCCTTTGCGGCTTTTCGATCCAGTTCAGTATGAACAGAACGACCGCTGAGATCGCGATGTTGATCAGCACCCATTTCAGGGCGAGCGCATCGTTGCCGGTGCGCCAGAGCTGATAAACGGCGGTGGAGACGGTAGCCGTCTTGCCGGGCGTATAGCCCGCGATCATCGAGGTCGCGCCGTATTCGCCCAGCGCTCTGGCGAACGACAGCACCACGCCCGCGATGATCCCCTGCCTGCAGTAGGGGATGCGGATGCGCCAGAATATGTAAGAGTTGGAGAGCCCGAGCGTCCTGCCCGCGTCGGCTAAATTTTCGTCAAAGCGCTCGAAAGCGCCTCTTGCCGTGCGGTACATCAGCGGGAACACGATCACCGTGACGGCGAAGATCGCCGACCACCACTGCATCGTCAGCCGTACGTCAAAGGTATCGAGAAAAAACGATCCGACTGATCTTTTAGGTCCCAATACGAGCAGCAGAAGATAGCCCACGACCGTCGGCGGCAGAACCAGCGGCAGGGTGAAGATGACGTCCAGTATGCCTTTGATGAAGCGCGGGAGCTTCGCGATGTAATACGCCGCCGCGATACCGATGAAGAATACGACGATTGCCGATATGGCTGATATTCTTAATGAATTGTATAAGGGATACAGATCCATGATGATCTCCGGTAATTGATAAATACTGCTTATTACTTGCCTGCAAGAGGCGAAAAGCCGACCTTTTCAAATACTGCGGACGCGTCTGCCGTTTGTAAATAATCGAGGAACGCTTTTGCTTCTGCTGACGCCTTGCTGTTGCTGAGAACGGCGGCGGGATAGATGACCTGACCGCACATCTCCTCGGTCGCGGTATCGGCGACGTCCAAGCCTGCGGAATAAGCGTCTGTCTGATAAATGATTCCGCAATCGACGGTACCCTCGGCGACCTGTGTGGTGACTTCCTTGACGTTGGAGCCGTAGGTCAGCACGCCTTTATCGTTGAGCGCAGCTTCATCGAGACCGTAATACGTGAAGATCTTCTGCGTGTACTGTCCGACCGGAACGTCCTCGTTGCCGATCGCCATCAGGACGTCGCCCGATTCCAGATGATCTTTCATGTCGTCATATGACTTGATCCCGGAATCGGAATTCTCTGCGACGCACAGAGCGACCTTGTTCTCCAGCAAGTCGATACGGGTATCGCTGTCGATGTAACCGCCTTCCTCGAGTCCGTTCATCTGCTTCTGAGCCGCGGAGATAAAGAGATCGCACGCGGCGCCCTCTTCGATCTGGGTCTTTAAGGTGCCTGAGGAATCAAAGTTGTAAGTCAGCTTGACGGTGGGATGATCCGCCTCATATTTATCGGCGAGTTCTTCGAGCGTCTCGGTCATGCTTGCCGCGGCAAATACGACGACCTCAGTGGGGTTCGCGCCCTTTTCGTCGATCGTTGCGACAGGATCGCTGCTGTTGTTTGTGCTTTCTCCGCAGGCGGTCATTATGACTCCGATGATCAGTAAAGCCATCATTAATGCGATAATTCTTTTCATTTCTGTCTTCCTTTCAATGATAAATTCGCATTTCTATTTTATCATGATATAACGGTTGACACAATGAAGTGTGTTCCGTATAATAGAATTATCATTCAGTATTACGGAATCAGGTGATATCATGGACGAAATCAAAGGAAAAGTCAAATCGCTTTCAAAGGCGATCGATATCCTCGACGTTTTGTGCGCCGCAAGACAGGGCTTGACGCTCAACGATCTATCCGTGAAATGCGGTTATCCCAAGAGCACGACCCACGCGCTTGCTTCCACGATGCGCGACAGGGGACTGATCCGACAGCTCCCAGACGGTTCCTACGCCTTGGGGATCAGACTGTTTGAATACGGCTCGGCGTTCTCGCGCGGCTTTGATATCAGCGCGCTGTCGCGTCCGTATCTGGAGAGTCTCAGCTCCCTGACCGGCGCGAATTCCGTGATCAGTCTGCTTGACGGCGAGAACGCGGTATCCTTCGACTATGCCGTCAGCTCCTCCGGCGTCCAGATCCTGCCGGAGATCGGCGTCAGGCTGCCGCTTCACTGCACCTCTCAGGGCAAGCTGATGCTGGCATATATGCCGCCTCAAAAGGTGAATTCCATGTACAGACGGCAGGCATTGCAGCAGTACACGCCGCATACGATATCGGATTTGGATCGCTTATCTGAACAGCTGGATGTAATACGCGAAAAAGGATACGCGATCGAGGACGGCGAGTACAAGGTCGGTCTGCGCTCCGTATCCGCTCCCGTATTTGACTCATCCGGTACGCTCCGATACGCGCTGACGACGATCGGCTTCTTCCGCAGGGTCGCGTCGGCGGATTTTGGAAACGCGGTCGACGCGACGGTGAAGCAGGCGCGGATGCTGTCCGCCGCATTGGGTTTTGATAAGTGATATGATATGTGAATAATACAACTATATGAAAAAGCTGCCTCCTCTCGGAAGCAGCTTTCATCTTTATGTGGTACTCGGTTTGTAATCGCGGTCGCCCGCCTCGGTATTATCTCTGAACAGAAGCGAGATACACCACAGCGCCGCCAGCGCGACGATAATATAGACGATACGGCTGACGACTCCCGACTGACCGCCGAAGAGGAACGCGACCAGATCAAACTGAAACAATCCTATGCTGCCCCAGTTGATACCGCCTACGATCAATAATGTCAATGCGATTTTATCCAGCATCGGTAAACCTCCTTACAGAAAAACTGTACTCTTAGTGTTTACCGAAACGGATACGATATTCATATCACGCCGGTCAAGTAAAATATTAACACGATCAGTCCCAGCGCAAAAATGACGCCTGCGATGATCTTGGTAATGAATATGGATTTTTTTAACTTATATTTCTGTATCATTACGTCCGGCGCAAAGGGGAGAAAGAAATACATCAGTCCCAGTATCACCAGCGCAGAACCGCCGCCGATCGCGCCGACATCGCGCAGGAAGGAGTATAAAAAGATACAGATGCCGATCGCGATCACGCATATGCCGTTGATAACGGCGTACGGCTTTTGGAATTTATCTCTTAAATCATAGTATTTGTTGGCGCTCGTCTGACATTCATCACAGCAGTACATCTCGTGATAAGATATCTCTTTCGCGCAGTATTCACATTTCTTCATAAAAACCACCGACGCTATTTTAACACGAATCATAAATGAATGCAACTTCCGGTTTATCAAATTGGCAAATTTGTTGAATATTTAATGTAATATTTGTAGAAAAAGTGAATTGAAGATTGTTGACAAATTTGCTATACTAACTATGAGGAATACTCAGTATAGGATAACTATGTCCGGTTATCCGCAATTTTAGGAGGAATAATATGAAAATGAGACGATTACTAAGCGTGTTATTAGCTGTCGCTATGCTCGTTTCCGTTCTCTCTGTCGGCGTCGTCGCTACCTCGGCGGCAAGCGCTGATGCGGCTGACACCGCCGCGAACGTTAACGTTGCTGCAGCAGGCTCGGCATATGAAGATATGCTGTCCAAAGTAACACCTGAAAACAACTACGGCTTGTCACAGACCGTAAACGACGGTACCATCCTGCAGGCTTGGACCTGGTCCTACGCTAATATTAAAGCGAATCTGGAGACCATCGCCGAGCAGGGCTTTACCACGATCCAGGTATCTCCGCCCAACGAGATCAAGAAGGCTACCAAGGGCGCTAAATTCCTGCAGAGCGACGGTAAGAACGGTTGGTGGATGTTCTATCAGCCCGCAGGCTTCCAGCTCAACGAGAGCACCGATAACGCACTGGGCACCAAAGCTGAGTTCACTTCCATGTGCAGCGAGGCGCATGAGCTCGGTCTGAAGGTCATCGTTGACGCCGTTATCAACCATATGGGTACCAAGGAAAACGACGACAACAACACTTCTACCGACCCGATGTCCCACGTTACTCCCAAGGCGCAGCAGTTTGAAGCTACGATCTACAACAACAAGCTGTTCCATACTCCTTGGAAGAAGATGACCTACATCGAGAGCGATAATACTTATTACAACTCTGCTTATGACCTGACCCGTAACTGCACCTCCGGTCTGCCTGACTTAAAGACCGAGGATCAGCGTGTACAGGACGCGATCTATGATTACATGGATGAGTTGATCGCTTCCGGCGCGGACGGCTTCCGTTTCGACGCGGCGAAGCATATCGAGACTCCCGACGATCATGACGGTCTCGGCTCCGATTTCTGGACCGATACGCTGGTGAAGGTTCAGAACAAGTATACCGATAAGGAAATCTATGCTTACGGTGAGATCCTGAACACCTGCGGTATCAGCCGCCCCTTCAGCTGGTACACCAAGCTGTTCGACGTCACCGACTCCAAGGGCTACTGGCAGATCAAGAACGCCGTAACACAGGGCGGTTCTGTCGGCGAATGGAACAACGCGACTCCTTCCTATCCGAACTCCAACTTCACAGCGGCTAACACCATGCTGTGGGATGAGTCCCATGACACCTATGTCGACGGCTCCACTACCGATCTGAACACTACTCAGCGCGGTAAGATCTGGGCTCTCGTAGGCGGTCGTTCGGGCATTTCTTCCGTATATCTTGCCCGTCCTTCCGACGATACCAACACCAATTCTCTTTACAACATCACCCTCGGCGACGCGCGCAAGACCTCTTGGTCCAACGCTACCACCAAGGCGATCAACCAGTTCCATAACTACTTCATCGGTCAGTCCGAGTATTGCACCAACAATTCCGGCGGTACCGCTTACATCGAGAGAGGTACCTCCGGTGCGATAATCGTCAATCTCGGCGGCACCACTGCCAAGAACGTTTCCCTCAAGGCGAACAGACTGGCGGCAGGCACCTACAAAGATGCTATCACCGGCAACAAGTTTACAGTATCCGGCGGCAAGATCACCGGTTCCGTCGGTTCCACCGGCGTAGCTGTTATCTACGAGAACAACGAAGAGGTTAAGCCTACCGATCCTCCCGCTCCCACCGATCCTCCCGAGACCTACATCCTTGGTGACGTCGACGGTAACGGTTCGGTCGATTCCATCGACGCGACGCTGGTTATGCGCGCGACCATCGATGCTATGACTCTGACTGAAAAGCAGGTTCTCGCTGCTGACGTAGACGGCGACGGTATCGTTACCGTTATCGACGCGACGCTGATCCAGCGCTATGTCGCTAATATGTCCGTCAAGTATGACATCGGTAAGGAAAAGACGGTTCAGCCCGTACAGCCCACTACTCCGGTTGTATTCCCGACCGATCCGGTAGAGGATCCCACCGAGCCTTATATCCCGCCCGTAAAGGACAGCTTCCTGCTGACCGATAACTTCGGTTGGGGCAGCGCTTATGTTTACGCTTGGGATGCCGATGGCAACCCTATTGGCGGCGAGTGGCCCGGCACTTCTCAGGCTGAGACCCAGACTAATGAGTACGGAGAGACTCAGTTTATCTGCCACGTTCCCGAAGGCGCTGTCGGCGTTATCCTGAATAACGGCGCAGGCGCGCAGACAGAAGATATCACAGACTTCACCTATGACGGCTACTGGATGAACGGTGAACAGAATGACCTCGGTCATTATCTGGTTACCGGTTGGAGATCCGACGGTTCCGGCGGCGGCAGTGAAGGCGGCGGCGAAGGCGGCGGCGAAGGCGGCGGTTACGACACTTGCGGTTCCTTCCTGCTGACCGATAACTTCGGCTGGGGCAAGGCATATGTATACGCATGGGATGCTGCCGGCAACGCGCTGAACGGTGAGTGGCCCGGCGCTTCTCAGGCTCAGACCCAGACCAACGAATACGGCGAGACCCAGTTCGTATGTTATATTCCCGATGGCGCAGCCGGCGTTATCCTGAGTAACGGCGAAGGCGAACAGACCGAAGACATCACCGACTTCAGCTATGACGGCTACTGGATGGACGGTTCCAAGAACGACCTCGGACACTACAAGGTCACAGGTTGGAACTCTGACGGCTCCGGCGGTTCTTCCGGCGGCGAAAGCGGCGGCGAAAGCGGCGGCGAAAGCGGCGGCGAAAGCGGCGGTCAGGGCGGCGACAACACGACCGGTTCTTTCCTGCTGACCGATAACTTCGGTTGGGGTACTGCATATGTTTACGCGTGGGATGCAGCAGGTAACGCTATCAACGGCGAGTGGCCCGGCGCTTCTCAGGCTGAGACCATTACCAATGATTACGGCGAGACTCAGTTCCGCTGCTATATCCCCGAAGGCGCTGCAGGCGTGATCCTGAACAACGGCAACGGCGCTCAGACAGAAGATATCACCGATTTCTCCTATGACGGCTACTGGATGAACGGTACGCAGAACGAGCTCGGTCATTACATCGTCACCGGCTGGAACTACGGCGATAGCAATAATGACGGCGGCGATGAAGGTCAGGGCGGCTATGTTCCTTCCGATCCTCCTGTTGTTACCGAAGGCAACACCATCATCTTCTCCAACAACAAGGGCTTTGGCTCTGTTAACATTTATTACTGGTCTGACGATCAGCAGCCCGTCGAGTGGCCCGGCGTTCCAATGACCTCTATCGGTCAGAACGAGTTTGGCGAAGAGAGATTCTCCTTCGATATGCCTGACGGCATGACCAACTATATCATTAACGACGGTTCTTCTCAGACCGTTGACATTCCTTTCACCGGTTCTACCGGCGTCTATATGACCGATCTTGATTCCGAGGGTCATTATCAGGTTGATTTCTATGACATCAGCGGTGATAACGGCGGCAACGGTAATGAAGGCGGCAACGGTAATGAAGGTGGTCAGATCTCCTTCCTGCTGACCGATAACTTCAACTGGGGCTCCGCTTACGTTTACGCTTGGGATGCTGACGGCAACCCGCTCAACGGCGAGTGGCCCGGTGCTTCTCAGGCTGAGACCATCACCAACGGCTACGGCGAGACTCAGTTCCGCTGCTATGTACCCGAAGGCGCAGTCGGCGTTATCCTGAATAACGGCAACGGCGCTCAGACAGAGGATATCACCGACTTCGGTACCTATGAAGGCTACTGGATGGACGGCACCAAGAATAACCTCGGTCACTACAAGGTCACCGGCTGGAATTCTTAAGTCACATTTCAACTGAAATAACACACATTAAAGGGAGCAGGCTTCGGTCTGCTCCCGTTTCATCTTCGTTTTACTTTAGCATTCTTTTGGAGGCTGTTATGCATATTCCGTCATCCGATACCGTTGATATAGAAGTCCTTACTTTTGCGGACGCGTTGATCAGCACGAATAACGCTTACGATAAGTCCCGCTGGCTGTATGTTCCCGATTTCTACAGTGAGTACCGTTATATCCTCGGTACCCGCGGAGAGAAGCCGCTGATCTGTATCGGTATCAATCCTTCTACCGCCGCGCCAGACGACCTCGATAATACCCTCAAATCGGTCGAGCGGATCGCTTTATCAAACGGCTTTGACAGCTTCATCATGTTCAATGTATATGCCCAGCGCGCGACGAATCCCGACGATATGGAGCGCGAGTGCAACGTCGTTCTGCATGAGGAGAATATGAAAGCCTTTGACTATATCCTCAGTCTGAGCGATGAACCGGCGATCTGGGCGGCATGGGGGAATATCATCGAAAAGCGGAAGTATCTGCCCGACTGCGTGCGCTCGATGATCGCGCTCGGTACCGAGCATCACGCCAGGTGGTATTCCGCCGGAAAGATATCCGTGAAAGGGCATCCGCACCATCCGCTGTATCTGAAAAAGGATACGCCGCTCGATCCGTTTGACGTGGAAACGTATATAAACAGTTTAAAATAGCAGAAGCAAAGCCCGTCTGATTTTCAGACGGGCTTTTGACATATACGATGATGATTATAATTTCGCCATATCCTCTTCGGTGACGAGCTCGATCCCGTTCTCGGTGAGGATCTTTTCCGCCGCGGCGTTGTCTTCCACGCGGAGCACGACATACGCGAACTGCTTAGATACGGTGATGAACGCGTACATATACTCGATGTTGATGTTGGCGTCGGCAAGGATCTTGACGACTTTGGCGAGCGCGCCGGGTTCATCCTGAACAGCTACGCCGACGACCTCGGTAATGGATACGAAGGCGTTTGCATCGTCCAGCGCCTGCTTCGCTTTCGCGATATCGGTGACGATCAGGCGGAAAATGCCGAAATCGTTGGTATCGGCTACGCTCATCGCGCGGATATCGACGCCTGCCTTGGCGATCGCGTCAGTCACGGTTACGAGGGTGCCTTCACGGTTTTCAACAAAGATGGATAACTGTTTAATTGCCATAATGTTACTCCTTATTCATATTGTAGGGGATGGCTTGCGCCTCCCGTTTATATCGGGTGTGTGATCAAATATTGATTCCCAGCTTTTTGCGGTTATCGATCACTCTGACCGCCTTGCCCTCGCTGCGGGCGATGGACTTCGGCGCTACAAGACGGATGGTGGGGTTGATGCCGAGCATTTCCTTCATCGCGGACTGGATCTTCTTCTCCTTCTTAGTGATGATGTTGGGCTTGTCGGAGAAGTCCTCGGGCAGCATCTCTACATGGATCTCGAAGGTGTCGGTGTTATTGACGCGGTCGATCAGGATCTGGTAGTTGGGAGCATAGCCCATATTCAGCAGAACCGCTTCGATCTGGCTCGGGAAGACGTTGACGCCGCGGATGATCATCATATCGTCGGAACGTCCCATCGGCTTATGCATACGGATGAAGGTTCTGCCGCAGGAGCATTTCTCGCGGGAAAGGACGGTGATGTCGCGGGTGCGGTAACGGATGAGCGGGAAGGCCTCTTTATCGAGAGAGGTGAATACCAGCTCGCCTTTGCTGCCTTCGGGAAGTACCTCGCCGGTATCTGGATCGATGATCTCGGCTAAGAAGTGGTCTTCGTTGATGTGCATGCCGTTTTGCTCACAGCATTCGAACGCTACGCCGGGACCGCTGGATTCGGTCAGTCCGTAGATATCATACGCCTTGATGCCGAGGCTGTTTTCGATATCGTGACGCATTTCTTCTGTCCACGGTTCCGCGCCGAAGATACCCGCCTTAAGGCTGTTGTAGCCGGGCGCGTAGCCTTTTTCCTTCAGGCTTTCGCCGATATATGCGGCGTAGGAGGGGGTGCAGCAGAGGATAGTGGCGTTGAGGTCCATCATAAACTGGATCTGGCGGTTGGTGTTGCCGCTGGACATGGGCAGGGTCAGACATCCGACCTTGTGCGAGCCGCCGTGCAGACCCGCGCCGCCGGTGAATAAGCCGTAGCCGTAGGCAACCTGTACGACGTCGCCCGCGTCTCCGCCTGCCGCGACGATCGCTCTGGCGCAGCAGTCCTCCCACATATCGACGTCGTTCTGCGTGTAAAAAGCGACGACGCGTTTACCGGTGGTGCCGGAGGTGGAGTGGATGCGGACGCAGTTTTTGAGGTCGGTCGCGAGCATCCCGTAGGGATAGGCTTCACGCAGATCGTTTTTGCTCAGGAACGGCAGCTTGCTGATATCCTCGAGAGAGGTGATATCCTCGGGCTTGACGCCTTTTTCATCCATCAGCTTGCGGTAGTACTCAACGTGCTCGTAAACATAGCGCACCTGACGGATCAGCTTGTACTCCTGCAGCTTTTTGATCTCGTTGACCGGCATGGTTTCAGCTTCGGGCTGATAGAATTTTTTTGCCATGGGTCTCATCCTTTCTGAGTTTTTTCATATACTGAGGCTCCCTTGGAAAAGGGAGGCTTAATCAGCAGTTATATCCTAAATCAAACGCTTTCTTGTTGATTTCGACAAACTGCGGCTTGACGATCTTTTCGATCGCTGTCAGCCATTTTTCTTTCGGCATATCGAAGTATTTGGCGAGTCTGCCCATCAGAACGATGTTGCATGCCTTGGAGGAGCCGGCTTCATTCGCCAGCGACAGCGCGTCGATATCGTCGACGTTGATGCCCTTTGCTTTCATTTCGGCGATAATGTCGGCGGGATAGGTCGCCGCGCCGATGATAACGGGCATGGGGTCGATCTGCTGGGTGTTGACGATGATGGTGCCGTCCTTCTTGAGATTCTGCACATAGCGCGCCGCTTCGATCTTTTCGAACGATACGATGAAGTCAGCCTCGCCGTCCTCGATGACGGGGGAGTAGACCTTGTCGCCGAAACGGACATAGGTGACGACGGAACCGCCGCGCTGACTCATGCCGTGTACTTCACTTACTTTGACGTCAAAGCCTTCGTCTACGAGCAGTCTGCCGAGCAGCTTACTGGCGAGCAGGGAGCCCTGACCGCCTACGCCGACGATCATGATATTCTTAGTCATTACCGGGCACCTCGCTTTCAAACGCGTCAAAGGGGCAGAGCTGAGCGCATACGCCGCATCCGACGCAAAGGGTGGTATCTACAACGGCGTGACCGTCACGGAAAGAGATGGACGGACAGCCGAATTTCATACATTTCTTACAGCCGCGGCATGTTTCGGGATTCACCCACAGCGGCTTTTTGGGCTTGACGTACTTTAAGAGTACGCACGGACGGCGGGAGATGATGACGGAGGGCTCGTCTTTCGCGAGCTCTTCCTTGACCGCCTTCTCACATTCCTCGAGGTTATACGGATCGACCACGCGCACGGAGTTGATGCCGATACTGCGGCAGAGCTCCTCGAGATTGACCTTACCGGCGGGATCGCCCTTGATGTTATAGCCGGTGGTCGGATTCTGCTGATGACCCGTCATGCCGGTGATGGAGTTGTCGAGGATGATGACGGTCGAATTGCTCTGGTTATACGCGATATTGACCAGACCCGTGATGCCGGAATGCATAAAGGTCGAGTCGCCGATCACGCATACGGTCTTGCCCTCGGTCTCGTCGCCGCCGGCTTTGTTGTAGCCGTGCAGACCGGAGACGGAAGCGCCCATGCAGAGCGTCATATCCAGCGCGTTCAGGGGCGGCGCGGCGCCTAAGGTGTAGCAGCCGATATCGCCGAGCGCGGTGATCTTGTTCTTGGCGAGGACATAGTAGATGCCTCTGTGCGGACAGCCGGAGCACATCATCGGGGGGCGTACCGGGATCTCGGTATCGAGGCTGAATACGGTCTTGTCAGCCATCTCGAACGCCTGCTCGATGCTCTTCTGGCTGAACTCGCCGAGGATAGAGAACTTATCTTTGCCGATGACGTCGACGCCGATGTTCTTGCAATGGGTCTCGATGATCGGATCGAGTTCTTCGATGACATAGACCTTGCCGACTTTCGCTGAGAAATCCTGTATCAGCTTGACGGGCAGTGGATTGATCATGCCGAGCTTCAAGACGGATACGCTGTCGCCGAAGGCTTCCTTTACATATTGGTAGGAGGTGGAGGAAGTGATGATTCCGAACCCGCGGTTCCCGTCGCCCTCTTCGATGCGGTTGAGGGAAGAGGTCTCGGCGTACTCGGTCAGCTTACGGGTTCGTTCTTCGACGAACGGATGACGGCGGATCGCGTTGCCCGGGGTCATGATGTATTTCTGCGGATTCTTGGTATAATCCTTGGTGATCTCTGTGCGCTCGCCTAATTCGACGATGCTCTGAGAATGTGCGACTCTGGTGCACATCTTCAGCAGAACGGGGGTGTCGAACTGTTCGGAAATCTCATACGCGAGCTTCGCATAATCCAGCGCCTCCTGAGAGTCGGACGGCTCGAGCATCGGGACCTTGGACGCGATCGCGTAGTGGCGGGAGTCCTGTTCGTTCTGGGAGCTGTGCATGCCGGGATCGTCGGCGACGCAGATGACGATACCCGCGTTCACGCCGGTGTAGGACATGGTGAACAGCGGATCGGCGGCAACGTTCAAGCCGACGTGCTTCATGCAGCACGCGGAACGCTTGCCGCGCAGCGCGGAGCCGAAAGCCGCCTCCATCGCTACCTTTTCATTCGGCGCCCACTCGGCGTAGACGTCGTCATATTTCGCAAAAAATTCGGTAATCTCGGTGCTGGGTGTGCCGGGATAACTGGAGATCACGGCGCATCCGCCCTCATATAAGCCGCGCGCGACCGCGGCGTTACCGATCAATAAGTCTTTCATATGCATCTTGCCTTTCTTCAAGGCTCCCTTTGGTAAAGGGAGCTGTCGCCGTATGGCGACTGAGGAATTGTATGAATTTACGCCGAAGGCGAACCTATTATTGATTTCTCAGATCGACGATTCTCTTCGCTTTGCCCTGGAATCTTTCAAGCGTCTTGGGCGCTACCAGCGTGACCTTGGTTCTCAGACCGAGAACGGACTGCAGCTTTGCCTCGATACGCTTCTTTAAGCCGTCGAGCATCTGATAGTTGTCGAGCAGTGCTTCGTTGATGACCTCGACCTTGATCTCTAAACTGTCGCGGTAGTTCTGACGCGTGATGTACAGCATGTAATGCGGCGCGATATCGGGGATGTTGATCAGGATGTTCTCGATCTGGGTGGGGAAGACGTTGACGCCCTTGATGATCAGCATATCGTCGGTTCTGCCCATGGTTTTTGCCATCCTGCAATGGGTTCTGCCGCAGGAGCAGGGCTGATAATCAAGCTTAGTGATGTCCTTGGTGCGGTATCTGAGGACGGGCATACCCTTGCGGGTCAGGGTGGTGACGACCAGCTCGCCGACCTCGCCTTCGCCCAGTCTCTTGCCGGTATCGGTGTCGATGATCTCGGGCAGGAAATGATCCTCTGCAAAGTGCATGCCGTCGCGCGCTTCACAGTCACCGGAAACGCCGGGACCGCCGAGCTCCGTCATGCCGTAGTTGTCGGAGACGCGGATATTGAAGTTGCGCTCGATCTGCTCACGCATGGATACGGTACAGGGCTCAGATCCTAAGATACCGAGTCTGAGGCTGTAATCGGACAGCGGATAACCCGCTTCCTTCATCGCTTCGGACAGATACAGCGCGTAGGACGGCGTCGCGACCAGACCGGTCACGCCCCAGTCGCGGAGCATCATCAGCTGCTTGGGCGTATTGCCCGAAGAAGCGGGAATGACGGTCGCGCCGAGCTTTTCCATGCCGTAGTGCAGACCCAGCGCGCCGGTGAACAGACCGTAGCCGAAGCTGATCTGGATGATATCGTCGGGGGTCACGCCGCCCGCGCACGCGACGCGCGCGACACAGTCGGACCAGATATCGAGGTCTTCTTTCGTATAAACGCCGGTGGTGGGCTTGCCGGTGGTACCGGAGGACGCGTGGATGCGCACGATATCCTTCATGTCGGCGGCAACCAGACCAAAGGGATAGTTATCTCTGAAATCGTCCTTGGTGGTAAAGGGGATGTACTCGATATCGGAGAGCTGCTTGATCTTTGAGCCGTCCAGCACGCCGCAGTCAGTCAGGCGCTGATGATAGAGCGGTACGTTATCATAGCAGTACTTGACCACCCATTTCAGGCGTTCGAGCTGGAGCGCTTCGATTTCTTTTCTCGGTAAAGTTTCAATGTCCTTTTGAAAAATCATGTTGTAAATTCCTCTTTTCGATTTTCGTGCGTCCTTATCGGGCGTACATACATATTTATTATAGCGCAAAAGAAGTCTAAAGGCAATAGCCGATAGACTCCTTTTGTATTTATTTGTCGATTATTTATTCTGTCATTGCGAGCCCTTTAGGGCGTGGCAATCCCACAAATTACAGATGCCGTACTATAATCAGTTCTCGTCGATGGAATGCTTTGAAGAAACAGTATGCGTCTTCTTGTAGCAGGAGA
This sequence comes from Ruminococcus sp., assembly GCA_017403985.1. Taxonomy (GTDB): domain Bacteria; phylum Bacillota; class Clostridia; order Oscillospirales; family Acutalibacteraceae; genus Ruminococcoides. The sequence continues at coordinate 22,895 of JAFRDE010000041.1, read as the reverse complement.
AGATCTGTTCCTGTCTGTCCTTATCCTTGGCGGGAGCGATCAGTGTGATGATCGGGGTGATGATGATACCGAGCAGCATAGCCGCCATGCCCGCGTTGATCGGAGACTGGAAGTAGGTGAGGATCGGGCTTGCGAATTTCACGCCTGCCATATTGCAGACAAAGGATGCGAGCGAGATACCGACGCCTAAGATGTAGTTGATCCATACGGCGATCTTCGGAACGCGCTTCATATACAGACCGTACATGAACGGCGCGAGGAACGCGCCCGCTAAAGCGCCCCAGCTGACGCCCATCATCTGCGAGATGAACATGACGGGCGAATTCGCCTGAATGATCGCGATGACCGCGGAAAGGGCGATAAAGAAGACGATGAAGATACGCATGATCGATACCTTTTTCTTCTCGCCGAGTTCCTTCTTCTTGAAGAATACCGGGTCGATGAAGTCGATCGTCAGTACGGAGCTCGAGGTCAGAACGAGGCTCGACAGCGTGCTCATGGAAGCCGACAGTACGAGGATGACGACGATACCGATGAGAACGGGGGAAAGAGTCTCGAGCATGGTGGGGATGACGGAGTCGAAGCCGCCTACGGGCTTGCCGTCTGCTCCTGCCGTGCCGAAGAGACGACCGAAGCCGCCGAGGAAGTAACAGCCGCCCGCGACGATGATCGCGAATACGGTGGATACGATGGTACCGGTGCTGATGGATTTCTCAGACTTGATGGCATAGAATTTCTGCACCATCTGGGGCAGACCCCATGTGCCGAGCGAGGTCAGGATGACAACGCCGATCAGACCGAAGATATCGGGACCGAAGAAGGAGGTAAAGGGACCGTCCATAGCGCTGGTTTCCGTTTTGATCTTGGAAAGCAGGGTGATGGTAGAACCCAAACCGCCGTTGACTCTCAGTACCGCCCAGATAACGGCAACGATGCCGAAGATCATGATGATACCCTGGATAAAGTCGTTGATCGCGGTAGCCATGTAGCCGCCGATAACGACATAGATGCCGGTCAGAACCGCCATCGCGATAACGCAGATCCAGTAGGGGATACCAAACGCCATCTCGAACAGTCTGGAAAGACCGTTGTACAGCGAAGCGGTATAGGGGATCAGGAAGATGAAGATGATGATCGCCGCGGCGATCTTCAGCGCCTTGGAATCATAACGCTTCATAAAGAAGTCGGGCATGGTGGCGGAATCCAGATGCTGAGTCATGACGCGGGTACGTCTGCCCAGAATGTTCCACGCCAGCAGAGAGCCGATAAAGGCGTTGCCCAAGCCGATCCAGGTGGAAGCCATACCGAACTTCCAGCCGAACTGTCCTGCGTAGCCGACGAAGATGACCGCCGAGAAGTACGAGGTACCGAAGGCGAACGCGGTCAGCCAGGGACCGACGGAGCGGTTGCCCAGTACGAAGCCGTTGACGTCTGTGCTTTGCCTTCTGCAGTAAACGCCTACGCCGATCATAACGGCGAAGAAGATGACCAAGAAAGCGATTTTGATAAACATGTCCATTTCTGTTTTCTCTCCTTATATATCATGTCATTGGATGACATATAGATTACAAATTCAGGATTCTCTCGGCGTTCTTTCCGAGGATCATTTCCTTTTCGGTATCGGAAAGACCTTTGAGCGTTTTGAAGCGTTTGACATATTCCTTCTGACCGTTCCAAGGGGAATCGGTCGCAAACAGGATCTTGTCGGCGCCGTGATTTTTGATCACTCTGACGATATCGTCGTCGGTTGTTTTACTGAGCGTACCGATGTCGTTGAACGAACAGCTGATATCGATATAGCAGTTCTGTCCGACCAGATACTTCTCCGCTTCTTTTATATCAAGACTGCCGCCTAAATGGGCGAATATCAGAAAGGTCTTTGTCCCGGGGACAAGCTCATTGACTTTTCTGAGCATGTTGATCCCTCTGTCGGGCGGGCAGTGGATTATGTCGTATGCAGGATCTTTTCCCGCGTGGGTGATCACTGAGAGCCCCGCTTGCTTTGCTTCGGCGATCATACGGATGTATCGTTCGTCGTCGATAAACGTTTCGGTGTAGTCGGGATGAATCTTGATCCCTTTGAAGCCGCTGTCTTTAAGGAAACGAATCTTGGCGGGGATATCTTCATCATCGGGATGGATACCGCCGAAGGAGATCAGGTTATCGTATGTATCATTGATGTGCTTTGCGAATTTCGTAATGCTTTCGAATTGCCCCGATCTGGTAGTGACGGGGAGGATAACGCATTTACCAACGCCCGCTTCCTTCATGCTGTGCAGCAGTCCGTCGACCGTGCCGTCGGTATACGGCGTGCCGTCGACGAATTTCTGGAGCGCATTGACCGTTCTTTGCGCTATTTTATCGGGATAGACATGTGTGTGAAAATCTATGATCATATTATCTTCTAATATCTTATTATTCTCGCGTATCAACCCTCAGTCACATGACACGCTCGTCATGTGACAGCTCCCTTAGGAAAGGGAGCCTGATTTAGGAATCAGCAACGTGTCTATCTTAACACTTCAACGATTTAAAGTCAAGAAGATTTAAAGAATTAAAGCAATAAATTTGAATTTATTTTCATTATCATTCGTTATAAGAATAATATCGAAAAATAATACGATATTGATATTGCTTTTTTATGTGGTTATGATATTATAAAGATGTAATTAATCAATTTTTATAAGGAGTTGTAAACTATGGCTGTCAATTCAAGAAAAGTTGCCGTTGTAGGCTGCGGATTTGTCGGATCGGCTACGGCGTTTGCGCTGATGCAGAGCGGTCTGTTTTCCGAGATCGTGATGCTGGACGCCGACAGAGCAAAGGCGGAGGGCGAGGCGCTGGATATCTCTCACGGCGTACCGTTTTCAAAACCCTGTGAGATCTATGCCGGCGATTACGACGATATCGCGGACAGCGCGATCATTATCGTGACGGCGGGCGCCGCGCAGAAGCCCGGCGAGACGCGTCTTGATCTGATCAAAAAGAATGTCGGTATCTTTAAATCCATTATTCCCGAGATCGCGAAGCGCAATTTCAAGGGTATCCTGCTGATCGTCGCGAATCCGGTCGATGTCCTGACTTATGCCGCGAAGGAGCTCTCCGGACTCCCCGACAGCCGTGTATTCGGTTCCGGTACCGTTCTGGATTCCGCGCGCCTGCGCTTCAATCTCAGCGAGCATTTAGGCGTCGATCCCCGTTCCATCCACGCGTTCATCATCGGCGAGCACGGCGACAGCGAGTTTGCCGCGTGGAGCAGCGCCAATGTTTCCGGCGTAGACATCAGCCGATTCTGTGAGATGCGCGGCTATTATCACGACCATGATCTGGCAAAGGAGAATATCGCCGAAGAGGTCAAGAATGCCGCTTATGATATCATCAGCAAAAAGCGCGCTACCTATTACGGTATCGCGATGTCGGCTAAGCGCATCTGTGAGGCGATCATCCGCGATGAAAAGAGCATCCTGCCTGTATCGTCGATCCAGCACGGGCGTTTCGGCTTGAACGACGTCGCGCTGTCGATCCCCGTGGTCGTCGGCAAGGACGGTATCGAAAGCGAGATCCCGTTCACACTGGATGATGATGAACTGAAAAAGCTGCGTGATTCGGCAAAGACACTGCGCGATATGATCAAATCCTGCGATCTGAGCGTTGAATAAGTCTTGACTATTCACGGCGTTAGTTATAAAATAATGATGTCGAATCAATGATAATTCAGGAGGTAATTATGTCTGACTGTATTTTTTGCAAAATCGCTGCGGGCGAGATCCCGTCGAATAAAGTCTATGAGGACGACCGCATCATCGCGTTCCACGATATCAACCCGATGGCGCCGGTGCATGTGCTGTTCGTTCCGAAGGAGCATATAAGCAGCGCGAACGAGATCAATGAGGATAACTGCGATATCGTAGGACACATCTTCTCGAAGATCCCCGCCGTCGCGAAGGAGCTGGGGCTTGAGAACGGCTACCGCGTCGTAACGAACTGCGGCAAGGAAGGCTGTCAGTCCGTGATGCACCTCCATTTCCATCTGCTGGGCGGTAAGCAGCTCGGTGTCGGAATGGCTTGAAGAGATCTAATCAAATATTTCATAAAGAAGGTTTTATTGTGGCTAAGACTTATAAAATGACCATCGCCGGTTGTGAGCGCGAGCTTCCGCTGTGCGAAGTTGACGAGCATTTGGATATCGCCGCGTTTATTATGTTCGGTGATGTTGAGATCACCGAAAAGGCTGCCGCGGAATTGTTGAAGGTCGCTCCCGAGCATGATATCTGCATCTCTGCCGAGGCGAAGGGTATCCCGCTTTGCTACGAAATGGCGCGTCAGGGCTGCGGCAAGTATATCATCGCTCGTAAGGGATTAAAGGTCTATATGCCCGATCCCATCTGCGTTGAGGTCAAATCGATCACGACGCTCAGCCGTCAGACGCTGTTTCTCGGCAGCGACGACGCCGAAGCGATGAAAGGCAAGCGTGTCCTTATCGTCGACGATGTTATCTCCACCGGTGAGAGCTTGAAAGCGCTGGAAAAGCTGGTCGCAAAGACAGGCGGCAATATCGTCGGCAAGGTTGCGGTTCTGGCGGAGGGTTCAGCCGCGGATCGCGACGACATCATCTTCTTAGAGAAACTGCCCGTATTCCCTAAGTAAAACAGAATAGGCTCCCTTTCCTAAGGAGATTCCCCTGATAGGGGAAATGTCCGCACAGCGGACAAAAGGGTCTGCTGCCTCCGCTGAGGAGGGCGGCAGCGAATGCTGACTGAGGGTTTAAATCATTGATCGAGCGGACACTCGTGTTCGTGAGAAACAAAATATGAGGTATCAACATGAAGCGGTTATTGGCACAGATCGGTATTACATACTTTTCTGTGCTGGCAGCCGCTTTTTATTTGTCCGATTTTGCAGTCATGATCATCGGCGGCGTCGCAGCTTTGCTCGTGATACTGTTCTTCATCATCAAAAGAGCGCGTCAAACGATCTTTCTCCCCGCGATGGCGATCGCCGCTCTGGTCGCCTGTATCATCAACATCGGCTATACCGCGTTATTCGTCAAGCCTTATGTCGAGCAATACGGTGATGCTGTCCATACGGTTCGCGCGGAGCTGGCAGATGAACCGTATCGGTCATATTCGAAGTACTATTACAAATTGAATGTCAAAGAGATCGACGGCGAAAAGGTCGGTCAAAAGCTGCTGCTGAAAACGATCCGTCCTTTAGACGCAGAAACGGACGAAATCCTGACTTTCACATCCGAACTGAAAGTCACGGATAATAACTATTACCGTGCCAAGGGCTATTTCCTGAACGCGGACAGCTTGGAGATCAGCGTGAACGTCAAGCCCGCCGTTCATCATTCGCTGTACTATTATGCACTGCAGCTCAGACAGTATATGAGAAAAGCGCTGGATACCCTGCTGCCGAAGGACTGCGCCGCTTTATGCAGGGCGGTACTGATCGGCGATAAGTACGCGCTGGGGACCGAAGTCAGAGATAACTTCCGCTATGCGGGCGCGTCCTATTTCATCGTGGTATCGGGCATACATTTCGCGGTCATCTGTCTGCTGATCGAAAGATTGCTCAGGCGCGCTAACCGCTGGGTCCGTTTGGTGATCATGCTGCTGTTCATCCTCGCTTACGCAGCGATAACGGGCTTTCAGCCGTCCGTTTTGCGGTCGGGGATTATGATGGCGATGCTGATGATCGCCAACACGATCCGCCGTCAAACGTATCCGCTGAATCATTTGGGTATCGCGGGTATCATTATGCCGTTTATCGTGTCGCCGTACGGCGCCGGAGATATCGGCTTGATACTCTCCTTTTACGCGACGCTGGCGATCCTGATGTGGGCGAGTCCGATCGCCAAGAAGCTGTGCCGTAAAGATCAGTACGGTAATATCTTGACGTTTCAGCCCGGAGCCTTCGCTCGTTCCTGCGGCGAGCGGATCAAAGGCTTGTTTTCAAAGAATAAACCGAAGAAGCCCGATAAACAGCCGTTCTCATTCAAATTATGGTTGACAAAGCTGTATAACGCGATCGCGCTGATGCTTTCCGTCAGCCTTGCCGCAAATATCCTGACCTTTCCGGTATCTGTGTTTGTATTTCGTGAAATATCGCTGGTGACCTTGCTGTCGGCGCTGCTGCTGTACTGGGAGATCTATCTGATATTGATATTATCTTTTGCGGTATGCGTATTCTTCTGGTTCAGAACGCTTGCGGTGCTGCTGTCATTCCCGCTGATGTGGCTTTGCAGGTTGGTGCTGTGGATCGTCGACGGTTTGTCTTCGCTTCCGTTCGCGTATATCAGGATCAGTCAGAGCTTCGTCTATATTTGGCTGGCTGTTACCGTATTGTTGGGCATAGCGGTGATTCTGTATCGCAATCATTACCGCTATCTGAAAACGGCGGCGCTCTGCTCCGCGATCATCCTGCTGACCGGCTGTTTACTGCATGAGATATTAGAAATATCCACTCTGTCACTGGAGGTATATCCCTGCGGCAGCGGTATCTGCGCCGGCATCAACAGCGGCAGTCATCTTCATCTGCTGAGTATGGACGCGAAATCGAATGAGCTGTATGATGTATGGGATTCGCTGTGTGCTCATTATGACGGTGCTGATTCCGCCTTCTGCGGCGATGAAGACGATCTGCGCAAGTATCAGATGTACCGTGAGGATGAATTTGCAATTTCGAAGATTATGCTGTATGATAAGAAAGGCTTGTACAAGGACGAAGAAAACATCGTCAGTTTTGACGACGACTGCACGATGATCACCGACGACGAGATCGTCCTGAATGTATCGGTCAGTGATGATATTGCCGTCCCTTATGTTAACGCAGGCAATAAAACGATCCTGCTCATACCCGACGGATGCAGGATCGAAGATATCCCGCCCGAGAGACGGCAGGCGGATATTATCATTCTGTCAAAGGCGTTTGCCGGGATGGAAAATCTGCGGTGTGAATCCCTGATCGTCAGCGATGATACGATGACGGCGAGGCGTACCGCCGACGCGTTGAAAGCGTGTTATCAGCACGTGTATTTTACCGATAACGGAGACGTCCGCTGTCGGCTGAGGTGAATTATGATTACGGAAAGCGAACTGAAAAAGCAGCTGAACAGCGGCAGCTTCAAAAATCTATATCTGTGCTTCGGCGAAGAAAAGATGCTTGTGAAGCGTTCCGCCGAGCTGATAGAAAAGAAAATCTCCAAAGGCGATATCAACGATATGAATTATCATGTGTTTGATAACGATTCGGATATCGCCGATATCTCCGTGTGCGCGGATATGATCCCTTTTATGAGCGAATGGAACTTTCTGCGCATCAACGATATGGATATCGATAAGCTGCGCAAGGATGATTTCGAGTCGCTGATGAAGATATTGCAGAATATTTCCGCGCAGACCGTCGTGATCATCGCGATGCCGACGCTGGAGCTGACCTCGAAAACAGCTAAAGCGCAGATGAAGAAGCTGATCGCCTATGTCGATAAAAACGGCGTTTGTATCGAGCTGACGCACCGCAGCGGGTTAGCGCTGGAGCGCGATCTGTGCAAATGGGCGAAAGCCGGAGGCTGCACCATGAGCGAGCTGACGGCGCATCAGCTGATCCAATACGCGGGCGAGGATCTGAACCGTCTGAACGCCGAGATGAAGAAGCTGACCGCCTTTGCCGACGGCGGTGAGATCACACCGGAAATGATCGAAAAGCTGGTGTCCAAGACTGCCGAGGCGAGCGTTTACGACCTATTCGGCTTTATCGTTACAGGCAACACCGATAAGGCGCTGACCGCGATCGGCACGCTGTTTTATCAGCAGGTCAGCGGCGTATATATCTGCACCGTGCTGTCCGGCGCTTATCTCGACGCCTATCGTGCGAGGATCGGCAAGGAGGCGGGGATTTCTAACGCTGAGATCGCTGAGGACTTCGGATACAAGAACCGCAAATGGGTGCTCGATAAGCTGTCGCGTCAGATCGGCCGCGTGACGACCTCGTCGCTGCGGCGCAGTATCGACGAGCTGATGACGGTGCAGGAGCGCATGGTAACGGAAATGATTGACGAGCGTGTCGAGATCGAGAGCCTCGTGTGCAGGCTGGTACTGATCGCGGAGGACCGTTCCGATGATTGAAGAATACAGGCTCCCTTTTTCCAAAATCCACCTGAAAGAAACCGTCATCGTCGAAGGACGCTACGATAGGATACGCCTTAGCGAGCTGATCGCGAGTCCGATCATCGAGACCGGCGGCTTTCGCGTGTTCAAGGATAAGGAAAAACAAACGCTCATCCGCGCGGTAGCGGCACGCCGCGGTATACTGGTGATGACTGACGTGGATTCGGCGGGCTTTGTGATCCGCAACTTCCTGCGCGGCATCGTACCGCAGGAGCAGATTTTGCACGCCTACATTCCGACTGTCGAGGGTAAGGAAAAGCGCAAACCGGAAGCGTCGAAAGAAGGTATCTTAGGCGTAGAGGGTATCGACCGTGAAAAACTGCTCGAAGCAATCCGTCAGAGCGGCGCTCATATTATGGAAGATAGGCTCCCTTTGGTAAAGGGAGCTCCCGCGGAAGCGGGTGAGGGATTGTATGATTTGATCGACCAAAGGGAGAAACCCATTGATAATACGATCACCAAACTCGATTTCTACGACTACGGCTTGACCGGCTGTGCGAACGCGGCTCAGCATAGGGAAGAGGTGCTCGCTTCATTGGGCTTGCCTCGCTATCTGACCGTGAACGCGATGATCGCCGCGATCAACTGCCTGTTTACAAAGGAAGAATTTGAGGAATACTTGTCAAAACTGAATCAGAACATATAATAAAGGCTGCTCACTTTTGTGAACAGCCTTTTCAAATCAGTTGAGATTGCCGCGGGCGTTGCCCTCGCAATGACAATTTGTATTATTCCGCGTCTTCCCAGTTATGCCAGACGTTCTGGATATCGTCGTTATCCTCGAACATGTCGAGCATCTTCTGCATCTGGACGCGCGCGTCGGGATCGTCGATCTTGGTGTAGGTAGAGGGGACCTGCTCGACCTCTGCGGAGGCGAACTCGTAGCCCTGCGCCTGCAGGTCGTCGCGTACCGCGCCGAAATCCTCGGGCTCGGTGTAGATGGTGAAAATATCCTCGTCAGCCTCAAAGTCGGATGCGCCCGCTTCTAATGCTGCTTCCATCACGGTGTCCTCGTCCTTGTCGAGCTCCTCGCGCTCGATGATCAGCACGCCCTTCTTGGAGAACATAAAGCTGACACAGCCGGGGGTGCCCATGTTGCCGCCGAACTTATCGAAATAATGTCTGACCTCGCCGGCGGTACGGTTGCGGTTGTCGGTCAGCGCTTCTACGATGACCGCTACGCCGCAGGGACCGTAACCCTCGTAGGTGACGGACTCGTAGTCGGCTGTCTCGCCGCCCTGAGCCTTCTTGATGATGCGCTCGATGTTGTCGTTCGGCACGTTAGCCGCTTTCGCCTTGGCGATACAGTCTCTGAGCTTGGAGTTGACGTTCGGGTCGGCGCTGCCGCCGTCGCGGATCGCTACCATCAGCTCTCTGCCGATCTTGGTGAATACTTTTGCGCGCGCCGCGTCGTTCTTACCCTTTTTCTGTTTAATGGTGCTCCATTTATTATGTCCTGACATGGTTTGATCATTCCTTTTTACTTAATTTAACCTATTTAATATAGCATAATAACAAGTTTTTGCAAATAGTTGTTACAACTTTGTAACCAAACCCTTTACTTTTTACGCGTGTTTGCTACAATATTAATATATGAAAAAAGGGGGAATCATGATGGTAATGTCGATGACCGGCTTCGGCAGAGCGGAGCTCTCTGTCGGAAACCGTGATATTATCGTAGAGATCAAGAGCGTGAATCATCGCTACTTCGAGTTTTCCTGCCGCACAAGCAGAGGATATAACTTTTTAGAAGATAAGCTAAAGAAATATGTCGCCGAGCGTGTCAGCCGCGGCAAGGTGGATATGTATGTATCCGTCACCGATAACGACGATTCGTCGGTCGAGGTCGAGCTGAACAAGCCGCTCGCCTCCGGCTATATCAACGCGATGCGTGCGATGGTCGAAGAATACGGGGTCAAGGACGATATTTCCGTATCCACGCTGTCCCGCTTCAACGACGTTTTCCAGATCACCCGTCCGCCCGCGGATGAAGATGCGGTCTTTGCGGACGTCAAGGTCGCGGTCGACGCCGCATTGGAGCATTTCCTTTCGATGCGTCAGGCGGAGGGCGAAAAACTGAAAGCGGATATCCTCAGCCGCGCGCAGACGATCATCGATATCGTCGGCGAGATCGAGGAACGTTCACCGCAGACGGTGCAGGAATACCGCGACAGACTGTACGCGAAGCTCAGCGAGGTGCTGCAGAGCACGAATATCGACGATCAGCGTATCCTGACCGAGGCGGCGATCTTCGCCGATAAGGTCGCGGTGGATGAAGAGACCGTCCGCCTGCGCTCGCACTTCGACCAGATGAAACAATTCCTTGATTCCGGCGTACCCGTCGGCAGAAAGCTCGACTTTATCGTGCAGGAGATGAACCGTGAGGCGAATACTATCGGCTCCAAGGTGAACGATTCCGCTCTGGCGCATAAGGTGGTCGACATCAAGGGCGAGCTCGAAAAGATCCGCGAACAGGTCCAGAATATCGAATAACGGAGGGGAATATGCGATTTGTCAATATCGGCTTCGGCAACGTGGTGAATATCAGCAAGATCGTATCCGTTGTCAGCCCCGAATCCGCTCCGATCAAACGTATCGTTCAGATGAGCAAGGCGGCGTCCACGCTGATCGACGCTACCTTCGGCAGGAAGTGTAAGGCTGTGATCATCACCGACAGCGAGTATATCGTCCTGTCGGCGCTCACGACCGAAACTATCGCCGCGAGAATGGAGGAAGCAAATGTTGAATAAAGGTTTGCTGATCGTTTATACCGGCGCTTCGGGCGTCGGCAAGGGAACGATCATGAAAGAGCTTCTGGCGAAGAATCCGAATCTGCGCCTTTCCGTTTCCGCTACCACCCGCGCGCCGCGCGAGGGTGAGCAGGACGGAAGAGAGTATTATTTCGTATCGCACGAGCGCTTTGACGAGATGATCGCCGAGAACGGCTTTTTAGAGTACGCCGAGTACGTCGGCAACAAGTACGGCACGCCCAAGGAACCTGTGTTCCGTATGCTCAATGAAGGGCTGGACGTGATCCTCGAGATCGAGGTCAAGGGCTTTCTGCAGGTCAAGGAGGCTTGTCCCGACTGTGTGACGATCTTTATCGCGCCGCCGTCTTTTGAAGAACTGCAGCTGCGTCTGTGCGGCAGAGGCACCGAGTCCGAGGAGGTCATCGCCGAACGGCTGAAAACCGCTGAAAAAGAGTTGGAACATCAGCATTTATTTGACTATGTAGTCGTTAACGATGATCTGGACAGGGCTGTTGAAGAAGTGCTGTCCATCATCGCGGACAGAAAGAATCATGTTTAATAATGCCATGGATCCGTCCATCGCAAAGACAATAAATCATGGAGGAGTAGAGTTATGAAAAGAGCATCTTTAGATGATATGTTATCCGGTAAGGAGAGCCGCTACGCGCTGGTGATCGGCGTTGCGAAGCGCGCCAGAGAAATCGCGGATGAGTTCAAGGAAGAGGGCGTCATCACCGATGATAAGCCCGTCCTGCTCGCAATCGAGGATTTCAAGAATCATAAATACAATATCCTTGAACAGGATGATGAGGACTGATGACCGCTAAGGTCGCTTATGTCGCGGTCGAGAACGCGATCGTTCATTTTGATCACGCGTTCAGCTACCGTATCCCCGGGGGGATGAACGTACAGCCCGGCTGTCGTGTCGCGATCCCTTTCGGCAGAGGCAACGCAAAGCGCCAGGGTATCGTCCTGAGTGTCGGTGAAGAGGAACAGAATGATCTGAAAGCGATTTCCGAGCTGTTGGATCCGGAGCCAATACTGAATGATGAAATGATCAGGATGTGCGGCTTTATGAAGAGCCATTGTTTCTGCACCTACTATGACGCGGTGCGCGCGATGCTCCCCGCGGGTATCAACTACCGTTTGTCGCTGGAGTATTCCGTCAGCGCAGAGCTGGGCGATCGGTTCTATGATCTGCCCGATGAACAGCGCAGGATCGTAACGATTATTCGTTCAAAGAATAATAAAGTCGAAAAGCACGCGCTGCTGCAGGAGCTCGGTTACGCCGATTCCGCCGTCCTCGATGAAATGGAAGCGGACGGTATTCTGGTGAAGAACGATACCGCGCTGCGAAAGGTCGGCGATAAGACGATCAAGATGATGCGCCTGAGCGACGACGCGGAAACGCTTCTGCAGGGAATGAAGCTCAGCGAAAAACAGGAGAGCGTCGTTGATTTGCTGTCGACGGTCGGTTCCGCTTCCGTCAAAGAGGTTTGCTACTACACCGGCGTGACAACTTCCGTTCCCGATACGCTGGTCCGCAAGGGGATCGCCGTGTATTTTGACGACGAGGTGTTCCGCGTCCCGAAATACAACGTGTCCGCGAAGCGTGACGTCACCTTAACGGATGAACAGCAAAAGGCGTATGACGAACTCAGCGAGCTGTATGAAGCCGACACACCGGAGGTATCACTGTTGTACGGTATCACCGGATCCGGTAAGACTTCCGTGTTTTTTAAGTTGATCGAGCGCGCCTTCGATGACGGTAAGGACGTTATCGTGATGGTGCCCGAGATCGCTTTGACGCCGCAGATGATCGCGATGTTCCGCGCGCATTTCGGCGATAAGGTCGCGGTATTCCACAGTGCCTTATCATTGGGAGAGCGCCTTGACGAGTATAAGCGCGTGAGCCGCGGTATCGCGAAGATCGCGATCGGGACACGGTCGGCGATTTTCGCTCCCTTTAAGGATCTCGGATTGATCATCATGGACGAGGAACAGGAGCATACCTATAAGTCGGAGTCCAAGCCGCGCTTCAACGCCAAGGAGCTGGCGAAGTTCCGCTGTTCCTATCATAAGGCGCTGCTGCTGTTTTCTTCGGCTACCCCGAGTGTGGAGACCTATTACTACGCGAACGAGGGCAGGTATCATAAGCACACGCTGACTAAGCGATACGGCACCGCTACGCTCCCCGATGTTATCATCGCCGATATGAACGAAGAGATAGCAATCGGTAATACCGGATCTTACTCTAATGTTCTTTTACAGAATATTGAGGAGAATCTGGATACAGGCAGACAGAGTATCCTTCTGCTGAATCGCCGCGGATATAATTCGTATGTCTGCTGCAATTCCTGCCGCGAGCCGCTGTCCTGTCCCAATTGTTCTATCACCCTGACCTATCACAGCGCGAACAACCGCCTGATGTGCCATTACTGCGGCTATTCGATCCCGTATCAGACGCAGTGTCCCGCCTGCGGAAGCCATAGTCTGCGGCTCCGCGGAACCGGTACCCAGCGCGCCGAAGTAGAGATCGCGGAGATCTTTCCGCACGCGCGAATCCTCAGGATGGATACCGATACCACGATGACGCGTTCCTCGCATGAGAAGAAACTGACAGCTTTTGCCAACGGCGAGTATGATATCCTGATCGGTACCCAGATGGTTGCGAAAGGCTTGGATTTTCCTAATGTGACGCTGGTTGGCGTTCTGAACGCAGATCATATGCTGTATCTCGACGATTACCGCAGCTTTGAGAACACCTTTTCTCTGCTGACGCAGGTCGTCGGACGTTCCGGCAGAGGCAATAACAAGGGCAGAGCGATCATCCAGACCTATACGCCCGAGAATCCGATCATTTCTTTGGCGGCGAGACAGGATTACGACGCTTTCTACGCGTCGGAGATCGGCATCCGCAAGGCGATGCTGTATCCGCCGTTTGCGTCGATCTGTCTGATCGGCTTTGTCGGTGAGAACACGAAGCTCACCGAGGGCGCGGCGTTTGCATTTACCCGAAAAATGACGGAACTGTTGAAAACCGAATACACCGACATACCGCTCAGAGTCCTTGGACCGTCTCAGGCGGCGGTATTCAAGGTGAGCAATAAATACAGATATAAATTGATATTAAAATGCCGTAACGATAATCGCTTTCGTGATATGATCGGACGCATGCTTGTACAGTTCTCGTCGATAAGAGAATTCAGCAGCGTGACGGTATACGCGGACATGGATCCGCTGAATCTTTAATTTATCAGTGTCATTCCGAGGGGCAAAGCCCCGTGGGAATCCCACAAGTTCATGCTGAATGTTTCAGTTATAAATGAAGTATAGTATTAGGAGTGAAACACGATGGCTTTACGCAATATCGTGACCGAGGGCGACCCGATCCTCGAAAAGAAATGTCGCCCCGTAGAAAAATTTGATCAAAAATTATGGGATCTGATCGACGATATGATCGAGACGCTTGCCGATTCCGGCGGCGTCGGACTTGCCGCCCCTCAGGTCGGCATCATGCGCCGTATCTGTGTGATCGACGTCGGCGACGGACCGATCGAGTTCATCAATCCCGTGATACTTGAAGCCGAGGGCGAACAGCGCGTGCAGGAAGGCTGCCTGAGCTGTCCCGGTGAATTCGGCATCATCACACGTCCCGCTCACGTCAGAGCTCAGTTCTATGACCGTGACGGCAACGTTTGCGAGCTGGAAGGCGACGATTTGCTCGCGCAGGCGATGTGCCACGAGTTCGACCACCTCGACGGTATTCTTTTCAAGACGAAGGTCGAGCGGATGCTGACCGAGGAAGAACTCAAGCAGATGAGGGAAGAGGAAGAATGAAGCTGATATTTATGGGTACGCCCGATTTCGCCGTGCCGTGTCTGGAAAGGTTGATTGACGCGGGACATGAGATCGCCGCGGTCTTTACCCAGCCCGATAAACCGCGCGGCAGAAAGCAGGAGCTCACGCCGCCCGAGGTAAAGGTATGCGCTGTACATCACGATCTTCCCGTTTATCAGCCGAATACTCTTCGTAACGGAGAGGCGATGAAGATCATCGAGTCGATACGACCCGACTGTATCGTGGTGGCGGCTTACGGAAAGATCCTGCCCAAAGAGATGCTCGATTTCCCGATATACGGCTGTATCAACGTCCATGCCTCTTTGCTGCCGAAATACCGCGGTTCCGCGCCGATCCAGTGGTCGGTGATCAACGGCGATATGGAAACCGGCGTGACCATCATGCAGATGGCTGAGGGCGTCGACACGGGCGATATGCTGTATCAAAAGGCGATCCCGATCGGAATAGACGATACCGCGGAGAGTATGTTTGACAAGCTCTCCTATTTAGGCGGTGAAATGATCGTTGAAGCGCTTTCGCTTCTTGAACAGGGGAAGCTGACTCCCGAAAAGCAGGATGAAGCGCTCGCGACGCACGCTCCGATGCTGAATAAAGAGATCTCCGTGATCGACTGGCATAAACCCGCGCTTGAAGTGCATAATCTTGTCAGAGGGCTTTACAGCTGGCCGATCGCGCAGACGACTTTACATGGCAAGAAGCTGAAGATATACCGTACTTCTGTCGGTAAAGGCAGCGGTGAAGCGGGATGCGTGATCGATACGGCTCCGTTGACCGTCGCCTGCTCAGATGGAGCGGTCGTGATCGAAGAACTTCAGCTTGAAGGCAAAAAACGTATGGACGTCAAGACCTTCCTGATCGGTCATCCGCTTCAGCTCAAAGAGAAATTAGGTGATTGATATGCGATTAGCCGGATTAGGTTTAATGTATTATGACTGGACTTATATCCTGATAATGCTGCCTTGCTTTATTCTTTCGTTGATTTGCAGCGCGTCAGTCAAGTCCAATTTCAGTAAGTATTCCAAAGTAAATAATTCGCGCGGCATGACCGGAGCGCAGGCGGCTCAGCAGGTGCTGAACGATCACGGCGTTACCGGCGTCCGCATCGAACCCGTTTCGGGCAATCTGACGGATCATTTCGATCCGCGCACCAATGTGATCAGATTATCTGAATCCGTTTATAACGCGCGGACGGTCTCCGCGGTCGGCGTCGCCTGCCATGAAGCGGGTCATGCCGTACAGCACGCGGAGGGTTATGTGCCGAACAAGATAAGATCCGCTATCGTGCCGGTTGCCAATATCGGCTCTAAGCTTAGCTGGATCGTTCTGGTCATCGGTATGCTGCTGCCTGTACAGTTCAATTTCGTCATCACGATCGGTATCGTGCTGTTTTCCGCGTCGGTCGTTTTTACGCTGATCACGCTCCCTGTTGAATTCAACGCTTCATCCCGCGCGCTGAAAACGATCAAAAGTACCGGTATGCTGAATGAAAGCGAATATGCCGGAGCGAAGAAGGTGCTTTCCGCCGCGGCGATGACCTATGTCGCCGCAGCCGCGACCTCTATCATGCAGCTGCTCAGACTGATCCTGATCTTCGGCAACCGCAGAAGATAACTGATAAACGTCATTGCGAGGAAGCGGCGACAGCCGCTGACGCGGCAATCCCACAAACAGGCGCAGAACGCATGATATTTAATGATATTGTGAAGTCCCTTCAAAATGATGCGGCAAACTCAATCGACAGAGGATAACACTATGGCTAATGTCAGATACATCGCTTATAAGGTGCTGTACCGCGTGCTCCGTGAGGACGCGTATTCCGCCATAGCTCTCAACACCGCTGTGCACGAAGAAAACCTCAGCGGCGTCGACGTATCCTTTTTGTCCGCACTGGTATACGGCGTGCTGGAACGCAAGCTGACGCTCGAATATATCATCCGTCAGTATTCGTCCGTCCGCATCAAAAAGATCGAAGCCAAAACGCTGATCGTTCTTTACCTCGGCATGTATCAGCTGGTATGGATGGATAAGGTGCCCGACAGCGCCGCCGTGAATGAGAGCGTAAAGCTGTGCAAGCAGCTCAGGCTGTATAAAAGCGCCGGCTTTGTCAACGCGGTTCTCCGCAATTTTATCCGGGCGGATAAGCAACATCAACTCCCCAATCAAAGCGATCAGCTTCGTTATCTGAGCGTTGTATATTCCTGCCCCGAAAGCATCACACAGGAGCTGCTCGATACATACGGCGACGATCTGACTGAACAAATACTGAAAGGTATCATCGGCAGACCGCCGATCACCGTCCGCGTCAATACGCTGAAAACGGATAAAGAAAAACTGATCACCGCATTAAAAGAACAGGGGATCAAGGCAGAAAGTGTTCCGTATCTGGTTAACTCGCTGTTTTTAAGCTCTACCGGCAGTCTTGATAAGATCCCGCAGTTTCAGCAGGGACATTTCTTCGTTGAAGATGCCGCGTCCCAGCTTTGCGCCGAAATACTCGACGCACAACCCGGCGAACGCGTCGCGGACGTATGCGCCGCGCCCGGCGGCAAGTCCCTATACACAGCTGTTAAAATGGAGAACAGGGGAGAGGTTTTCTCCTATGATATCCATGAACATAAAATCAAATTGATGGAGGACAACGCGAAGCGTTTGGGTGTTACGATCATGCATACCGCCATCCGCGACGCCGCTTCTTCTCGGGAATTGCCGGAATGTCAGCGGATATTGTGCGACGTCCCTTGCTCCGGATGGGGCATTCTTCGTCGAAAACCCGAAATTCGTTACAAATCAGACACAAATATTGACATCTTACCGAAGTTGCAATACAGTATATTGTGTATGAGTGCCGAACAGCTACCAACAGACGGCGTTTTGGTGTACTCTACCTGCACGCTGAGAAAAGCGGAGAATCACGATGTGATCAAACGCTTTCTCGAGGAGCATCCTCAGTTTACCGGCGAGGCTTTGAATCTGCCCGACGGTATCGACCGCGTGATCGAAGAAGAACCGTATTGTCTGACGCTCCTGCCCGGAGCATACAACACCGACGGCTTCTTTATTGCTAAGCTCAGGAGGGTTCGATATGACTGATATCAAGTCGATGAATCTGAGCGAGCTGACAGCTTATCTTGTCGATTACGGTTTTGAAAAATTCCGCGCCAAGCAGGTGCTGAGCTGGATCAAGCAGGATGCAGACAGCTTTGACGATATGACGAACATACCGCTCAAGCTCAGAGATTTCCTCAAAGAGAACGCCTATCTTGCGTGTGCGGATATCGAGCGCGTCCAGCGTTCCAAGCTCGACGTTACCTCCAAATACCTGTTCCGCTTATACGACGGCGAATACGTCGAAGGTGTATTGATGAGCTATCACCACGGCAGGTCGATGTGCATTTCGTCGCAGGTCGGCTGTAAAATGGGCTGTACCTTTTGCGCGACCGGCAAGAGCGGATTCTCCCGCTCACTGACCGCCTCCGAGATGATCGCGCAGATCCGCTCTGCCGAGCTGGATTGCGGCGAGCGTGTTTCCAACGTCGTATTGATGGGGATGGGCGAACCGTTCGATAATTATGATAACGTGATACGATTTCTGAAGCTGGTATCGAGCGAGGATTCGCTGAATATCGGCATGCGTCATATCACGATATCCACCTGCGGTATCGTACCGCGCATGAGAGATTTCGCCGACCTCGAGCTGCAATGCGGCTTATCGGTCTCTCTCCACGCGCCGAATGATGAAGCGCGTTTGCGCACGATGCCGGTCAACCGCCGTTATCCGATCGCTCAGGTGATGGACGCCTCACGCTATTATGTGAACAAGACCAACAGACGCATTACCTTTGAATACGCCTTGATCGACGGAGAGAATGACTCCGACGAAACGGCGAGGGAACTTGCGGAACTATTGAAAGGTTTACTGTGTCACGTCAACCTGATCCCGGTGAATAATGTGACCGGAGCAGGCTATAAAAAGAGCTCACTCAAAAGGCAGCGCGCCTTTGTTGATATACTAACCGCCGCGGGGATCAACGCGACCGTCCGCAGGACGCTCGGATCCGATATCGACGCCTCGTGCGGACAACTGAAACGAAAATACATGAAAGGGGATGTTTGACATGGAAGTTTTTTCAAAAACTGATATCGGACTGGTCCGTAATGAAAATCAGGACAGTTCCGCTTATTCCGTCATCTCCTCGGACTGCGCCTGGGCAGTCATCTGCGACGGCATGGGAGGAGCCCACGGCGGCAAGACCGCTTCCTCTTCCGCCGTCAAATACATTTCCGAATATATCGGACGCGAGTATAAAGACGATATGGATAACGAAGCGTTATGCGAGATGCTGATCGCTGCGGTCGACGGCGCGAATCTCACCGTCTATAAATTGGCGATGGAAGATTATGAGCTTGCCGGTATGGGCACGACCTGTGATCTGGTCTTTGTCCGCAGCGAGATCGCCCATGTCGTTCATGTCGGCGACAGCCGTACTTATTCGATCCGCAACGGTAAGATTTTGCAGATCACGGAAGACCATTCTCTGGTTCAGGAAATGGTTCGCCGCGGCGAGCTGACGCCCGATCAGGCGATGAAGCATCCGAACAAGAACCTGATCACGCGCGCGCTGGGTATCTCTCACGAGGTACATATCGATTATATCGAAGCCGAGTTCAGCGAGGGCGACAGGCTGCTGATCTGTTCCGACGGATTATCCAATTATGTCAGCAAGGCTGATATGGTGCGAACCGTAGAAGAAAACGACGGCGATATCATCATCGATACGCTGATTGAAATTGCAAAACGACACGGCGGTCACGATAACATCACCGTGACGGTCATATATTGAGATAGGAGTGATTCATATGGACAAATACACCGGCAAAAAATTAGACGGGAGATATGAGATCCGCGAGCTGATCGGCGTAGGCGGTATGGCGAATGTTTATCACTGCTATGACACCATCGACGCCCGCGAGGTCGCGATCAAGATATTAAAGGATGAATATCTCGACAACGAGGATTTTATCCGCCGCTTTAAGAATGAGAGCAAGGCGATCGCCGTTCTGAATCATCCGAACATCGTTCGCGTCTATGACGTCAGCTTCGGCGACATGATCCAGTATATCGTTATGGAATATATCGACGGCATCACCTTGAAGGAATATATCGATATGCAGGGCGTGCTCGACTGGAAAGAGACCGTTCATCTTACCACCCAGATCCTGAAAGCCTTACAGCACGCGCATGAGAACGGTATCGTTCACCGTGATATCAAGCCGCATAATATCATGCTGCTGCAGGACGGCACCATCAAGGTCACCGACTTCGGCATCGCGCGTTTTTCATCCAACGCGACCCGCACGATGACCGAGCAGGCGATCGGTTCCGTTCATTATATTGCTCCCGAACAGGCTCGCGGCGAGAAGACCGACGGCAAGACCGATATCTATTCCGTCGGCGTCATGATGTATGAGATGCTCACCGGCGCGCTGCCTTTCGACGGCGACTCCGCCGTAACGGTCGCGCTGATGCAGCTGCAGGCGAAGCCGAAGCGCCCCCGTGAGATCAATCCCGATATCCCCGAGGGTCTGGAAGAGATCACCATGAAGGCGATGCAGAAGAACCCCGACGACCGCTATCTCTCCGCTGTTGAAATGCTCAGCGATATCGAACGTTTCCGCCTGAATCCGGGCATCGTTTTCAACTATCAGTACGGAGACAAGAAAAAACCTGTCGAAGAAACGGAAAAGGAACCCAGAACCGAACCGGAATATGAAGAGCCCGTGGACGAAGAAGAGGAAGATTATTATGAAGAGGAAGTTCCCGTTCGCAGTCCCGTGCTTTCCGCTATCAAAGGTATCATCATCGCGGCGCTGATCTCTCTTGTCATTTTCGGCGGCGTGGCTGCGTATCAGGGCTATATGTCCGCACAGCCGAAAGAGATAGAAGTCCCCAACTTTGTCGGAATGACGCTGAGTGAAGCGAACGCCGTGAATAACGGCAAGTTCAATTTCACCTATGTCAGCCGTTACAGCGACGATATTCCCGTTGACTCGATCATCGAACAGAGTCCCGCCGGCGGTTCCAAGAAGATGAAAGAGGGCTCGACCATCGAGCTGATCGTCAATTCCGCCGATACAGCCGTAGAGGTGCCTTATATCAGCGGTTCTCTCGGCAGCGAAGAGATCATCCAGCGTATCGAATCCGCCAATCTTGTTCCCAAGATCCTTTATGTCGAAAGCGATCAGACCTCACAGAAGGTTGACGCGATTTATCCGCCTGTCGGCACAGAGGTCAAGATCGGCTCTACCGTATATGTATTTGTGTCCAAGGGCATTACCAAGCCGACGATCAAGATGCCTTCCATCAAGGGCTATAACGCCGAAGAGGCTGTTGCCGCTTTGAAGGAAGCCGGCTTTACCACATATAAGGTCGAATATGACGATAAGATCGAGGCGGGTAAGGACGAGGTTGTTCGTCAGAATCCGCTCCAGGGCAGTGAGATCCCTGCTGATTATGAGATCGTCGTAGTTTGCTCTAAGGGCGCGAATAAGGAAAAGACCGTTAACATCGAAGTAGATCTGCCTTCTTCCGTATCCGATGAAGTGAAGCTGACCGTTTTGGTCGACGGCGCGATCGACTCCGACAACAGTAAATCGGTCATTCCCTCCTACAGCCCGTATTATACCGTGAGCGTTAAGGTGAAAAACGACGCGAATATCGTAGTGCTGCTGGACGATGAAAAGTATCGTGAGTACAAGGTCAACTATGATGATAATTCCGTCGAGCTGGTGAATTCCTATTCGTATACGCCGAAGGAGACCGAGCCTGAGACCGAGGCTCCCGAGCAGCCGGATGAGCAAACCGACGCTGCCGACAACAATACCGAAGAGTAATCTATGGAACAACATACCGGAATCATTTGTAAAATCACAGGCGGCTTCTATTATGTAGAGGCCGCCGAAAGTGTATATGAGTGCAAGGCGCGCGGCGTATTCCGCAAGCGCGGCACATCGCCGCTGGTCGGAGATATCGTTGATATCACCGTTCCGAACGACGGGTACTGCTCGATCGACAGGATCCATGAGCGGCGAAATTTTTTGGTGCGTCCCGCACTGGCTAATCTGGATAACCTGATGATCATCAGCTCTGTCAGGGAGCCGGACGTCAATCTGTATCTGGTCGATAAGATGACTGCCGCCGCCGTCAGCAAGGATATCACGCCGATCGTTGTCTTTACCAAAAGCGATCTGGCTTCCGTCGACAGCTACGTCGATATCTATCGCAGGGTAAATATCCCCGCATACGCATTTTCCTGTATGGATAACCGCGGTCTGGATGAGATAAAAGCCGAGCTGAAGGGCAAGGTCACCGCCTTTTGCGGCAACTCGGGAGTAGGAAAGAGCACCCTGCTCAACGCGCTGTTCCCCGAGCTGGAGCTGCAGACCGGAGAGATCAGCGAAAAGCTGGGCAGAGGCAGACATACCACCCGAACCGTGGAGCTTTTCAAAAAGCACGGCGGTTACATCGCCGATACGCCGGGATTCTCTACCGTTGATATCGAGCGGTTCGAGCTGATCAGAAAAGACGAACTTAAATTCGCGTTTCCGGAGTTTGAGGATTACTTCGGGACCTGTCAGTTCAATTCCTGCAATCATGTCTGCGAAAAGGGCTGTAAGGTGCTGGACGCGGTATCGGACGGCGTGATCCCTCAGTCGCGCCACGACAGCTATGTCCGCATGTATAACGAGGTAAAAGACATCAAGGATTGGCAGATAAATAATTGATTACTGACGCACCGGTTGTATTGATCAACCGGTGTTTTCAGCGTATCTGAAATTATTTTAAAATTTTTACTTGCATTATTCTTAGAGTTGTGGTAATATAATACTGCTTTGGGGGCGTAGCTCAGCTGGGAGAGCGCTTGAATGGCATTCAAGAGGTCAACGGTTCGATCCCGTCCGTCTCCACCATATCATGAAAAGAGAGGTACCAAAGGGTGCCTCTCTTTTGTTATACAAGCAAAGTGGAGACGGACGGGATCGAAGGCGACCGTGCCCTCAAAATAAGCAAAAGCGCATTTTGAGGGTGAAAACAGTCCAGAGGACTGTTTTCAGGGAG
>JAFRDE010000040.1 GCA_017403985.1 Ruminococcus sp. | reverse complement strand
GAAGCAGTTATTGGCGAGCAGATTTGAGTCTGATCGAGGAAAAACCGCAGCGAATACTGACGTATTCACGAGGATTTTGACGAAGAGCAGGCACAAATATGCCGCCAAGAACCGATTGGGGGTTCGACTCCCGTTACCTTATCCCGGACGGAGGTATCGGCCGAAGAGGATAAACCTTCCCCTGCGGGTTCTTTCGCTGTAAGCAGCGGGATATTATCCCCATCAAAACCGGTCACTAATAAATGTTGAAGGGCTTTAGAAGGGCTTTATTGGATATCAGTATAACTGCTTTCCGAACTCAAACAGGCGGTTCCCCGTAAAAAAAATACGACAAACAGATCGAACGCAATCCGTTTGTCGTAATTATCAACTATGTTGGAATCAAAGATGATTGACCGATCCAAACAGGATCATCCGGTTTTCTTCGCGATTAAAACGGCGGACGTTCTTGCTCCTAAGGTGATTCCGTCCTCCGCCCACGGCGCTTCCTCGCCCGAATCAGATGAAAACCCATCGGACTTAAAAGCCAAAAGCCAGCCATATCCCTCGGGAACTACCGGGAAAGTAAACCGATGCTCCTCCCAATGCGCGTTGACGGCAACATACAGGAAACAGTCCTCCTTTGTCGCAAAGCGTTCATGATCCTCTGCCCAGAAGCTTGCGAAGCACAGCCCGGGACCGTTTGCGTCCAAATTCCACGGCTCTGTCCCGTGGAAGGACAACTCCGGATATCCGGTCGCATTTACACCGGCATAATGATCCATCGCCCTGAGCACCGGATGCTCGCGGCGAAAAGAAATCAGACGCCGGACATAATCGAAGAGCTCACGGTTCTTTTCCAGCAGCGACCAGTCCAGCCATGATATCTCATTGTCCTGACAGTAGGCGTTGTTGTTGCCGAACTGTGTATTACCGAATTCATCTCCGGAGAGCAGCATGGGAATCCCTCTGCTGGTCAGCAGGATCGTCAGCATATTCTTCGCCTGACGCATGCGCAGGGCTATGATCTCAGGATCGCCCGTATCTCCCTCGGCGCCGCAATTCCAAGAATGGTTATCGTTACAGCCGTCACGGTTGTCCTCTCCGTTCATTTCGTTATGCTTATCATTATAGGACACCAGGTCGCGCAGCGTGAAGCCGTCGTGACAGGTGATGAAATTCACACAGGCAGCAGCGGACCTGCCGCCGTACATATCCGCGGAGCCTCCGACGCGCAGATACATTTCCGGAGCGCACTCCTCCGATCCTTTGACAAAACGCCTGACGCAGTCTCTGTATCTTCCGTTCCATTCCGCCCAGCGGCCGTACGCAGGAAAGGAGCCTACCTGATAGAGTCCGCCGGCGTCCCACGCCTCCGCGATCAGCACGCAGCTGCCCAGCACCGCGTCATGAGCGATACTTTCCAGCAAAGGCGGGTCCATCATGGGGGCGCCGTTTTCATCCCTGGAGAGGATCGAAGCCAGATCGAACCGGAACCCGTCCACATGATAGGCGGCGACCCAGTAGCGCAGACAGTCCAGCACCACATTTCTCACAACCGAGTTATTGCAGTTCATGGTATTGCCGCAGCCGCTGAAATTATAATAATAACCATCCGGCGTCAGCAAATAATACGTGCGGTTGTCGATTCCGCGGAAAGAGATCGTCGGACCTTGCTCATTTCCCTCCGCCGTATGATTGAACACCACATCCAGAATGACCTGTATCCCGTTTTGATGCAGCTTTCGGATCATGTTTTTCAGCTCTTCCGTCTGCGTACCGAAGGGAGCGGTAGCGGCATATCCTGCCTTCGGCGAGAAAAAATTCACCGTGGAATAGCCCCAGTAGTTCACCAGATCTCCGCGGCTGTTTTCGAATTCATCGAATTCGAAAATCGGCATCAGCTCTACACAATTAACGCCGAGCTCTTTCAGATAAGGGATCTTCTCTACAACCCCGGCAAAAGTCCCTTTGAACTGCACTCCGCTGGACGGATGCGCCGTAAAGGAACGGATATGCATCTCATAGATCACCAGCTCGCTGGCCGGAAGCTCCAGCGGTTTATCTCCCTGCCAGTCAAAATCCTCAAGGATGATCTGTCCGCGATGGGGAAAGGAAGATTCTTTCGGCTTTTCACGCCATATGCTGCGGCCCGAAACGGAATGCGCATACGGATCCAGCAGCACTTTACTGCTGTCAAAACGCAAGCCGCGTTCCGGATCCCACTCCCCGTCAAAACGAAAACCGTATTCCAGCGTTTCAATATTCAGATCAAAAACGATCATGGAATAAACGTTTCCGATCCGGAATTCCTCCGGAAACGGGATCTCGGCAAAAGGCTCAGGCTCGCCGAGATGAAACAGCACCAGCGTACAGCCTGTCGCGTCGCGCGAAAACGCGCTGAAATGGACGCCGTTCTCAATCACACTGGCTCCGAACGGGAACACATGACCCGCCCTGTATCTGATCCCGTTCAGCTCATGGGTGGGATCCATATCCATTCTTCTCATGGCATTCTCCTTGACAATCGGCTTTAAAGCAATACCGAATCATTCAGGTGTGCGGTGTTGCCTTAAGATAAAGTCTTACAGTTTTATTTTACATAGCGATAATCTGTTGTCAATATCATTCACGGGAAAATCGTGCCTTTGGCGCGCAATTTTCGTATAGCTCTCTCTCACCCATCAAGGGCGCTGCCGGGCAGGCGCTGTCATTCTTTTATCTTTATAGGAGTTTCCTATAGATAGATTCAATAATCATCTCACCGGATCGGGGCGATCGCTGTCAGGCTGCGAAGTCATCGGGTTATCATATGATGCAGCTTATCATATTTTGGATAATTATTGACAGTATACGCCGTATTTGATATTATTTTATTATATATATCAGCGCTGTCAGCAAAGTGTAAAGCGTCAGTTTATTCGTGTGTTAAGGAGAACCGCGATATGATGAATTATGATATCTCTATCATCACTCCATTTTTCAACGTTGAACAGGAGCTGTTCAAAAAATGCTGCGAATCCATGTTTTGTCAGACGATCGGGTTCGAAAAGATCGAATGGATCGTGGTCGTACACAATAGCGACGAGGAATACCGACGCAGCGTAACGGAACTGCTCTGCGGCTATGATAACGTAAAGATCTTTATTCTGAACGACGGCAAGCGTACGCCTTCCGCTCCCAGAAACTACGGCTTGGAGCGCGCCGCGGCTCCGTATATCGGTTTTCTTGACGCTGACGATATGTTTACGCCGCAGTGTCTGCAAAAGGCTTTGTTTCATATGGAGAAAACGCAGGCGCAGATCACCTGGTTCCGAAGAGAATATGAGCTGGAAAGCGATCACAACAGACCGGTTACGGAAATTGTTCTCTGGGATCAGACGCGCGAAGAAATCGTCGTCAATATGGATCACCGCGATGATGAAAAAATGTTCAGCGGCGTATGCGGTATGGTGACTTCGCGCATCTATGACAAGCGTTTTCTGGACGAAAACGCCATTCGTTTCGATGAAGAGGTCCCCTTCGGTGAGGACTATCTGTTCAATCTGGAATGCTACGGACACGCCGACAAAATCTGCTATCTTCCCCAGATGATCGGATACCACTATTTTATCAACAGCGGATCGCTGGTACAGAACGCCGGCAAGGACGCTCAAACGCTGATCTCTTTTGCGCAGGGTTACAAGAAGATTTTTGACGCGGGACTTGCTTACGGATTCGACATGAACGCGATCATCTCCGGCTTGTGCTGTGTTCTTGCCGGATTCATGATCGCTTCCGATTCACTGACGCTTGAGGACAGGAACACGATCAAGGAGATCTTAGCGCCGTATCTCGAACAGATAACACCGCTCAGAGTCTCAAAGCTGTACTCCGAAAAAGCCGTCAGAGAAAGATATGAATTTCCCCGCGCCGTGATCCTCGAGCCGGAAAAATATATCGGCAGCTCCGGCAGCGATACGCTCATCGCTGTTGACGAGAAATCGGCTCAGGCGCTCTCGCCCTATCAGATCGTACTGCGCAATATCCTTCACCGCAATCAGACTACCGATATGGGGATCAGATATGAGTTCACAAGGATCCTTACACTCACCGGATTCCGCTCATCCGTTCCCCGATCGGATTATGATACCTATGAGCCGCTGATTAAGCTTCAGACAAACATCGGAGAATCGGGCATCATTACATCCGATCCGATCAAAAGCTATATGTTCACGCTCGGCAGAATGTCTAACCCCAAGCTTATCCCCTGCACGGATATCCAGCTGGAACCGCTGAAAAAGCTGTACCTTGACGCCTGCAGAGGAAAAAGGACCTTCCTCATGCTGGAAAGCATGCCGCAAAAGAACCGATTCAATGACAACGCTTATGTAAACACCGCTCACGGCTCGATTCTTTCTCAGTTATTCGCCGACCGGGAACTCTCATTATTCGAAAAGAATAATCTGTTCACTGCGCCGCCGGAGGTCCTGTTCCCCCATAAGCTGACAGAGCTGACGTATATCAGACTGTTGTTCGCGCTGGCTGACAGAAACGTTGACCAGATGATCGCTCCCAGCACATGGGAAGCATGGTGTACATTACGATTCCTTGAAAAGAACTGGATAAATCTGTGCGCCGATATCGCAAGCGGTCGACCGGATCATTTCGGTCAGATCATTTCCGACGAATTCAGAGAAATCATCACAAACCGCATGACTGCCGACCCCGACAGAGCGGCTGAGCTGTCGGATATCTTCCTGCAGGGCTTTGACTGTCCTGTCGTTCCGAAAATATGGAAAAACATGAAGAGGCTGATTGCTTTCGGCGGCGGATGCTTTTCTGTTTATACAGAAAGCATCAAAAGGTATCTGGGCAATATTGAACACGAAAACGGCTGCTATATGGAACTGACCGCTCTTATAGGAACGGAAACAAGAACGAAAGGGCTCTATGCTCTTGATCCGAGCAATGCGTTCGTCGAATTTGTTCCCGCGGACGCTGATGAAAATGCCGAAGCGGTGTTTGCACCTCAGACAGAAGCCGGAAAGCGCTACTCGCTGCTGATCTCGACTTATTCGGGTCTGTACCGATACAGGCTGAACGACGTGATACGCGTCGATCACATAAAGAACGCAGTTCCGTACTTTTACTACGATCACGATTCGTCCCAGACGGCAAGGCTGAAAGGAGTCGCAGTCACTGAAAAAGCAGTCAGCAGCAGCGTGATAGAGCTTCGCAACAAAACAGGGTTGTTTATCAGCGACTATGCATATTTGCTGAACGGCAATCACAACGGTCTTGTGATCCTGCTTGAAACAGATCATGATGATATATCAGACATCGATATAACCAAAACGGCTGATCTCATTGAAAAGAGTCTGGAAACCGACGAAGCATATCGAAACGCCGTCGCCCGACACGAAATTAACCCCGTCAGAGTTGAGTTTATTGAACAGGAAACGCAGCTTTTCTACAGAGATGTGCTTATGTTCCGGCTGAATTTCCCGCCGGACTTCATCAAACCCGTCAGATTTATTGATAATCCGGTTACGGAAAGATTTTTTAAATCACGGATCATAAAACAGGGAGGACAAACATATGCAGACGATTGAAAAGTATTATTATGACATACTCACGGAACAGGCGGACGCCGCTCCGGATCGTGAAGCAATCGTCATGGGAGAAATAAGACTGACCTATCGGCAGCTTGTCAACAAAATCGACAGCGTTGCTGCCGCTCTCCTTAACATGGGACTGAAAAAAGGCGACAAGGTCGCGCTTTGGGCGACCGCCTCACCGGCATGGCTGTACACCTACTACGGTATCATCCGCTCAGGCGGTATCGCGCTGATACTGAACGCGAATCTTTCGCTCAAGGATGCCGGACCGCTGGTTGAATTTGCCGAGACGACATACATGATGTTCGGAAAAACGCATGACGTCTCCGGTCACGCGGAGGACGCACAAACCATCGCCGACGCTTTCGGGCTTGACGCGGATAAGTGTGTCAGTATCGTTGACGAAGATTTTTCAACAATTCCTCCCCATGTTCCCGATACGGCGGGCTGGACTGTCCGCGACGACGCTTACATCATCTATACTTCCGGCACAACGGCTTTTCCGAAGGCTGTGCTGACCTCACAGTATGCGATCACTAACGTCGTCAGACAGCTCGCAAAGGAAATCAGTTCGATCCGCGGCGAGAGATGTCTGCTCGGCGTCCCGCTGTTCCACGCCTACGCGATATTTGTTTCATGGATCTACCTGTCCAACGGAGGAACGCTGATCCTGCCCGAAGCGATCAAGGCGGATGTGATTGCCAAGCTCATAGAAAAAGAGGACGCGACCGATCTGTGGTCGGTAGCGACAATCTATCAGGGAATCATCGACAAGAAAGAACTTACCGAGATGGTCGCTCCGCGCGTTCGTATCTGCTCTATCGCAGGCAGCTATACCTCCCCGGTACAATTCATGCGCTTTGAGACCGCGCTGTACAACACCACCTTCATCAACTTATACGGTATGACCGAGACCTCCGCGACCTATACGCTCACCAGACCCGACGATGATGTTTCGATCCGCTACAACACCGTCGGAAGAGTCGTAGACGGAATCGAAGCGGCAGCCTGGGACGAGGAGCGCGGGATCCTGCCGCCGGGTGAGATCGGCGAGATCATTACACGCGGCTACCATCTGAAAAACAGCTATTACAAGCTCCCGCCCGAAAAACAGGCGATCGACGCGGACGGCTGGCTTCATTCCGGCGATCTCGGCATCTTTGACGAACAGGGCAATATCCGCATTGTCGGAAGAATCAAGGATCTCATCATCAAAGGAGGAGAGAATCTCGCTCCCGCAGAGATAGAAGCACAGGTGATGTCTCACCCGTCGATAGGCGCCTGCAGGATCTTCGGCTATAAAGATCGTATTTACGGCGAAAATCTCGGAGCGTGTGTAACATTAGCGCCCGGAGCCGCGTTTGATGAAGCTGAGATCAAAGCATACATGAAAGAAAAAGTCGGCTCCTATAAATCTCCGGTCTACTACTTTGTTTTTAAGGAGTTTCCGCTCAATGCGAACGGAAAGATCGATCAGCGCAGTCTCCACATTGAAATGCTCAGAAGACTGCACAGGCTGATTCTTGAAGGCAAGCTGGAAAAAGGCATCCGGATCATCTCCATGTCGATCAAAAACAGCACCTACAATATCACGCCGGCCTCTGCGGTGTTTGAGGAGTGCGCGCTGAATCTCGGCTTCACCAGAGAAAAAGCTCTGGCGATCCGTCAGTCTGTCGAAGAAATCCTGATTATGCGCGTCAACGAGACCGCCGAGGATATCGGCGATATCGACATCTCGCTCGACTATATGCAGAACTGCCTGCGCATCACGGTCACGGATTCCGATATGGAGAGAAATCCCGACCTTGAAGAACAGCGAAAAATGGCAAGTGCCGTTCTCCTGACTCTGGTTGACGACTGCAGTATGAAGCGTCTGGACAACGGTAAGTATCAGGTCATGATCGATTTTGTCTATGACAAAGATTTTGATATCAAAGATTTCCTGATGCAGCACGAACCGATTCGCTAACCCCGTAAAAGCAGATAATAACCATTTAAAAATATATAGGAGATCATTATGAATTACACAGAAGCGAAAACAAAAATGACAGCCATCGGTCAGGATCATATTCTGCGGTATTATGACGAATTATCAAAAACGCAGCAAGATAATCTGCTCAGGCAGATTGAAGAAACCGACTTCTCTGTTTTGAAAAGGATCGATTGCGGCGTGAGTGATGAACGCGGGGAATTCTCCCCTCTCGAGGCAATGCAGCTGGATGAAATCAATGCGCGCCGTCAAGAGCTGAATCGTGTTGGTACAGAAGCCATCAAAGCTGGCAAAACAGCCGCTCTTCTGCTTGCCGGCGGAATGGGCACCAGGCTCGGTTCCGATAACCCGAAGGGTATGTATGATATCGGTATCACGAAGCCCGTATATATCTTTGAGCGGATCGTTTCCAATCTGCTTGACGTCGTCAAACAGACAGATACATGGATCAGACTGTTTATCATGACCAGTGAAAAGAACAACGACGCGACCGTCAAATTCTTTAAAGAACACGATTATTTCGGATATAAAGAAGACAGAGTCGTATTCTTTAAGCAAGATATGGCGCCGGCCTGTGATTTTAACGGCAAACTCTATATGGACGCCAAAGATCATATCTCGACCTCGCCGAACGGCAACGCCGGATGGTATTCTTCCATGGTGCGCGCCGGTCTGGACAAGATCCTGACCGATGAAGGGATCGAATGGATCAACATCTTCGCGGTAGACAATGTTCTCCAGCGCATCTGCGACCCCTGCTTTATCGGCGCGACGATCCTCGCGGATGTCGCTGTAGGCTCAAAGGTCGTACGCAAGGCGGCGCCGGATGAAAAGGTTGGCGTCATGTGCCTTGAAGACGGCAGACCTTCTATCGTAGAGTACTATGAGCTGTCGGAGGACATGATGAACGCAAAGGACAAAAACGGCGATCCCGCGTACAACTACGGCGTCATCCTGAACTATCTTTTCCGCACCGACGAGCTTTCCAAGGTGACGGACGACAAAATGCCGATGCACGTGGTCAAGAAAAAAATTCCGTATATTGACGAAAACGGCGCTTTGATCAAGCCGTCCGAACCGAACGGTTTTAAATTTGAGCAACTGGTTCTCGATATGATCCATCAGCTTTCGAGCTGTCTGCCCTATGAAGTTATCAGAGACAAAGAATTTGCTCCGATCAAAAACGCAACAGGCGTCGACTCGGTAGAAAGCGCGAGAGAACTATTAAAGAAAAACAACGTCGCATTATGAGCGACGCTGTCACAACAAAACATTCAAGTAGAAATCCTGCCGCTTCGGTGACAGGATTTTTCATTTATATACGAAGATTCTGCCGGATGAACAGGCATCTTTGCAGGCAATTATGGATTATCCATGCATATTCATCCTGCAGGGCTATCGCGTTTCATGCGACAGCCCCTTGTGTGCGGTTATCAGTATAGGATATGATCGATCGTGTTACGCGCGGGGCTCGCCCAAAACGACGTCATATTAGCCAAATAGCGCTGGATCAGGGTCGCGTCGATGGTCTCGATCCGTTCGTTCTTATCAACGTCCGCCAGATAGGACTGATCCTCGGACAACTCGGAGTTGTGCATGTTGGCTAAGTTTTTCTGGATCAGAGTCGCGTCCATGATGGTGACGAAGCCGTCTTGATCCGCGTCGCCGATGGGCGCGAGCACATGGACGTCGTAGATCGCGTTGATCAGCTCATACGCCTGATCGATGATCTCCTCCTGATTGGTGCTGTTCTCATAGTCCTTGGCGATTTCGAGCGCTTCATTCAGGTTCGCGAAGCTCTCAGCGCTGTAGCGTACCGCGCCGTTCTGCTGATCCTCTACCATCGACTCTGCCATCGCGATCGCTTCGGTCAGATGACCGCGGTCACAGTCGGCTGTTCTGAAATAGAGAACGGGGTCGAGCGGGCTGACAGTACCGTCATCTCCGACTGCGGCACATGTGACATAATCCGCTATCGTGACCTCCGGGATCCTGGGACCGTCAAGCATATATACATCTATTTTTTCTGTCGCACTTGTATTGGTACCGTCACCGCCCGTGATTTCAGGCTCACGGCTTTTATGAATCAAATAAAGCGCTTCTGCATTTTGTTCGCTGTCAACATTATAGCCGCAGTTGATCAGGAAGTCCTTCAACGTGTGCCCATCGCTCATGGTATTCGCGAAGTTCGTCCTGATATAGCTGATGATTGATTCGATCTGCTCGGTGCTCAAACCCGCGTTTTCCAGCGTGGTTTTGACATACGCTTCCGAGGGATAGCCTTTAGTCCATCTCTTCATTCTGTCTTGATTGATGAAACTGCAGCCGTCCTCGGTGTAGGGATCAACCTCACCATATGAATCGGAGTAAAACCCGATCGCTTCTTCATAGAAGTTCTTGCAGCCTATCTCGCGGTCAAGCAGGATGGTTTGAGTACCGGTGGAATCATCGGTTCTGTCATAGAATTCACCGGGCTGTACGTTCAGACGAGAGATGGCGTACTTGCGGGTGATGTTCGCCATGTTCCGGATATAGGACAGGATCTTGGCGTCGCAGAGGTCAGCTTCGAGATCGTTCGCCTCGCCGCCCTGCTCACGCAGGACCTGGCTGCGCGCCTCGAGACAGACGATCAGCTTGCTCGAGCACTAGAGATAGAGCATATAGGCGGACTGGAAGAATTCCTCGTCCAGCTTGTTCAGCGCTTCCTGTCCGAAGATGACCTGTCCTTATAGTACTCGAGACCCGCCTCATAGATGTTCTTGTCGTGGAAGATACCGGTGGAGCCGGTCAGGTAGTTCGCGTACTTGTCGAAGTAACCGATGGGCTTGTCCCTATCCGACCATGTAGACGGAGCGCCTACCAAATCGGAAAGCGCGCTGCGCTTGGTCTCGTCAGAATAGTCGCTGTTCTCGATCACGTCGATCTGCTTTTTGAAGCTCAGGGTGGAGTTGAAGTCATCATGAATGAAATTGCCCTTGACGTCCTGATATTCGTTGTCGAAGGGAGCGAGAGTCGAGTCGATCTCGATAAAGCTCTCGATAT
Source organism: Ruminococcus sp. (assembly GCA_017403985.1). GTDB lineage: Bacteria > Bacillota > Clostridia > Oscillospirales > Acutalibacteraceae > Ruminococcoides. The sequence continues at coordinate 21,451 of JAFRDE010000040.1, read as the reverse complement.
GGCTCTGCATCTCAGACATCCGGTCGGAGAGCGGTTCCGCCTTCTTGAGGAGCTCGTCGAGCTGCTCCTGTGTAGGATCGGTCTGGGTGAAGCCGAAAGCAGAGGTGATCAAATCGAGGACCGGCTCGGCGTACCTGCCGGCAAAGCTGTCCTCAGGGAAGAACTTGCGCACGATCTGGAGCGAGTCAACGACCTTCTGTACCGCTTCGATCTCTTTGGTCTTTTCCGCGTTCGCCGACACCATGGTCGCCGATGCGATGGATACCATCATCACGAGCGCGAGAAACGCTGCGATCAGACGGCGTGAAAAACGCTTTTTCGTAAGCTTTCTCCTTTATGCTTTTTGCAAAACCATATCGAACGAAGATAAAAGGTGTTCAGATATAGATTATTGCCTTTCATTAACATTATTTCAAAGAAATATAAAATTACAAAGAGATTCATTTATCCTTTTTGTCGAACAACAAAGAAATCTTTGGAGAATTTTACTATCATTGTATCGTTCAAAGGGCTGAATCACAAATGTATGAGCAGAAAATGTGTGCAGCTACCGAAAAAACGTATTGTCTTGATAAGTCCGTTATCAACACCCGTACCATAACAGCCCTTGATGTTCAGGCATCAAGGGCTGTTATCTTTATCACTCTTATCTGAAATTTCATACGTTGTATCACTGCTGCGGCAATACAACCCTATTCAGCTTTACTGAGTCTTATCCAGCGGAGACGGCATACCGGCAAGATAGCGCCGGATCAATGTCGCGTCGAGGATCGTCACTACGCCGTCACCGTCGACGTCTGCCGCTTTATCGTTGAATGAATCAGGAACAGCAGACGCGGCAAGCTTACGCTGGATCCATGTCGCGTCAATGATTGTTACAGTTCCGTCCCCGTCGACGTCGCCGGGGATGAGTTTCTCATACGGGCTCTCGTAAACACCGCTGCTTTCAGGGAGCAGACAGAGGTTCCAGAACGAATTGTTATCGTTGTACGATCCGTATAAGTAATAAATGCCGTCGCGTGTCGCGACACAGGATTGATACTCGTTCCTCGCGTCGCTGACGCTGTCGAAAACGGTATAATACAGCGGTTCTATCAAATCGGTATCGGTATTGTAGAGGAACATGTTTCCGCCGCCGTCCACGGATGCGCCGATAAAAATCAATCCGTTCTTTACAGCGGCGATCGCATCGGCATGGAGCAGGACGCCCTGATTTTCGTAAACCCTTCCGACATATTTGAGATCGTCACGCTTCTGCTCCCATGTCTCTCCGTCAAAGCACCAAACCTCGGAAAGTATCCTTTCCTCATTTGATAAAGAAGTATCGGAATCGCTGCCGAACATCACATAGAGCCTTCCGTTATTTACGGCGCAGTCAAAATAATCGGCAGCATACGGCAGATCGGGTTCTTTTGTCCATTCCTTTGTTGTGAGATCATAGCTGTACACCGGAAGCGCGGCGTCCTCCTCTTCGATCAGGGTGCTGTCGCCGATACAAAGGAGCTTGCCGTTGAATAAGGTCGGGACAAAATACGCCGTGTTGTCATACCATAACTCGTCGGGCGGCAGCGTCATCTCACTCAATTGCCAGTGATGATCGCCGCTGTTCAGATCGAAGGACGCCAGATAACAGTCTTTCCTGTAACTGATCTGTCCGGCTTCCTCGTCCTGTGCGAGTTCTTCGGGTATACAGATAACTATCGGCACATAGATAATGCTGTTTTCACAGGCGGGTGAGAGAAGCGTATAACAAGATATTCTGTAGTCGTTATATACTGAATATTTATCTTCTCCGTTTTCCACGAGATATCTTCTCATCACCTCGAGTAAATCAGTATCGCGATAGGTGATGAACTGCTCGCCGTCGTATCGGCAAACCTCGCCGGTATAGGGGTAAAAGCCGTACAAGCCTTCGCCGTCGGCGTCTGTCAGAAGGACGGGAGTATCGATATAGCCGTGATTGTACGGCTGAGTGAGGGAGTTGACTGTTTGCAGCTTGTTCTGTCCCTTGACGAGGAAGAATTTGCCCGTGCCCTTCATGCCGTTCTGAGCCGTTACGGTGAACGCGGTATAGGTAGAGAACAGACGTTTTGCGTTATGGATGATGAGCTTCGTTCCGTCGGAAGCGCACTCGACCGGCATATCGTCCGGCAGCGCTTCTTCCTCCGCGCCGTCGACTGCCATGCGTCTGTAGGTAAGGGTGCTGCCTTCGAACAGGTTCTCGCCGGTCAGAATGATACTCTCGTTCTCCATGTCGCAAAGGGCGTCTGACACAGAGGGGATCGCCGCGTCGATCAGGGACAGATCGACATAACCGCCGGTCGAACAGAGATCGGCGAGTTCGTCAGTCCGGCGGACGCAGGTCAGCAGCTTTGCTTTGATGCGCTTCGCGTAATCGGCGCCGGATTCATTCTCCTGCCTCGGATTGAGCGCCGCCAGCAGCGCACCCGCGCCGCAGACGGCAGGCGTCGCCTGTGAGGTGCCGGACATCAGGTCGTATGAGGTGTTGGGCTCGAACTCGATATCGGGCTTGGAAATCGCGATCGAGTCGAGATAGATGGAAGCGTCGTGCGACTCGCCTTGTGCATATTCATTGACCATGCACAGTCCGAAGTACATCTCCTTATCGTCGGCGTCCTCAGCGCTGAGCAGCGTATGAAAACCCGCGTTGGTGATGTGGCGCTCTATCCGGTCATACTTAGGCCCGGTAAGGCCTACTACAGCCAGCTCTTGAAAATCTATCTTTCCGTCTTCATCCCGATATAGATCTCCCGCACCGAAAATCGCAGAGGAGCCGTCGCTGCTCGCGACATTTTCTGTAGTAACGGAGGTCCATGTGTTGTCGTCGCCGGTGGTCAGCGGGTTCTTTTCGTATGGGAAGAAGAAAAAGTATCTCTCGCCGTACTGCGCGTTTTTGACGGTGATTTTCAGACGGTACGGATTGTCACTGGTGAAGTGTCTGCCCTTTTCTACGGAAAGCTCCAGCTCCGCGTCGTCCGGGATCTCATATTCGTCGTCGTCCTTCAGCGAACGCTGCTTGACAAATTGCAGGCTGCCGAACGCCTTGACGTCCTCACCTGCCCTATTTCCGACAGAGGGAGTGACCGTGCCGTCCGTGACAAGGGTGTCGGCATTGAACTCGCCGTAATACTCGGTGGTAGCGTTGAACAGCTCCGCGTCATCAATCGACGGGAAGTAACTGTCATAGGAAATAGCGGAGAGGATATTCATTCCGGGGCCGAAAACATCGACGGTGGTTTTTCCGTAATCGGAAAACGCCGTGGGCAATCCCGTGATATCAGCCGCGCCGACAACAACCGTATTGTCGCAATCCGAATTAGCGGGATTGACCGGCGTGCGATCGTTGTCAGATGCGTCGTTAGATGCGGCGATATAGCAGATCACGCCGTCTTCGCACAAAACAGATACAATGTCGTCGTAGATGGAAGAGAATCCGCCGCCGCCCCATGAATTGTTGGCGGCAACGACATTGACGCCGCCCATAACAGCCTTATGGATATAGTTGTAGCATCCGAAGGTCTGATATACGGTCGCGTCTTGTTCTGTTCCGTTTGAACCGCCGCCGTTAAGCAGCTTGAGCGCCATGATCTTGACGTTCGCCTGTGACGCGACGCCCGCAACGCCCTTCAGGTTGTTTGCCTGCGCGGCTATCGTTCCGGCGCAGTGGGTGCCGTGGCCGTTATCGTCGGTCGGATCGCCGTCGTTGTTGTAAAAGTCATAGCCGTGTTCGCCCTTCAGCCCGATGTTGCCGGGATTCGTCCACATCATGTCTTTTAGGTCTTCATGCTCCGCGAGCACGCCCGTATCGATGACGGCGACAACGACCTCGTCCTCGTCGCCGGTGAGCTTTTTCCAGCCGGAGGACGCGTTGATCGATAGCGCATCCTCTGCGGATGTTCCGCGGTCGTTCACCTGCTCGCCGCCGGTGTTTTCAGCCGCGGGAGAGTTGACGTTATACAGATAGCTGTTATAAGGATCGTTGAGCGAATAATCGTCAAAGCTCGTCGGATAGACATAGTAGTTCGGTTCGACCTTCACGACGTTCTTGTTTTTGCCGAGCATCCCGATCATCGTCGCGGTGTCATACTTATCCGAAGAAATCAGCGCAACGGTCAGCTCGCTGTCCGATACAGTATCGGCTGACGCACCGGTTGAAGCAAGACCGCCCGAGGAATCGGGAGCGTCGGCAAATACCAGCGTATCCTCCAGCACGAAATCCGAGCCCAGACTCTTCGAAAGAATACCGATCTCTTCATCCGCGGCAGAGTAAGCCTCTCCGGCCGAAGACGAAGCGTCCATCATCTCTCCGAAATCCGCTCCGACCGCGGCAAGATCGCCTTTATCCGGAACAGAATCGGCGTCGATCGCACTGCTGTTGAACAGAACGACGACCTGTCCCGGCGCGTAGGTTCCCTCGATCAGTTCCGGGGCACTTTCGACCGCATCGGCAGCGATCGCCGACAGCGGGATCATCCCGACCAGAAGAAAGATACAGATGATGATGGAAATGATGCGCTGTTTCATAAAATCGCCTCCTGAGCAATTACTGATTTCATTATAGACGTATTAGTATGAATAATTATTCGCATTCGGAATTATCAATGATAATCATGCAGAATTACGTGACAGAACGGAAAATCCAGTCCTTTCCCTAACAAAAGATCAAACCGCTTCGATGAATCGATTTCACCGAAGCGGTCAGGGTGACAGTAATAATCCGAACCGTGGTTTTGACGGGCATCTTTTCGCCTGCCCTTTGTTAAAATCCTCGCGAACCCGTCAGGGTTCGCTGTGGTTTTGCCGCGGTCAGACAAAAATCTGCTCCGTCAAAACTCCGATGGACTGAAAATGAGTAGGATTTCGAGTAAGTATCGGTGCAGAGAGCGCAGGCAGGCTGGCGCCAATCCCGGGGACCCCCGACGCGCCCCTGCGCGGTGGGGAAAGGAGGAGTCGCTAAACGAGCACGCGAGCGGTCACGCTTGACCGCTCGCAGCGAAAACAGCGAACGACGACGCATTGATAAGCCGAAAATTGCCGGAATACTGCCGTTTTCAGCAGGGTCGGATTACTACAGTCACCCTACCTTTTTACTCTGTTTTTAATCAAGCGCCGATTATGTCCGCTTTCTTTATGGGATCCTTCTCTTTCACTTTCAGAAGATCGCCCATCGCAAACCCTTCAGGCAGTCTTTTAATATCCCGACGGCGCCGGGCAGGGACCGAACGATTATCAGCCGTATTAAAACATGATCTGACAAATCAGCCTCGAACCGTCCATAAACATGCGATAGCTCGCTTTATGCAGATCCAGAATAGATTTGACGATAGAAAGACCTAAGCCGTTGCCTTTTTCGTGACGGCTTTTATCCTTGCGGAAATACGGCTGCCAGATTTGCTTCAGCTCCGATTTTGTCATCGGTTCGGACTCGTTCGAGACGGTGACCGTCTTTTCGGAAACGTCGATCTGTATCTCGCTGTCAGGCAGGGAGTACTTTGCCGCGTTATCGATCAGGTTTTGCAGAGCGGTTTTGATCAGCTCCCTGTCCGCGGTGATCACGCTGTCGCCGCTGTGGGTAAAATCGAGCGTTTTGTTATCGGGGAGGGATGTGTATTTTTCGGCGATCGACCGCGCCAGCTCGCACAGATCGAATTCCGATCGATTCAGCGTCATTGCGTATGAATCGAGCTTGCTGAAGTTGAGCATCCTGTGAACGAGACTGTTGACCTCGTCCGTTTGCTCGATGATCTTGTCGAGATACAGCCCGCGCTCATTTTCATCGATATCCTCTTTCAGACTGTACGCATAACCGCTGATCACAAAGAGCGGCGTCTTGATGTCGTGCGCCAGCGCGTTCGTCAGATCGAGCCGCTTCTGCTCCTGTATCATCTGCGCCTTGACGGTTTTCCAGATCATCACGCACAAGATCGCCCCGATCGTCAGAAAGAAACCGAAGATCGCACATACGCCGAATGCTAAATCAGTCTTGCAGCTGTCCAGTATATCGACCTCTTTCGCATACTGCACGAGCCACGAGGCGTCCCCCTCTTCATATTCATCGCCGATATGATTCAGATAATCCGACGCATAAAAGATATAGCGGAACATCCCCGTCGGTATCATTTCAACGGCGCTCTTGCGCTGTTCCTTTGTCAATGAGCCGATGATGTCCTTGTTGCAGACGCCGTCCGCGATGAAATCCTTCGGTACGGTATTTCGGCGGATATCGCCGCTTTCATAGATCTGTGATCCGTCAATCTTGTTTTCGCTGAGGTCAAACACAGCGACGTCATTATCGACGGTGAATCGCGAGTCTTTGCCGTTGACCAGGACGATCTTCAATTCCAGCGGTATGAATCCCTTTTCGATATGAAACTTGGTGCATATCGCCTCATAATAATTACCGTCGTCGCGTTCGGTGTTCAGCAGTTCGGTGATGCGCTGATACTCTTCGTCGCTCAACGCGCTGCGTATGTCGTCATAATGCATTATGCCGACCAGATCATATGAATACTCCGGCTTTATCTTGACATAGAACAGAACGCCGACGCCGCCCGCCGTATCAGAGATCACCTGATTGGTCTTGCGGTCGGTGATGATCAGCTGCTTGTTATGAGTATCTTTTCCCTGCCCCTGTCCGTCAGACGGATTGGTGTATTCCAGCAGCGTGCGATTGACCGTATCGTTGGTATTTCCTACGGTCATCAGCTGCATGAAATGCGACAGGTCGGCAAGCTCGTTTTTCTGCACATTGACCTTTTCATTACTCAGCCTTACCGCGCAGAAAACGCCCGATAAGGTCAGCCATATCGCCAGCATGATCAGGGTAACGCGAAGGATCAGCCTGTTTCGTTCTTTTTTCAGTCTTTGTTCCATTTATTGATCCTCGATTTGATAGCCCCGGCGGATAACGGTCTTGATCTGCTTGCCGTTATCACCCAGCGCTTTTCTCAGGTTGCGCATATGTGTATCCAGTACGCGCTCGTCGGTATCGTTGTTATAACCCCAAACGATATCGATCAGCTTCTCGCGGCTGATAACTCTGCCCTTGTTCTCAAGCAGGACTTTCAGGATACCGTACTCTCTGGCGGTCAGCTTGATCTCTCTGCCGTCACAGATCACGATACCGTTGTTGGGATTGAGCGAGATCCCGCCCGATGAAAACACCTTGGAACGCACCAAACCCTTGGCGCGTTTGATCAGGGCGTTCACCTTTTCATAAAGAACGGGCAGCGGAAAGGGCTTGACCACATAATCGTCGCACCCCAGCGCGTAGCCGTTGAGAATATCGCTCTCATCCGTCCTCGCGGTGATAAAGATGATCGGTACGTCGCTCTCGCGGCGGATCTCGCGACATATCTCAAAGCCGTCCAGCTCCGGCAGCATAACGTCCAGCAGCAGACAGTCGTAGTTGTTCTCGTATGCCTTTTCCAATCCCGTCTGTCCGTCGGATGCGGTATCGATCTCAAAAACGCCTTTTTCTTTTTTGATAAAGTAATTGGCGATCAGCGCTTGGATGTTGCGATCATCCTCGACCAATAACACCTTATACATCAGCCTGCACCTCTTTTATAGCATTGTTGTCTGAAGTTTATCTGAAGATTGATTTAATCATATTATAAAAAATTTTGCAAAAAAAGACAAGTTCTTCAGATAAACTTCAGATAAACATTTTATGATAGAGCTGTAAGACGAAAACAAATGTTGAACAGGAGCGTAGGAAATGAAAAGAACCTTATGCTTATTGCTGGCGCTGCTGCTGGCGGTCGTCTGCTGTGCGTGCGGCAGTGACGGCGACAATGCCGCTGACAGCGAACAGCTCACCTACTACTATACCAAAGAATATAAGGACGACACGGTCGAAAAGATCCAGCGTTATAACCGCTGGTGCACCTCCCACTCTACGGAGGACATGAAGATCAAGCTGATCGAATTCGACAACTTTGAGACCATGAGCCAGCGGCTGAACATCGAGGTGATGGCGGGAGCGGGACCCGATCTGTTCTCCAACAACATGGATCTGCCCTTTGAGCACCTGATGAAGACAGGCGCGTTCTATGATCTGAATGAACTGATCGCAAACGACACAGCGTCGGACAAGATCGATCTGGGCGCCTATAATCAAACTGTCATGGACGCTGGTATCTGCGACGGAAAGCGATACTTCCTGCCGCTGTTCTACCGCGTCTATACGCTAGTCGGTGAAAAAGAAACCCTGCAAAAATTCAATATGCCGACAGAGCAGGGTTATCACCTGACCTTCGACAATATGGATTCCGTTTTTGCCGATTATCTGCAGGACCCCAAAGGCTTTGACTTCATGAGCGGCGACGCAAGAAACGGAGCGGTGAACCCCAACACGGTCATCCTGCGGCTGGTCAATTCTCAGGTAGACTTCAATAACCAAAGCGTTTCATTCGATGAGGACTTCAAGGAAAACCTGCAGCTGATGTCACAGCTTCGGGAACATTCCGAAGTCTCCGCGGCGGAGGAACCCGAGGTCTCCGATTCAAAAGAACAGACGCCCTGTCTGTTCAATCCGGTTCATTCCTTTTCCAATCCGATCTACATGGAATTCATGATGAGCCTGCCCGACGATATCGGGATCGACAAGCGAGCCGACGACCCTGTGCTGTATTCCTGTTTTGAAAAAGATGAAAACACCTATTCCGCCGGCATCGTAGACGCGATCTTTGTCCGCTCCAACATCAAAAAGGAAAAGTGTGATAAAGCGCTGGCATTTCTCAAATACCTGCTCGGCGATCATGTACAGAATCTCTATACGGGAACCGGAGAAGAGTATTCCTACGGCGGCGACATCGATTATCTGCCGGTGCTGAATTCCGCTTACGAGAACTGTATCCGGGACGCGAAAAACATCGGCGATCTTTTCGAGATGTACAACATCGATATCGCGCCGAAGAACGAGCTCAGCCCGGTCACGCAGGCGCTGATCGATCATATCGAAAAAATCGATTCCGTCGAACTGTACTTTGACTTGTACAACGCAAGCTATGATAAAAACGTCGCTATTCCTATCCTGCAGGACTACTGGGACGGCAAAACAAATCTCGACAAATGCGCGGACAATCTGACTTCCGCTACGAAGATATATATTTGGGAATAACCATACGGAGTGTATGAAATGAAACTGAAAACAAAACAAGCATGGACCGGCGTCGGCTTTGCACTGCCCGCGCTCATCGGTATCTTCATCTTCTACCTGATCCCATTCTGTATCAGCATCTACCACGGCTTTACCTTGCAGGATCAATTCGCCGGCTTCGCGAATTTCACGGCGCTGTTCAAATCCAACACCTTCTGGCTGGGGATGAAGAACACGGCGATCTTCTCGCTGTTCGCCATCCCGCTTGCGGTCATCATCCCCCTGCTGATCGCGCTGTTCCTCTCCACCTTTGACAAGCACACGAGCTTTTTCAGCAGCCTGTTCCTATCGCCGCTGATCGTACCGATCGCCTCTGTCGTGTATGTGTGGCAGATCTTCTTCGACGATTACGGCGTTCTGAACAACCTGCTCCAAAAGATGGGACTGGACACCGTTTCCTTCTTCAAGGGACCGTGGTCGATGGCGCTGGTGATCTTCATCTTTGTCTGGAAAAACTGCGCCTACAACATCATCCTGTTTTCGGCGGGACTGCGAAAGATCCCCAAAGAGGTCCGCGAACCCGCCTATCTGGACGGCGCGAACCGCGCGCAGGTCGTCACGAAGATCGTCCTGCCGCTTCTGCGTCCGACCACCTTCTTCGTTATCCTGCTGACCGTCATCAGCTCGTTCAAAATCTTCCGCGAAGTATACCTGCTGTACGGTCAGTATCCGGACGAACATCTCTATATGATCCAGCACTTTATGAACAACAATTTCTACAACCTCAACTATCCGCGGCTGAGCGCCGCGTCCATCGTGCTGAGCATCTTCATCATCGTGATCATGCTGATTTTCTTCCGAATTGAAAGGAGGAGCAGTATATGAAAAAGCATGGTAAAAACCGCGCTGTCATCATCCTCAAATACGCTGCGCTCATCCTGATCGTCCTGCTGTTCCTGCTGCCGATCGTCTATATGCTGGCGAACTCCGTGATGACGTCGAGCGAGATCGTCGAATCCTATACCACCTCGCCGGAGCATTACGCTAACTTTCACCTGATACCCGATCAGTTCAGCCTGGAACAGTATTATCAGGCGTTTTTAAGAAGACCTCAATTCCTGAATTACTTCTGGAATTCGCTGCTGATCACGGTTCCGATCGTAGTGATCCAGACGATGGTATCGATCTTTGCCGCCTTCGCGTTCACAAAACTGCGTTTTCCGTTCCGTGACGCGCTGTTCTTCATCTTCATCATCCTGCTGATCATGCCGTCGTGGGTCACGATGGTACCGAACTACATGATGATACAGCGGATGGGACTGCTCGACACGATCTGGGCGCTGATCCTGCCCTCGGCATTTACGGCGTTCGGCGTATGTCTGCTGCGGCAGTATATGCGCTATGTGCCGGACGACGCGATCGAGGCGGCGCGCATCGACGGCGCCTCGACGCTGAAAATCCTGTTCAAAATCGTCATCCCGCAGGTCAAAGGCGGTATTGCCGCGCTGATGATCCTGACCTTCATCGACAACTGGAACATGGTTGAGCAGGTCGTCATCTATATCACGGACAAAGATAAGTATCCACTCTCTGTCGCGCTGAGCAGCTTCGGCACGACCGACCCGGGCGTCATTTTCGCCTGCGGCGTCATCTTTATGATCCCTCCCCTGCTGCTCTATCTCTATCACAGCAAAGAATTCAAGAATTCGAAGGTGTAACTATGAAATCAAGTATCAAATCCATCATCATAAAAGTTTCGATCGCGTTTTTAGCGATCATCGCGCTGCTGACCTACTTTTCCGGCACGATCGACAACTATCTTCTGCCTCACGTCACCTGCACGTTCGGCGGCGAAGGAACGCTGAAATACGATCTGCGTACCGCCTCCGTCTTTGAGCCATCCGACTCCGCGTCGGCAGACGGCAGCGAGCTGCGCTTCCGCTTCACCTGCGACCCGTCGCTGAATACGTTCATGCAGATGGGCGCCTCCGTCAACGTCAAAGCGTCGGTACAGGTAGGTAAGGACGAATACGCCTACCGCAGCGGCGTCGCCGTCATCGTCGGCAAAAGAGAAACCGAAGAGGGTATCGAATGTACCGCCGAGCTGAAAACCATGGAGCTGCAGGAAGGCGAAGAAATGCCCGTCTACGGCGATACTGTCATCATCGACAACACATTCGAAAGTCAGAGATACAGGCATATCCTGATGAAATCCGCGATACAGAACGGCAGCTATGTCTATGTCGTCACGGAAGGCGACGATCAGAAGCGCTATGTCAAGCAAACACCGGTGACGATCCTTGCTGAATCCGACTTCTACGCCGCGGTAGACATGGACGCCGACATGCTGCCGATCGTGCTGACAAGCACCAAAGAGATCCATGACGGACAAAGGGTGACATTAGATGGCTAAAGAGAAAAGAAAGCATATCGGTCTGTGGATCGCGGGCGTCTGTTTCCTGCTGATCGGCGTCGTCTTCTTTGTACTGTCCTATACGGTTGCCGCCGAGATCCCCGCGCTGCTGGAATACAGCCGCAGCCGTCTTTCACCGCAGATCACCTTTACAGCATATGACAGGCTGCCGGAAACAAATCGCGGCGACGATCTGGTCGTCTGCGGCGAACTTGATCCCTTAACCGTCGAGGGCGTCGGTGAGATCAAGCCGGTGCTCGTCAACGAAAACTACTTCCGGGTTTACAACATCCATGTCGGCGGCTCCGCGATCACCGAGGAGCATATCGCCGGCAAAACGCCCGCTGTCGTTATCAGCGATAAGACCGCGCTCGCGATGAGCGTGGACGCGAACGTCGTGGGACAGACCGTCTCTCTTTGGGGAAAGGATTACACCGTTGTCGGCATCTATCAGAAGCCCTCGGGCTTTCTGCGTGGGATATCGTCGGACGTTTACGACCGCGTCTATCTCCCCTACACCGCTTATGACGGTTACGAAGAGCAGATGGTCGATACCGTATCGGCGCCGAAGGGCTCGTTCTCCGAAAAAGCGGTGCGGCTGCTCGGCATGACCGGTTCCGACACCGACTTTTATCTGGAAAACGACCTTGCCGTCAAGCGCGGCATGATTGCCGTTTTGCCGAATTGGTTTATTTCCTTCATCGCGCTGATCCTCCTGTTCATCGTCCTGAAATATCTATCCGGCATGACGCGCCGCGCTTACCGCAAGCTGCGCAAAGATGAACAGACGGATTATCGGCGCACCGTGCTTTGGCAAAACAAGTTTTACCTTCTCGCGCGCATCCTGCTCGCCGTCGTCCTGATCGCGGTACCGATCGCGCTCATCATTTTATTCCCGCCAAGGATCGTCCTTCCTGCAGACTACGTTCCTTATGACAACGTTTTTGAGATCGGTCACTATCTCGGAACGTTCACCGATCATATCCAACAGACAAACGCCAACCTTTCTGTAGGGAACGGATATTATCTGCATCTGTTTTCTCACACGATGCTCCTGCTGTGTTCCTGCTTTGCCGTCCTGATTGTGTTGTCTCTGACGCTGACCGTCGGCATCAGCTGTCTCGTGAAAAAGCATAAAAAGTATGATCGCGGCAGTAACGCATAACCCGGGCAAATATTGAAAAACATAGGCTCCCTTCGCACTTGACCTCATCGGGAATCATACCGTTTTCAAATCAATCAGGTGCTTTCTGACATAGTACCAACGGACTGACTTGACACATATCGATGTGCCGAATCAGTCCGTTGTTGTTTATTGCTTATTCCTGTCTTTATCTGTAGGGATCATGTAATGATCTATCGGCTCTACGGGAGTGGATCAAGGTCCGATCTCCGCTGTCACGCAGAAAAGATATTGACGGTGACAGTTTACAGCCTTGAACTATCGCGATAAAAAAAGATCAATCCGTCAAAAAAGATTGCCTTTTTCACTTGTCTTTTATATAATAATTATCGAACCCGAACCGAAAGGAGACCATACCCTTTTATGCTGGATTTTCAACCGTTAGCCATCGATCGGCTATCTGCATACCGACAGTATTACGACTGCACCGACGCCCTCGGATGCGAGTTCAACTTTGTCAGCGGCTACCTGTGGAGTCGGGAATATCCGCTGCGCGTCGCACTGTACGACGACACGCTCATCAAGGCGTACTATCGCGACGACACGACGATCTGGGGCTACTGTCTGCCCGCGGGCAAAAACGTAAAAGGCGCGGTTGAAGCTGTGCTCGCCGACGCAGCCGAAAGAGGGCAGGCGCCGCTGTTCTGTTATCTGTCCCGAAAGGAACGCGATCTCCTCGAGGCGCTTTTCCCCTCGCGGTTCGCCTTTGAGCGATCCTATGACACGCAGGATTACATCTATCTCACCGAGGATCTGGCACAACTGGAGGGAAAGCGCTATCACGCGAAGCGCAACTACATCGCGCGCTTTTACCGCACGTATCCGGACGCGTCGTTCGCGCCGCTGGATGACGCCAACCGTGCCGACGCCCTGCGTGTGATGGAGCTGTGGTGCGCCGAAAACGGCATCGACCCCGCCGCCCACGGCGAGTACGCGGTACTGCGCGAGGCGCTCGAACACTATCAGAAGCTGGGGATGCGCGGCGCGGTGCTCTACGCCGGCTCAGAGCCCGTCGCCATGACGCTGGGCAGCGAGATCTCCGACGTATGCTTCGACATCATTTTTGAGAAAGCCCTGCGCGGCTATACCGGCAGTTACGCGGTAATCAACAACGCTTTCGCCAAAACGCTGACAGCTTACAAATACATCAACAGAGAAGAAGATCTCGGGATCGAAGGGCTCAAAAAATCCAAGCTCTCTTACTATCCTGTTATCATTTACGATCGATTTGAGGCGACACTGAAATGAACGTTTACCGTGTCTGTACCCCCCACGACCTACCCGCGCTGAAAACGATCTGGCTTTCGTGCTTTGACGAACGCGAGGACGCGGCGGAGCTGTTTTTGCAGCGCAATCTTGCGACCTGCCACGCCTACGCCTGTGAGTCGGACGGCGATCTTGCTGCCGCGCTGTATCTGATCGGCTGCACGCTGAACGGCGAACGCGCCCACTACCTCTGCGGCGCGGCGACCCTGCCCGCGTACCGCGGACGCGGGATCATGTCGGCGCTGATCGCCTATGCGCTCAAAGACGCATCAAAGCGCGGCGACCGTTACTCACTGCTGCTGCCCGCCGACGAGCCGCTCTACCGATACTACGCGCGCTTCGGCTACCGACCCGCATGCGCGATAAAAAACGCAGTGCTCACTGCCGATACAGCCCGCACCGTCCGTCGCGGAACTTTAAATCTGACGCAGCTGCAGACGGTGTCAGTCATATCCTCCTGTCTGATCTGGGAGGAGAACTTCATTCGCTTCGCCGCGGACTACTACGGCTGTTACGGCGCGCGAACGGCGCAAAGCGCGGACGCTTTCGCGATTTATCAGCCCGACGGAGGCAAAGCCGAGGTAATCTATGCCCTGTACCGCGATATCGACGCGCTCAAAGCCCTGCTTCGCGCTGAAAACATCCGCTGCTTTTCCCTGACCGGCGCAGCGGATGATACTGCGTTCGAAGGGCGTGTTGAAAGACCGTACGGGATGATCCTGCCTCTGGAAGGGGATGCGGTTCCCGACGATGTTTTCATCGGGATCACGCTCCGATAATCGCCGCGAATAATGGCTCAATCGTCAGTATACAGATTCAACGGACTGAATTGACACAAATGATGTGCCAATTCAGTCCGTTGATTGTTTATAGCTTATTTCCTTATTATTTGTTCGGGATCATGCAGCTGTGAACCCACGCGATAAAGTTCTCGGTACTGTCGCCGGTGCGCTCGACGGGCTCATGCCCCTGCGCCCATACGGTTTCAAAATCAACGCTTTCAGCGCCGTCATAGTTATCAAGGGCAAGCGCAAGGTTGATCTCGGTCGTCGACGCGTTCGTGTTCTGCTCGATACCGGTGCGGATCCGCCAATAAGGCGCGACGTTCGCCGAACCGTAACCGTCCTCGCTCTCCATCAGATAATAGAGCGGGGTATACATATCGACGCGCTGCCTGACGCTGTAACCGAAGGAATCGGTCTTTTTAAAATCGTCGATATACTCCTGCGCGTCTTCACTGTTCAAATCAGTCAGCACATCGGCAAGGATGCTGTCGAAATGGGCGCCTTTACCGTCGCCGTAACCGAACAGCGTATTATAGCTGTGCGGCCAGTCAAATGCGACAACGGTATCGGATGCGACCTTACAGTGATTGACGAAATCCGCAACGCTTGTGATCGAGGCGGTATTAGTGCTCTTATCATAAGTGATCCACTTTTGATCCGCGTTCAGACCGTCGATGTATTCCTGCGCGGAGCTGCTGCCGAAATCGTTATCGGACAGATAATGATTCAGCGATGTTTCGATCACGCCTTTGACATGATCATAATAACTTCCCGCTTGATAGATGCCGTCATCAGACTGCGTCAGGGTCAGCGGCTTTCCGTTTTCATCCTTGAAGCCGGCGCTGTTGACGTATTCCGCATACGCGTTCGCCAAGCCGTCGGAGATCGCGTTTTCTTCTTCTGATCTATCCTTGCGGGTACAGCCCATCATCCACTCGTACTCCGCGTTGGCGGTTCCGAGATTCGTGACCGGGCACCAAGCCATCGCGCCTTTTACGGAGTCGGACACACCCTGCACCGCGCCGATCGCTTCCAGATACGGATCGTACAGCTCGCTGTCGCCCGACGCGCCGAGGATCGCCGCCTGCGCGCCGCCTCCGCTCATACCGAACACAAAGATGCTCTCCGCGTCGCCCGGGATCACGTCGTCGGCATAGCGAAGATAACGGATCGCCGCCTTAAGATCGGTAACGCCCGCGGGTGCGCCCTCGTTGATGCCGCGGCAGCCGGGACAGGAATAAATCATTCCCTGAGAAGTGATATCCGCAATCTCCTCAGAAATAGACCTTTGAGACACCATTTCCTCGGTCAATGCGTCGGCGGCGGCATAAGCGGGCGTATAAATCTGCATCGTGATCGGTGCGTTCAAGGCAGTATAGCCATTGATCTGTGCGCTGTCGTTCAGCTCGCAGGTATAGGTGCCGTCTCCGTTATCCGTTGCGTCCATATACGCGCCGGGAACAAATACTGCCAGCTGTTCATAGCTTTCGTCGGCAGGCGTTTCACAATAACCGATCTCTGTCTGATAATAGAAATCGTTCTCCTCATCGTAACGCCATTTTGTCATATCCGGCTTGGGCAGATTTGTCACGGGCTCAGGCGCCGTTGTTTCCGCTGTTTTGCCGCCGTCGGAACTGCCGCATGCAGCGAATAAGACTGCTGTCATGATAATAACTAAAACGAATGATAATACTCTTTTCATCTCTTTACCTCCCATCTTCTCTGCGTGTCAGAAATGTATATAGGAAATCCTTGAAGATCGGCGCCCACGCGCTTTCGTGATGCGGCTGATCGAAAAGGATAACTTCGTTCAAAAGCTCCGGAGGATAAAACTCCGCGATCGCGTCATATACCGCCTGCGTACTCTCGCATATCGCCTTTTCCAGCTCGCCGACCGCTCCGCTGTAGAAGTAGAGATACGGCATGGATCCACTCAGCTTTGCAGCCGTCCAGCCGACGATATCGCTGACAGAATATAAAGGGAACGCGGGAGAGAAAACGCCGGACAGACAAAAACTATCGGGATGGCTGAGCGCGGTAAAATACGCCTGCAGACCGCCCGAGGAACTGCCGCAGAACGCCGCGGCGCTCCTGCCCCTTTCAACGGGGAAACGCTTCTCGATCTCAGGTATAACGGTATTGATCACAAAGTCGTCAAACAGCTCGCCTTCGGGGACGATCTTTTTTCGCATCTCTTCAGGAATTTCGGCCGGATAATGAATTGCGCCGATACTCTTCGGCGTCAGCTCATTTGTCCTCCGGATCTCTCCCTCATCGTTGTGGATACCGACGATGATCGCTTTGCCGACTTCCCTGACCGCCTCGCGGGTATACCAGCAGCCGAATTGCCCCGGGTTATCATCCTCAAACAGGTTTTGTCCGTCCGTCATATAGATCACGGGCAGCCTCTCGCCTTCTTCATGCTCGGGCACAAATACGCGCACCTTTTTGTTCCGCCCTGTATAGTAGGGCAAGCTCAGCACGGTTAAACTGTCTTTTATCATCATTATTCCATCCTTGTATATCTCATCAACTGTCTTTTTCAACAGGAAAGTGATCAATCAATTCAACTAAATATCGCCGGATCAAGGTTGCGTCGTTGATATCCAAACCGTTTCGGTCAACATCGGCTGCTTTCTCGTTGAAGCTGCGACATACATAACCCGCAAACACGCGTTGGATCACGGTCGCGTCGATGATCGTGATCTCGCCGTCACAATCGGCGTCGCCGTAGATGAACGAATAATCCGCTGACCACACCATATCCTTGCCGGTATAATGGGCGGTATAGTCGACAGAGCGGTCATAGTTGTCTATCATCAGCGGCTCCGTCTGACCTCTTCCGTCGTGGAATACGACAGAATAAGTGTGTTCGGGATTAAGAGCTGCGCCGTGTTTACCGAGATCGAAGCTCCACACATCGGGGTCCGCTTCCTGCGTCATCCTTCCCATTTCTATCGTTTCCTCGTTTGCCGTTTCATCAACGATACGGCAGTACAGGTTTTCGACGGGCTTCCAGAAGGGGCAGGTATCGGTGTTTATCCGGATGATATCCATACCGACGTCAAACTCGTTCTCTCCGATCCATTTGTACAGGTATATGGGGAACTCCGTGAACGATTTATAGGTATACAGCTCGCTGAATACGGCGGTATAATCCTTTGAGGCGTCATAACCGTCGATGACAAGCTCATCCGTTGTCGATGTATCGGACATGAACGAAACGGTATAGCAATGTGCCGGGTCTAACGTGATTTCATGCGCGTCGAGGTCATAGCTCCATGTTTCGGATTCGCCTTCGCGCGTCATTTGCGCATTTTTGCTCATCCATGAGGTAACGTCTTCATCGGCGGTTTCGTCGTAGATCATGCAGTAAACTTTCTGATAATCTCCGAAGGTTTCTCCGTCAACGATAATCCTGATTGCGTTTTGTGAAGCCGCTAAAGCACTGATGCCTGACCCGAAGCAGAGAACAGATATCAACACCGCAATAATAACAACGAAGGATAAACATTTTGTGATAATCGATTTCATAAAAACCATCCTTTCAAAAAGATTTGCAATCCGTTTTCCACCTATATAATAAAACAGCTGCCCGATAAATATCAAGCAACTGTTTAATCATTTATTCAACAGATCGGAGAGAAATACAACGGGTGGTTTAAAACAGCGGTTTTTCTCTGCTGCACATACCGAAAAACGGATACTGGCATCCTTTGGCGATCTCGTCCGCATAACAGAGCAGCGGAAGCACGTTCGCCTCAAAGCGGATGATATAGGAGTTGATCTCTCCGTCAACGGACGCGATCTTCATGGGATGCACGATCATTTTGTCACACAGCGTCTTCATACAGCGCTCGACGTCGCTCAATTCGAGTCCGGTTCCCTGACTGATCAGCTGCGCGGTGACCGGAATATTCGACACCGTATAAAGATAATAGAGCGTTTTCAGTATCTTTTTATCCGCAAAGAGCGCAAAAACCTGCCTGATAGCGTCTTCGTTTTCAAAATATGCCGAAATACTGTCGTCATGCGGCCGCACCATCAGGAAAAAGTATCGGAAATCGTTTGACATCCGCGCCACTGTCATACCGTCGTCGAGAAGGAGCTTCGCCAAAAAATCCGGGCTTTGATCGCTTTGCTGACCGGGATGACCGGTAAAGGCGTCGTAAAAGCTATCGGAAAAGCTGTCGTCGCCCGTCAGCCCCGGAATGAACGACCAGCAATAGTTGAACGCTTGGCGAAAGGCCTCTTCGGGCGGCATCGTGCTCAGCTTTTTGGTCAGCAATAGCTGTACATCCTGCTCCTCCCTGCCGAAAAGCGCGTCGATGCTGACGCCCAGCGCATCGGCAAGCTGCGGAAGGATCTCCGCGTCCGGCGTACCGCCGCGCTCCCATTTCGAGACCGCCTGCGTCGTGACGCCGATCAGGCTGCCGAGCTTCTCCTGTGTGTATTTCTTTTGAACACGGTATTTCCTGATTTGCTCTCCGATAACGCTCATTTTCAACCCTCCGTTGATTTAATACATTCATTGTATCAAACCAAACGGCGTTTGTCCATAGAAATGAACCGTTTTCAATATATAAAGTATTATTATCCCAAAGCTGCTTTGATAAACGCCGAAAAGAGCGGGTGCGGCTTGTTGGGACGACTCTTGAACTCGGGGTGATACTGTACGCCGACATAGAAGGGTCTGTCGCTGAGTTCTACCGTTTCAACCAGTCTGCCGTCGGGCGAGAGTCCGGAGAGTGTCAAACCCACGTTTTGGAGGGTTTCGCGATATTCGTTGTTGAACTCATAGCGGTGACGGTGACGCTCGGAGATGACCAGCGTATTATTCCCTGTTTGTGGGATTGCCACAGCCCCTGAAGGGGCTTCGCAATGACGGTTGGAATACGCCTTGTACATCGTCGTGTCCTCCTGCACGATGCAGGGATACGCGCCGAGGCGCAGGGTGCCGCCCTTGTCGATCTCGTCGTTCTGTCCGGGCATAAAGTCGATCACCTTGGGAACGTTCTGCGCAAACTCGCCGGAGTTGGCGTTTTCGATCCCCGCGACATGGCGGGCGTACTCGATCACGGCGATCTGCATACCGAGACAGATGCCGAAGTACGGCAGGTCGTTTTCACGCGCGTACTGCGCGGCGAGGATCATACCCTCGATACCGCGGCGGCCGAAGCCGCCGGGGACGATGATTCCGTCGATGCCGTTCAAAGCTTCATTGACGTTATCGGCGGTGATCCCCTCCGAGTCGATCCATTCGATCTCCACCGACGCGCCCTGATAGTAGCCCGCGTGACGGAGCGCCTCCGCAACGCTGAGATAGGCGTCGTGCAGTTCGACATACTTTCCGACCAAGCCGATCTTTACCAGCTTCTCGCGCGTCTTGATGCGCTCGATCATATGCTCCCAGTCCGCCAGATCGGGCTTGTGGGATTTCAGATTCAGATCACGGCAAACGATGTCGGAAAGGTGCGCCTTCTCAAGCATCAGCGGCGCTTCATACAGCACGGGCAGGGTCAGATTCTCGATGACGCAGTCCGGCCATACGTTGCAAAAACCCGCGATCTTGTCAAAGATACTCTTATCGGTGATCGGCTCGTCGGTACGCAGGATGATGATGTCGGGTGAAACGCCGAGCCCCTGCAGTTCTTTTACGGAGTGCTGGGTGGGCTTACTCTTATGCTCGCCGGATGCCTTGAGATACGGCACCAGCGTCACATGGATATACAGACGGTTATCCTTGCCGACCTCGTGACCGACCTGACGGATCGCCTCGATGAACGGCTGGCTCTCGATATCGCCGATGGTGCCGCCGATCTCGGTGATGACGACGTCCGCGTCGGTCTTTTTTCCGACGGAATAAATAAACCGCTTGATCTCGTCTGTGATGTGCGGGATGACCTGCACCGTCTTGCCGAGATACTCGCCGTGACGTTCCTTGTTGAGCACGTTGGAGTAGACCTTGCCGGTGGTGAGGTTACTGTATTTGTTCAGATCCTCATCGATGAACCGCTCGTAGTGACCGAGGTCGAGATCGGTCTCGGCGCCGTCCTCGGTGACATAGACCTCGCCGTGCTGATAGGGGCTCATCGTGCCGGGATCGACGTTGATATACGGATCGAGCTTTTGCGCCGCAACCTTCAAGCCGCGGGCTTTCAGCAGTCTGCCGAGCGACGCGGCAGTGATGCCTTTGCCGAGACCGGACACGACGCCGCCGGTTACAAAAATATACTTTGTCATACAAACACCTTCTTTGTTCTTCATGTCATATCAACAAAAGGCCGCCTCACCTGATCGGTGAGACAGCCTTTTTGCATTACTGTAACTTAGCTAAGAGCTGCTCGCGAGAAAGGTTCGCGCTGCGTGAAATCCCGTCATTGGGAATCACTCTGAGAATTTTGCCGTTGTATCTTGAAACCAGAACGGAAGCTTTTTGTCCGTCGATGTCGATGAACTCTTCGGTGTACTGTTCATCGAGCGGGACCTGCTTGCTGAGGACGGAGCGCTCGGTCAGCGCGCCGGTCGGGCAGAGCTGTACGCACAGTCCGCAGTTGTTGCACTTCGTCTGATCGAGCGGTAATGCGAACGCGGGTGAGGGTTCGGTGGTAAAGCCTCTTCCCATCAGTCCAAGCGCGTGGATGTCCATGACCTCGCGGCAGGAGCGTACGCATAAGCCG
>JAFRDE010000039.1 GCA_017403985.1 Ruminococcus sp. | reverse complement strand
ACGGAAATCGGAGATTTTGCATTTTACAGCTGCAAAAGTCTGACGTCTATCATCATCCCGGACAGGGTAACGGAAATCGGAGCGTATGCATTTTCAGACTGTACAAGTCTGACTTCGATCGAGATACCGGACAGTGTAACGAAAATCGGGAAAAGCGCGTTCAAAGGCTGTTCAAGCTTGACATCAATCAAGATTCCGGATAGCGTGACAAAAATCGGAGAAGAAGCATTTAGGGGATGTAATCTTCTTACCGTGATCTGTTCACCCGATTCCTACGCACGGGAATACTGTGTGGAGAACTATATCCCGGTTTAAGCGCCGGATAAGGCGGATGAAAAGTTATCCGAACCCTATCGCGGAGAAGGTGACAGAAAAGACGGAACCCGGGGACAGATAAACAAAACGCCCCGGATTCTTCCGCCGACTTTTCGGCAAAAAGAAAGGGTGATCGACCGCTGACGGGCGATAATCGGATTTTGCACAAAATTTTCTGTAAAAAAAAGGATTTCTTATTCTAAAAATGTATGGAAATTTTGACCTTGACCTGATAGAATATCAATATCAAAAGTGTATGTCTTTTGGGTCCCCCCGCAAAATAACAATTCAGGAGTTGAGCGAATGTATCGAAATATCATTTTTGATCTATACGGCACACTGGTAGATATCCGCACAGACGAGTTTTCGCTCGATTTCTGGCGCAAGGCGGTACTGGTTTACGCGACGAACGGCGCTTCGTTCAGTCCGGGAGAACTGCGTACCGCATATACCAAGTACGTCAAGCGCGCGCTGCGCCACGAGCGGCTGAAGCACCCGACCTATAAGCACGTGGATATCGACCTGCTGCAGGTCTTCAGAAGGCTGTACGCCGACAAGGGGATCAACGCCGATATGACGCTGCTGCGCGATACCGCGCGACGGTTCCGCAAGGAGTCGACCCTGATGATCAAGCTGTACGACGGCGTGACCGAGCTGCTGGACGGGTTGAAAGACGCAGGGAAGAAGATCTATCTGCTGTCTAACGCGCAGGAGAGCTTTACCGTCCCCGAAATGGACGAGCTGGGGATCCTCAGCTACTTCGACGGCATCATGATCAGCTCCGAGGAGCGCGTCTGTAAGCCGCAGAAGCAGTTCTTTGAAAAGCTGCTGGCGAAGTATCAGCTCAATCCCAAAGAAAGCCTGATGGTCGGCAACGATAAGAATTCCGATATGATGGGCGCGAAGGGCGTCGGCATCGACGGACTGTATATCCATCAGGAGATCAGCCCCGACGTGCAGGACGAGAGCGAGATCACAGCCCGCTGGAAGATCATGGACGGCGACGTGCGTAAGATCCTTCCATGTATTCTGGAGGCGTAAATGAGCAGAAATGTAATCATCAAAATCGCGGTCGGCGTTTCCGCGGCAGCGGCGCTGTTTTCGGTGGTGACGCTGATACGCGCGATCGTTATCGGAAGCAATATCGTTCTGCCTGTCATTCAGGTCGTAGGCTCTATCGCGATCTTTGCGGTGTGTCTGATCATGCTTCGTGTTCTTTCCGCTGCGGCGGAGGACGAAGAGGCGGAGAGAGCCGATGACAGCGGTACAGAGGAAGACAGCCACGACGGTGAAGAACCGGAAGATGAAGACAGCGAGGATCAGGCGGCGGACGAGCTGTATGAGAAGTATCATCTGTCTGAATTCGAAGAATCCGAACAGGAACAGGAATAAATTAAAAGGCGCAGTCAGTCGACTGCGCCTTTGCTGTTTGTTAGATTAGGAAAGCTCGGCTTCGGATTCGAAGACCCACTCGCCGATCTGTGTATCGGTGGCGACGCCCGCCTTGTAGCGAAGGATGTTCAGCGCGTCGCGGAGGTTGACCTCACCGTTTTTGTCGACGTCCGCGCTGACGGCGTTATAATCGCTGCCGACGCCCGCGGTCAGACGCTGGACGAAGGTGGCGTCCATAACGGTGAGGCTGTAGTCGCCGTCGGCATCACCGACTAAGCCTGTCGAGGGCTCAACGGTAGAGACGATATACGGGACCGGATCCAGCTGGTCGTTCGGCGTATTGTGATAGATCAGGTTGACGCTCTTGCTCCCGACGCGGGAATAAAGAACCTTGGCGGTGTGTGAGATATTGACCGTGCCGGGCTTGATCGCCTTGAAACGAACCTTGAAGAAATGATCTTCTTCGGTAAACGCGCCGACGCCGCTGATCTTTGAGAAATTGTACAGCACTTCGTCATCCTGTCCGAAGTAGTTGGTGATGAGGTTGGTGTTGCGCAGACGCGGCGGAAAGCTGTAGGCGGTCATATTGATCGAGCCGTCGCTTTTGACGGTACCGTGCTCGACGAGCTCTACGTAATCGGAGTTATAAAAGAGCGAGCCTTCGCCTGCCATCACGGAATATCCGCTGCTGCTGAACGCGACGTTGTAGATGAACTCGTTGCCGACCTCGACCTCACCGAGGACCTCGCCCCTCGAGGTGACGGTCAGCTTACCGCCCGCGGCGGAGGTGTTCAGCGTAAAAGCCGCAAAAGCAGAGGCAGTCAGCGTGACGACCAGTAATATGCAGAGTAATTTTTTCATATAATCCTCCCGATCGGATGATATACATAACTATCTATGATATATTGTAATGCATGGAGCGGGGAAATGCAAGACTTTTTCGTGATATAATAACCGTCCCTGATATGACTATTATATCAGGGACGGCGATTCTGTTGGTGAATAGGTTGTAAATTATGATAAATCCAGATAAGGATTGCCGATGCCCGCCAGCGCGCGCTGGATAAAGGTCACGTCGACGATATCGGGCGAACCGTCGCGGGTGACGTCCGCGGCGAGGATCTGCTTGGAGGTCAGGGGAGTGATGGTCGCCAGATAACGCTGTGCGACGGTGGCATCGATGACGGTGACGTCGCCGTCGCCGTCCACATCGCCCATGAGTACGTCGTCATAGGTCAGCTCGCGACCGTCTATGACAATGTAGTTGAGCGCGAGCTCGCCGCTTGTCGGCGTATCGAGGGCGCTGCCTCCGTCTACGGTCGTCATGCTCACGGGCACGAGGCGCAGATCGATGCTCTCTTCGCCTAAGCTGTAAGCAAAATCGGGCAGTTCGGATTTATCGAAATAGGCGGTGATCACCTTGCGGCTGTCAGCGGAGATGGTAAACGTCTTTCCGTCGATATCGGTGAAATGCGTTCCGTCGGTGCTGTACTGCAGCTTCCATGAGGCGGGCGCCTTGCTGCTGCCCGCAAAGTACGCGGTGATCTTGAGCTGATCATAGCCTGCGGTCGGGACGTGCAGGTTGATATAGGGAGAGCTCCACTGATTTTTGGAGCCAGCAGCCATGATAGGCGACATGATGGCGCCGGAATGGCCGTATTCCGGAGCGCTCCATTCGAGGGCGCGGTTTTTGTCTCCGCTGACGGAGAGGGTCATCTTACCGTGACCGCGCACCGCGTCGTAGCCGTCGTCGGCATTGCCGTATTCTTTGAGCTTGTTGCCCTCGACTT
This sequence comes from Ruminococcus sp., assembly GCA_017403985.1. Lineage (GTDB taxonomy): Bacteria > Bacillota > Clostridia > Oscillospirales > Acutalibacteraceae > Ruminococcoides. Next base: position 27,696 of record JAFRDE010000039.1, on the reverse strand, counting down.
TGTCGGTCGCGTCAAAGCACCATGCGGCGACGGCGTTCGTCAGATCGACGATGATCACATCCTCGGGCGGTATGGTCGGCGCAGCGGTGGGCGCTTCGGTCGGCGGCTCGGTGGGTTGGATATCGGGCTCGGAGGGGACATAATCGTTGATCCACTGAGCGCTCAGCCACGCGGCGCGGGAGTTTGTCCAGTCCATCATGTAGTCGAACTGACCGTCAAAGGTGTACTGCTGGTAATTGGTATTGGAATTGTCCTGTGTGAGGTTCACGCCGGTGACCTGACCGTATTGATTTTTGGTATAGGCTGCGCGATACTGTTTGACAGAGCTGTGGTCGGCGATCCAGGAGGAGTTGGTGACCAGCTCCCAGATCTTGTAGTTCATCGCGGCGGAATCGCGCAGGATATTTGCGTATACGTCGGAGGAATAAATCTCACCTGTTTTGCTGCCGGAGGAGTTGAGCTTCTCGAACGCGGGGAGGAAATCTTCAAACCATACGCGGCGCACTTCAGCCATGATGAGCGGATTACGTACGGATTCGGCAAGGACGTTGGGACCGTTGTAGCCGTTCTTCTTGGAGGCGAACCAGCCGGACGGCAGGGTGTAGTCGCTGATCCCCATGTTTCTGAGATCACGCGCTACGCCATTGGCGTTGCCCAGCGAGTTATCGTAATCCCATACGGGAGAGGCGAAGAATTTATAATTGCCGTTCGCGTCGGGCTTGTAGGTGAAGTAGAACGACGACGCGCCGCTGTCCCAGTTTTTGCCCAGCTCGTTGATGATGTAGACTTTTGCCATCGAGGTGATATCGAGATAATCGCCGACGTTGCCTCTTTGCAGGCTGTTGTACATGGCGTTGTACTTTTCGGAAATATAGGTGCTGACGGCGTAGTAGTAGTAGCTGTCGATCGAGAGCTCAGGTGCTTTCATCGTCAGATTGTTGCCGTTTTTGGCATTGAAATGGAAGTCGTCGTCAGCGGGGCTGGAATCGATCTCGGCGACAAAGCAGAAATCGTCCTTGACGCCGCCGGTCGCGGTATCGAGGTAATCGTCCTCGGAAAAATCGCTGATAAGGGTGTTTTTGCCCACGTCGATCTTCTGGCAGATCTGGTAGGTGCCCTGATACACGCCGTTGGTGTACAGGTCGATAAAGCGGCTGTCGGAGGAGTAGGGGACGCCTACCTCATCCGCGAGGTCAAAGAGGATGCGGTTGCGCGCCATCGCGGCGTCCTGGAAGTTGGAGACCAGCGAGAATTTTTTGCATTTTTCCATGCCGGCGAGCTGGAGCGCGCTCTCAAAGGTGACGTTGAAGCCCTTTTTGTCGGCGTTCCACGAGGTGTTGCCGCGGCCCTTCATCTTTTTGACCGGCGTTTCTTCAATGGTGCCGTCGGGGTTAGAAATCGCGCCCGACGCGGCGACGGAATTCCCCTTGTCGTCTTTCAGATAATCAAAGAAATCGCTGTAGCCTTCAAAGCGCTCGGTGTTGTTGACCCAGAGAGCGGCTTCTGCGGAAGAGAACATGAACTGTACCTTGACGGCGAGATCGAGCGGCTCGATAGAGGTATTGTAATTCCTGTTTGCCTCTGCGCGGAAAACGGCGGTGCCCATCGAAGGGATCGATGTACCGCCCACGATCACTCGGTCGGAATAGGTGTTGTATAATTCTACGGTATCATAGGCTTTCGCCGATGACGGCATGAAGAAATAATGGATCTCGCCGATTTGGACCCATTTGACCCACGCCTCTTTGTCATCGGCGCCGTTCGCGGCGTGGGCGTAGACGCAGTTGCGTTGGAACGCGGTGACGGGCGAATCGGTGACAATCGGTTCGGTGGGCTCGACGGCGGGCTTAGTCGGTTCAACTACGGGCTCGGTAGGCTCGGGAACGATACTGCCCGTGGAATCCAGACGACCTGTATTCGACCAGTCGGTGACCACGGCGATATCCCTGCCCGCGGCAAGGTCTTTTGCCGTGATGGCGACGCTTTCGTTCCAGAGCTTTTGGGCGTTGCCGCGCCAGAAGCGCATCACGGTCCTGCCCGCGTTTTCGGCGGTGACCGTGTATTGATACAGCCCCTTGTCGGCGAGGTAGGTCACGCCGGTGGAGGGGTCGTAGCGGTCCTTGTCCGCGTCGGCGATCACGACGGACGCGTTGCCGTTTTCTTCACGGGTCGCGTCGGTGAAGTTGACATACAGAACGATCCCCTGCGGCTCGGTCGCCCAGTTCGCCGGGTTTTCGACCTTGAGATACAGCACGTCGCCTTCCCGGAAGACTGCGTCGTCCGCCGCGCTGAACGGCGCCGCGGCGAGAGCGGTGAGGAGTATGACGAGAACGAGAATGAGAGAGAGTAATTTTTTCATGTTGATTTCTCCTTCATAGGTAAAAATGGGGGAAAGGATATACACATTCATTATACTATAGATAATGATAAAAAGCCAGAATTTTTATGCTGAAAATCACAGGATTCTTTTTGGCGGTTGTGCCCGAAAAAACTTTTAAAAAAATCGAACAAATATTTGCAATTTGAGAAAAGATATGTTATAGTATATATGTGCTATTATAACTGCCGCAACGGCAGAGAAGGGTGATTTTATGAAACCGCTGACCTCCGGACAACAAAAAGTGTACGATTATATCCTCGAATGTTCCGAGAACGGACGGATCCCCTCGGTGCGGGAGCTGTGCGACGCGACCGGGTTCAAGTCCACCTCTACCGTCGCTTATCATCTGAAAGCGCTGGAGGATAAAGGGCTGATCGAGCGCGAGGAAGGACTCAACCGCTGTATTCGTCTGAAAAATGAACAGCCGACCTCCAAGGTGCCGCTGATGGGACGCGTTACTGCGGGTCAGCCAATCTTAGCGGTGCAGGATATCGAGACCTATATCCCCGTACCGAAGGATATCAGCAAGGGCAGGGAGCTCTTTGCACTGCGCGTCGTAGGCGAGAGCATGATCAACGCGGGCATCTTTGACGGCGATATCATTATCATTCACCACACCCCCGCCGCGAATAACGGCGATATCGTGGTCGCGATGGTGGAGGATGAGGCGAGCGGCGAAGCCAGCGCGACCGTGAAGCGCTTTTATAAGGAAAAGGGTCACATCCGCCTGCAGCCCGAGAACGACGCCTATGAGCCGATCATCGTCGATAAGGCGGTGCTGCTGGGCAAGGTCGTCACGCTGATCAGGAATTATGAGTAAACAGTTTGCAGTTAATAATTGGTAGTTTTTAGTTAGAGGATGAAGTTTAGTTTGACAGTTATAAAAATGTTCAACCTGCGTTAATAGAACGTTAACAACTTTTGAGAACATTGGGCTATAATATAACCATGCAAGCGAGATACCGCAACTCCTTGTATGTTCTACCCTCCTCATACGAACCACCCGGGTTCGTATCAGCTAATATGTTCAGTATTAGCAAAAACCCTCATTTTATTTGGATTTTTCCCCAAAGAGAAAGCGTGCACCCGGTGTGCACGCTTTTCTCGTTAAAATATAGTAGGCAGTTGGCAGTGGATAGTTAGCAGAGAGCAGTTACGGTAGTTTCAATTATTCAAAATCCTTGAAATCATAATCGTCAAGAGGAACGGCGGGTTCGCCCTCGTCGGCGTCGTCATCCTCGTCGATGTTATATACCTTTGTGTCGCGCTTGCGCGGCTGATAGTCGCGGTAGCGCTGTTCCTGATCCTGTGTGCTGCGCTCGCGTTCACGCCGCGCCTGACGTCTGCCGTCGGAGGCGGTGTAGGCGGCGGTGGAGAATACGACGCCGAGAAAGACTGCGACAACGACGAAGAAGGCGATGATGCACAGGATCCACCATGCGACCTGCACCAGCAAGAGGGTGATGCACGCTAACACCACGACGGCGACGCATACGGCGCCGGCAACCAGATAGGACGTCAGCCCGTCCGTCAGTCTATCGTAGAATCCGAAAAGTCTGCTGAGCGCGACGAGGAGCATCGCGACGATGGCAATCAGGCATCCGACGATAACGGAGATCTCGTGATAGATCGCCATGTCGAGCAGCATCGGAACGCAGAGGATCAGCGCGGGAACGACGACATGCTCCCTATCGAATCTGCGCCAGACAAGCATCAGATAGACACTGGCGACGCAGCCGAAGATCGCCGTGCCGACAAAGCCGTGCAGCAGCGGCGCGAAGAAAAGCACGATGAAATCAATGATAGCCAGTATCGCCAGCCGCGAACCTATTTTGGTGCGCAGGAAAGGACGGATATCCTTCGCTTTTTCTTTATAGTTGTTCCATAGTCGGCCCATAAGTACCTCCCCGTTCGGAGCATTTCTACATGATATAATAATTATACCATATATCGGCGTTTTTTGCAACCGAGCCTTTGTGTCTTGCTATTTCGGATATTTATGGTATAATTACCGTATGTTTTTGAAAATCATCAAGCAGAGGTGAACTATGGACAGAGGCTACCCGCGAGTGACGGTCAGCAAAAAGTGCGAGCGCTTTATCAAAGGCGGTCACGTATGGGTGTATCACGACGAGATCCTCGCCGTCGACGGCAAATACGAAAACGGCGATATCGTCGACGTCCTGACGGAAAAGGGCAGGTATCTCGGTTCGGGTTATATCAACGATAACTCGAAAATCCGCGTGCGGATCATTTCGAAGAACGCGAACGACAGATTCGATGAGGCATTTTACCGCCGCCGTATCGACTATGCGATCGACTACCGTCTGACGGTGATGGGGGAGGACTTTTCCTCCTGCCGCCTGATCTTCGGCGAGGCGGACGGCTTCCCGGGGCTGACGGTAGATAAGTTTGAGAATGTGCTTGTGACACAAGTGCTCTCGCTCGGGATCGACCGCGTCAAAGAGATGCTGTTCCGACAGCTGGTCGATTCGCTGCAAGAGCGCGGATATAAGATCGAGGCGGTCTATGAACGCAACGACGTCAAGGTGCGCGAACTCGAGGGTCTGGACCAATACAAAGGCTTTTATCCGCTCGCCGGACTGCGGACGGACCTGAACGGCGAGGTCATCATCACCGAGAACGGGATCCGTTATCACGTCGATTATTTCGAGGGACAGAAAACAGGCTTCTTCCTCGATCAGAAGTATAACCGCCGCGCCGTCGCGAAGATCGCGTCGGGGAAGCGCGTGCTGGACTGCTTCACGCATACGGGCGCTTTTGCGCTGAACGCGGCACGGACGGCAGAGCATGTCACCGCGGTGGACGTTTCACAGACGGCGATCGATATGGCGAAGCGCAACGCGGCGCTGAACGGTATCACGAACGTCGACTTTGTGACCGCGAACGTGTTCGAGCTGCTGACGCAGGCGGAGAACGAGCATCGCCGCGACCGGGAGATGATCATCCTCGACCCGCCGGCGTTCACCAAGTCCCGTTCCACCGCCCGTTCGGCGGAGCGCGGCTATAAGGAGATCAACCTCAAGGCGATGAAGCTGCTCCCGCGCGGAGGATATCTCGCGACGTGCAGCTGTTCGCACTTCATGCCGGACGCACAGTTCCGGAAAATGCTGTTTTCAGCCGCCGCTGACGCGAACGTCAGCCTCAGACAGATAGAATGCAGACAGCAGAGTCCCGACCACCCGATCCTTTGGGGCGTCGAGGAAACTGACTATCTGAAGTTTTATATATTCCAAGTTGTATAAAGGAGATATGAAAATGAAAAAGATCATAGCGATACTCGCCGCCGTTCTGATGCTGACGGCTGTTCTGACAGCCTGCGGCGAAAAAAAGGATGATGCGACTCCCGACAGCGCGACCGTTGACAGTGCTGCGGCAGGCAGCACCGAGGCCGTTGAGCCGGAACAGCTGAAGCTGGTCGAGACGACGGATGACGGTACCGTCGAAGAAGACAAAGAGGGCAACGTCCTCACGATCGACAAGGATAAAGAGATCGTCTCGGTCAAGGATAAAGACGGGAATACGGTATCCGTGACGGAGTATATCACGACCCACTATGTCATTTCGTCGGCCGGTACGACCTACGGCGAGCCGGGCAACGTTTCCTCCTCTTCGGGCAGCAGTTCTTCCAAGGCGGAAGACAGCTCGTCAAAGGCGCAGAGCAGTCCTTCGAAAGCGGAAGACAGCTCTTCCAAGTCAAGCAGCCAGAGCGCGTCGTCAAAGTCCGCGTCAAGCGCCGCGGAGGATAAGACCGGGACATCTTCCTCAAAAGAAGAGGTGGAGGAGGAGATCCCCACCGTGATCGTCGAGATCCCCGATGATATGGACGAATACGAGCTGCCGATACTGTGATATAGTGACCAGTGGCAAGTGACCAGTGACCAGCTTTTTGGTTGTTTGCGTTTCCGAAAAGTGTATTATATCAAATGCTGCCCCCATGCGTGATGCATGGGGGCAGCTGTGCTTTTCGGGATATACTTTTTTGCAAGTGTCAGACAAACGGAATCGAAGGTTCGAATCCGATCACCTTAACCGAATCAAAGTGATCAGAACTTTGATCCGCCGCCGCTGTAGGAGCCGCCGCCGGAGCTGTGGCTGGATCCGCTCGAATTGTTCTTGGGACGGGCGGTGCGGCTGACGGTGCTGTACAGATAGGTGTCGCGCGCCGCGGTGACATTCATGCTGCCGGGACGGACATAGTTGACGGCGCCGCGCTCCATCTGGACGGTCTTAAGCTGTTTCTTAAAGATCGCCATGATGAGCAGCGCGATCACGAAGCCGATGATGAGCGCCAAGGGAAGCATATACCATTTGAGATGCGGAGGGACAGCTCCCTTTACGCCGAGAGCGATCGAGTTCAGGAAATCATAATAGCCGTTGCGGTCGGGGTTGTGATTGGAGATCGCGTTGTTACGGATATCCTCGCTTTCGCTGTCGGATAGCTGCTTGACGCATTTGCCCGAGCCGTAGAGCAGAACCTGACGGTCGCCGTCTTCATCGTGCAGGATGAGACCGCAGACTACGCCGTCGGTATTGACGCCGCAGCAGGTTTCATAATAACGCTGGGTGTAATCCTGCGCTGTATTAAGATGGGAGAAGTTCGCGCCGTTCAGATCGTTTGCCGTAAAGAAGACGACGTTGCAGCTGCACGCTGCACAGACATCATAGAGGGTCTCGTTGAGCGCCTGTTCTTCCGCGTCGGTCAGCAGGTCGGCGTTATCGTCGAAGCGATAGGAATAGACGACCTCTTCTCCCGCGGCGTAAGCGGGGAGCGTCGCGACGGAGAGGATCAGGACGAGTGCGAACAGGATCGCAGTAAACCGTTTTATCATGTTCGGCACCTCCTTACAGCAACTGCGCTAACCACATGCCGCCGTAAATAACGGCGCCTGCGATCACGGTGAACAGTGCGGCAAATTTCCAGAACTTGCCTTTATCGGTGGGAAGGTTGCCGACGAACTTGCCGGTCTGTCCGTTCATGGCGAAGGTGAATTTCTCGCCCTTATAGGTGGTGTTGAGCAGCCAGACGGGATAGAAGGCGTATTTGGTCTTGCCGTCGTGCAGACGGACGGAGGAATACTCGGGGGTAACGGTCACGTAGCCCTTGACCGTCTCGCGGAACGCGTCCTCGGTAGAGGTCTTGATACGCTCGTTGGCTCTGCCGATGGAGTCCTCGGCGCTGACGTCATATTTGTCCGCGAAATAGCCGGACAGATAGGCGGTCTGGAAATCGACCGCTTCGGCAAAGTTGTAGGGCTCGACGCTTTCCATCAGATCATCGGGCATGCGGGTGGAGCCGTCGACCGGAACATGGTCATAGGCGATATAGCCCGCGCGATAGACGGAAAAGTAGGAGGTCTGGACGTAATTGTAGTTAGAGTCGGACCAGGTGCGGGTGCGGGTCGCGCGGAAGCGGATATCCGCATCGGCGTTTGAATCAAACAGCCAGAAGGGGACATAGATACCCTTGATCTCGTCGATGTGATTTTCGTCCTTGAACACCTTGGGGAGCAGGAACTTTCCCTTTAAGTGCTTGACATATTCCGCCTTTGCCGCTTCCTTGTTGAGCTTGAAGGGGATGACGTAATCAGGCTTTAACGCACCCGAGAACTGCTGCATGATGATGGCGTGGTTGCCGCAGAAGGGACATTCGGTCGCGGCGGTGTACTGATCGCCGACGATCTCGCCGCCGCAGCTCTGGCATATGTAAGAGCGCAGACCTGTGGCTTCATCCTCTGTCCACTGTGTACCGGCGTCGGTATTCCAGTCAAGGTTATCGGTACCTTCGTTTTGCAGGTCCTCGTCATATGCCTTGACCGCTTCCACCTCGAATTCGGTATCGCAGAAGGGACATTTCAGCTTTTGTACCGTGCTGTCAAAGGCGAGCGCGCCGCTGCAGCACGGGCATTTATATTCATGTACTGCCATATGTTACTCCTTGTTAATCGTAATCGTCATTCCGAGGAGGGCGAAATGCTTTATTCCCGGAGAATCGTACACCGGAACGCCCGATATCCCTATGTTGCTTGCAGCCGATTGATATCACAGAAAGGGAAAGTCCCTTTTTGTGGGATTGCCACGCCCCAAAGGGGCTCGCAATGACACTATTATTAAGAAAGGCTATAGGAGCGCTATAGCCTTTCAACCGATGAACTAATCACTGGTCACTGACCACTGACCACTCAATCATACTTTATCGCTGTCGTTGAAGGGGTCGCCGCACTCGGGACAGAACTTCGGCGGGTTGTGCGGATCCTCGGGCTCCCAGCCGCACTTGTCGCACTTATACACGGGAGCGCCCTCGGGCTTCTTCGCGCCGCAGTTGGAGCAGAACTTGCCCTTATTGACCGCGCCGCAGGAGCAGGTCCAGCCGTTGTCCTCGGGCTTCTTCGCGCCGCACTCGGGGCAGAACTTGCCGGTCGCCTGCTTACCGCAGGAGGGGCAGGTCCACGCGCCGGCAGCCGGAGCGGGAGCGGGAGCAGCCTGCTGCTGAGCCTGTTGCTGAGCCTGCTGCTGCTGGCCCATTTGGAAGAGGCTCGCGGGGTTGGCGCCGCCGGCGCCCTGTGCCATGCCCATGCCCATGAACGCGCCTACTGCGCCGCCCTTGTTGTTCGCGGCATCCTGCATCGCCTGTGCCTGAGCGCCGACGAGGTGAGCCGCAGCCATGTTGGGATCGCGGAAGGCAGCGTTGCGCTGAACTTCCTTGAGCATCTTCTGATCCTCTTCGGGGAGATCGACGTTCTGGAACGCGATGGAAACGAGCTTCAAGCCGCGCAGACGTCCCCATTTTTCGTCGAGGACTTCGTTGAGCGCGGTGAGCATCTCTTCTTCATGATCCGGGATCTCATAGGGGCGGATCTCTAAGCGGGAGATCTTGGCAAAGCCGGGACGCAGGGAACCGATGAACTCGGTCTTGAGCTGCTTATCCAGTTCGGCGCGCTCGTAATCTCTGCCCGCGAAGTTACCGCAGACCTTGGTATAGAAAATGATCGGGTTGTCGATGATATAGCTGTAGTAGCCGTTGCAGCGGATGCTGACGTCGAGGTCGATACCGATTTTGCTGTCAACGACGCGGAAGGGTACGGGGTTGGCGGTGCCGAAGGGGTTCTCCATCAGCTCGAGGGTGTTGAAGTAGTACACGCGCTGATCCTTGGGCGGTTCGCCGCCGTAGGTAAAGCGCCTGCCTACCTCTTTGAAGGTGTTCTTGAGCGCTTCGCCGAACTTGCCCGTAAAGAGCGAGGGTTCGGTCTTGGAGTTGTAGGTATACTGACCGGGTACGGCGCAGATCTCGGCGACGACGCCCTGATCGGTGATGATCGCGCACTGACCGTCGGCGACGATCAGACCCGAACCGTCAGAGATCACGTTATCGGAGCCTTTGGTGTTTGAAGAGCGTTTGCCCGTCTTTTTCTCTCCCTTGCGGGCGAGTACCGTCTTCGGCATCGCGTCACAAACGAAGAATTCTTTCCACTGGTCTGCCAAGACTCCGCCGGCGGAGCCTAAAGCCGCTTTGATAAGACCCATAAATATTTCCTCCTAAAAATGAAATTGCAGACGGCGGCTTACATACATGATACATAGCCGCACATGATCATACATTAGTAATTATACTATATCGCCTATGAGAAATGCAAGTGGTGAAATGTAAAGAATCTGAGGCGGTTATTTGGTATATATGACAAAAACAAGCGAGCGGCAAGTTGTGCAGTATTGCCTAAAATCAATTATCTTTTTGTAAAATATGACAAAAGAGATTTTTTGTTTTTGTGCGCTGTTATAGGTTTATCCAAAGATGACCCCGCTGAGTTGACTTAACGAAAAAAAGATTTATAATGATAACTGTTCTAAAAAACCCGAAGCATTTACGATGTTTCAGAAATGAGGTTATATTATGGCTTTTTGTCAAAATTGCGGTCAGCAGCTCCCGGACGGCGCTAACGCCTGCCCGTACTGCGGTACCTTTGTTAACGCGCAGGCTCCTCAGCAACCTGAGTATCAGCAGCAGAATTATCAGCAGGCGGCTCCTCAGCAGCAATACTATCAGGATCCTCAGCAGGGTGGCTATCAGCAAAACTACCAGCAGCCCGGCTATCAGCAGAATTATCAGCAGGGTTATCAGCAGCCCGGCTATCAGCAGCAGAACTATCAGCAACCCGGTTATCAGCAGCCCGTCAATCCGGCGGTGATGCCCGGGCAGGATGTTCAGCAGAACAGAGGTATCGCTTGGCTGTCTTATATGGGTCTGTTATTCCTGATCCCCATGTTCGTGAAGAAGGAATCTCCTTACTGCCAGTTCCATGTAAAGCAGGGCGCCACGCTGTGTGCTGTTGAGATCGCGTATACCATTACGACACAGCTCCTGCTTGTGATCATCAACGCGATCTTCCCCGCTCCCTGGTACAGCTTCGGTCACAGCACGGTATATAATATTTTCAACATTCTTTTTACCATCGGGTCCATCTTCCTGTGCGTTCTCGCGATCATCGGTATCGTCAACGCCGCGACCGGCAAGAAGAATGAGGTTCTGCTGATCGGCAAGATCCCGTGGATCGCGAATCTGCTCGACAAGTTCTACGGCAATCGCTGATCACTGAATAATACTTTTGAGCTTTACAAAACACCTCGGCGTATGGTATCATACGGCTGAGGTGTTTTTGTTGTTTGGATTAAGTATATTGTGAGAAATGCACAGTCACTGTTTGTGGGATTGCCACGCCTCAAAGGGGCTCGCAATGACAGTTTACGGAGGGGTTTTATGGCTTCAACAAAGGATTATCTGGATTATATACTGGAGCAGCTGAGCGGCATGGAGGATATCTCTTACCGCGCGATGATGGGGGAGTATATCCTCTATTATCAGGGGAAGGTCTTCGGCGGGATCTATGACAACCGCTTTCTCGTCAAGCCGACCAAGTCCGCGCGAGCGATGATGCCCGATGCAGCGACGGAGCTGCCGTATGAGGGTGCGAAGGAGATGCTCTTGGTGGACGATATCGACGACAGGGAGTTTTTGGCGGAATTGGTGAGAGCGATGGCGGATGAGCTGCCCGCGCCGAAGAAGAAAAAGAAATAATGATGAGATAAAGGCTGTTTCACTCGATGGAGAATGAAACAGCCTTTTCAGTTGGATTACTGCAAAAGTTGAAATCGGAATGTTTACAAGGCTCCCTTTTCTAAGGGAGCTGTCACCGTAGGTGACTGAGGGTTGACAGATATAGTTTTCTGTTTTTGTAAACTGTATTAGCAGATATAGCTTTTCAACCCTCCGCCCCTTCGGGGCACCTCCCTTAGGAAAGGGAGGCTTTTGGAAAGGGGGTTCTTATTGATCCGGCGTGGCGGTTTGTGTGATCGGGAAGGCGTATTTGAGGTAGTCGGGGAAGACGGCGCGCCAGTACATTTCGTTGTGCAGACCGTCCTCGTAGAGTTTCATCACGACCTTGTCCTCAGGATAGCCGATCTTTTTGAGATTATCGGGCATGGCTTTTGTGCCGGCGTAAAGCTGCTGTTCAAGCATATCTCCGGAGCCGTTGCCGCAGTAGAGATAGACAAAGGGAGCGTTCTCGGAATAATCCTGCCCGCTGAGCCATTCGACCCATGTGTCGTCGCTGTACAGCAGGAAGGCGGGGGAGAGGGCGCCGACGGAGGCGAACTTGTCGGGGTGCGCCATGGCGATGTAAAAGCTCTCGATGCCGCCGGAGGAGCTGCCCGCGACATGGGTGTGCTCGCGGTCGGTATAGACGTTGTAGTTCTCGTTGATATAGGGCATGACGGTGTCGACGACGAAGTCGGAAAAATATTCGCCGTGACCGTTCTTGTAATCTTCTGACAGCACTTCGCCGATATCGGGCGTCAGTTCGTCGTCGCGCCAGCCGTCGGCGTTTTCGATGCCGACGATGATGCAGTCGTTCTGATTTGTCTGAGCGACCATGGCGCGGACGCTTTCGGCAGCGCCCCACGAGCCTGTAGAGGTAGCGGAGGGGTTGAAGAGGTTCTGACCATCGGTCATGTAGATGACGGAGTATTTTTTGTCGGAGGATGGGTCATAGGTGTCGGGTACCCAGATCAGCACGTCTTTGGTGCGTTTTTCATAGTCGAAGGACTTGCGCTCGTATTTTGGCTCCGGATAGCCGGTGTCATAGGGGGTGAAACGGTGTTCGTCCAGCACCCATCCGGCGACATACGCATTGTACGCCAGCTCGATGGTGCTGTCGTCGCCGGAGGTCAGGACCACGCGGTCAAAGCGGTCGGGATCGGCGTAACAGGCGAACGTGACGGAGTCGTCGTTCGATTCCTGCTTTGTCATCTTGACCTCCTGCGTTTCGTCGCTGTCGGTGCTCTTGAAAAGGGCGGTCATATCGTCGCGGCACTTTGTGTCGACGACGAAGAAAACATTCCCTTTTTGCTCTTCACCGCAGGCGGCGAGCGCTGCGATCAATATAATGCAGAGGACGACGGAAAGGATTCTTTTCATGATCTATTCTCCTTCATGATTTTGTTTGCTTTGATAAGGCAGTTCGTTGCTTTGGACGGAATACGGGTTTTTGTTTTCGATCTGATCGGTTTTCTTCCACGGCAGATCGCTTTCCTTGACGGAATAGGGATTGACGTTTTTCGGCGGCGTAGTGGGTTCCGCGGTGCTCGCCCACGCGCCGAGTCCCCAGAGGATCAGCATCCAGATGAGTATGTACAGCAGGAACACGCCGAAATAGACGAGGCAGTACCACCATTTGATGTACTGCGGGATGATGAAGGTCAGGATCAGCAGGATCCAGCCCGGGATCGTGAGGCGAAAGTTGATCAGGACGTTGAACAGGTACATCATGAAAAACGGTCCTGTCCGGGAAGTTTTGCGCATAGTTTTCTCCTTTTGCGGAAAGGTTTCTGTTGCTTCGCGGCGAAACAGCAGTTTAACAAGTGTTTCGGTACGTCGGCGAGCGCCGTACCCTACAACATGACCTTGTGAAGCGTGAAATCGTAACCGTCGCCGAGGGTAAAGTCATCAAAAATGCCCTCGGTGATATAGAGGTTGTTATCGTCGGTGAGGATGATGAAATCGAAATCTTTATGGCTTTGGTAATACTTTGTCGCTTGGTCGAGCCCCATCACAAAGAGCGCGGTGGAGGCGGCGTCGGCAAAGGTTCCGTTATCCGAAACGATCGTGACGGAGAGGATACCGTTATCGACAGGCTTTGCGGTCGCGGGATCGAGGATGTGAATGTAGCGCTTGCCGTCATGTTCGAAGTATCGCTCATAGCCGCCGGAGGTGGCGACGGTGCAGGCGTCGCATGCGAGTGTGCCGAAGTAAGCGGCAGGGTTATCAGGATCGGCGACGCCGACCGTAAAGCGGCTGCCGTCGGGCTTTTGTCCGCAGAGGCAAATCGTGCCGCCCAGATTGAGGATCGCCGCCTGCGCGCCGTTCTGATCGGAAATATCCCGGCAAACGTCGGCGGCATAGCCTTTTGCGACCGCGCCGAGGTCGATTTCTGTTTGGTCGGGCAGGGTAAAGGAGCCTTTATCCGCTTTGATACCGCGGTAATCGATGTGTTCGGCGAACGTTTTCAGCTCGTCTTCATCGGGGACGCGATAGTCGCCCGTGGTGAAGCCCCACGCCTGAACCGCGGGATAGACGGTGATGTCAAAGGCTCCGTCAAGCTGTTCGCACAGCGCGAGCGAGTCAGTCAGCAGATCGGCGGTCTCTTCGCTGAGCGAAGCGGATTTTTCGGTATTCAGGCGGGATATCTCGCTGTTTTTATCTGTCGCGTCGAGCGAAGCGTCGAGGGCTTCGATACGGCTTTGCAGTTTGTCGCCGATATCCGAGCTGCCGCCGTATACCTTCAGCGTCATCAGGGTGTCCATCGCTTCAAAGGAGGCGGTCGTCGGCTGTGTCGTGCCGCAGGACGCGAGGACGGCGCAGAGGGTCAATAACAGGGCGCATAGCGCGCCGCGGAAAAACGTTTTCATGCTTCAAGATTAGCACAGTTTATCGGGGAAGTCAATCAATTGCATGTGTTTGAATCGGTTATTTGCATTTTACGGTTTCATATGTTAAAATGTGGGGGAATTTGGCGCGGCTTTGAAATCAACGGGAGAGTCAGCATGAAGAAGAAAGGCTTTTTAGCGGTTATCATCATCATATTCCTGCTTGGGATCGCCGGATCGGCGGTCGTTTTGCTCATGCCGTCAAAAAGCCATGTCCGCATCACATCCGGCGGGAAGGAAGTATATACCGCCGATCTGAGCGCGGCGGAGGATACGTTCTTTGACGTACCGTATCAGGGACATGTCAACACCGTGGAGATAAAGGATCACAAGATCCGCGTGAAAGACGCAGACTGCCCCGATCAGACCTGTGTGCGGATGGGCTGGCTGAACAGCTCGGCGGCGCCGATTGTCTGTCTGCCGCATAAGCTGGTGATCGAGTTCACGGACGGCGAGGACGTCGACGCGGTAACGAGGTAGCTATGAGCGGGAAGGTAAGAAAGCTGACGGAGCTCGCGGTGCTGACCGCGGTCTCGCTGATCATATTTGTCGTAGAATTACAGATCCCCAACCCGTTCCCGATCCCCGGGATCAAGCTGGGGCTGGCGAATATCGTCACCGTGTACGCGGTCTATCATTATAAAGCGCACGAGGTCGCGGCGATGGTCGCGGTGCGGCTGATCCTGGGCGCGGTGTTTACCGGCAACTTCATGGCGCTGCTGTACAGCGCGTCGGGAGCGTTCCTGTGCCTCGTCGGGATGCTGATACTCAGGCGTTTTATCGATGAAAAGCACCTGTGGATGGCGTCGGTGTTCGGCGCGGTACTGCACAACACGGGGCAGATGGCGGCGGCGCTGCTGGTCACGCAGACCGTACAGCTTTTACTGTATTATCCGTTCCTGCTCGTGTCGGGGTGTCTGGCGGGAGCGTTCACGGGACTGTGCGCGCAGCTGGTAACGGCGCGGCTGAACAGGAACAAGGAGAATAAGGAATGAGAACAGGAATCAGAATACTTGCCCTGCTGACGGCGCTGGCATTACTGGCAGGCTTCGCCGGGTGCAAGCCGGAACGTGTCCTCACCGAAGAAGAAAAGGACAGGATACAGACGCGTTTTCAGGCGTGTATCGACGACAGAGGTTTTTCCGGCGCGGTGTACGCCTTGTATCGCGGCGAGGCGATCTTCGACGGCGGGGGCGGCATGGCGACGGACGAGCTCGAGAACGGCTCCGATATCGCCTACGGCGTGGCTTCGCTGTCCAAGCAGGTGACCGCCGCGGCGATCATGCGTCTGTACGAGGACGGAAAACTGGATATCACCGATTCGCTGAACAAGTACTTTCCCGATTACAAATACGGCGATCGGATACAGCTTACGCATCTGCTGTCCCAGCGCTCGGGCATACCGGATTATATGGTGAACAGCGCAAAGGGAAAGGTATACGTCAGCGTTGCCGAGGGCGGCAGCAAGTTTATTATCGTCGATCCCGATGATACCGCGGAAAAGAATCAGAAAAAGATCAGAGACTTTTTCCTGTCGCGAGAGCTGCTCTTCGAGCCGGGGGCGGAGTTCGACTATTCGGATTCAAACTTTGCGCTGCTGGCGGAGATTGTCACGCAGGTCAGCGGGATGCGGTTCCACGATTATGTGCGGCAGGAGTTTTTTGAGCCGCTCGAAATGGAGCACAGCGGCTTCATCGACGATTATGATAAAGAGAAGATCACGAAGGTCGCGCAGACCGACCGCACGGAATTCAGCATGGATTACTTTACCGTCAGCGGCGCGGAATACGGATGCGGCGACGTGCTGACCACGCCGCGGGACTGGTACCGCTGGTACCGCGGGCTGGTGGATGGAAAGGTCGTCAGCGAAGGCTCATATCGGCTGATGACGACCAACTACAGCGTACGGGAGGAGCTCGGCTACGGCTACGGGCTGATGATCTCGGACAAGAGCGACAGCAAGGTCGTGTATCATTACGGCTATATCCCCGCCTACTACAGCGCGGCGATCTATATCCCGGAGTACGATTATTTTGAGGCGGTATTCTCCAATCACGCGAAAGGCAACCCGCATCAGCTTGCGTCCGATCTGGCGAAGTACTTCGGCTCGGTGATCGATCTGGAACTGGTCGATATAGAATAAAAAAGCTATCTAAAAACAGAATGTCATTAAGTTAAGAAAAGGTATCTCGCTGACGCTCGGTCAATTGATACAATTCCTCAGTCGCCAACGGGCGACAGCTCCTTTTCCCAAAAGGAGCCTTCTTAACTTAATGACATTGATTTAAAGAGAAAATATCAGCCAGCAGATACCGTACAGTACGAGCTGATGCACCATATAGATGATCAGGCTGTGTCTGCCGATGAAGTCAAAGAAGGGGATCTTGCGGTAAAAGTACTTTTCGAGACTCTTTTGCTCGATCAGCCGCCACAGCTGATAGCCGAACAGGTAGAGGAAGATCCACTGTAAGAACGGGAAGTAATCGGCGGAAAAGAAATCCTTCGACGGAAAGCCGAGGAAGAACAGCCATTTGAACTGATAGAGCGCCTCGGGCAGATGTATGAGCGGAAATGAAAACAGCCCGATATAGCCGGAGGGGATACCGTAGCACAGCATGAACAGCAGAAAGAATACGATCACGCCGACGAGCGGCTTCATGCGGTCGAGCAGCTTGCGTATCGCGTAGGTGAACAGCATCGCGCAGCCTAAAAAGCTGAGCACGCCGAACCAGATCGACTGGTCGGGCGTAAAGATCACGGTGACGGCGGTGGTCACGATACCGCACAGGGTGACGATCAGACCCCTGCGCCAGCCGTGCCGCGTGAAATGCAGCGAGATGCCCGATACGACGATGAAGGTGCAGCAGATCAGCCGCTCCCAGATCACGGCGGGAACGGCGCGGGGAAAGGCACTCCATACGCCGAAGGCGCAGAAAATGTCGTAGCACAGGTGGTAGAGGACCATATTGACGACGGCGATACCGCGGATCGCGTCGATCAGGCTGAAACGTCGATTTTCGGTCATGATTGCTCCTTTCAAAAGGGAGTGCTGGCGTTGGATTTTATTATAGAATACGGACAGGGAATAGTCAATCATCAAAAAAGATGATAAATTTCGGGATATCTCATCATTTATTTCAGAAAACATTTGAAAACAAACGAATTTCGTATTATACTATTGTATGTTGTGTGTTATCACAATCTTATTTTTTCGAAAGGAATAGGATATGATACTGGAAATAGACGGGACATTATATCTCAATATGATCCGTGCGGGTGCGCAGAGTCTGAACCATCACCGCACGGCGGTCAACGATCTGAATGTGTTCCCGATCCCCGACGGCGATACGGGGGACAATATGTTTATGACCATCAACGCGGGCGCGGTCAAAACGGCTGAAAGCGAGCTGCTCTCGGTAGTGGCGTCGGCTGCGGCGCGAGAAATGCTCTTAGGCGCGCGCGGCAATTCGGGCGTGATCCTGTCGCGGATCTTCTCCGGTATCTCAAAGGGGATCCCGGACGCCGATAAGCTCGGCGTGGACGGATTTATCGCGGCGCTGCAGAAGGGTGTCGAAGAAGCCTACGGCTCGGTGGCGACGCCGGTCGAGGGAACGATCCTGACCGTTTACCGCGAGGGCGTGGAAGCGGTCGCTGCAAAACAGCCGAAGAGCTTTGATGAGCTGTTCGACTTTATGATGCCCGCGCTGAGAGAGAGCTTGGAGCATACGCCCGAGCTGCTGGATGTATTAAAGGAAGCCGGCGTCGTCGATTCGGGCGGCGCGGGACTGATCTATATCATACAGGGTATGAAAGAGGCGCTTTCGGGCGCGAAATATGAGGCGCTCGCGATGGGCGGCGCGGCACAGCCCGGCAGCGTGAACCTCGACGCGTTCACCGAGGACAGCGAGCTCAGGTTCGGCTACTGTACCGAGTTTCTGCTGAGGCTTCAAAGGAGCAAGGTGGATATCGACAGCTTCGATCTGGACGGCTTCATCGGTTGGCTCAACTCCGTGGGCGACTCGGTGGTATGCTTCCGTGAGGGTTCCATCATCAAGGTGCATGTCCATACCAAAAAACCCGGCGATATTTTCAATCACTGTCAGCTGTACGGCGAGTTCCTGACCACCAAGATGGAGAACATGACCCTCCAGCACAACGGCAGCCACGGGATGCAGGAATTAAAGCTCAGACGCAAGCCGCAGAAGCTCTACGGCATCGTCACCGTCGCGGCAGGCGAGGGGATCAAGGAGCTGTTCTCGTCGTTGGGATGCGACGTGGTCGTGGACGGCGGTCAGAGCATGAACCCGTCCGCGCAGGATCTGATCAAGGCGTTTGAAGAAACCTGTGCTGAGACGATCTACGTCTTCCCCAATAACAGCAACATTATCCTGACCGCCGAGCAGGCGGCGCAGCTCTATGATAACGCTGACGTGCGGATCATCCGCACCAAGACCATCGGTGAAGGGTATTCCGCGATCTCGATGTTCGATCCGGACGCGGGCAGTGCCGACGAGATCGTCGCGAGCCTGAACGAGATCATCAGCGGCGTGGTGACGGGCATGGTGTCCCGCGCGTCGCGCGATGTCAGCGGCGGCGCGGTCGAGGTCGTCAAGGACGATTACATCGGCTTTGTCGGCGACGAGATCTATGTCGACGAAAAGACGGCGGAGGACGCGCTGATCGGCTTGTGCGATAAGCTGGGCGCCGGAAGCTATGATATCCTGCTGATCCTGGCAGGAGCCGATCCGGACGAGGCTGACGCGCAAAGGATGGCTGATGCGCTCTGCGCGAAGTATCCGCGCAGCGAGGTCATCATGATCAACGGCGGACAGCCGATTTATGATTATATATTGATTTTGGAGTAAAATCAGAGTGAAGAGTGAAGAGAGACAGTTACTCGGCTTCGCCTCGGACAATCATACAATCCCTCCGAGCTTGCCTTTGGCAAGCCCACCCCCCTTTACCAAAGGGAGGCGGATGGAGGTCAATTCAGCAGAAAGGAACCTATTATGTTAGTATTATTTACCGATACCGATACCGATATCACCCCTGCCGAAGCGAAAGAATTCGGCTATCATCTGATCAGCATGCCGTACTCGATCGACGGCGTTACCACCTATCCGTACGAGGATTTTGATGTATTCGACGCGCACGCGTTCTACGATCAGCTGCGCGCGGGCGTACTGCCGACCACCTCGGCGATCTCCGCCCAGAGATATAAGGATTATTTCGAGCCGCATTTCAAGGCGGGCAACGACATTCTGTATGTGCACTTTTCCCGCAATATGACCGCGACCTTCGACAACATGGATATCGCCGTCAAGGAGCTGCTGGAGCAGTATCCCGACTGCAAGTTTTATGAGATCGACACCATGGGTATCACCCTTTGCTCGCTGATGACCGTCAAGGAGATCGGCGACCTGTATAAAGAGGGCAAGACCGCGGAGGAGATGCTCGAATGGGCAAAGACCGAAGTAGGTAAGGTCGGATGCTATTTCTTTGCGGACGATCTGAAGTTCTTCAAGCACAGCGGCAGAGTATCCGGAATTGCCGGTACGATGGGCACCCTGCTCGGCATCCGTCCGATCATCTATATGAACGAAGAGGGCAAGATGGTCTCCGTCGGCAAGGAGAAGGGCAGAGTCAAGGCGATGGAGCGTCTGGTCAGCTATGTTGAGGAGCTCGGCGAGGACGTCAAGGATCATCGCGTGCTGATCGGCAACGCCGACTGTCCCGAGATCGCCGAGGAGCTTGAGAAGATGCTCAAGGAGAAGTTCGGCGACGACCTGCGCACCGAGATCGTCAGCGTGAACCCCACGGCGGGTTCTCACTGCGGTCCCAACACCGCGGGCGTATGCTTCCACGCGAAGAGAAGATCGCTGTAATCAGTGGTTAGTGACCAGTGGTCAGTGATTAGTTTCGGATAGAGAGGAAGCCTATTCGGGCAATTATATACGGGATAAAGCGGAAATGCTTCCACCTCATCCGATCGATTCTTTACGAATCGCCCACCTTCCCCTCAAGGGGAAGGCTAAGGAGAGTATTATGATAACCATCAAGAGAGTTTCAACAAAAAAAGAGCAGAAGCAGTTCATCGACTTTCCGCTCGATCTGTATAAAGATAACCCCTATTTCGTGCCGCCGCTGTACGGTGATGAAAAGGCGATGTTCAAACCGGACTT
This sequence comes from Ruminococcus sp., assembly GCA_017403985.1. GTDB lineage: Bacteria > Bacillota > Clostridia > Oscillospirales > Acutalibacteraceae > Ruminococcoides. The sequence goes on along the minus strand of JAFRDE010000039.1, from coordinate 7,134 downwards.
CACCTACAACGAATGCTGCGATATCATCAACTTCCTCGCCTTTGACGGCGACAAAGTCGTCGGCAGGATCCAGGGTATCATCCAGCGCGCGGCGAATGAGAAGAACAGCGAGAAGCGCGTGCGCTTCAACCGCTTCGACGCGATCGACGATCCCGAGGTCGCCAAGGCGCTTTTCGGCGCTGTAGAGAAATGGGCGAAGAAAAAAGGCATGGACACGGTCTGCGGCCCGCTCGGTTTCTCCGACCTCGAGCGCGAGGGTCTGCTGGTAGAGGGCTTTGATCAGCTTTCGACCTTTGAAGAGCAGTATAACGCCGCGTATTACGCGACGCTGATCGAGGGCTTGGGCTACGAGAAGGAAGTCGACTGGGTGGAGAGCAAGATCTATCCGCCCGACGAGGACGACGGCACCATGCGGAAGATGGCGGACTTCGTCATGAAGCGCTACAACCTGCACTTCGGCGAAGCAAAGAACATCAACGATTTCATCGAGAAATACGGCGATGATTTCTTCCACCTGGTCGATATCGGGTATGAGAACCTGTACGGTACCGTGCCCTTTACCGAGGGGATGAAACAGGATATCATCAAAGCCTTTAAGCTGATCGTCGATACCAAGCATGTGGCGATCATCCTCGATGAAAACAATAAGGCGGTATGTATCGGCATCTGCTTCCCTTCCATCGCGAAGGCGGTGCAGAAATCACGCGGCAAGCTCACGCCTGCGGCGCTGGTGCGGCTGCTCAAAGCGATCAAGCACCCTCGGGTGATCGACTTCGGACTGATCGCGGTCGATCCGGCGTATCTGAACAGGGGCGTTTCCGCGGCGATCGCCGCCGAGATCCTGAAGATCTTGCAGAGCGACGGTATCGAGTATGCGGAAACGAATCTCAATTTAGAGGATAACGCCGCGATCCGCAACCAGTGGAAGCGGTTCAGGGAAGTGCAGCACAAGCGCAGAAGAGCGTATGTGAAGAAGATTGATAGAGCGTTGTGATGTAGGGACGAGCATTGCTCGTCTGAGAATGACGGACATTTTTGATATCGAGAAAGTTTGATAGGGAATAAAGGTTTTAACCATGCGGATGGTCAATGACCATCCCTACGGATAAACAGAGTTGCTTCACCTGTAAAATAATACTTGCGAAGAAATAATTTGGGAGGAGCGATTCCTCTCCTACCAAAAGGTAATTATTATGAAACTGATAGTTGACTGCTTCGGCGGGGACAAGAGCCCTTCGGCAAATGTCGAGGGAGCCGTCCTTGCATTAAAGGAGCATGATGATTTAGAATTGATCCTGACGGGCGATGAAGCCGTTATCAAAGGCGAGCTTGACCGCCTCGGTTATGCGGGCGATAAAATCAAGATCGTCCACGCGCCGGAGGTGATCACCGGCGAGGATAAGCCCACTGACGCGATCCGCCTCAAAAAAGAGAGCTCGATGATCAAAGCGATCGCGATGCTCCGCAAGGAGGCTGATATCGCGGGCGTGGTATCGACCGGCGCGACCGGCGCGCTGATCGCCGCGGCGACCCTGCGGATCGGACGCATCCGCGGTATCCGCAGACCCGCCTTCTGTCCGCTGCTGCCGACCATGGACGGCGGTATCGTGGGCGTGTGCGATTCGGGCGCGAACGTGGATATCACGCCGGAAATGCTGCTGCATCAGGCAATTCTCGGCTCAGCGTATCTGAAAAACGTATACGGCGTCAATAATCCGCGCGTCGCGCTGCTGAACGTCGGCGTGGAGAGCGAGAAGGGCGATGACCTGCGCAAGAAGGCGTATCCGATGCTCAAGGACTGCGGCAGCATCAATTTCGTCGGTAATATGGAGAGCCGCGATCTGCTGTCGGGCAAATACGACCTCGTCGTGTGCGACGGCTTCTCGGGCAACGTGCTGGTCAAGACGACCGAGGGCACGGCGCTGGAGCTGCTCAAAAAGCTGAAAAAGGATATCTATTCCAAGACGATCTACAAGCTCGGGGCGCTGCTGATGAAGAAGATGTTCATGGAGGAAAAGGAATTCATGAACTATCACAATTACGGCGGTTCGGTGCTGCTCGGCTGTGAGAAGACGATCGTCAAGGGTCACGGAAGCAGCGACGCGAACGCGGTGCGCATCTGCATCGATCAGGCGTATAGGATGTCCGCAGGCGCGATGAACGCGGAGATCGAAGAAGCGCTGGAGAAGATCGCAACGTTGTAAATCGGTATCTCCCTTCGGTCGATCAATCAATACAATTCCTCAGTCACCGTTCGGTGACAGCTCCCTTTCCCAAAGGGAGCCTTGGAAGTCAAATAATTATAAAGGAGAAAACCATGTTTGAAGATTTGAAAAAGATTCTGGATGAACAGCTCCACCTGGGCGGTATGGAAATCACCAAGGAGAGCCGCATCAAAGAGGACCTCGGCGCTGACAGTCTCGACGTGCTGCAGATGCTGATGACCATCGAGGAGGAACACGGGATCGTGATCCCCGACGAGGAGCTCGCGACCTTTGAGACGGTGGGGGATATCCTCAACTTCTTGGAGAAGAATCAGAAGTAATTTTTTCAAAAGCAACGCCCGGGCTGACGCTCGGGCGCTGTTTGTATAAAATGATATTGGAAGAGTACTGTGCCTCTTTGTGGGATTGCCACGTCGCTTGCGCTCCTCGCAATGACAGCGTATTGTAAAGTGAGCTTTACAGCTCGGTCTCATTCTTGACTCTGCCGCAGGAGACGGGCAGGTTGCCGTTGCGGGCGCGGATGGAGTCGATGAAAGCTTTTTCGCTTTTATCCTTTTTCAGCGAGATATGGTAGCGCAGCTCGTAGACGCTGCCCATCTGGACAGTCTTGACGGTGATGACCTCGTTCTTGGTGGTGAATTCCTTGAAGATGTCGTCGAAGAGCCCTTCGTAATCGAGGTTCTCGGGGATCTCGATCCTCAGTTCCTTTTTGGCGGTGTTGCCGAAGGGGGTCGAGTAGAGGACCAGCCATACGACGCAGACGACCGCCGCCGCGAATACCGCGAAGGTGATATAGCCGCCGCCGCAGGCGAGTCCGATTGCCATAGAGAGCATGATCGCGAGGATTTCGCGCGAGGAGCCGGGCTGGGAGCGGAAGCGCACCAGCGAGAAGACGCCGAGTACGGCGATGCCCGCGCCGGTCGCGAGCCCGTTGACCATCATGATCAGCATCGCGACGATGGCGGGGATGATGGTGAGCGTGACCGCAAAGCTCTTGGAACAGTAGCTTTTATAGCGGTAGACGAGGGATGAGATCAGTCCGAGTACCAGCGCGACGCCGGTTACGATGAGTCCCTGTACGAGGGTGATGTTGTCGCCGGTGAAAATCGATGTGAATGTCATGATGAGTCCTCCTTGTATAATTATATTGTCATTGCGAGGAGTCGGCGCCTAAGCCGACGACGCGGCAATCCCCCGGTTATTGATGCCGTTCGATGTGACAGAATGATCCTGCTCCTTTTTGTGGGATTGCCACAGCCTGCCGCTTTAGCGGCACCTCCCTGACGGGAGGCTTCGGGCTTCGCAATGACAGTTTTTTTGAGTTGTGGACATTGCCTTAAGGGGAAGGCATTTATCAGAAGCCGCTGGCGGTTTTGATCTTTCGGCGGATATGGGCGGTGCCGAATTTGGAGAAGCTGTGGGGGAAGATGTTCCCCTCGCTGAGCACGTGCGCCAGCCACAGCGGCATCGCGCCGGGTATCTTGATCTCCATCAGGAAGGTATCTTCATCGAGCAGCTTTGTGCCGTCCGCTGTGCTTTCGAGCCGCGTGTCGCCGTAGCGGGAGGTGATGTCGCGGTCGAAGGTGATCCGCAGGTCGGGATCGTCGATCCCTGCCCACGCGACGCGGCGGTAGCTGATGAACGCCTTGGGAGAGAGGCGGTAGCGGCGCACCATGTAGTCGATCTCGGCGGGGATGTTGCCCCCGATGCTCTCGGGGAGCTTGCCGCCGTCGATGTATGCGTAGGCTTCGCTGAGCTTCATGGAGATGCGGCGCTTGTACACCACGCCGCGGTACTTCTTCTTGATCTCGAAGAACACGGTGGAATCCATGTCGGGGACGCCGTAGGAGCGCAGCCGCAGCTTTTCTTTATATTCGGGCTTTAGGAGAGAGGTCTCGATCAGCTCGTCGTCGTCGTTGTCGAAATAGATGTTGCGGATCTCGGTCTCGCCGTAGCGGTCGGGAGCCATGTAAGGGGCGATCGCCTTGATCAGATATTCGTACTGTTCGCGTGTGAGCATATATTTTTTCTCAACGCGTCGGAAGATGTAAGTGAAAGCCATGTTGACGCTCCTTTCTGCTGTTTGTGATCGGTGTTTTTCTGTGATGATTACAGTATAAAGGCGCTTTGTGTGGGGTGGCTGTTGAAATTATGAACAAACTGTGAACGGACGGAGGAGTTTATGTGAAAGCCGTGGGCAGTGGACAGTTTTGACCTAAGTGCTGATTCTCAAAATTCTTTGTCGAAAAAATAAATTTGACGAACGGCACAAAATACGTTATAATATTATAGTTATGTTCAACAATGACCCCGAAAGCCACTAAAAAGGAAGTGAAGTAATGGCGCCGATACACACCAACGATCAGAGGATCCAGGAGCTGGCGAACTGCTGCATAGAAAGGGATCCTATCGATAAAGCTCTGTATACGAAAAACAACGTCAATATCGGACTGCGCGACCTGAACGGACGCGGCGTACTGACGGGACTGACGGATATCAGCGAGATCCGCCAGAATAAGATCGTGGACGGCGTGCCCGTCCCTACCGACGGCAAGCTCTTTTACCGCGGCATCAATATCGAGGACATCATCGCGGGCTGTATCCGCGACAAGCGACTCGGCTTTGAAGAGGTCGTGTATCTGCTGCTGTTCGGAAAGCTGCCGGATAAACAGGAGCTGGACGACTTCATGGTGCTTCTGTCCGATTCACGCGTGCTGCCCAAGCACTTTGTGCGCGACGTTATCCTGAAAGCATCGGGCAAGGATATGATGACCGCGCTGGCGAAGGCGGTCCTGACGCTGGCTTCCTACGACCACGACGTTATGAACCTGAGTATCGACAACGTCCTGCGCCAGTGCCTGAAGCTGATCTCTTTGTTCCCGCTGCTGACGGTCTACTCCTATCAGGCGTATAACCACTACACCAACGGCGAGAGCCTGTTCATCCATAATCCCGAGCGGTGCGAGCCGACCGCGGAGCTGCTGCTGAGGACGCTTCGCGAGGATCGCCAGTTCACCGCCCTCGAGGCACAGGTGCTGGATATGGCGCTGATGCTCCACGCGGAGCACGGCGGCGGCAACAACTCCACCTTTACTACCTGCGTCGTCACCTCGTCGGGCACCGACACCTATTCGGCGATCGCCGCGGCGCTGTGTTCTCTCAAGGGACCCAAGCACGGCGGCGCGAACCTGCGCGTGATGGGCATGATGAACGAGATCATGTACAACGTCAAAGACTGGACAGACGAGGACGAGATCTCCGCTTATCTGAACAAGATACTGAACAAAGAGGCGTACGACCGCAGCGGTCTGATCTACGGTATCGGTCACGCGGTATACTCGATCTCCGATCCCCGTGCGCGGGTGTTCAAGGGCTTTGTCGAGAAGCTCGCCGAGGAAAAGGGAACGACCGACGAATATGATCTGTACAGCCGCATCGAGCGTCTGGCGCCGCAGATTATCGCCCAGCACCGCAAGATGTACAAGGGCGTATCCGCAAACGTGGACTTCTACTCCGGCTTCGTTTACAAGATGATGGGTCTGCCGCAGGAGCTGTATACCCCCATCTTTGCCGTCGCGCGTATCGCGGGCTGGAGCGCCCACCGTATCGAGGAGCTGGTGAACGTCAACAAGATCATCCGCCCCGCGTACATGAGCGTGTGTCAGGAAAAGCCGTATGTGAATCTGGAAGACAGATAAACAGAGGAAATAATAAAAGCCGAGGTTTGTCCTCGGCTTTTTTTGATAAAAGGGCGCCGACAGATGAAAAAATCTGTCGGCGCGTTTTGACAGCGAAGGCTTGGCCGATGCTTTCGCTTATCGATGAAAATGTGTTTGTCCCTTGAGGGGAAGGGCTGTATTTGCTTCGCGGGAAACGGCATATCGTCATACGTACCGGACGCATTTGTTATGATGCCGTCCAAATGCGGAGCGAATGAAGCGCTTATAGGCTCCCTTTGAGAAAGGGAGCTGTCGCCCGATGGCGACTGAGGAATTGTACTAATTGTTTGAGGCGAAGCCGAGTATCCTTTTACTAAAGGGAGGCTTGGATAACTTCTGCTCCATCTCTTTAGTTGATCGAGCGGAAAGGTTTTCACCTCATCCGACCAATTTGCCTCGGTCGGCAAATTGCCCACCTTCCCCATCAAGGGGAAGGCTTTTGTTTGGTGTCTCCCTTCGGTCGGTCAATTGATGCAATCCCTCTGAGTCGGAACGAGTTCCGACCCACCTCCCTTTACCAAAGGGAGGCTTGGAAATGTACTGCGCCTTTTTGTGGGATTGCCACAGCCCTTGCGGGCTTCGCAATGACAATTAGAGGAAAAGGGAGGCTATGGGACGTCGGCGAGCGCCGTCCCCTACAGCAAAAGCTGCAGTGTGCGTGGTAGAGTACGGCGCTTGCGACGTACCGGACGCGTTTGTTATGATGTCGTTTAAACGCGGAGCAAATCATACGCCGCCGTAGGGGCGACCATCGGTCGTCCGCAGAATGACGGGCGTTTCGTTAATCGAAAACGTGAGATAGGGGAGAAACGTTTCTGCCAAGCGGACGAGCAATGCTCGTCCCTACGAGATTGGGATCTCGCTTTGCTCGGTCAATTGATGCAATCCCTCTGAGTCGGAACGAGTTCCGACCCACCTCCCTTTACCAAAGGGAGGCTTGGATATCTTCTGCGCCATCTCTTTTGTTGATTGATCGGAAAGGCTTTCACCTCATCCGTCTCGGCTCTGCTGAGCCACCTTCCCCATCAAGGGGAAGGCTTTTTATTTACTAATGTCTTTAGACAGTGCCGCTCACCAGAGCGGTACAAAGAACCACCCGCTATGCGGGTGCGCATCGAAAGTTATACAAAAAACTCTCCGATCTGTTACAATAAAGATGTTCAAGCCTTATTGTAGAAGAAAGGAGAGTT
>JAFRDE010000038.1 GCA_017403985.1 Ruminococcus sp. | reverse complement strand
TATAGACGATAACTTTGTTTACCTAAACCTTCATTTTGAGCAACTGCTTGGTTGCTCTTTTTGTCGTATCTTTTTTCTGATTCTTGATTTTTGTGGAAAACTTTTCATTTCTCTATTGACTTTTAATAGTTAGTCTTTCTTTTTGGTTAAATAGTGAATGACTAATGGTGAATGGTTGATGGAGGGCTTCGCCCTCACCCCTGAATATATGAATAATCGGCAAAAACAAATAGGAATCAGGTGCGGGCAACGCCCGCCATTCACCCTTCACCATTCACTATTCACCATTCACCAAATCTATATCTTCTTCACGTCCGCGCCCAGAGAACTGAGCACCAACTCAAGATCCTCATAGCCGCGTTCGAGATACTCGACGCCGCTGATCTCGCTGCGTCCTCTCGCGCACAAGGCGGCAACCACCAGAGCGGCGGCGCCGCGCAGATCCTGCGCGCGTACGTTAGCGCAAAGCAGCCTTTTCACTCCGTCGACCACGGCGACCTTGCCCTCTATGCGGATATCCGCGCCGAGGCGGCACAGCTCGCTGACATGGCTGTAACGGCTCAAAAACATATTCTCTACAAATACCGTCATCCCGTCGGCGACAGCCGCCATACTCATCACCGGCGCCTGCGCGTCGGTAGGAAAGCCGGGATACGGCATCGTGCGTATCAGCTTGGGGCTTTTCAGCCGGTAGGGAGCGCTGACACGAACGGTATTTCCTTTGATATCGATCTCACAGCCGCTGTCCCGGAATACAGGAAACACCGACCCGAGATGCGAAGGGATCACACCCTTCAACGTTATATCGGAACCCGTGACCGCCGCGGCGGACATCATCGTCGCCGCTACAATGCGGTCGGGGATCATCGCGTGTACTGCGGGGTACAGTCTATCAACGCCGTCGATCACGATCGTGCTCTCCCCCGCTCCGCGGATCTGCGCGCCGCAGGCGTTCAGGAAATCCGCAAGGTCAACGATCTCGGGCTCCCGCGCCGCGTTGCTGATCACGGTCGTGCCGTTTGCCGGCGCCGCCGCGATCATGATGTTCTCGGTCGCGCCGACGGACGGGATCGGCAGGGAGATATTCGCGCCGTGCAGCTCGTCATTCACATAGCAGTCGAGCTCGCCGTGCTCTTCGGATATCACGACCCCCATCTCGCGCAGGGCGCTCAGATGCAGGTCGATCGGTCTCGGACCCAGCTCACATCCGCCGGGGAACGACATCCGCACGCGATCAAAGCGAGCGATCATCGCCCCGAGGAAAATGATCGAGGAACGCATCCGGTGCATCAGCTCCGAGGGGATCTCGAAGCGATCCACGCTGTCGGTATCGACGATCACGGTACTGCCCTCGCGGTGAGCGGAACAGCCTATGTAACGCAGGATCTTCAACGAAGCCTCCACATCGCTCAGACGCGGACAGTTATGCAGGATACATTCTCCGCGGCACAGCAGCGTCGCCGCCAAAATCGGCAAGGCGCTGTTTTTGGAGCCCTGCGGCTGAACCTCTCCGGATAATCTTCTCCCGCCTTCTACCACAAATACCGACACACCCAACACCCTTTCAAAGACTCTATGCCTTTTATACTATGCCGGGAATAGTTGAAGCGTGAATGTTATTTGTAGGGGAGGGGCTTGCTCCTCCCGTGTCGCGCAGCGACAATCGCGTAGCGAAAGGTTGCAGTTGCTTCGCAATAACAAGTGATAATTGTGATAGGTTTCGGGAGGAGCAAGCCCCTCCCCTACAGTATTCGGAAACGTATCAGCTTTCTTCGAGGACTTCCTTCACCGTTTGATAGATGCGCTCATTCGCGTCGGTGATCGCCATTTGCTGGGCGTTTTTGCGGTATTCCTCCAGAACGCTCTTATCGGTCAGCATGCTGTCGACGGTCTCGATCAGCAGCTCGCCCGAGAGATCCGCCTGCTCGATTAGCTTGGCGGCTTTTTTATTCACCATCGACATCGCGTTGTGGAACTGGTGGTTCTCCGCGACAAACGGAGAGGGGATCAGCACCGCGGGTCTGCCTTTCGCCTGAACTTCGGATAGTGTGATCGCTCCCGCGCGGGATACGACCAGATCGCAGGCGGCGAGGCAGTCGTTCATGTTGTCGATATACTGACGAATGTCGAGGTTATCGCAGTTATTGATATCGACGCCTTTGGATTTCAGCAGTTCGGGCATCCATGTGCCCTGCTGGCCGTAGGCGTGGATGTGATAGTATTTTTTATCCTTCGCGGAACGGGCGATCAGCTCCGCCATAGACTTGTTGATACATTCCGCTCCGAGAGATCCTCCGAAGGAGAGGATGATCGGCTTGCTGTCGTCCAGTCCGAGCTTTGCCTTAGCCTCGTCGTGCTTGGTGGCGAGGATCGAGGGACGGATCGGGTTGCCGGTCAGGACGAATTTTGCCTTGTCCGTAAAGCGGCTCTTCGCGTCCTCGTTGGCGAGCATCACGCGGTCGACGGATTTCGCCAGCATCTTATTGGTCACGCCGGGATAGGCGTTCTGCTCATGGATAACGGTCTTATAACCGAGGTTGCACGCTGCGAGGATGACCGGACCGCTGACATAGCCGCCGGTACCGATGCAGATATCGGGATCGAAGTCCTTGATGATCTTCTTCGCCTTTGCGCGCGAATCGAAGGAATAGAACACGGTCTTGACGTTATGCACCGTATTTTTCGGCGACAGACTTCGCTTGAAGCCGGTGATCACGACGGATTCGATCGGGAAGCCCGCCTGCTTGACCAGACGCTGTTCCATACCGTCGCGGTTGCCGATAAACAGGAATTCCGTATCCGGCTCTTTTTCTTTGATATATCCCGCGATCGCCAAAGCGGGGTTGATGTGCCCGGCGGTACCGCCGCCGGCGAGTAATACTTTCATAATAAAACTCCGTTTTATTGGTTAATGGTTAATGGATAATGGTGAATGGTTAAGGGAGGGCTCCGCCCTCACCCATTTATATTTGGAATCTAAAACACGAAGTGTTTTCCGACGTCATTCACCATTCACTATTCACCATTCACCTAACTCTTTTCTATGTTCGACGTTCTGGATACCGAGAGGATAACGCCCATCTCGAACAGCAGCGTCAGCAGCGAGGAGCCGCCGTAGCTGAAGAACGGCAGGGAGATACCCGTGTTCGGCAGCCAGTCCGTGATAACCAATATATTCAGTACGACCTGCAAGCCGATATGACACGTCAGTCCGATACCGAGCAGCTTGCCGAAGCGGTCGCGAGCGCGCAGCGAGATGATGACGCCGCGCCACACCAGCAGCGCAAAGATCAACAGGATCAGCACCGCTCCCACCAGACCGAGTTCCTCGCACACGATGGCGAAGATAAAGTCGTTCTGCGGTTCGGGCAGATATAGGTACTTTTGTCGGCTCTGACCGAGTCCCAGTCCGAACAGACCGCCGGAGCCGATCGCGTACAGGCTGTTGCGCGTCTGCCATGTGCTGTTCCACATGTCGCGGTCGAGGTCCTCGTTCAGCGCCTGGCCCCAGCCGTCCATACGCTCCATCGCGTAGGTCAGCATACCGGTCACCCAGAGCAGGAGGATCAGCACCGCCAGTATCGCCGCGCCGATCGCCAGCCATTTGATCTTGATGCCCGAAACGAACATCATAACGACCGTCAGGATGCCGATGATAACGATACAGGAATAATGCGGTTCGAACAGCAGCAGGAACGCCGTGGACAGAAAGACCGCCGCGCCCGGCAAAACGCCGAACTTGAACGTGTTCATGCGGTCATAGTACCGGCTGCCCCAGTGCGCCATAAAGAGGATGATCGCGAATTTACTGATCTCCGACGCCTGGATACCGAACATACCGACGCCGATCCATCGGTGGACGCCGCCCTCCTGTGACGGCAGCACCAGCACCAGCATCAGCGCAAAATAGCTGATACCCAGTATGATAGCGGCAAACCGGTGGTAATAGTGGTAATCAACGAAGGAGACCGCGATCATGACCGCCAGACCGATCAGCGCGAATATCAGCTGACGCTTGAGGTAGTAATAGCTGTCGCCGATCTCATAGTAAGCGACGGGGTAGCTCGCCGAGAACATCATCGTGATGCCGATGGCGAGCAGTACAAATATCAGAAGTACGAAGGGAATATCGATACCTTTTCCGATATTCACCAGTGAAAAGTTGATTTTGCGTCTGCCTTTTTGGGACGAGGCATGACGCTCACGCTCATAATCCCGCACCCTGCGGCGCGAGGTATCTTCGATTGTCAACATATGCCGTGTCCTTTCTTTCAGCCTCCCTTTGGTAAAGGAGGTGCTGAACGTAGTGAAGCGGAGGAATTGTAGGAATGTCGCAAAGCGACCACTGAATAAATGGTTTCTCGCTGACGCTCAATCAGTTATGCAATCCCTCAGTCGCCATACGGCGCCGCCCTCCTCAGCGGAGTCAGCAGACCCTTTTGTCCGCTACGCGGACATTTCCCCTAGCAGGGGAATCTCCTTTACCAAAGGGAGCCTTTGTTTATCCGAATATCACCATCAGCAGCGCGCCGAGTCCGCACAGGGCGGTGAAGCCCGAGAAGACGCATACGATCTTCATTTCCGACCAGCCGCACATCTCAAAATGGTGGTGGATCGGCGACATCTTGAAGAGGCGCTTGCCGTGGGTGAGTTTGAAGTAGGTGACCTGCAGCATGACCGAGAACATCTCGATCAGGTAGGTCAGGGAGATCAGGATCAGCAAAAGCTGCATATCCATCGCGAACGCGATCGAGCATACCATCGCGCCGAGGAACAGCGATCCGGTGTCGCCCATAAAGCACTTTGCCGGGTGGAAGTTCCAGATCAGAAAGCCCAGACATCCGCCCGCGGCGGCAGCCGCGTACAGCACGTTCGCGCCGTGGTTGCCGAGCACATTCGCGATCAGCATCATGAACAGGCAGGCAAAGAAGGTGATGGAGCCCGCCAGGCCGTCGATGCCGTCCGTCAGGTTCACCGCGTTCACAATGCCGACCAGCACGATCGCCATCACGATATAGTAGAAGAAACCGAGGTCGACATAGCCGACAAAGGGAACGAGGATCTCGGTATTATCCTTGCAGAGATACATGACAAGCAGATAGATTGCCGCAGCCGCAAACTGCAGCACCAGCTTCTGGATCGCGGTCAGACCGAGATTGCGCTTTTTGACGACCTTGACATAGTCGTCGATGAAGCCGATACCGCCGTTCATCAGCGCGAACAGCAGCCCGGCGAACACAAAGCGGCTGACAGAATCCAGACCGTGTCCGATCGCGTACAGCAGCACGCCTGCCGTCGTCGCGACGACGATACCGATGACGAACATGATGCCGCCCATCGTGGGAGTGCCCTGCTTGTTCTTATGCCAGTTGGGACCGATATCCAGTATCGTCTGTCCGAAATTCAGTTTGTGGAGGAAAGGTATCAGATACTTTCCGATCACCGCAGTGACGGCGAAGGATACGACCGCCACACCGAACGCCCATAAACCAGTCTCCATGTTTACACCTCATTTTGGTATTTTTCTCGTTCTATAAGCAAATAGGAATCGGGTGCGGGCAAAGCCCGCCCTCAACTATTCACTATTCACCATTCACTATTCACTAATCGGCGATTCCGCCGCTGCTGAAGGTGACGGTGATGACCGTACCGGGAGCGACCTCGGTGCCCTCGGGCACGCTCTGAGCAGTAGACGTACTGTCGGAGGACGACGCCGTACCGGTCACGCTGACGTTCAAGCCGTAGGAAGCCGCGATATCGTTGACCTCGGATAAGCCGAAGCCGACCAGATTCGGTACGGTGGCTTTCTCGGACTTGCTGCTCTCATCCGTGTACAGAACGATGGTGCCGCCAGTCGGGATGGTCGCGCCGGTCGCGGGATTCTGCGAAATGACCGTCGAGCCTTCGCCCTTGACAGTGACGCTGAAGCCGTCGCCTTCCGCCGCCGCTGTCGCGTCATCCACGCTCATGCCGGTGTAGGAGCCCGCGGCTGTATCGATATTGCTCGCTTCTTCGTCGGTATACTGAGCGACGACCTCCAGATAAGGCAGGACTTCGCTCATGATCTCGGCAAATACCGGAGCCGCTACCGCGGAGCCGTAGTAGTTGCCGCCCAAGGGAGCGTCAAAGAAGACCAGCGCCGCGTACTGCGGGTTGTTCGCCGGAGCGAAGCCGCAGAAGGACGCGATATAGTCGTCCGCGCCGTCGTCGTTGACGTCGATCAGCTTTTCGGAGGTACCGGTCTTACCGCCGACGCGGTAGCCGGCGACATAGCCGTTTTTACCGGAACCCGTCGTACAGTTCTCTTCCATGATGCCGCGCATTTCTTTGGACACGGACTCGGAGATAACCTGACGCTTGGTCTCGGTAGAGGCGTTTTTCACGACGTTGCCTTCGTTGTCAAGGATCTGCTTGACGACGTGAGGCTGTACGATCTTGCCGCCGTTGGCGACAGCGCTCGCCGCCGTGATCATCTGGATCGGCGTGATGGAGAAGTTCTGACCGAACGAGGCGACCGCCAAGTCGGTGTCGAGCATATTGCCCTCGACGCCGTCATGGACGAAGAACTGGTCCTCGGATTCGCCGGGCAGGTCGATGCCGGTCTTTTCGGAGAAGCCGAACGCCTGGTAATACTCCCAGAATTTGGTCTTGCCGACCAGCTGGCCGATCTGGATGAAACCGGGGTTACAGGAGTTCCACAGACATTCCTGATAGGTCTGGGTACCGTGACCCGCGGTGTTATGACAGTGGATGGTATCTTCATACAGCTGGAACGCGCCGGAGCAGCTGAAGCGGCTGTCCTTGTTGACAACGCCTTCCTGCAGTGCCATCGACAGGGTCACCATCTTGAAGACGGAACCGGGATAATAGGTATCGGAGATCGCCTTGTTGCGCCAGTTGCGCGCTAAAGCGGCGGATTCCGCCTCGCTCTTCGCCTGTTCGATCAGCTCTTTCTTCTTCGCGTCGCTGATCTTGTAGGGATCCTCGTCCTCTTCAAAGTAATCATGCTTGATCAGGTATTCGACATCGATCGCGTCGATCTCTTTTCTCTGGTCCTCATTCACATTGAAGGGATCGTTGAGGTCGAAGCCTTCGACCGACGCCATCGCGATGATCTCACCGGTGTTAACGTCCATGACGATACAGACGCCGCGCTCGTGGACCTGGTTGTCAATGATGGCCTGCTTCATGTATTTTTCGACGATGCTCTGAACGGTCTCGTCGATAGTGAGCACTACCGAGCTGCCGTCGATCGCGCCGATGTTCTGGTTATAATCGAAGGGCATTTCCGTCTGGATGCCGTTCTGTGCCGATATGATGCGTCCGGGGGTACCGGCGAGGTAATCGTTGTACTGGTATTCGACGCCCCACAGACCCTGATCCTCCGAACCGGTAAAGCCGATGACCGAGGATGCGAGGTCGCTGTAGGGATAATAGCGCTTGTAGTCGTCGAGCAGCGAGATGATGCCGGATTTGTTATACTTTTCCGACAGCTCGTTCTGCAGCTCGATAATCTGATCCTTCTGGGCGCTTTCTACCCTGCGCTTGACGGAGACGTAGTAGGTATTCTGCTTGGTGTCTTCCAAAAGCTCCGCCTCGTCCAGTTCGAGGATCGCGGCAAGCCGCGACGCGACAAAAGCCCTCTGCTCGTCGCCCTCCGCACCGTCGTCGAAGTACGCCGGCGCCATGACTACGCGCCATACGGATGCGGACTGAGCAAGGATCTTGCCTTTGGTATCGTATATCGTACCGCGCTTTGCGGAGATCGGAGTATCGGCGAGCTGCTGTTCGATCGCTCTGCGCTGGAGCTCTTCGCCCTGCACCAGCTGAAGATAAGCCAGACGGGTGATGACCGCGCCGAAGCCGACCGCCAATATGATGATCAGCAGCCACACGGTTCTTCTTCTGAGCCTCTGGTTAGCTCCCATGATCGAACACTCCTTTCCTGAAAAAGTTTGCAGTTGACAGTTGATAGTTTTTAGTTATCGGAGGGCTGCGCCCTGAAATAATTAACTACCCGCTGTCCGCTATACCGATTTTACATCCGATATGTGATGATTATACAACAGTTATGTGAACATTTTTTTAATTGGAGCAGATAAAAACCGCCGTTTTTTCCGCCTCCCGGCTCCGACCTTCACTATCTCATAAAACACGAATAAGAGTTAAGATAAATCTCAACTCTTATCTCATCTAAATTCTATTCAAACACAAAAAATATATACCTTGTTAAGACCATAAGGAAGATATCGCCTCGGCAATCGACTCGAAAATGTTTTTGTCTTCGCTCAGACTGACCTCCGCCTTGTCGCCGTCGGAAAGATTCACAAACTCCTTCTGAGAGTTAGACGCTTTGTTCATATGGAGCGAGTTTTTAGCGTAATCCTCCACTACCGTGGTAGAAATCGAGGAATCGACCTTCATCTCCAGCTGCGTATAGATACTCTGCTGCTCGGCGAGGCGCGCCTTCGCATCGGCAATCTCCTGATTCAGCTCGGTCAGCTGAACCTGTCCGTGTATAATGGAAACGACGACGAACGCCATCAGCAGACCGCACACGACGCCGAAGATGATGCGTCCGAGCTTTGATCTGCGGCGATTTCCGCGTTTTCCGCCTTTTTTCGCCTTGGTGTTCCTGTCGCGTTTATGATTGTTGTTTCTGTTGTTACTACCGTTCGTGTTCTCGCGCTTATCCCCGGAAGATTCTTCCTGCATTTCGGATACGTTATCCGCTTCGGATTCTTCAAAAAGGGTAAGGTCATAAGCAAGGCTGCTGCGATAGTAGTAATCCATGCTGCACCACTAATCCTTTTTTGATCGCTGCGTGCACAGACTTCCGATATCATCGAAGTCTTTCAAGCACTTTGGTTTCTGTTCTTTCTGTTAAGTTTCTGTTTTATCTATATAAAAGAGTAGAATGACTGAATAAGCGTCTGCCGGAAGGCTTGTCCGTGCCGATCGGCGGACGTCTGTAAGCCGACTGTAATAAATCTGTAATCTAATGATATCCGCTGTTGCGACATTTTCGCTCCTAATTCACATGATAATGTGTTGAAATCAAGGTTTTATCACAATTTATGGTGTTGCACAATTATTACAATCTTGTTATCATTCTACTATATCCTACTGCTGTTGTCCATAGTAAAACTATACAAATATCCGATTGAAACCTTATCAATTTGCGCAATATGTTAGAAATGTTTTACTATACTTCCCGCAAGGAAAATTCATACTTCTCAGCAGGAAAAATCAGAGCTTTTCGCATACTCTCAGCTTAGCCGAACGGGCTCTGGGATTGCGTTCCAGCTCCTCTTCGGAGGGCAAAATCGGCTTGCGGGTAACGATATTCATCTGCGGCTTTTTGCCGCATACGCATACGGGAAAGTCCTTCGGGCAGGTACAGCCCTGCGCCTTGTCCCGCATGAACTGCTTGACGATGCGGTCCTCGAGCGAATGAAAGGTGATCACGCTCAGCCTGCCGCCGGGATTCAGCAGTTCAAAAGCCCCCTGCAGTCCGCTTTCGAGCACATCCAGCTCATGGTTGACCGCGATACGCAGCGCCTGAAAGGTCTTGCGGGCGGGATGTCCGTCCCTGCGCGCCTTCTGCGGCACGTTCTCTTTGACGATCTCCGCGAGCTCCAGGGTGGTCGCGATCGGCTTTTCCTCGCGGGCTCTGACGATCCCCTTCGCAATCGAGTAGGCGTATTTTTCCTCGCCGTACAGGGAAATGATCCTGCTCAGCTCGCCGACGCTCAGGGAGTTGACCAGATCCGCCGCCGTTTCGCCGCTTTGGCTCATGCGCATATCCAGCGGCGCGTCCTCATGATAGGAGAAACCGCGGGATCCGTCGTCCAGCTGATGGGACGATACGCCGATATCCAGCAGCACGCCGTCGACGGCGTAAACGCCGCGCTCATTCAGCAGCGCCTTCATATCGCCGAAATTTCCTTGGACGATCGTCGAGCGGTCGTCGCCTTGAAAGCGTTCGGTGACCGTCACGATCGCGTCGGGATCCTGATCGATGCTGTACAGCCTGCCGGTCGTCAGCCGCGAGAGGATCTCAGCCGAATGACCTCCCCCACCTGCTGTTCCGTCAATATATACGCCGTCGGTCCGGATATTCAAGCCGTCGACCGCTTCCTTCAGAAGCACGCTTACATGACTGAATTCCATGTTACAGCCTCAGCAGCTCGAGCGCTTCTTTGACGGAAGCCTGCTTTTGCTGCTCCATAAAGGCGGTGAACGCCTCCTTATCCCATATCTCGATACGGGTATCCATGCCTACTACGGTGACCTCGCCGCTCAGTCCCGCGTCCTCGCGCAGCTTCTGCGGGATGCTGACCCTGCCCTGTGAGTTGGGCGATACCGACTTAGCCGGTGAGATCAGCAGATACTGCAAAGCCAGCGCCTTATCAGCGGGGAGCTGACGGATCTGCTCGCGCAGACGGTCGAACTCCGCGATGCTGAGTACCTGTACGCAGCGGTTGAAGCCCATCGTGATATAAAAGCTCTCGCCGAGCTCTTCTCTGAAATCGGTCGGCAGAATCACTCTGCCTTTGCTGTCAAGGTTATGATCGCTCGTGCCTAAGAACATTCTGCCTCCCCCTTTCAATGCAGTTCAATTGTTAATTTTGTTTCATTTGTGTCACTAAGTGCCACAAAACGCCACCAACAGGCTCATTATAACCTATCTCAGCGATAAAATCAAGAGAAAATGTAACATTTCTATCACAAATTTTTACAATTTTTTCACCGTGGCTTTGTCAATTAACAATGATAACCCAAACTGCTGAAAAAAAATACAGCAAAAAGAGGCTGTCGCAAAACGAGTAGTTTTGCGACAGCCTTAAGAATTTGATGAGATAAACATCTCAATAGAGAATATTGTAGGATAACAAAGCATAGCAAACCAGAGGGTAGGCAAACCTACTCTCTGGTTTACGTTTG
>JAFRDE010000037.1 GCA_017403985.1 Ruminococcus sp. | reverse complement strand
TGTTTCTCATCATTGTATAATTACCTTGCTTTCTGTGTGGTTTTCTTTGGCGATTAAATTATACTATGAAAGCACTGACCGGGCAACCCTTTCGGGCTGCCCGGTCTAGTTTTTAGGGATGTCTTAGTGCGACAGCCCTTTAATTACATATTTGGTTTATCTTCCGAACAAACCGCCGAACGGATTATAAGGAGACTGACCGCCGCCGTTGCCGTTAGGATTGCTGTTCTCGCCGCCGTTGCCGAAAGCGTTGCCGTTGTCGGAATTCTTACTGTTATCACTGTTGCTGTTCAGCGTATCGGGAACATCTTCGTCGAGTGTGAGCTCGAGCGTGCCCTTGCTGCCGCCGCGCTCCAGCTCGAACGTCACGGTATCGCCTGCGGATTTCTCGGAGATAGCGGATTCGACCTCGCTTGCTTTGCTGATCTCTTTTCCGTCAACGGAAATGACGCGGTCGCCCTGGCGGAATCCCGCCTGTTCGGCGCTTGAACCGTTTTCAACGGAGCTGATATACACGCCTGCGGAATTATTTCCGTAGTAATAATAGGCGTACATCTGATTCGCAAGATCGATAAAGGTCATACCGGTATCGGCTCTGCCGCGGACATAGCCGTAGTCCTTCAGGTCGCCGAGGATATCCAGCACATTGTTGATCGGGATGACAAAGCCGATGTTGTCGATTTCTTCGGAAGAGGACTTCGCGACAACGATGCCGGACAGTTCGCCCTGACCGTTGAACATGCCGCCGCCGGAGTTACCGGGGTTGATCGCCGCGTCGGTCTGCATCAGGTGCATGGTCTTGTCATCGATAACGATGGAACGGTCGAGAGCCGAGATAATGCCTTCGGTCACGGAACCGCCCAAGGTACCGAGCGGGTTGCCGATGATGACAGCCTTGGAGCCGACCGTCAGCTTGCTGGAATCGCCGAATACGGCGGTAGGCAGATCGGTCGCTTCGATCTTCAGCAGCGCGATATCGACGATCGGATCGGTACCGACCAGCTTTGCGTCATAGCTGTCGCCGCCGCGGGTCGTAACCTTGATAGAGGATGCGCCGTCGATCACATGGTTATTGGTGAGGATATAGCCGTCAGCGCTGATGATAACGCCGGAGCCCGCGCCCTGCGCGATATACTGACCGTAGAAAGAGCTGGTCTGCATGATCTCGGTCGTGATCTCAACCACCGTATCGGCTACTTCGGCAGTGATCTCTTCAGTCGTCTTGTCGACCAGCGCCTCGGTACCGGCTGTCTTCACTTCGGCATCCACTTTATGGATCACCATCGTATCGCTGGAAGATTCCTCGATTTGCGGCTGATTCAGCTTTGAAGCGAGAACGCTGCCGCCGAAGCCTGCCGCGCCCGCGAGGAGAATGCATACGACCAGCAGAAGCGCTACGCCGCCTTTGGTCATCCTGACGCCCTTTCTCTTTTTCTTGCGGGGCTTCGGATCACTTGAAGAAATGCGGGTCGTATACGGCTGTGAAGAACCGGAAGCAGCGGAAGACGCATAACGCGAGGAATTCGGCTGTGACGTACGCTGTGATGCATACGGATCCGCATAACCCGTTGAAGGACGGGTGTAGTTTACATGCGAGCTGCCTGTCTGTGAAGAAAAGCTCTGATGATAAAATCCGTCGTCATAGTTTTTATCAGCCTGTGACGGCTTCGGCTCGGGCTTTGGAGCGGACACTCTCTGCGAAACGTCCTGAGTATGAAGATAAGGATTCTCGTCGGAAGCGCTCGCATGTCTCGGCTGTTCCGACTCTTTGTAATCCGCACTGTTCGCGTAGATATTCTCATAATCGGACTTTTCGGAAGCGCTCTGCTCAGTCCCGGGCTTATTCTCGGGAGCGTTGTCTTCCGGTGTATTGTTATTAAAGTTTTCAAAAGGATAATCAGTCATAGTTATTACCTCCTGCTGTATTCAGTGTTTCTGTTTGTCTGACTCATTTCTCTTGAGTACACCCATATCATAATCCTATTATGTGATAAGCAATTGAAACAAAAATAAAGGAATTTTGAAATAAGTATGAATAAAATGTTAACCGGAATACAGCATTGAAATCAAGTATGATTACGGCTGCCGCTGCTTGTCGATGACCATTTGCAGATACGGCAGCAGCTCAAAGCCCATGCGCTCATACAGCCGCATCGCGCCTTTGTTGTAATCCTCTACCTCGAGGCGCAGGCGCATGATCCCCGGCTGGGCTTTCAGCCAGTCGAAGAACTCGGTCGCCAGACCTTTTCCGCGGAACGCCTCTTCGATATAGATCTCTTCGATGGTAACGGAAAAGCCTCCCGCCTCCTGAGAAAAGGTTTTTGACAGAAGCGTGAAGCCGCAGGGCGTTCCTTCATATTCAAATATATATCCCTTGACGTAAGCGTCCGAACGGAGCATCTCATCAAAGGTGACGCGATAGTTTTCTTCGGGAACGGGAGCGTTCACCGCGTCGGTATGATAAAACGCGTCGACGTACTTTCGGTACAGCTCCCAATCGTTTTCGGTGATTCTTCTGAACATTATTATAATTCCTTTACAGAATATTATTGCAATTCGATACTGAACAGCCGCGCCGCGTTGCGGTACATGATATTGTCATAATCCTCGGGGCTGATCATCGCGCGGAATTCGTTGAAGTACTGCTGATACAGCGAGCGGTCGCCGGTTCTGTTGTGCAGATAGGTATCCGGACCGTCGATCGGATTATCGGAGCCGAACAAGATCCTGCCGCTCCCCCATCGCCGGATTGCGTCCAGCGTCGATTTAACCGATACCCATGTCGTGTCGCCGTAAAGGTTTTCCGCCTCGCCGAGCAGCGCGATCGCCTCGCGGTTATCAGAGCCCAAGTCCATATGCGCCATCACGAAGGCGATATCGGGATGCGCCTTGGCGGCATTATATAAACGGACGGATCGCGCCTCTTCACAGCCGCCGGTATGAGATATGATCGGCAAATGATACTCCCGCGCGATCTCATAGACCGCCTCGACGGACGGATCATCCGGCGCAAATCGCGAATGGAAAGGATGCAGCTTGATCCCGTAAACCAGAGAGCGGTTCTCTTCCAGCAGACGGATAAACTCCGCGTCGGGCTTCTCCGTACGGAGCTTCATCCACGGCAGCACGCCGATCCGCTCCGGGTATTTCGCGGCAAATTCCAGCGACTTTTTGAACGCGTCATTCTGCGACGTCTGTACGGGAAGCGGTCTGCCCATATGGTCGACCTCTGCCGCCTCGATATTGGATACCAGCGAAAAGTCGATCCCGTATCGCTCCATGGAATACAGCACATATTCAGGTCTTAAATCAAATTCCATCGTCGTTCCGATATGGACATGCGAATCGATAATCATGCTACCACCTCCCGGTTATTTTACCACAATAACGCCTGATAATCAATCTTTAATCGCATTTGACGCGATTCTTCATATTATATAATGCGGCGCGGTCTGACAAAAACGCCGCGATAAATATAAAAGGAGATTTTTCCATGGATATGAAAACGGTAATGGAAAGCTACGGCGTCACGCCGCTGCCGAAAGACGCGACGGAAGCGATGGCGTACGTACCTTTCCAGCCATACGAGCCCGAAATGTGCAAAGCGGTGCTCGGCTATGAGAACGGCACGCTGTTCAAGGCGCTGCACAAGCCCTTCTGCGGCGGCAATTGCGGAGGGAATGACAATGACTGAACGAGAAATGCTTCTTAAAAAGATCGGCACCTGCAAATTCGCGGTCACGGACATCGACCTCTTCCTCGACACCCATCCGGGCGATAAGGCGACGCTGCAAAAGCGCGCGGAATATCTCGAACAGCTCAAGCCGCTCGTCAAAGAGTATGAGGAAAAATACGGTCCGCTGACCAAGGCGGACGACGTCAACACATGGAGCTGGGTCAAAGACCCGTGGCCGTGGGATACGGAGGGTTAAGATGTTTGTATATGAAAAGCAATTGCAGTATCCTGTCAGGATCAAAAATCCCAACCCCGCGCTGGCGAAAATCATCATTACGCAGTACGGCGGTCCCGACGGCGAGCTCGGCGCTTCGCTGCGCTATCTGTCACAGCGGTTCAGTATGCCGATGCCGGAGCTGAAAGCAACGCTGACGGACGTCGGCACGGAGGAACTCAATCACCTCGAAATGATCGGCGCGATCGTCTATCAGCTGACGCGAAACCTCAGCGAGGAGGAGATCAAGAAAGCGGGCTTCGACGCTTACTTTGTCGACCACACGACGGGGATCTATCCCGCTTCGGCGTCGGGCGTACCCTTCAACGCGACAGCGATCGCGAGCAAGGGCGATCCCATCACCGACCTGCATGAAAATTTAGCGGCTGAACAGAAAGCGCGGTCGACATATGACAACATCCTGCGCTTCTGCGACGACCCTGACGTCATCGATCCGATCCGCTTCCTCAGAGCGCGCGAGGTCGTACACTATCAGCGCTTCGGCGAAAATCTCAGGCTTTTGACCGACAGACTTGACAGCAAGAACTACTATGCGTTCAACCCGAGCTTTGACACCCAGTGTTTTAAAAAGAAATGAAGATCAGCGAATCTCAAATTCAAAAACTCCCGATCGTCTTGAGCGGTCGGGAGTTTCTTTCATATAATCAGTATGATTCATTTAAACCGATAACGATCGGGGTGATCCATTTAATTTAGGATGATACGGACTGAATCAAGCATTATCTATGAGCGCTTTCAGCTTAGCGTGTTCTTCCGTCACGCGCGCATACAGTCCGTCGTAATCTCCGTCAGACTTGTTCCGCAGCAGCTCAGTCAGCTCCGATACGGGCGTAAGGAGCGGCGTTAACGCGAGGTTAGCCAGAACGCCCTTGAGCTTGTGCGCGCACTCAAACGCGTCGTCACAGCGCTTTTGAGCCAGCGCCTCGCCCAGTTCTTCAAAAGCGGGGTCCTGCACAGCCCTGTTGACGAGCTGCAGATAGAATGTCTCGTTGTTCAAACACCTTTCCAGTCCTTCGTCGACGTTTGCGCCGAATTCCTTCAGCTTTTCGATCGTCAGCATGATTCAGCCTCCTCCAATACATGTGTTATTTTCTATTTTCATTTCCCACACTCAGAAATCAATCCGTAAGGAACGCTTCGAATTTTTCTGCCGGGACAGGCGGCGAAAAATAATACCCCTGAATAACGTCGCAGCCCATCTTTTTGAGAGCGAACAGCTGCTCGGCGGTCTCTACGCCCTCGGCGATCGTCGGCACCTTAAAGGACGCCGCGAGGCGGATCATCGCCTCGAGCAATCGGGTATCCCTGCGATCCCGGAACGCGCTGCGGATAAACTGCATATCGAGCTTCAAGGCGTCGATCGGCAGTTCTGCAAGCATACACAGCGAAGAATAACCGGTACCGAAATCATCCATTTCGATCTTATATCCGAGCCTTCTGAGCTCTTCGACCGCGGCGACCATCTGCTTTGCGTCGTCCGTGTAGGCGGATTCAGTGATCTCCAGATGCAGCTCGCTTCTGTCCAGACGATTCTTTTCAACCAACAGCTCCAGCTTATCGATCAGCTCGGGATCGTACAGATCGACGCGCGATACATTGACAGACACGGGGACGGAAACGTTCAAGCGCTTTTTCCAGTCGCGAATCTGCGCGGCAGCCTGCGACCAGACGGCATGATCGAGCTCCTGTATCAGCCCGTTTCTTTCAAACAGCGGGATGAACACGCCCGGGCTGATGAAGCCAAGCTTCGGATGGTTCCATCTGACCAGAGCCTCGGCGCTGTTCAGCACCGGCTTGTCCGAAGTGACATCGAATTTCGGCTGATAGTACACCGTAAACTGTCTGTCGCGGATCGCTGAAGGAAAATCCTCGATCAGCTGCTCGGCAAGTACCTCCGATTCATGCAGAGAATGGTCATAGCGTCCGATCACCTTATTGAAGCTGCCCTTGACGGTATCCGCCGCCGACTTGGCGCGGTCAAATCTTCTTTCGATATCGAGCGACTTATCGACGTCGGAATAGACGCCCATGCGAAGCCGCACGCGGATATCGCTCTTATCATCTTCGTTGAGCAGAACGCTTAGCGCTTCGAGCTTCTCGCTGTAATCCTCGCGGTGAAGACAGTAGATCAGGAAGGTATCCGCAACGCTGCGGCATACCATGCCGTCGGAGCCGGCGAAAAGCCGCAAAGCCTGTTTCGCGATACGCCTGAGGAGCTCGTCGCCGAACGCCTTGCCGTAGCGGTCGTTGATCATATGAAAAGAGTTGATATCCAATACGACGGCGTCGGTCGGTTCATCCTTATGGAACATATCGAACTGGGTCGCGTAATGATAGAAAAACTCCTTGTTATACAGACCGGTCAGGTGGTCGCGCTCCGTCCAGCGCAGGATATCGCGGTCCTCGGACAGCTCGATCGTGCGGTTGATACGCGCGAGAATGACCTTTTGTCGCGGATACGGCTTGGGGATGAAGTCGATGGCTCCGAGGTTCAGACATTCCACTTCCGCGTCACTGTCGGCTGTCATCACGATCACCGGGATCGCGGTGTATTTCGGATCTGATCTTAAAAAACGGAGCACCTGAGAGCCGTGCATATCCGGCAGATTCAGATCGAGCAGGACGATGCTGATCGTATCATGCTGCTCACGCAGGACGGCGAGCGCTTCCTCGCCTGTGGCGGCTGTGATGACTTCGTAGCTGTCCTGCAGGATCTGCTTTAAAATCTCCTGATTGATCAGCTCGTCCTCAACGAGGAGCACCCTTCTTTTTCCGTTGTATGAATAAAATTTCAAATGTGCATCAATCATGTTGTTCTCCCGTTACCATATCAAGAGCGGATAAATTCGCGGAGCGTCCTGAACAGCTCTTCGGGCTTGACGGGCTTGCTGAGATGCGCGTTGAGTCCCGCCTGCAGGCTGCGCTGGACGTCCTCGTCATAGGCGTTCGCGGTCAGCGCGATGATCGGCACGGTCTTGGCGTCCGGTCGGTCAGCTCTACGGATCGTTCGTGTCGCTTCCAAGCCGTCCATCTCGGGCATGCGCATATCCATCAGCACCGCGTCGTAGTAACCCTCGGGGTGCGAGAGGAACATCTCCACGGCGATCTTTCCGTTGGAAGCGCGCTCCGCCTCCACGCCCTCCATCTGCAGCGTCATCATGATGATCTCGGCGTTGATATCCACGTCCTCGGCGAGGAGCACCCTCCTGCCGTTGAGGTCGACGTTTTGAGCATCATTATCGATCATGACGCCCTTGCGCTTGAGGGCGCTTTTGAATTCATCCAGTACGTTCGCGGCGAACAGCGGTTTTGCGATAAAGCTGTCGACGCCCGCCTGTATCGCCTCGTCGAGTACATCGTCCCATTTGTAGGCGGTCAGCATGATGATCGCGCTTTCGTTGCCCACGATCTCGCGGATCCGCCTCGTCGCTTCCACACCGTCCATACCGGGCATTTTCCAGTCGACCAGTATCAGGTTATAGGGCGCGCGCCGCGCGTGATGCAGCTTGACCTTTTCGATCGCTTCTTCACCGGAAGACGCGAGCTCAGAGGCGATTCCCGCCTTCTCCAGCACCAGCTTTGCGTGCTCACAGGCGACGGAGTCGTCGTCAACGATCAACACAATCATCTCCCGCGGATCGATCTCGATCTCGTTATCAGCCGCGGTAAGCTCATCGGTATCGCGCAGCGTAACGGTCACCGTGAATACGGTCCCTTTCCCCTTTTCGCTTTCGACATGGATGTTGCCGTTCATCATTTCCACGATGCTTTTGGTGATCGCGAGTCCGAGTCCGGAAGAACCGTATTTATTGGTCGAGGAGTTTTCCTCCTGAGCGAAGGTATCGAAAATATGCGGCAGGAATTCCTCGCTGATTCCGATACCGGTATCCTTTATCGTAAAGCGCAGGGTGGATTTGCCCTCGAACTGCGCCGTGCGCTCGACGGTCATGCTGACGCTGCCGCCCGCTGGGGTGAACTTGACGGCGTTGCCGAGGATGTTGATCAGCACCTGACGCAGCTTCATGCTGTCGCCGATATAATGATCGTCAACGTGTCCGGTGATATGGCACTGATAGTCCAGTCCGTTATCGGCGCACTGTCCGCTGAAAACGGTGTTGATATATTCGAGCAGCTTCGAGAAGGAGAACTCCTCGTTCTTGAGCAGCATCCTGCCGGATTCGATGCGCGACATATCGAGGATATCGTTAATCAGCTGCAGGAGATGCTCTGCGGAATCTCCGATCTTTATCAGATAATCACGGGTCTTGGGCGAGATATCCGGGTCGTTCAGCGCGATATTGTCCAGACCGATGATCGCGTTCATCGGGGTGCGTATCTCGTGGCTCATATTGGAGAGGAAAGCGGTCTTTGCCTTATTCGCCTGCTCCGCGGCAGCCAGCGCGTTTTCGAGCGCCTCGTTCTGTGCGATCGAACGGCGGGTCTCTTCATCGACGTCGGTAAAGCAGCCGCCGACCGCGTGTACAATATGGTCGTCGCGATCCTCGGGATGGCGAACGCCGGCAAAGCGGACCATTTCGTAAGACTCCTTACCGTGACGGAACACCGTATAGCGGAAGGAGATGACGCGGTTGGTTTTCAGTCCCTCGCGGATGGCGTCGGGCTGGATGAAGCGCAGGAATTCTTCCCTGTATTTTTCGGTCACATTGCGGCGGGCATATTCCGTGACGGCTTCCAGATAATTGAAATGCTCGCCGACCTTGAAGCCGTTATCGACGTCGGAATGAGACTGGTAGCATACGCCCTCGTTGGTATCAAGCTCCAGATAATAAACGCTCCAGTAATCGGACGACAGCGCCGTAATCAATCGTGTCTGCTGTGTGCGCTGCATTTCTTCCGCGAGCAGCTTTTCCTGCAGCACCAGCTTTTGCTCCATCTCCTCCTGCTTGACGCGGTTTTCGATGTCTGTCGCTTCTTTCTCCAGTGTCAGTTTCGCGTTTTTGCGCGTTTGAGTCAGGATGAAAATAAACATCATGATCAGCACGACGGCTGTCAAAACGGATTGGATGAGGCTTCTGGTGACAATATTACCGGATACGGCGCCGATACTGTCGGAGATAACGCTTTCCCTGATCAGATAGGTCAAAAACCAGTCGGTACCCTTAACGGGAACATAGCTCAGCGTCTCCTGTATGCCGTCATAGGAGAACGAAACGACGCCGCTCTCACCGTTTTCAAAGTCGCTGAGCAGTTTTTCGTAGGTATAGCCGTCCTCATAATCCGCGTGCTGCATCGCTTCGAGAAGGTTGTCCTCCTCGGCTAAGCCTCCGAGTACCGCGTTGGTGAGCGGTACACCGTCCTTCGTGTAGATGTTGCAGAAGGTCGATCCGTTCGTATCGGGCTCCATCGAAACGCCCTCGAGCATTTCGTCCATATCGATCTCCATGAAGCAGACGGACAGCGTCTTCCCTTCAAATCCGATCCCCTCGATCGGAATGGCGACGATCACCTTTTTGTCGGAGTTATCCAAATTGAAGATAGATATCTCGGGCTCGGTGATCGACTGATAGTCGATCTGATACTCGTCGATATTCGTTTGGGTGCCCTTGGAGGTATAGATCACGCCGTCGGTATCGACAAAGGCGAATTTTTCAAGATTATAGATCCGTTTCATCCTCGCCTGATACGCCTGCAGATGCTCCGTATCGCTGAGGTCCTCATCGGTCATCAGCTCGACAGCCGTCTTGATATCGTCGATCTTCTTTTGCAGATTGGACGCTACCACCTGCTCACGCCTTCCGGCAAGCTCACCCAGATACAGAAGACTGACCGAATGAACGGCGGTCTCGGTATCTTTTTTGGCTGACTGTCCCATCCAAACCGTTCCGACGATCAGGATGACCGCCACCAGAAGACTGCCGATCACGGCGATACGGACCGTGTTTTTTCCTTTGTTCTGCTTTTTCTGCATACTGCCGACCTCCAGCAGATATTCAGTCGTTGTTCTTGTTTCGACATAATTTACGTTTATCTTATTATACGTTTCTTTTAATTTGTTTTCAAGTATTGTGATACAGTTTTTTCATTCTATTTGATCGATACATTTATCAAGTCTTGTTCTTTTGTCTGTCGGGAAAACAACGTCGGGTAAGGTGAAGCGATACGAGAGCGGCTCTTGAAGACGCGGCGGCGACCCCTTCCCCGTCAAGGAAAGACCCCTTTCAGCTCGGCTTTCACAGCGATCTCAGATGACAGATACAAACACCCCGCAGATTCAGAAGTCTGCGAGGTGCTTTTCATAGTATTACATCAGGTTTTTGGTGATCGTGAGGATGTTGTATCCGTCTTTATATTCATAGGTTACATCGTCCATATTTTTCTTTACAAGAAAAATACCGAGTCCTCCGATCTTTCTTTCCGAAGCGCTGAGAGTCGTATCGGGATCGGGTTTTGCCAGCGGATCGTAGGGAACGCCGCTGTCCTTGAACGTCATCACAAACTGCTTATTATTCTTTTGCAGAATAATTTCAGCTTTTCCTCCCCCATTCGGGTAGGCGTAGTTTGCAATATTGACATAGATCTCCTCGACCGCGAGCTCGATCTGCATACGCGTTTTGAAGGAGCAGTTTTTATCTTTGAGATAGTCGTCTATCATCTGATTGACCTTTGACAGGTTCTCATGCGTGGCGTCCATCACCAGTTTTTTAACGCCGCTTTCTTTCAGTTCCAGACATACCGCGGTCAAATCGTCAAAAGGCGGCTCTTCGCCGATAAAGTCGGCAACGCTTTTTTCGATTCCCTCTATGATTTTCTGCGGACTTTTGTTCTTATTCATATTCAGTGACTCCAGCATATTCTCTATAGAAAACATACAGCCGTATTTATCCGTCGCCTCGGGCACGCCGTCGGTATACAGGAAGATCTTATCGCCGGGCTCGAGTTGGATCTCGATGTTCTGATACTTTATACCCTTGTATGCGCCTAAGACCAGACCGTGCTTGGATTTATACAGCTTGAATTCGCTGTTGCTGCGCATGACGGCGGGCGTTTCATGACCCGCGTTGGCGCAGATCAGCTTACCGGTAGACAGCTCCAGTACGCCCAGCCATACCGACACGAACATTTCCATCGGATTGTGGTCGCAGATACGGTTATTGATCAGGCTCAGGATATCGGCAGGCGAGATACCGGATTTGGTATTCTCGTTGATCAGGATGTTCGTGACCATCATAAACAGCGCCGCGGGGATACCCTTGCCGGCGACGTCGCCGATAGAGATCGCGAGGTGATCGTCGTCCACGAGGAAGAAATCGTACAGATCGCCGCCCACCGCCTTAGCGGGCTGCATCGTCGCGTAGATATCGAAATCATCGCGCTCCGGGAACGCCGGGAAGGTATGCGGGATCGAACCGGACTGGATCGAAGAAGCCAGCATCAGCTCGGTGCCGATGCGCTCCTTTTCCGCGGTAACGGAAGTCAGATCGGAGATATAATTCAGCATATCCTCTTCCATCACGTCGATCGAAGCCGCCAGCGTGGAGATATCATCGATACGGCTGATATCCCTGCCGAGCTTTTCGCCCTGCACATGTTCCGACGCAAAGCGCTGTGCCTCATCGTTGATCCTGCGCATCGGATCGGCAAAATGGCGGCGGATATAGACGCTCGACACGATAGCCGCGAGCAGCATGAGGATGATTGTCGAAAAGGCGATCGTCACCAGATAAGGCCGTCTGCCGTTAGTCAGCGCCTCCATCGGGCGCTGTACACACAGGATGGACACGACCTCGCCGGCAGAGTTCTTCACCGGGACAAGGGTCGTGATATGCGGCAGCTTGCCGCGCAGGTCAGAGGTACGGTAGACGGTACCGTAGTCGATCTTGCCCTCATACAGGTCGCGGTAGGTGTTCGCGTACTCCTCATTCGTGGTATCCTGCTGATGACCGATCTCCCACGGCGTGTAATCGGAACCCTCCCTGACCGCGTTGAAGACCGAAGTGAAGCTGCCGTAATCGGAGGAATCCACCTTGATCACATAGATCAGCGTCACATCCATTTTTTGACAATAGCTGTCAAGATACCGCTCCGTTTGCCGATAGCTCTCGCTGTCGCCGCCGTTCTGCAGATAGCTGTCGATCTCGTCGCCGTTGACCAGCGTCGTAGCCGTATCCGCCATGTGATAGGTCGTATCCGCATACTCGCTTTTGAACGACTGGGTAAAGCTGATATAACCGATCACCGATACGATCAGACCGAATACCAGCAGCAGGATTACCATGGAAACAGTGATATTCACGGCAAAGCTCGAACGGAATTTGTTGATAGGTTTCATATTATTCCCAAATTCCTATTTAAAAGGTAAGCGTATCCAAATGCTCGGTCGCGCGGATGATGCGGCTCTTGCAAGCTTCGATCAATGCGCTGCCCGAAGGCGTATCCTGCTCGCCGATACGGATCACGCGGCGCAGAACGCG
This sequence comes from Ruminococcus sp., assembly GCA_017403985.1. Taxonomy (GTDB): domain Bacteria; phylum Bacillota; class Clostridia; order Oscillospirales; family Acutalibacteraceae; genus Ruminococcoides. Next base: position 10,448 of record JAFRDE010000037.1, on the reverse strand, counting down.
GAGCAAGCCGATCACAGAAGCCTTTTCCTTCACGTCGGCGATTACGCTTTCGTCGTCGGTATCCAGATACAGCGCCAGAATACGGTGCAGGAGCTTCGCGACGGTATCCGCGTCGACCATCAGGAAGCTTTTGAAGATGCTCTTATCGCACAGACCGAAGCCCTCATAAGCGTTATAGATGAACGCCAGCTCGTAGATCGGATGACCGGTGCAGAGCGTGTCCATATCGATCAGCAGCGCCTCGTCGCCCTGCATCATGATGTTCTTGATATGCAGATCGCCGTGGAGCATGGTGCCGGTCTCGGGGATGGATTCGATCAGAGTCTCGATCTTTTGATACTCATCGTCGCTGAACGCGGACTTTGCCTCGGCGAGCCATTCGCGCGCGACATCGCTCTGGAGAGGCAGATGATCGGGCGCCTTGGTAGAATGGAGCGTCTTGGCAAGTTTTACGGTCTCTTCGGCGACAAAATCGACCTTGGAGCTGTCATCGCGCAGCAGCTCTGCGAAGCTCTTCGCGTTGAGCAGTTCGAATACGGAGCCGTAGGTGTTCCCTACCTTCACCACGTCGAAAGGGATCGCCGTCGGGATGCCTAAGACAAAAGCGGTGCGGGACAGCTCGCGCTCGCGCTTGATGTCCTCCAGCGAATCCGCGTCCTTATATACCTTGAGGATCAGGTCGTTCGCGACACGGTAGATCTTGCCGTTCGCGCCCTCACCGATGACCTCGCAGTTGGAGACGTCGAAGATCCTGTACGCCTTTTCGACCGTGATCAACTCGGAAAAGCCGGTCATATCCAGTATCTCATAGACGTCCGACGATACGTTGATCATGCGGAAATCGGGAACGGTCTTGATCAGTCTGAGGATGATCCTCAAGCCGGCGCTGCTGATATACGAAAGGTTTTCTGCGTCGGCGATCACCGCTTCGGGCTGATGAGCGGCAACACAGTCGAACACTTCCTTTTCAACCTCGTGCGCGTTGTTGGAATCGATGCGGTCGCGCATATAGATCGTCAGTACGCCGTCGGTAAAATCAAATTTCATATGGACCTCCTTGTGAAAGCCGAAAAGTATCATTCAGGCTTTCATCAATTATTCAATATTTGTACAGAGTAATATTAACATGAATCATACAATATTGCAAGTCGTGAGCTCAACAAAACAATGAATCCATCATATAAAAATCGGGAGCAGACCGAAGCCTGCTCCCTTGGTAAGAACTAATTCAATTGTTGATCGGATATCAGTTGTAACCGGTTACTTTATAATGACCGAGATCATTCTTCGAGCCGTCCATCCAGTAGCCTGTATAGCTGAAATCTGTGATATCCTCGGTCTGGGCGCCCTGACCGTTATTCAGGATAACGCCGACAGCGCCTTCGGGAACATAGCACTTGAACTGAGTCTCGCCGTAATCGTTAGTGATGGTCTCAGCCATTCCGGCGCCGGGCCACTCGCCGTTCAGCGGGTTGCCGTCTGCATCCCACGCATAAACATATGCAGTGCCCCAACCGAAGTTATCGGTTAGCAGGAAGAAGCCGGGATCGGGATCGGGACCGGGAATGGGATCGTCACCGCCTTCACCGTTTCTCCAGCCGGTAACCTTATAGTGACCGAGGTCGTTCTTTGTACCGTCCATCCAGTAGCCGTCATAAGTGAAGTCGGTGATATCTTCCGTCTGAGCGCCGTTTCCGTTGTTCAGGATCACGCCGACAGCGCCTTCGGGGATATGGCAAACAAACTGGGTCTCGCCGTATTCGTTAGTCTGGGTCTCAGCCTGAGAGGCGCCGGGCCACTCGCCGTTGAGCGGATTGCCGTTCGCATCCCATGCGTAAACATAGGCTGCGCCCCAACCAAAGTTATCGGTCAGCAGGAAGGATTCGCGGTTTTCATCATCGCCGCCGTCATCCTGGATCGGAACCGCGCTGAGTGCAGCGTAAGCCGCCGTGCAAGCGGCATAACCGGCGTCGATATCTTCGGGATCGGCGGAAGGATTCAACGCGATCGCAGCGTAGGTGCTCAGAGCCGCCTGTGCCTGCTGGTATCCGGGCTCGGAAGCATACTTGGAAGCAGGCGTGTATTTCGCGAACAGGGTGTTCAGCGCATTGTACGCATTCGCAAACTCCTCATAAGTATGCTCGCCAACGGGAGCCGCGCCGACGATCAGGTTGGTGAGGTTTCCTTTGACCTTCATCTCAGCGAGCCAGCGCTGGATATAGGTGACGTCGATAGAGCCAACGGAATCGCTTGCGTCAACGTCAGCGACGGTGCGCTGATCATCCGTCAGAGAAACGATATTAGCCAGCGCTCTCTGCAGATAGGTAACGTCCATAACGGTGACATACTTATCCATGTCAACGTCGCCGTATCTGAGGTCGTCGCCGTGCACAGCGCCATCGGTGTACAGATAAACTACATTGAGTACGCCGGGCTGATAGAAACCGTTCGCCAGCGCAGGAGCAACGTAATTGCGGTTCAGAGAAGTATCGGGCTGGGTGGTGTATGTCTGGTTGGAACGTACGTTGGTGTAGTTCTTTGTGACGTCGGGAGAGAGCTTTTCACCGGTCACAAGGTCGATATGAGAAGTAACGATGGAGCAGTTGAAGCTGGTGACGTTATCCTTGATCCAAGCTTCGCCGGAAACCTCGTAGCCGGGCTCGCCCTGATCGGGAACCTGCTGGCTGACGTTATGGAACATGACGTAGCAGGCGCTGGTGGGAACGTCGACGACCAGCCACTTGGAATCGCTCTGATCGGGATCGTCCTTCATCAGGCTCTTGTCGCGCTTACCCTGATTTGCCCATGCGCCGAGCGGCTCGTTGCCGAGGTCGTCATAAGCATAGCAGTTGACATAAGACCAACCCTTGGCATTGTAGTAATGCACCTTGGTGGTGGTGTTGGAGAGCTTATTGTAATAGAAATTGAATGTCGGGGGATTCGCGGAATCGAAGGTATCGATCGTCTTGCCGGGAACCCTGCTTGTATCGAGCTGATAGCCCTGCACGCGGGTCGCGGGGATAGAGAACTCAGCGCCATCCTTCAGGCGGTAAGTCATCGGAGCCTTTGCCTGAGAGTTGTCGGCAGCGTTGATGAAGTTAACAGTCAGAACGCCGGAACCGATCTCTCTGGTGTAATAGAACTTAACGGTGATGTTCTGTCCTGCAACAGCAGTACCGTAGGTCGCGTTGTTCGCAGCGGTAGACTCGGTATTGGTCAGGCTGTGATCGAACAGGATCGAGAGATCCTGAGAAGCGCGCCATGTCTGGCCTTCCTTATACTCAAAGTTCTCAGTCTTGACCTTGTTGTAGGAACCGGAAGCGCTGTCGCGGGTATAATGCTCAACAGTCAGCTTGGAAGTGTTGACAGCGGGCTGGGTGTAGTTGCCGAAGGAAGCGGAATCAACGAGGACTGCACTGCTCCATGCGGGAACATTGTAAGAGCCGGAAGCGGTGCCCAGAGAAGCTGTACCCGCCTTGGTGCCGTTTGCGACGACTACCCAGGAACCGGACAGGCTGATGCTCTTCGCGGAACCGGAGTTGTTCAGTGCTACGATGACCTTGCCCCATTCGCCGGACTTGGAGTTAGTGATCTGCCAAGCGGTGCAGCCGGAAACAGTGGATACACCCTGAGCGGTATTGTCGCCGAACGCGGAGCAAGCCTTACGGATCGCTACGAGACCGGCATAGTAGTTCGCGGTATCCTTATAGGTAGAAGCGCGGGTCCAGTCGATCGCGTTCATGTTATCGGGCGAGCGGTAGGAGTTCTGATCGCCGTACTTGGTGCGGCAGAACTCGGTACCCGCTACGGTGAACGGAATACCCTGTGTGGTCAGAGAGGAGGTCAGAGCGACCTTCATCTGTCCGAGTACCTGAGCGCTGGGACTATTGACCGCGTTCTTATTCTTATTGTAAAGCGAGGGATCATCCTTACCGGTCGTAAAGCCTGATGTCTTGTTCGCGGCAAGGATCTTATCGAATAACGTAAAGTTATCGTGGTTATCGGTGTAATCGATCATCTGACCGGGCTTTGCGCCGGGGAAATCGGACGCGGTGCCGCCGGCAGCCTTCAAGACCTCGGTGTTGGAACCGCCGTTGAGGAAGCCGGTACCGGTAGCGGTCTCATGGCTGCCCTTGAGCGCGTCGGAATAGCCTTCATTGAAGCCGCCGACACCGGTGAGAGAAGCGATGTTGCTCTTGTTAACAGCGTTGGTGATACCGATATCGGAGCCGCCCGCCCAAGGCTCGCCGTACATCAGGATGCGGGAGTCGATCTTGTTCAGAGCAGAACGCCAAGCATTGACGGATGTGGTGTCAAAGCAGCCCATCAGGTCGAAGCGGAAACCGTCGATATGATACTCGTTTGCCCAGTAAACCAGAGAATCCTGGATGTACTTGCGGGTCATCGCCTTCTCGGAAGACAGAACGTTGCCCAGACCGGAACCGTTGTGGTAGGTGTTGTTGTTCATGTTGGACATGCGGTAGAAGTATTTCGGAACGGTCTTGGAGAACGGAGAACCCTCGCGGACGAAGGTGTGGTTGTAAACAACGTCCATGACGACGGAGATACCGCGGTCATGCAGCGCCTGAACCAGTCTCTTGAATTCCTTGATACGAACGTTGCCGTCGTAGGGATCGGAAGCGTAGGAGCCTTCGGGAACGTTATAGTTCTTAGGATCATAACCCCAGTTGCGCTTGATCTGGTTATCGGTCTCATCGATAGAAGCGAAGTCCTCGATGGGCATCAGCTGTACGCAGTTGACGTTATGCTCAACGAGATAGTCAACGCAGGAAGATACGGCGCTGTTGCCGCCGACCTTGGTGTCGCCCTCTGTGAACGCGAGGTATTTGCCGCGGTTGGCTTCGGATACGCCGGAAGAAACGTCGATAGAGAAATCGCGGACGTGAACTTCCCATACGACCGCTTCACCGGGGTTGTCGAACAGAACGTGATTGTCGTTTGCCCAACCCTCGGGATCGGTGGAGTCGAGATCGACGACCATGGAACGATCGCCGTTTGCGCCGACGCCCTTTGCGTACGGGTCAACGGTCTCGTTGACAACGCCGTTGCGGGTCACGAGATAGGTGTAATAGGTGTTCTTGAGGTCGCCGGATTTGGTGAGCGACCAGATACCGGTGGTGCTGTCGTAGGTCATAGCGGAGGTGCCTTTCACCTCAGCGCCCGACTCCGCGTCGGTACCGGTGGTAAACATTTTTACCTGTACGGAGGTGGCTTCGGGAGCCCATACCTTAAAGGTAGTAGCAGTCGGCGTATAGGTAGCGCCGAGATCGTTAACCGCAGCCGCCTTAGTGGCGTAGCTCTCAAGATAGGTCTGGTTCGCGTAGCCGGTCCCTGCCATATCAGCCTCAGCGGCGGAAGCCGCTACGGTGAACAGCGAGGACAGCAGCAGAACTGCCAGAACTACGGAGATAATCCTACGAATTTTCATGTAATCCTCTCCTTAAATAAAAAATATTCGTGCTATGGAACAGCATAGTATTCCAATTACAATCATTATAGCATAACTGCAAAAATAAATAAACGAAAATGACGAGATTTCACGATGATTTTTTGCACAATCTTTTTGTCAAATTTTTGTTGATTCTGACAGTGCAATTCTTTATTTGCACAAAAAACAACATGATGTTGTATCCAATCTTGTTACCGACAAAAAACAGCCTTCAAAAAGGAGTAAAAGCGGCGCTGTCCGGTATCACAAAGCAAAAGGAGGCGTCCTTCGTCGAACGCCTCTTCGCACTTGATTTACTCATTTGATTTTAATATCAGGGAATCCGACGCCGAAGCCGGTACCGAGCGTAATGCATACGGAATTGTCGACGTCCGCGAAGTACAGCGCCGAGGCGGTGCTGTCGTGTACCAGCCGCACCTTGATATCGCGGTGGAGCTCGCCGGAAAGATCATCCTCGAGCACCCGCGCGTAATCCGAGCCGATCTCGCTGAGCTTTGCGTAACCGCCGCGCACGCTGTTCAGGATACCGTTGTGGGTATAATTTGCGATGCTGATCAGCACCGTATCGCTCAGCGGCGCGTCGTTCAACCCGACGCGATAGGACTTCGCGATCGTCTTGACGATATAGCGGTGCAGCTCGATCGCCTCGCGGCGCTTTTCGTCCTCAGAGTCAAAACGGCTCTTCATATGCAGGGACGGCAGGCTCTCCTGCGGCGAGAACTCCGCGATCTCCCCTCCCGCCTTACGGATGACGGCGCGCTTGACGCCGGTATGACCGAAGTCCATCACCAGCGACGCGGTATCGTCCTCCATCAGCCGCTGAGCGACGCCCATCACGCCGATGTAGGTGCCGTTGTCGAACAGCATGATGCGGTAGGGCTTCACCCTCGCCGCGTCAAACACCGTGAGGATGTACTCCTTGAAGCGTCTGCCGAGCATGGAGCTCGCCAGCCCGCCGGTCAGGATCACGGTCTCGAGAGAATTCCAGAACGCCCAGCACGCGTCGTCCCAGTCGTCGCGCGCGGCGCGGTTCTCCGGCAGACCCGTTTTCAGCGTCAGCAAAATCAGCCCGAGTCGGCTGCCGAATCTCTTCACGACCTTTTCAGCCATCTGGCGATAGCGCGCATTATCCGACTGCAGGGCTCTGTCGAGGAACTGCGGCAGAAGATAGTCGGGCTCCGCGCTCAGGTCGATGCCGTAGCGCTTCGATACGCGGCGGATCTCGGCAACGATCGCGGGCGTGGAAAAGATCTCCTTGAAGGTCAGCCCCTCGATCTCATCCTCTACGCCGTATAAAGGGAGCTTTGCGAGCACCGCGCGGTTCAGCGAACAGCGCATGGACAAATATTCGGTTTGATCGATCTCGGATACACAAAGAAACGGATTTTTCATATGATACACCTATAATGAATGATGAGTGATCAGTAAAATCTTGTAGGGGACGGCGCTTGTCGACGTCCCGCACGGCAGGTAGGTTTGTGTCCTATCCGACGCTTTCGGCAACAGTAACATCCGTCATACTCGGGACGTCGGGAACCGCCGTCCCCTACCGATTACCGAAAACGGCACATCTGTCTTACGACCCAGCGCTCTCATAGGCTTTCAGTCCCCTGTTCCACACGAACAGCGCGATCGCGAACATCACCGTGCCCGCGACCACCGTACCGCCGATGCAGAACAGCGGATTCTCGCCGGTCATAAAATAGCTCGCCGGGAAATAAGCGGTAAATGCGAACGGTATCACATAGGTGATGATCACCTGTACCGCCTTATTATATATAGAAACGGGATATTTCGCGAAGTCGTTCGCCATATACAGCATATGGGTGATGTGACCGCTCGCCTTTGTCCAGAACGCGATCGCGGAGGTCATGATCTTCAGCGAGGCGTAGATCAGGGTCGCGAATACCACGACGACCAGCGCCAGCGGGATGGTATACCAGTGGAACGGCATATCGAGCTGCGGGATGGAATAGCTCAGCAGCAGGATACAGGTCAGCATCTCGCCGAACGCGTCCACGCAGAAGTTCTCGGCGATCACATGATACAGCGTGTTGATCGGGCGGGTGAGGTACTTGTCGAACTCGCCCTTGCGGACGATGCGGTAGCCCACCATCCAGAGGTTATCGGTAAACAGGTGATCCAGCGACTTCGCGATCAGCGAAAAGCCGTAGATGAATAAGATCTGCGAGAAGGTGTAGCCGATCAGGGTCGGGATCTGACTGAAGATGATGCCGATGAACAGGATCTGGAACGCCTGCGTGATCAGCAGACCGATCGCCCCGAGCAGGAAATCGACCTTGTACTCCATCAGCCTTTTCAGATATTGGGCGATAAAGATGCGGTGGAGGCGTAAGTATCTTCTCATATCTTACCCTCCCTGTATGGCGAGATGCTTCACTGCGCTGCGCCAGATCAGCTTGGTGAGACCGAACATCACGATCAGCCAGAAGATCTGCAACCCGAAGCTCCACAGTATCTGCGAGGTCGAATACATCCCCATGTAGATCATCACGGGGGTATAGGACAGCGACGCGAACGGCAGGATATTCAGCACAGCCGCCAGACCCGAGGGCAGGAACGCCAGCGGAATGATCGCGCCGGACAAAAAGGAAACCAGCGTTTCTTTGATCAGCGTCGTGCCCCAAAGGTTCTTGAAAAAGAACGCCATAAAGCCATAGCAAACGTTGAAATAAAATGAGATCATATACGCGAGGAACAGACTCACTATATATAATAGGAAGCAGCCGATCTGAAAACGGACTTCTCCGCTGACGGCATAGCGGTATATCTCCACGCCCGCTACCATCGGGACGAAGATCATCGCCACCGATACGATGCGGTCGCCGAGCTCATGGAAAAGAAAGCTCATTTCAAAGGAACAGGGACGGATCATGCGCATGGCGATCGAACCCTCGATGATCTCCTCCCCTACCGCGAACGAGCCGTCGGAGTAGGTCATATATCCGGTCAGGAAGGTGATGAACAGAAACACCACCATATCCTCCATGGTAAAGCCCATGAAAGTCTCGCTGTCGGAGCTGAGAAAGACCGCTTTCCAGACGAAATACATGATGAACGCGGACAGGATCTCGCCGATCAGATGGCAGATAAAGTTCGCGCGATAGGCGACCATCTCCTGCATCCCCGCACGGGTAAAAGGCTTGTAGGTGCGGAAAAAGCGCTTGATCCTGCTCATAGGCTCACCTCGCGGCGGTACAGGCGCTTGATGATCTCTTCGATCTCGACGTCCTTGATGTTCAGGTCCTTGACGTGGACGGTCTGCAAGGTGTAGGAAACGACATCCTCAACGCTCACCTTGGCGGTATCAAAGCGCACCTTCGCCATAACGCCGTCGCGCTCGGCGCTGATCTCGTCCTCTGTCAGCCGGAAACGGCGCTGATAATCGAGCAGCTTGAAATCCGGCGCGTTCACCAGCTCGAATTCGAGCGTACGGACGTCGCCGAAATTATGCTTCAATCCGGACAGACTGCCGTCGAACACCTTTTTGCCCTTGTCGATCATCACGATGCGCTCGCACAGGAACTCGATATCGGCGAGGTCGTGGGTGGTGAGGATGACGGTCGTGCCCTCCTCCTCGTTGATCTTGCGGATCGCATTACGGATGTTCTCCTTGACGACGACGTCCAAACCGATGGTGGGCTCGTCGAGGAACAGCACCTTCGGCGAATGGAGCAGGGACGCGGCGATATCGGCACGCATCCGCTGTCCGAGCGAAAGGGTGCGCACGGGACTGGTGATAAAGTCGTCCAGCTCCAGTACTTCGTTCAAAAACGCCATGCGCTTACGATACTGCTCGTCGGGTACCTGATAGATCTCTTTGAGGACGGCATAGGTCTCCCTGAGCGCCAAATCCCACCAAAGCTGTGTGCGCTGGCCGAACACGACTCCGATCTCGCGCACATAATTCTTTCTGTCCTTCTGCGGGATCTGTCCGTTGATGCGGCACATGCCCGAGGTGGGCATCAGAATGCCGGTCAGCATTTTGATGACCGTGCTTTTGCCCGCGCCGTTGGGACCGATAAAGCCGAGAATCTCGCCCTTCGGCACGGTAAAGGAGATATCGTCCACCGCGGTGATGATCTCCTTCTTCGGCTTGAACAGCGCCTTGACAGAACCTTTGAGCCCGGGTTCCTTGATGATCTTTTTAAATTCCTTGCGCAGATTCTCTGCGTAAATCATGTTTTCCATATGCATTCCTGAATTTTTAAAGATAAATAACTAACAACTATTAACTAAAAACTATCCACTGATAACTGATGTCATCATAACACAACCGCCGCGGCAATTCAAGCGGAATGAGTAAGGTTCACTCTGTTTCGGTTACAAAAACAGATATATCCCGTCGAAAGCTGTAATGTTCATTACACTTTTGTAGAAAAGCTTGCAAAAGGCAGAAATCAGTGATAAAATCGCACTATAATGTGAAAAATATTCACAAGGAGCAACGTGTGATATCCTATCGACTGTACACAGAGCAAAAACTTGACCGTGAGAACGGAGTATATGGAACCTACGGCATTTCGGTTTGCCGGGGTTTTTCCGTCATCCGCGTCATCGAGGATATCTCGCTTGACAAAGATAAGGTTATATCCCTGATCGACACATTCAACAAAGAGCATCTCTCCCCCGCTCATCTGGATGAGGCGATCGAAAACTTCCTGTATGATTTTGAGGTATAGCATTTCATCATGTTTTATGTTATCCTTAAGGTAACGGGAATCGAACCACAACCGCCGATAATGAGTTGTTTTCAATCTTTATCGGCTTATCGTCGATCGCAACCCGTCAGGGTTACTCCTCCTCTGCACCGATAAATCCAAGAAAACAATCTCATTCTCGGTGCGAAGCAGTTATTGGCGAGCAGATTTGAGTCCGGTCGAGGAAAAACCGCAGCGAATACTGACGTATTCACGAGGATTTTGACGATGAGCGGGCGCAAATCTGCCGCCAAGAA
>JAFRDE010000036.1 GCA_017403985.1 Ruminococcus sp. | reverse complement strand
TCGCACCGAGAATGAGATTGTTTTCTTGGATTTATCGGTGCAGAGGAGGAGTAACCCTGACGGGTTGCGATCGACGATAAGCCGATAAAGGCTGAAAACAACTCATTATCGGCGGTTGTGGTTCGACTCCCGTTACCTTAAATGCGCCGGTGAGGCAGATATGTAATATCGAAACAGAAAGGAGCAGCTCGGCGAGCTGCTCCTTTTTAACGTCGTGATGATTATCGTTCGGTTTTTCTCCTGTCTCTGCTTCTGTTTCTTTTGGCTTTTTTCGGCTTTTCCGGATGCGATTTGCGGTAGATGCGGCCCGCGATTCGCGAAGCGCCGTCGACCATCAGCAGAATACCGACAAAGAGGGCGTAACCGTAGATCTGATCGGAACTGATGGTCAGGAACGTGACGCCGAAGTAGAACAGCACCGCGGTTTCAGCGCCGTGGATGACGCGCATCACGATATCGTTGTCTTTGTTCAATGCACCGGACAGCTGACGGAACGCAAAGATCAGCGAAGCGACGCCGTAGAGAAGACTGCCGAACATGAACAGCGCCTGATCCTTGACGACGATCACGATACAGATCGCGACCAGCGCCGCGAGGATATAGAGGCGTTCTTTGACTTTGCCGATGCTCCAGCCCGCCTGCGCCAGCCTGCGTATGGTGAGCACGAGCTCGACCGCCGTCAACGCGAGGAAGAAGATCATCGCGGTAATATCCAGCGCCTTGTCGGACGCAAGCACGAAGAATAAGCCGACGATTATCAGCAGTATGTCCTTCGCGATATGACATTCTTTGAGCCATTGGATGAAGCCGATCTTTTTGACCTTTGAAAACGCATTGCCGAACAGCGCCTGTTCGGGGAGCGAGGCGACCGCTTTGCGGGTCGTGTGACTGCCTGACAGCAGCGTCATCGCGATGCTTTCGATCGAATCCAATCCCTTTTCCATGATATCACTGACGGTCAGGGCGCCTTCGGAAGACAGTGCGTCAAACAGTTCGTTGATAAAGGTCTCGCGCTCGCTTTGATCGATATTTTCGATCCACCGGACGATCAGATCGTTCATCTTCTCCGCCTGTTCCGCGATCCCGTCCGCGGGCACCAGCTCTCCGTACTCTATTCCCCATGTGAAGAGATCGTGCTGCAGCAGTCCGTTACCGGAGGATTTGATGATCAGGGTGTTGTCGATGCTTGGCTCAAACAGCTTGCCGATCACGCAGAATTCGGGAATGATCCGCACGGCGCGGCGGTTCACCTTTTCAATATCCGAGACGTCCAAGACCTCCGGGCAAAAGCCGGGACCGTCCAGCAGCCAGACGCTGCTGACCAGATCCCACAGATCGAATTTCAGATAAGCGGAGGCATACAGCGCCAGATTCGCTCCTTTGGAATGACCGCCGATCATATTGACGGTGTCGGGGAGGATGTTTTCCTGCGCATACTGCAGCGCCAGTTCCTGTGCACGCGTGCGGGTGAAGGAGATCATAAAGTCTTCTTTCCATCCGGCAAGCGTATCGTCGGTACCGCGAAAAGCGATAAAATTGAAATGACGCGGCAACTCAAATGTGACCGCCGAGAACTGAACGGCTTTTTCGTGATCGAGCGATTCCGTATAGTTTTTTACCAGCATACCGCCGAACCGGGCAGACTTCGCGCAGATCTCACAGAAATCCGTGCTCCACTTATTCTTGGTCGCCGTGTAAAAGGGCGGTTCTCCTGTCTGCGCCATGATCCTGCGAAAGGTTTCACGCAGAGTCAGAGGAGCGCTTGGGTGATCTTTTGTCAGCTTGAGCTCATAATACGACAGTGTGCATAGCACCACAGCGTCGATATCGTTGAATTCCTTTTCGTCAAAGGTAAAGTCGCCGATCCATTTGACATACCCGTAAATGTTATCCACTGTAACTCACCTTCTGTTCCGTTTATCATTGATGTTTTTTCAGCATAAGTGTATCACATCTCGATTGGTTAATCAATAACGTAATGTGATTTTCTTCGACGTGACAGGATTATTATCCCTGATTCCGATTCGCGTGATATCGTGCGATATAGCTTATAATATTTAATGTTGAAAAAAGTTATTGATCAAACGATAACAGGTATTGATTTTTCGGTGCATTTGTGATACGTTAATTGATAGAGTACGTTATCTTATATAACAAGGAGACGTAGAAATGAAGAGATTTAGCAAGCTTGTTGAAAACCGTAAGATCGTTTATACGCTGGCGGCGATGGCAGGGGGCATCCTCTGTGCCGCGCTCGTCTGTTATCTGATCCTTGCCAATCTGGGTTCCTTCGCCGGGTTGTTCTCGACTATCGCGAAGGTGCTGGCGCCGCTTATCATCGGTCTGGTGCTGGCGTATATCATCGATCCGGTCGCGAAATTCTTTGAAAACAAAGTATTTGTGAAGATGAAGAAGGAAAAGCTGAGGAGAACGATCTCTTCGGTCGTCGCGCTGGTTCTTGTGTTTGCTCTGCTGGCTGTTTTTATCGGAATGCTGATTCCTTCCTTAATCAGCAGTATCTCCATGCTGATCGCGAACGCAGACACTTATTACGCGACCGTGGAAACCGTGGTCGAAAAGATCAACTCTCTCGGCTTCGGTGTTCGTATCGATCTGCTTGCCATCGAAACATCTATCAGAAACTGGCTGGGTAATCTGGTCAACAGTCTTTCCAAGGATCTCTCGTCGGTACTCACTGCTACCAAGGATATCGGCGCCTCAGTGATCACCATCGTCATCGGCGTCATCCTCGCGATCTACATCCTTTTCAGCAAGGAGTATATGGTGAAGGGACTGCGCAGACTTCGCAAGGCGCTCTATACCCCGAAAAAGTACGAGAGCAGCACAAAGTTTTGGAAGCGCTGCGACGATATCTTTACCCAGTATATCGGCTGCAACGTCATCGACGCGCTGATCATCGGTATCTCCAACGCGATATTCATGCTGATCCTCGGCATGCCGTATGTGCCTTTGGTATCGTTCGTCGTCGGCGTATGCAACCTGATACCGACCTTCGGTCCCATCATCGGCGCGGTCATCGGTGCGCTGGTGCTGGTGCTGGTCAAGCCGGCATTTGCGCTGTGGTTCCTGATCTTCACCATCGGCATCCAAATCCTCGACGCGTATGTCATCAAGCCCAGACTCTTCTCCAGCTCCTTCGGCATGGCGCCGGTATGGACGCTGATCTCCATCACCGTCGGCGGCAACCTGTTCGGTATTGTCGGTGTGCTGTTGGCGATCCCCGTCGCGGCGATCCTGTCCTTTATCTACGATGAGAAGTTTATTCCGTGGCTGCAGAGAAAGAGCGAAGCGAGAGCGCGAAGAGCCGCCGAACTGGCGGAGGAAGAAGCTGCTGCCGCTGCTCCCGGAGAATTCGCTGCATCACAGGAATCCGCAGAATCGGATATCAAAACTGCTGAAGAATGATCCCTGATGGATCATCCAATCATAATATTGAATCAGAAAAGACCGCGTACAGGAGCTGATCCGTACGCGGTTTCTTTAATTTGGCTATTAAGCTATCGGTTCGCCGATCGGGTAGGGGACGGTCATATTGGCGTTATAGCGCTGGATGTAGGTTACATCCATAACGGTCACTTTTCCGTCGCCGTCAACATCGGCGGCTGTTTCATCAAAGGTATCCGGAACTGATGAATTTGCCAGCTTACGCTGAATCCATGTCACGTCCATTACAGTCACATTTCCGTCGCCGTCCGCATCGCCGAGGATTGCCGGAGATATTGCCTTAGCCGACAGGGTAACCATGAGCCCCATCTCTCCGTAGGCTTCCTCTACCGTCGCGCCGTGCGCGATCACGGTCGCATCATTGCCGATATAATATCTGAAGTCGGACCAGATATAGAAAGTGGTATAGTAGCTCTCGCCCTCGATGAACGTACCTGCAAAGGGTTCATAATCTTCCACACCTGCTGTCCAAACGATGTACGTATCCTCTTCGTGGAGATAGCAGTATTGATCGGGAGCGAGGGTGATCTCGGGCGAGGGGTCCTGAACATAGTTTTCATCCACGGTGACGGTTGTTCCGGCAACAGGACGCTTCAAGGTCAGCTCGACGGTTTTGATCCTCTCAAGGAAGCAGGCGTACAGCACCATATCCTCGTTAGCAGTACCCAGCCAGATTGCGTTGGTGTCCTCGTAGAACTCGTCCTCGTCTGTAAACTCAGAAAACGGCTTTGTCGTAACGTCTCCGCGGCAGAAATAGTTTTCGCTATCCATCGCTTCGAGCTCTTCGTATATGCCGCTTTCAAACAGCGCGTCGGAGATGCGTGTACCGCGCGGCACCTCTAAGGAGATATCTTCGCCGTGTGTGCCCGTATCGATCAGGAGGGTCACGTTATTACTGTTGCTCGGGAAGATGAAGCGGACGGGATAACAGGGCGAGATATTCGGCTCGCTGACGGTGTAAATGCCGGAGAGTTTAGTGCTTTCCAAGGGATAGACTTTGCAGCTGTCTTCCTGCGTCTCACTGTTCCATGTCCATACCATGCCGATATCGTCGAAGCTGTCACCGTCAAGGTCGACGGTGATCTCTTCGCCGCTGGAATAATCTATCTTGTCGGGGCGGTACATCAGCGTCAGAATACCCATCAGGGTACCGTCAATATCCGTTCCGCCGTTTCTGAGATCATGCACGACAGGCATTTGGTCTGCGTATACCGGAGTAAGAGCGACGTCGCTGTCGGGCATGAGGAACGCCGCGAGATAGCCGTCATTGATAACAAAATCGACCTCGGGCTCGGCTGTCCAGCCTGTGACATACTTGCCGGGTACAGCGTCGGGCATGACGATCACTACACCCTTCTCCTTGACGGCGGTCACAGGCTCGCCGGTGATGGAATCGAAGTCGTCATACGCCCTGCCGCCGTTGACGGTGATATGATACACCTGCGCTAAGGTGAAGTAATAGTACAGCCGGCATACGGTGGTCTGATAGATCTCGGGTGCGATCTCCATATCGTTGACATAGGCGTGGAAGTGGTCGGGAGAAGAATCCGTTCCGCCGCCGAGCAGGGTGATACCGTCATAGGTGTTGACGCACACGTCGAGGACGTAGGTCTTGCCGCCCTCAAAGGATGTGACGCCCCAATCGACGCCGTTCTCGAGAACCTCGCCGAACGACAGACTGCTGACGCGGTAGAGGCTTTCGTCCTCGGGGACGACCTTGACGGACGCTTCAATATCGCTCCTGCTGTCGCCTGCCTCGGGCATCGTCATCGTGAGCCATATATTATCTACGACGCTGCTCTGAGCTGTCTCGATCAGGACGTTCTTCGCGCCGCTGCCGTCGGCGTTGACGATTGCGGGAAAGCCGTACCATGTGCCGATGCTGCCGCCCACGGGAGAGAGGATGGAAAGCTCGCCGGATATATTGAGGCTGCCGCGGCCGTACATCGCAACGGTTCCTGAACAGAGCTCGAGGCGGGTATGCCTGCCGCTGATGTCGATATCGTTGTCGCTGCTGACACAGCTGCCGCCTGAGCTGATATCCAGCTTGCCGCCGCTGATCGTGATCGACTGTCCGGCGGAGATACCTTTTTCTGCGTTCACGATTCTGACGCTGCCGTCGGTCATCGTGAAGCTGTCGGCATTAACGCCCTCGGCATAACTGTAGACGTCTCCGCCAAAATCGGAATAGGAGGAATCACCGGTCGTATCTCTGTATCGACCGTCGATCTCGAGCTCGCCTCCGCTGACGGTCAGGCAGCCGCAGTCGACAGCAACAGGAAAATACATTTCCTGTCCGTACATATCGATATACAAATAAACACCGCTCTCTACGGTAACGGACTTGCCGTAAGCGTCAATCGGGCACTCAAAGCCGTACAGCATGAGGCTGCCCCTGCCGCCGTCGGTGAAGGTCAGGCTGCCGGTGGATCGGATACCATTATTGCGTTCGTACCAGGTGCTGCCTGCAGCGTACCAGACGCCATCCAAATAATAATAATCAAGGACGTTCTTGCCGATCAGCCTGATGTTGAGGCGGTCGAGCATAGAGTAGATGACCGAACTGTTGGTCTGACCGAAGACCTTACCCACCTCGTTCAGAGTCAGGGTGTTGGTCACGGGGTCGAAGCTCGCGTGACCCTCTGTGACCGAGGGGATGTCGCCGCAGTTTGCGGCGGTGACCTGCGTGTTGCCGATCCACAGGTCATACGCGGTCGGTTCCGCGTGAACGGTCAGCGGCAGCGCCGCGAACAGCACGCATACAGCGAGCATAACGGTTAAAATCTTCATCATCTTTTTCATGGTCAGTCCTCCTTTTTTATATAAAACGGGGGCGTTTTTTCTATGATCATATTGTACAATATCGAGCGTTTTTGTGTCAATAGTATTTCTAAAATGACTTGTAAAACAACAAAAATAACTTGTAAAATTGTCTTGACTACGTTATAATAGGGGTGATTCAATAGAAGATAAAGGAGCTCGTTATGAACCAGCAACAGATCGCCGATCTCTCCGCCGAGCTGATCATGAAATACTACGATAATGACTATATGCCTTTCCTGCTCCACATGGACGACGACGCGCTGTGGTACGGTCCTGCCGAGGGGCAGTTCATCCACGGAAGGGAAGAGATGATCCGCATCTGGCAAGCGGAGGAACATTCTCTATTATTCTCTTTGGGAAATATGGAGGTCATGCATATCAGTGCGAATCCGTCCTTCTGCGACGTGATGCTCAGCTATCCGGTCACGACCCATTATCCCGACCGCGAGGACATCACCCTGTATCAACGCCTCCAGATGACGTGGTGCGAGCGCGTGATCGACACACAGGACGGGGAAAAGGAGAAGGTCCCGAGGATACTGGTGTGTCATATCTCCAACCCGCATGCAAAGCACGACGACGACGTGATCTATCCCACCAATTTCCATGAGGTGTACCACCGGAACAATGTACAGGAGTCGCACGGCGAGCGCGTTCATTTTCACGGCCTCGACCGCTCGGATTACTTCTTCCTGTCCGATACGATCATTCATATCGAAGCGGCGCACGGCGGCAAACACAGCGTATTGTACACGACCGACGGTACTGTCGAGGTGCTTTCATCTATCACCGCGCTTGAAAAGCGGTACGGTCATTTGTTTCTCCGCTGTCACCAGAGCTATATGGTCAACCCGGATTATATCCGCAATATCCGACGATTCAAGGTCACTCTGACCGACGGTACCGAGCTGCCGATCCCCGAAAAGAAGTATACCGCCTTTCGCGATAAAGCGGTGCGCCGCCTGAATGATCCGTGACGGTACATCGATAACGCGGGATAACGGTTTTGCATAACCCGCCGCCAAATAACCGAATAATTTTCTCTGAAAGTATTGTAAAATCAGAGATAAAAAGATATAATAAAAATGAAAATTCGGAATAAATACTCCGTACAAAAGAGATGTACAGAGTATGGGGTATAATATAAAGTTTTTAGGAGGACCCTGTTATGAAAAGATCACTGCTGTTATTACTCACTTTACTCCTCATCGCGGCGATGATTCCGATCACGGGAGCGGCTGCCGCCGAGGACAAGGGAACGCCGTCGGACTTTGCCGCGGAGCCCGCGCTGTATGTCCACGCGGTCAGCGATTCCGCCGACTCACAGGCATGGCAGGCATGGCAGAGCGTGCACGACGAGGACTTCTTCGTCTCGAAGTCAAATGAAAAATATTTCTTCCTGCCTTCTTCCGCCGCTGAAAACACCGTCGACGTCTACAACGGATATAACGAGGCGGTCACTCTCAACGGCGTCAGTATCGCCGCTCAGACTACCGAAAGCGTACCTTATGCCGCCGATACGGCTTATACGGTGACTGCCGCGGGCGAGAATTATACGCTGAAGATCATGAACTCGAACGCCGAGGGCGCGATCTATATCAACAATCCCGACGCGGACGGCGCAGGTACCGATCTGATGTCTTATCTCAATGCGGATAAGAGCAACAGCGCGCAAGCGACCGGCGCGATCGTCACCCCCGACGGCAAGATCGACAACACCGCTGTCAAAAAGATCAAGGGCAGAGGCAATACCTCGTGGGCAAAGCCCAAGAAGGGTTATAATATCACCTATGACAAGAAGGTCAGCATCGCGGGTATGGAGAAGAACAAGAAGTATTCCATCCTGCCGAACTATCAGGATGATTCCCTCTCGCGCAACCGCATCCTGTATGACCTTTCCGACGCGGTGGGTCTGCCTTACGCGTCCGATTCGCGCTATGTGGATTTCTATGTCAACGGCTTCTACTGGGGCTCCTATCTGATGTGCGAAAAGGTCGAGCCGGGCAGCCTGGTGCCCGAGGTCACCGATGACGGTTATCTGAATGAAGACGGCAGTATCAAAGAAGACTTTGCCTTTATCGCGGAGGTCGACGCGAGCGCGACCGACGGCGATTACTATGTCACCACCAACAACATGAAGATTACCATCAAGGCTCCCGAGATCGATCCCGGCGAGCCCGGTTACGACGAGGTCAAAGCGTATGTCAAGACCAAGTTCAGCGCCTTTTACAGCGCGACCTCTCCGACCGGCAATCTCTCCGCTGTTGCCGATATCCCGTCTGTCGCGAAGCTCTATCTGATCAACGAGCTGGGCAAAAACTGGGACAGCGGCGTGTCCAGCACCTTCTTTACCTACCGTCAGGACGAGAACGGCGACTATAAATTCTACGGCTCGCCCGTATGGGACTACGATAATTCTCTGGGCAACGCGACCGGCGTCAGGAACGAGCTGAGAAACATCGGCGTGACCGACTATGAGGAATATACCGGCTGGTGGTGTCAGCATAAGGGCAAATCCAGCGCTACCGCGAAACGCTCCAACAATATCATCGCGAGGATCTCTCAGAACGCGACAGTCAAAAACGCGCTGCCGCAGATCTGGTTCGAGAAGTTCATGCCTGCTTTACATCACTTCTCCGGCGCTAAGATCGATCGGGAGATTAATACGGATCTCTATACCAAGGACGCGTATTTTGATCTGATCAACGACTCCGCCGCGATGAACTACGAGAGCGGCTGGCTGATCAATACCGGCAGCTGGATCGCGGATCATTCGACCCTGTACAAAGCGCAGTATGACAGCGCGACGCAGAAGATGGTCGTTGACACGGCGGCAACGCATTACGACGAGAATTTCGAGGATATGTACAACTACGCATCCGACTGGATGCTCAGCCGAGCGGCGTGGCTTTCTGAGCAGTTCGCACCGAATTATGTGCCCTCGCCGCTGCTCGGCGACGCGGATATGAGCGGTGCGGTCGACGTCATCGACGTGACCGCCGTCCAGCGCCATGAAGCCAATATCGTACCTCTCGCCGAGGAAGCGATCACGCGCGCCGACGTCGATAAGGACGGGAACGTCACCATCATCGACGCGACCTGTATCCAGCGATATTTAGCGAATTTACCGACCGCTGCGCAGGGTATCGGAAAACCCATCGAATAGCATCATTGATCACAGCGCATCGAGACCGCGTTTCGGTTTCGGTGCGCTTTTTGATGTCGGTGCCGATTCCCGATAAATCGCCTTATCTACACAATACTACCAAATAAGCGGTGGATCGGGCGGCGTGTTCCGTCCCTTTGCTCAATTGACTTTTGACCCTTCATCAATTATACTTAAATTAATAGATAAGGGCGTCAGATACGGGCGTCACCCGCTTGATTTGAAGCAGCCCTGTTTAGGTAATTAACATTGAAAAAAGGAGGGATTGTTTTGACAATCTCAAAGAAATTACTCGCAATCATCTTAGCGGTCGTACTGGTCGTTTTGACCATCTCCGTCGCCGCGGTCAACGTTACCGCCGCCGCGGGCGATAAGGTCTATTGCCGCGCAAGCTTCGTCCCGTACTGCTATATGTGGAAGAAGAACACGGAAGAGAACAACCACGCTTGGCCGGGCGTCGCGATGACCAAGGTTTCCGGTGAAACGGACGTCTATGTCTATACCGTTCCCGACGACAAGTTTGATATGATCATCTTCAACGGCAGCGGTCAAACCCCGGATATTGCATATCCCGGCGGCAACAAGCTCTATGATTTTGCCACCAACAAGTGGGAGGATTACAACCCCGATCCCGTACCCGTCATCACCGTCTCCAAGGACGGCGGCAGCTTCAAGGGTTCTATCGACGTGACCATCACTGTCGAAGATGCGGATTCCGCTTACTATACCATTGATAACGGTTCCCATGTCGTGATCAACGGCTCCGCGACCGTGACCATCGGCGCGAATTCCCCCGAGGGCACGTCCATCAAGCTGGATATCAGCGCCACCAACAGCTACGGCACCACTACCAAGAGCAGCACCTTCAAAAAGCGCTCCTCCACCGGACCTGCTACCGATGGTAGTACTTCCGATCCGGTCGGCGGCAACTACGCGACCAACCCGAACAACGGATACGGCAAACGCAAGACCATCACCATCGACGGCGACAAGTCCGACTGGGAACAGTCAATGCTGATCGCGCAGGGCGTCGCGAACGACGATCCCCGTGTCTACGCCGGCTGGTCGATGCATGAGATCGCTTTTGACGATTATGCTATGTACGCCGCCTGGGATGATACCAATCTCTACGTCATGTATGAGATGGCAAACGTGCAGGACGTTGTTGCGCCCGGTGAAGACTACCCGATGACGCAGGGCAACCTGTGGATCAACAACATCCCTGTTTTCCTGTATGTCTATACCGGCAACGGTAACATCACCCACGGTGAGACCGCGACCGGCACTCTCTGGAACAGCGGCAACACACTTGACGCTCATGCCGACCATGTCGTCGCCTATTCCACCAACGCCTCCAACGGTCCGTTCATCTTCACCGCTGACGATGAAGGATTGCTGGACGCCGACAACCCCGATCTGACAATCGCCAGAGCCGATACCGGCATCAACATCAAATGGGGCAACGGCAAGACCTTGTCCGGTAAGCTGATGGGTATCCCCAAGGCGGGTAAGAGCAACCGTACACCGGGCGACTGTGTTGACGGTCAGCTCACCGACTTCTACGGCAAGAATCATAAAGCCTCGATGGATATGTTCTATGAGATGTCCATCCCGCTCGCGAATCTGGATATCACCGCCGCTGACATCGAGAACAACGGCATCGGTCTGCTGAAGATCTCCACCTTCGGCACCTCCGGTATGGACTGTCTGCCCTATGACCTTTCGATGTCCGACAACGCCGCAAAGCCCTATTCCGCGGACTCCTCCACCTCGATGGAGAAAGAGGACGCCGATCATCTCACCGTCCCGATGGCGCGTGTCGGCAAGGCGTTCACTCCCGGCGCCGTAACGCCCACCGATCCTCCCGTACCGACTGAGGCTCCCGTTCCCACAGAGGCTCCGACCGATCCTCCCGTACCCACCGAGCCCCCTGTTATTATTGATCTGGGCGACGCGGATGAGGACGGCGATATCAGTATTCTTGACGTCACCTACATCCAGCGCTTTGAAGCAGGCATCGCCCTGCCGACGCCGCTGAATCAGCTGAATGCCGACGTCGACGGCGACGGAGATGTCACGATCATCGACGCGACCCTGATCCAGCGCTTTGTCGCGGGTATCATCAGTACATTCCCCGCGCAGTCTTAACTGACCCTTTTGCAAACCGGTTTGATTGATGATTCATCGTAGAACCGGATCACACAAATCGATAACAGTCTCTTGCGTCAGAGCTTTTGACGCAGGAGACTGTTTTTATGTTTATAAAAGATATGGATGTATCTTGCATTTTTGATCCGCGATATGTTATAATCCAACTTGTAAAATAATCAATAATCTGATCGATCCGGGTCGTATACAGGCGATCCGTGATCTTGCATTGACGAACGACAGGATAAAAGGCGGGTGATACAGTGAAGAAATCCGGACAGATGAAAAGAATGATCAAGAGATATTGCCGTAAACGGCTTTTGGCAATACCGGCAGTGCTGATTGCGATCATTATTGTTTTTGCGGCTTTACCGGTAATGAACGCCGCGCAGTTGGATGGTAAAGACAGCGTTTTCGATCCGTTTGCGGAAGGCGCGAGCTACTCGTTTATGCTGTATAATAATACGAACGGCTTGCCGACGTCTGAGGCGAACGCGATCACACAGACGAGCGAAGGCTTCATCTGGATCGGCAGCTACGGCGGGCTTGTGCGCTATGACGGCAACCGCTTCGACCGCATGGATTCTTCGTTGGGCGTTTCGGGCGTAGTCAGTCTTTTCGCCGATAAAAAGGACAGGCTGTGGCTCGGCTCGAACGACAGCGGTCTGACCATGCTTCACCGCACCGACATTTTACATTGGGGAACGGAAGAAGGTTTGAAGTCCCTTGCGGTTAACAGTATCATCGAGGATCCGAAAGGTACGATTTACATCGGTACCAAGGACGGTCTGTTTTCGATCGAAGATGACATGAAGACGAACCTGTTGACGGATGAGCGCATCATAGACAGCAATATCATCGATATGAAGCTGGGTTCCGACGGCTTGGTGTATTGCCTTTCCGACGAAAATGACCTGTTCACCCTCAAGAATAGGGAGATCGTGCAGTATTATCCCGGCGATACGATCCCGACTCCCGTTATCCGCTGTATGCTCCCCGATAAGAATCGTCCCGGGTATATCTATTTCGGTTCGGATGAGGGCATATACTACTGCAATATGAACGATACGCCAAGCGTTGTCAAAACCATCACGGATGATGCGCTGACCCTGATAGAGAGCCTCACCTATATCAACGGCAGAGTATGGGCTTGCGCGTCCGACAATGTCGTTTCCCTTTTCGGAAACGACGTCAGAGTGCTCGAAGGCATTCCGATGAACAACAAGGTCAATAGTATCATTCAGGATTATGAGGGAAATCTGTGGCTCAGCTCGACCCGCCAGGGCGTGTTGAAGATCACCCCTAATATGTTTACCGATCTCTATCTGGATTATCAGCTGCCCTCCGCCGTGGTCAATTCGACCTGTATCTATGACGAAAAGCTGTTTATCGGTACGGACACGGGACTGACCGTGGTCGATGAAAACGACGCGCTGGATTCTCTCGCGCTGAAAGAGCCCTTCTCTTTTGACGGTGAAGAATATACCGATCTGATCGATATGCTGAAAGCCGAACGTATCCGATCGCTGATCAAAGACAGTAAAGACAGGCTTTGGATCTCCACTTTCAATTATTTCGGTCTGCTTTGCTACGATCACGGTATTGTGAAAGCATACGGTACGGAAAACGGTCTGATCTCCAATAAAATCAGGACTGTATGTGAAATGAAGGACGGTTCTGTCGCGGTCGCGACGAACGACGGCGTCAGTATCGTGAAGGACGATAAGGTCGAGCACAGTTACGGCAAGGACGACGGTCTCGATAATACCGTTATTCTGACGGTTGCCGAGGGCAAGGACGGCGAGATCCTTGCCGGCTCGAACGGCGGCGGTATCTATGCTATCAGCGAAAACGGCGTCGATACGCTCCGTTTGAAGGACGGGCTGTCATCGGATACGATCCTGCGCCTCAAGCGCGATCATAAGAGAGATATCGTATGGATCGTTTCCAGCAACTCTATCGGCTATATGACGCCCGATCATCAGATCACGACGATCAATAGTTTTCCCTATACCAACAATTTCGATTTTGTCCAGAACAGCGCGGACGAGATGTGGATCCTCAGCAGCAACGGTATCTATGTGACTCAGACGGATGCGATGCTGGAAAACGGAGAGATCGATCCGGCGCACTATTCTATTGCGAACGGACTGGCTTGTACCGCGACGGCGAACTCTTACAGCGGCTTGTCCGATAACGGAAACTTTTATCTTTCCGGCAACACCGGTGTGGTACAGATGAACATCGAATCGGGATATGACGTTGAAATGGATTACAAGGTGTCAGTTCCGTATATCGAGGTCGATGATAAACTGCAGTTCCCGGATGAGGACGGCAATTTTACGATCCCCTCCGATACCGAAACGCTGACGATCTATGCTTTTGTGTTCAATTATTCGCTGATGACGCAACAGGTCTCCTACTGTCTGGAGGGCTTTACTGACCGCTATACGACCGTCAGCCGCGAAGAACTCGTGCCGATCGATTATACGAATCTGCACGGCGGCGAGTATCACTTTGTGATGAAGGTCACGGATTCCCGCACCAAGAAAGAAAAAACGGTGACCGTGAAGATCGTGAAGGAAAAAGCCTTTTATGAGCAGATATGGTTTATCGTTGTATCCGGTATCGCATTGATACTGCTCTTGGCGGCTATCCTGCGCGGAATCTATCTGAGTAAGATCAACAGGATGCAGCAGAAGCATAGGGAAGAGGTTGAAAAAGAACGTATCACGACAGAGCTGAATACCGCCAGAAATATTCAGCA
This sequence comes from Ruminococcus sp., assembly GCA_017403985.1. Taxonomy (GTDB): domain Bacteria; phylum Bacillota; class Clostridia; order Oscillospirales; family Acutalibacteraceae; genus Ruminococcoides. The sequence goes on along the minus strand of JAFRDE010000036.1, from coordinate 85,633 downwards.
GGGTATGCTGCCGTCAGATTTCCCGGATCGGGCAGAGTATGACCTCTACGCTTCGATGACTCCCGCGAAGGACGTCGGAGGAGATTTCTATGACTATTTCCCGATCGACGACGACCGTCTCTGTCTGGTGATCGCCGATGTCTCCGGCAAGGGCATACCCGCGGCGCTGTTTATGATGGCGACCATGATCATCATCAGGAACAACGCAAAAATGGGTAAAAGTCCCGCCGAGATCCTGTCGACGGCAAATGAACAGATCTGCGCCAACAACAGGGCGGAAATGTTTATCACGGCATGGCTCGGAATCCTGGAGATATCGACCGGTAAGCTGACGGCTGCCAACGCGGGACATGAATACCCGGTGCTGACGCAGGAGGACGGCAGTTTCGGCCTCTATAAGGATAAGCACGGGTTCGTACTCGGCGGTATGGAAGGGATCAGGTACAGACAGTGTGAGATACAGCTCAAGCCGGGTGACAAGCTCTTCCTCTATACCGACGGCGTTCCGGAAGCGTCCGACATCAGCGAGGAGCTCTTCGGTACCGATCGGATGCTCGCGGCGCTGAATGAATGCGCCGACAAATCGCCGAAGGAGATCCTGAAGGCGGTTCGAGAGGCGGTCGACAGGTTCGTGAAGGACGCCGAGCAGTTTGACGATCTGACGATGCTTTGTCTGGAATATAAAGGCGATTCCGACGAAAGTGAGAATAAATAAAAGACGAACGGGCTGTCGCATTTGATGCGGCAGCCCTGTTATGTTGTCATAATTGGTGAACGATCCGACAAAAGGGATCGGTGCGATCAAAGCGTCGGGATTGATCCGGTGATAAGAAAGTTTGTCTTTTTTATGATAGGGGTAGATATCCGCATCGATTTATGATATGATAGACAGGCAAATACTACGCGCGGATTACCCGCGCAAGAGGATGATGAAATGAGTAAACAATATGTAATGGGCAACGGCGCGATCGCCTTGGGCGCGCTGTCGGCAGGGGTGAATCTGGTTTCCGGTTATCCGGGAACGCCCTCTTCCGAGATCATCGAAACGGTCGCGAAATTCCCGCATGAGGGCACCTATGTGGAATGGTCCGTGAATGAGAAGGCGGCGATGGAGGTCGCCTCAGCCGCCGCGTACAGCGGCGCGAGAGCGATGGTGACGATGAAGCAGGTCGGCTTGAACGTCGCGTCCGATCCCCTGATGAGCCTCGCCTATGTCGGCGTAAAAGGCGGCATGGTCGTGGTATCGGCGGATGATCCGGGTCCCATCTCGTCACAGACGGAACAGGATACCAGACGTTTTGCCGAATTCGCGCGCATCCCTGTTTTTGATCCCGCCTCGCCCGAGGAGGCGTTCGAGATGGTACAGGACGCGTTCGCGTATTCCGAAAAATATAAGACTCCCGTGATCCTGCGCCCGACGACAAGGGTGGATCACGCCTACGCGTCTATCGACGCGCCTGATACCTTCACTGCAAAGGAATATGAGGGCTTTGTCAAGGACTCAAAAAAGTGGGTCATTTTCCCGCGGCTGTCCTTCCAAAACCACGCGATGATCGAAAAACGTAATATCGGGATAGGGGAGGACTTCTCCTCTTATCGCTTCAATACGGTGTCCGGCAGCTCCGAAAAGGCAGTTATCGCGACGGGCGTGAGTTATGCCTACGCGAGCGAATTTTTGAAGGAGTATCCCGACGTGAGACTGATCAAGGTCGGTACGCCCTATCCGACTCCCGAGAGCTTTCTGCTGAAAGCACTTGAGGGCGTGAGCGAGGTGCTCTGCTTTGAAGAACTCAGTCCGTATATCGAAGAAACCTTACTCAAACTGATCGGCAGACATCATTTGGATATCACTGTGCGCGGTAAGCTGACCGGCGACGTTCCCGCGTCCGGCGAGAACGATACCGATAGCGCAAGGCGCGTTATCGGCGCTTTCTTAGGACTCGATATCGCTGAGGACAGCGTAGACTTAAGCGGCGCGCCTCAGCCGCCGATGAGACCGCCCGTGCTGTGCGCCGGCTGTCCGCACCGCGCGTCGTTCTACGCGGTGAAGAAGGCGATGAAGGGCAAAAAATCCTATTTCTGCGGCGATATCGGCTGTTACACGCTGGGCAACGCCATGCCGCTCGATATGGTCGACACCTGCCTGTGCATGGGCGCGGGTATCACGATGGCGCAGGGCTTCAACCACATAGATCCCGACGCGACGGCGTTTTCCTTTACGGGCGACTCCACCTTCTTTGCGTCCGGTATCACCGGCGTGGTCAACGCAGTCTACAACGCCGCCGACATGATTGTCTGTGTGCTGGACAATTCCACCACCGCGATGACCGGTCATCAGCCGCATCCCGGTACCGGCAGGAATCTGATGCAAGCCCCTGTGGACAAGATCAGCATCGAAAAGATCCTCCTTGCCGTCGGCGTGAAAAAGGTGCTGACGGTCGATCCGCTCGATTTAGATGCGGCGGTCGCGGCAGTGAACGAATGCGCCGCAGTCAAAGGCGTGAAGGCGATCATCTTCAAATCGCCCTGCGTCGCCATCACCAAACCGAATAAAAAGCTGAAAGTCGACGACGAAATATGTATCGGCTGCCTTCGCTGTATCAAAGAGATCGGATGTCCGGCTCTCTCGGTCAGCGAAGGAAAGGTCGTCATCGACGGGAACCTGTGCACCGGCTGCGGACTGTGCAGTCAGTTGTGTCCCGTCAAAGCGATAGGGGGTGACTGCTGATGAAAAAGGATATTATGATCTGCGGCGTCGGCGGTCAGGGAACCGTCCTCGCTTCTAGAATCATCGCCGCGTCCGCAATGGGAGAGGGCTATACCGCTCATTCCGCTGAGACCATCGGCATGGCGCAGCGCGGCGGTCCCGTCACCAGTCATGTGCGTATCGGCGAAGACGCGTATTCTCCGCTGATCCCTATCGGCGGCGTGGACCTGCTGATCGCGTTCGAGCCGAGCGAGGCGGTGCGTAATCTGAAATATCTCAAAAAGGACGGCTTTGTGATCGTCAATTCCGTACCGGTCAAGCCGACGTCGTTAGGCGGCGGCGCCGATTATGACGGAAAAGAGGAGATCGCTTTTTTGCAGTCAAAATGCCGCACTCTGGTCGTCGATTCCGACGCGCTGTGCGCACCCTTCGGATCGTCCAAGTTTTTCAACGTGGCGGTGTTGGGCGCGGCGCTGGGAACAGGCGAGCTCGGCTTGAAAGAAGAGACCGTCCGTAAGACGATCGTCAACATCGTTCCCGAACGTTTTCAGGAAAAGAATCTGGCTGCCCTGACGGCAGGCATCAAGATAGGAAAAAAATAATCGTCATGTAAAGGCTCCCTTTGGGAAAGGGAGCTGTCGCCCTTGCGGCGACTGAGGAATTGTATTAATGTTTGAGCGTGATTGTTCACGCGAGTAACCAATATGATAGGAGAAAACAGTCATGCAAATCAGTGAAAAGCAATTAACGCTTGTCAACGATCGCCTGCAGGCGATCTTAAAATCCGATAATTTTTTTGCAAAGATGTACAAGGAGCAGGGGATCACCGAGATCAAGACCGTCGAGGATTTCAAAAAGCTCCCCTTTATCGATAAAGCGGAGCTCCGCAACGCGTATCCCTTAGGGATTCAGACGGCTCCGGATGAGGAGATCGTCCGCATCCATTCCTCCTCGGGCACCACGGGCAAGCCGGTCATCATCCCTTACACCGAAAAGGACGTCGACGACTGGGCGACCATGTTCGCGCGCTGCTACGAGACAGCGGGCATCACCAAAAAGGATCGCATCCAGATCACGCCCGGCTACGGCTTGTGGACGGCTGGCATCGGTTTTCAGGCGGGTTGTGAAAAGCTCGGCGCGATGGCGATCCCGATGGGTCCCGGCAACACCGAAAAACAGCTGCAGATGATGCAGGATCTGAAATCCACCGTTATCTGCGCGACGTCCAGCTACGCGCTGCTGCTTGCAGAGGAGATCAATAAGCGCGGTCTGAAGGATAAGATCTGTCTGAAAAAGGGCGTGATCGGCTCCGAGCGCTGGAGCGATAAAAAGCGCGAGTATATCGCGAACGAGCTGGGCATCGAGCTGTACGACATCTACGGACTGACCGAGATCTACGGTCCCGGTATCGGCGTGAACTGTTCCGACCAGACCGGTATGCATTACTGGGACGACTATCTCTACATCGAGATCATCGACCCCGAGACCGGCGAGAACGTCGAGGATGGGGAAGATGGCGAGATCGTCATCACCACGCTCGTAAAGGAGGGCGCGCCGCTGCTCAGATTCCGTACCCACGACCTGTCGCGTATCATCCCCGGCGAGTGCCCGTGCGGCAGAAGCTATCCGAGACTGGACGTCATTAAGGGAAGATCGGACGATATGTTCAAGGTGCACGGCGTGAATATGTTCCCCAGTCAGGTCGAGGAGCTGCTCGGCACGGTCGACGGCGTATCCAGTGAATACAAGATCGATATCGCGCACGATGATGAGAAAAACCGCGATATCATCATGCTGACCGTCGAGGCGGAGGGCCGCGTCAGCTTTGAAAAGACCGCCGAAGAGATCAAATACCTCTTCAAATCCAGAATGAGCGTAACGCCTAAGGTCGTGGTGGTATCGGTAGGAACCCTGCCGCGTTCAGAGAAAAAGACGAAGAGAGTTTTCGATCACCGCGACGATTAAGGCTTCCTGACGCCATGCGGCGACGCGAAATATTCTTGATCTATAACAGCTTTTGACAGGATGGTGAATCATGAGACTACAGCAGGCTATTTCTCTTGACAGCGTAAAGAACGCCCGCGAGCTGGGAGGATATCGGACAACGGACGGCAGAACGGTCAAAAGCGGACTGCTGCTTCGCGCCGGTAAGCTGAATGATATTTCAAAAAAGGATATCCGTACACTCACCGAAGCTTATCGTTTAGGGTATATTATCGATTTCCGCATGTCGATGGAACTGCCGAAAGCGCCGGATCCCGTGATCGAAGGGACGGAGTATCACCATTTGGATGTGATCGATACAGAGGCGTTTTTCTCCGAGGGTGCGCCCGGCGTCGATATCGGCGCGCTGGACGATCTTCAGATCGCGGAAATGACGATCAATTCCGGAATCCAGAACGATCGGATGTATATCGGCTTTTTGGCGGGCAAAATGGGGAAGAGGGCGTATTCCGAATTCTTTCATATCCTTCTTGAAGCCGATCCCGACCGCGCGGTGCTGTGGCACTGTACCAGCGGCAAAGATAGGACCGGACTGGCGGCGATGCTGCTGCTGACGGCGTGCGGCGTTGATGAAGAAACCATTATCGGCGATTATCTGCTGACAAATGAATACCACGCGGAGAAGATCGCGGCGACAAGACGCTTTTTGTCTGAAAAGGGTTACGACGACGGCTTTATCGATCAGGCGGTCATCGTTTATGCCGCGGTGAATGAGAATTATCTGCGCAACGCCATTACCTTTCTCAAAAATGAGTACGGCTCTGTCGACGGATATATCCGCGACGGGCTGAAGATCACACAAGAAGAAATTAATTCTCTAAAAGAAAAATATTTAGACTGATTCCTAATTGATATTTGCAGATTTTATTTGGGATTGCCACCATAGCTCAATAATAAAAATGAAGCCCTCAGCCTGACCGGCTGAGGGCTTTTCTGCGTCTGTGATAACGCGTTGATGATATTGTATCAGGCGAACTGGCTGTTGTACAGCTCGGCGTATTTGCCGCCCTTCGCCATCAGCGTATCGTGGTCGCCGACCTCCTTGATGTCGCCGTTCTCCATTTGACCGAAAATGACAAGGGGCGTACCGACTGCCGCCGCGGCGATGGATGAGATACCCGCGACCGTAGTAGCGACGGGATACATTGCGCAGGATAAGGCGATGGATCTGCGCGACGCGACGGAGCTCTCGGAGTTGGTCACGTCAAAGCGGTCGATCTCATGCTGCTGCTTGTTGAACGCGCGGATAACGCGCACGCCCTCGATCGCCTCGAGGAAGAGCTCGTTGATCTTATCGATGTAGGTGCGCAGCTTGGTCGAATAACGGCTTGCGAGAACCAGCAGCGCTATCATGATAGCGAGCATGACCGGTACGGCGATCGCCGGTACGACTGCCACTCTGCCGGAGTACACAGTACACATGATAACGCCTGCGATCGCCATCAGAGGTCCCATCATACCGAGCTTAAAGAACTGCTTGGGGCTGATTTTGATTTTGCGGAGTACAGCTAACATATTCCTGTTACCTCCTGTTTATGCTTTCGTATCATTTTGATTCTTCCTCCTTGTGAAAAACCTTCCCAAAATTTATAAAACAAAGGTTGTTCTTTGTCAATGACCGCAGGTGTTAATTGAAAAGAATCAGTCGAAACAGCGGCGTCTTTTCCGTTCGGTTGATAAAACTCTTTACTGAACGGGTGTGAATGTGTTATAATCATTCAGGCTCCCTTTGGTAAAGGGAGCTGTCACCGAACGGTGACTGAGGAATTGTATGATTGATCGAGTGTTAACGAGATACTAATAAATATAAATAATATGAAGAATTTTTAGAAACGGGATGAAAACATGAAACTGATACTGAAACGGATGATCGCGGTGATCCTGACGGTCGCTTTGACGGTATGCGCCGCGGTTGCGGTAAGCGGCTGTAACAGTGCGGGGGACTTGAAGCCGACGAACGAAGCCTTACAGCCGACACAGGCGGTCACGGACGAAGCGGAACGCGCCTTTACGGTTACCGAATACCCGCTGGCGCGGAACGATATCGACCTGCATCTCGACTGCACAACGTTAGATGGTGAAACGCCTGAAAAGAATATCCTGCTGACCCACGGCGTGACCTACTCATCGCATGAATTCGATATCGATTACAAGGATTACAGCCTTGTCAGAAAGCTGGCGCAGGAAGGCTACGCAGTATGGAAGCTCGATATCGCCGGCTTCGGACTGTCGGGTGAGGTAGAGGACGGCTTTATGCCGGATTCCGACTACGCCGCCGAGGATATCGCCGCGGCGGTGGAGCTGATCGTAGCAAAAAGCGGTCAGGATAAGATCGATATGCTCGGCTGGAGCTGGGGGACCGTGACAGCGTCCCGCTATGCCGCGAAGTATACGGATCATCTGGATCGTCTGGTGCTGTACGCGCCGATCCTCACCGGCATCGGCAAATATGAAGTCAACGAGGATTTCCACCATAATACGTGGGAGCACGCAGCCGACGACTTTCAGCGCGGCGCCGACGGCAGCTTCGATTACTCGATCACCGAACCCGAGATGATTGAGATGTTTTGCTCGAGCTGCTGGCACTATGACGGAGAGCATAGTCCCAACGGCGGCAGACGCGATATCTGTGTGGATCAAAGCGAAAAGCTGATCGACCTGACAAAGATCACCGTCCCGACGTTAGTGATCTGCGGCGGCAGCGATCCATATCTCAATTACGATTCCGTCAACTCATCCCTTGACGAGCTGCCTGAAGGATCACGGCTTGAGGTGATCGACGGAGGCGCGCATGTCATCATGTACGAAAAGCCGTATTATCATGAGTTTCAGAATAAACTGATCGCTTTTCTTGACCGAGAATAATAGTTACTATGTATCAAATCAAATAGTATAAAAAAGACTGAGAGGTCGAACAGCGTTCGTATCTCTCAGTCTTTCTTTGCAATTGGATTAATAGCTTTTTGTTAATTTCAGAATATTTCTGCCGTCCCTGTATTCATACGACACATCGTCCATGAACTTTTTCGTCAGAAAGATCCCCAGCCCGCCGATCTGTCTGTTCCGTGCGGAAAGGGTGATATCCGGATCGGGCTTCGCCAAAGGATCATAGGGGATACCACTGTCGATAAAGGTGATCGTCACGCTGTGCGGAGAGGCTTCGACTCTTACCGTTACTTCGCCGCGGTTCGCGGTATAAGCGTAGCTTGCGACGTTGACGAAGATTTCCTCGACCGCCAGATCGATCTGCATCTGCGCCTTGACGGAGCATCCCGTGTCTTCGAGGCAGGACGCGATAAAGCCCATCGCCTGAGACAGGTTTTCTTTTTCAGCCGGCAGTACCAGCTCGCGGAGTTTATTGTTTGTCATCATGTCTCAGCTCCTGTCTGATCGGCGTCAGGGTCCGCATTACCTCTGTATTCCACGCACAGCATCGTCAGGTCGTCGAACTGCTCTGCGTCCTTGACAAAAGCGTCGACAGCTCCGCGCACGTTTTTCAGGATCAGTTCGGGCTTGGCGTTCGGATCGCCGTTCAGCGCGTCAAGCATACGTTCCGTGCCGAACAACTCGCCCTCGGCGTCGGTCGCTTCGGGTACGCCGTCGGTGTACAGGAATACTTTAGCGCCGGGCTGCAGTTGGATTTCATATTCTTTGTATCTGATGCCGTCCATGCCGCCGATGACGAACCCGTGCTTATCCTTATACAGCATGAATTTACCGTTTGCCGGTTTCAGTGTGGGGAACTCATGACCGGCGTTGGCGGCGGTGAGCTTTCCTGTCGAGAGCTCCAGAATACCGACCCACACCGTGACGAACATTTCCTCTTTATTGTTGGCACAGATCGCGGCGTTGGTGTCCGTCAGGATCTGTGCGGGACTTTTGCCCATCTTCGCGTTGTTGGCGATGATGATCCTCGAAGCCATCATGAACAGCGCGGCAGGGATACCCTTGCCGGAAACGTCCGCGATGACCGTGCACAGATGATCGTCGTCAACGAGGAAGAAGTCATAGAAGTCGCCGCCGACCTCCTTCGCGGGATCCATCGAGGCGTAGATGTCGAATTCGCTCCGCTCGGGGAAGGCGGGATAGATGCTCGGCAGCATGGCTGACTGGATCCTTGTCGCGAGGGAGAGCTCCGTGCTGATGCGTTCTTTTTCTGCCGTGACCTTTGTCAGGTTCTCTTCATGCTCCTTCAGATCGCGCTCCATATCCGCCATGATCAGGCTCAGATTTTCGATCTCGTCGCCGGTGCGGATATTCAGCTTCGCGAAATGCTCGGTATTCTTATCGCCGCTGCGGCGGTCCCTGACATATTCCTCCGCTGTCTGCGCTACCCTGTTGATGGGCGTTGCCAGTGTTTTCTTCATATGCTTTGCCATCAGAATCGCGACGATGATCACGAGGATCACCATGCATAGGAAATACGACCCAAAGAAGCCTTTCATGCCGTTCGCGACGTTGGCGAGCGAGATATCCGACAGGACGAACGCCACCGTCTGACCCATGTCATTTTTGATTGGGACGCCGCTGGTACACAGCCAGCCGTAGTTTTCGGTTTTTTCAATATGATAAACCTCGCCTTCACCGTCCCAGTTAAGGAATTTGGCGATCTCTTTTTCGCTTACCGCATCCCAGTCTAACGGATATACGCAGGTCTCCGGATCGTCGTCATGATCCGCCATATAGACCAGAGCGTCGGTGTTGCGGTCGTACATCGCGAGATACACGTCGTCCACGTCAACGGCATTGGCAAATTTGTCAAATACATCGCGGATCTTTTGATAATCCTCGCGCTTCGTATAGTCGGAAAACCGCGCGCGATACGCGTCCGTTCCCGTCTGTTCGCGCTCGCTGTCGGACATCGCGTGATAGTCCGTCATCACGCCGTCAGCCAGCGGCTCGACGTCGACGACTTCCTGCAGGATCGCGGCGGCGCTTTTGGAAAGGTTGAACGCTTCGGTGATGTACTGATGGACCAGCGTGTAGGTGTAGATCCCCAGTCCGATGATCAGTGCGGCGAGTCCCAGAATGAGCGCGCCCATGATCGTGCTTCTGAAGGTTTTTGCTTCCAGAGAGTAATGCTTCTTTTCGAGATTACTCATCTCTCTGATTGATTTTTTCGGCATAGTCGGCCCTCCGTTTATTCGATCGTCATAGTGTCGGTAAGAATACGTGTTTATGTTTCTCAGTATACACTGAATATTTCGTTTTAGCAACTGTTATTCATTGTTTTATGTTAAAAAAACCGTGTTATGCAAAAAAACTGCGTCCCCTGAACGACTCGGTATTAAAATATACGAATAACGGACTGACTTGATACGATCAATTGCGTCAAGTCAGTCCGTTTTATAGTTATCGTAATCAGTAATGTATAAAAACATTATGAATATATGCAGAAGAGAATTGATTACTGCTGTCACCATAGAATAATGACAATAATTGCTATCAATATTTTTGTGATAACCGTGAACAATACTATTGCGGCGCGAAAGCCGCCGATCAATTGATCGGAAAGCAGGGCAGAGACGCTGCAAAAACGGCTGTAAGCGCGCTTGCTTTCTTTATTAATCCCGCAATGGATACTGTTCTTCAAAGAGATTCAGCATACCCGGCGCGCGGAAAGATGAACGAAAACAGCGCGCCGGCAGTCCGAATCTGAAAAGGAGAAGAATCATGTCTAAGAGCAATATCGTTGTTCCCGAGGCGAAGGACGCTCTGGAGCGCTTCAAGATGGAAGCAGCTTCTGAGGTAGGCGTCAACCTCAAGCAGGGCTATAACGGTGACCTGACCTCTAAGCAGGCAGGCTCCATCGGCGGTCAGATGGTTAACGTAATGTGCCCTGTACGGCACATTGAATTCACTCGAGCAAATTGGCATAACAAAGGGCAAATTGAACGGATTACATACGAATACTTATTGGCGGTTTAACGGTCAAAATCACCCCTCATTGGAAGCAGGTCAAAGTATTTTGATTGTGACAGAATAGCCTATCTGTCACACGTTTACACGCTATGAAGAACAAAAAGGAGAGCCTTCAAAAGCTCTCCTTTCTCTGTTGTTAATGCAGAAATAATAGCCGTAGAAATCCATAATTCCAATAATACGCAGTTTCAGTTGCCTCCAAATAACTAATAATACGCAGTTTATAAAACTGGTCAAGCATTACTAAACTCTCTGCTTCAAGGTATTACAAGCAGAGAGGTTTGTATTATTACACTTTTTACACCGAGATTTTGCTTCTTCGTTACAAAAAATACAACGACTTTTGTATTTCCGAGCGTTTTGCATAGTTGACAAAAGATAATTCACAATATATAATAGTGTAAAGAATGTTAATTTACACTTATAAGGTGATAATATGAAAGACTATCGTGAGCTGTGTATCGAGCTTTTCGGAACGGATGATGAAACGGAACTGAGGAAGATCGCGGGACGACTGCGGGGAGGTCGGAGAAAGGCGCTGTCCGAGCAGGATATCGCGACGATCATTCAACTGCAGAAGGACGGCAAAACGACAAAGGAGATCGCCGAGCGCTTCGGCGTCAGCCGTCAGACGATCTCGAAATACCTCAACCGACCGCTGGATGATGCCTACGTCATGCGGATCGACTTCATGTTCCGGCAGAAGGTCTGCACCGAGATCTATGTGGATTTTGAGCACAAGCAAATCCGCATCGTCAACCGCACCGACGACGTCATGAAGCGCGCTTTCGGCATCAATGAAAACCCGACATGGGAGGACTTCGAGAGCTTTCTCGAGGAGCGGTGCTTCCCGCGTACAAGAGCGCACCGCAAGGCGCTTCTCAAGGGGATCGGCGTCGATAGCTTCGACCCCTTGCAGATCGTCGAGAAAACCAAGGGCAGAATGGCAGAGGACAATCAGTACCTCAATATCACAAGGAAAGCGAGGATAGCGCTGTGATCAACCGCATTGATGTATCAAATGAATCCCTGATCGACACCAAAGCGACGTCGTCGAAGGGCAATCAGCTTAAATGGCTGGTCGGCGGGAAGTGGTACAAGGCTGACCATATGGGCTATGAGGGGCTGTGTGAGGTCGTGATCTCACGGCTACTGGAAAAGTCGAACGTGAAGGACTTTGTGCGCTATCAGCCCGTTATGATTGTGTTTGACTCAAAGGAATACACGGGCTGTTACTCGGATAATTTCAGGGCGAAGAACGAGAGCATCGTTACCCTCGAACACCTGTCTAAGCAATGGCTGGCGAACTCCTTTGCCAAAGAACTCCTGCAATACGAGGAGCCGAAGGATAAAATCAGACACACGGCTGAATTCATCGAAAAGGTCACGAAGCTCGAAAATGTCGGCGCGTATCTGACCGCTATGCTGGAGCTGGACGCCTTCTTCCTCAACGAGGACAGGCACACGAACAACATCGCGTTCATCCTCAATGATGACACGGGAGAATACCGCTACTGCCCGTACTTCGATTTCGGCTTATCGCTCCTTGCCGATACAGCCGAGGACTATCCGATCGGAGAGGACGTATATCAGCTGATCGGCAAGATCTGCGCCAAGCCCTTTGACCGTGATTTCGATACCCAGCTCGACGCAGCGGAAGAGCTCTTCGGCACACAGGTCAAGCTCAGCTTCACCCGCGCCGATATCGACGCCGCGCTGAACGAGGTCGCCGCGTACTATCCGGCGGATATCATCGAGCGCGCGAGGGATATCCTGTATGCTCAGAGGAAGAAGTATCAGTATCTGTTTGTATTTACAGGAGCGAAAAAATGAAAACACTGAAACAAATATTCAAAAAAACACTCCATATATGCTGCTTTGAAAGTCGGCGAAAAAGCATTACTTCAAAGCAGTCAGCATCCTATAATACAATAAGTCAAGAAAGGGAGAAAAGAATGAGCATACCGAAACTAAGTCTTATGGAAATACTTGGAAAGCTATCTGAATCTATGAACAACTTTTGCCAAAATGATACTGTATATCATTATACTGATCTGAATGCTTTTATCAACATTTTCACTAATCGGGAGCTGTGGATTTCAAATATTAATTATATGAATGATGCAGAGGAATTCTCGAATGGTTTATCGTTTTGTAAAGAAGTTCTTGAAGAGTACCTATCCGATGACAGCTTTGAATTCAAAAACGAGTTTACCGAGATTCTTAATTTTATCAATAAGAAAGGTATTCCTGAGTTGATGGGAATCGACGCAGAGAACGTATTTTCGTTGAGTTTTTGTCATGAAGGCGACCTACTTACTCAGTGGAATTGTTACGGGACAAACGGTGTGTCAATAGGATTCAGGAACAACACAGGAATTATCGAGAATGATATTTCTCTTGTACCTGTTAATCTCTATCTGAAAGAGTTGGAAAAATACGATTCTCCCGATGAAATGAAACCGAAACATGAACTCCATTTCAATTTGAAAAACGTTATCTATAACGATGATGAAAAGCGAAGATATTTTCATGTGCTGTTTGATTATGTGATACAAGAAGCAAGAAAGGCTTCGGATGCTATTGAGATCTTTCAGAGTCAAATCATCAATTCAATTTATTATTCCTGCATCATGATGAAGAATTCCTGTTTTTCTCATGAACAGGAAGCAAGGATCATTATCATAAAACCATCCGATGCAGAAGTATCTTACAGAACGCGCAAAGATGCCATCCTACCGTATATCAAGAATAAAATACTGGATCTAAACTGCCGTCCGCATAAGGTGTTTCCGGTTACTGATATTGTTTTGTGTCCTAATCCTAATAGTGAATTCACGATGAAAAGTGTTAAGTATTTCCTGAAAAGCCAGGGTTATGATTATCTGACGGATAAAGTCAGAGTATCCGACATTCCTTTTCGGTCATAATTAATTACGCCTTTCAGGCACTAATCCTAATCTTTTTGAAAATGCCATGTGTATACCTTCTTTCTATTGGCTATTACCAAGCATAATCAAAGCAGCTTTCCCACTTTTGCGGAAAGAATATCTATCTGCATTTGAAGTTCAGCTGCGATTGCTTCGTCTGTTGCTTGGGCAAAAGGCGTTCTACTTGTAGCAAGTCTTATACTTGTTGCAGCACTAACATCTGAATCAGTGAGCCGCAATTCCTGGATCTTCCTGATCGAATTCTCTCTGTTGAGATAACCGGTTGATCGATACTCGTCAATTAGTTGTTTTCTCTCTGAAATATCTTTGAGCATGGATGCTCTATCATAATTTGTTTTTGAATTCAATATTATCTCCATCCTTGTTTACCATCCCATTCCTGCCCATGATCAGCCCGACAATATCATTCGTCCTGACGCGCATATGCAGATCGGCGATAACCTTTCTGATGACCTCCTCGTTCACTTCGGGGAGGTATTCTTTATACTGCGGATGGTTGTCCGTCAGGTCGTTGAACAGGCGGATCAGGAGGTCGGACTTCTTCGGCGCTTTCGGATAGCCGCGCGCGATCAGCGCCATGTTGTGGTCAAAGAGGGGAGACAGTCCGATCAGCTCGCCTGTCTTGATATTGCGAAGCAGACCGAAGTTCGCCGTGTGTCGGTCGGGATTGGCGACGATGGTGTCGAGGAAGATCATGCGGACATAATCGGGGATCGCCTGCGGGCAGATCTCCTGCAGCATGGCAATCACATCCTCATAGTCGTCGTTGTCGTCCATGAAGGTCGAGGCAGGTTCGAAGTTGACCTCAGCCGCGTTGGTGAAATCCAATGTTTTGACATAGTGATCGCCGCGCTCATAGACCGCCATATCCATGCCGAGCGCCGCGCCGAAACGCGCGATGAACAGCTCGGAGAACATCTCGTCGTGATTTGCCGCCTTATACATCCACCACTTTCCGTCGATCAGCCTCCAGCACTTCTCAAAGCTACCGATATTGGTCAGCTCAGGGGTACGGCTGTGCTTGGAATTCGCGGCGCGGTTGAAGCTGTCATAGGTGCCCTTGAGGGCGAGACGCGCAAAGTAATCGTCGCTGAACTTCACGTCCGCATAGGTCAGATCACTGTCGATCGGCTTGATCCAGTAGTTATCGGTGATGGTCGCGCCGTTGACATGGATCACGGTGGAGACGTCATCCTTCTCCTTGAGACGAAGCGCCTTCTTCAACAGGCGGGAGTTGGCACGGTGAGAGTCGATCGCGCGGGTCTCCAGCCATAGCTCGGCGTTATGAACACGCTTGAGAAACAGCGGAAGAAGGGTATCGTTCAGCACGGTCAACTCGCCGTTTTCCCACTTCGCCGCAGTGGTATCGCCGGACATGATGTAGTAATTCTGCATGGTCATCTCACTTCGCCTCCTTAGGCTCATCGGGGATGAACTCCATGATATCGTCAAGGGAGCAGTCAAGTGCTCCGCAGATCTTGCCAAGGACTTCGGTGGTGATATTTTCACCCTTGCCCATTTTGCTGATCGTATAGGTGCTGATGCCCGCAGCGGCAGCCAGATCCTTCTTTTTCATATCCTTGTCGATCAACAGCTTCCACAGCTTTTTGTATGAAACAGCCATAATCTCACCTCTGTGTTGTAGTGAACGGCAGAGCTTTGCCGTATATCAAATTCATTATACCGAAACGGCACGAAGATTACAATAATAAATTTAGCGAAAGCTAAAATATTTAAGGATATTTGATGAAGAATAGAATTATTTTTCACATTCCTCCATAGCTCGTTCGGCAGCAGGACTTGTTCGGATAGACTACAAGGGCTGAACTTGTTCGCTATGCGAACAGGTTCAGTCGCATATTTCTACTGATTTGTCAAGCCTTTTCATAAAACAGGTCATAAAACAGGGCACCCACTATTTGTGAGTGTCTTGTTCAATAAATTTATGATATTGCCATTGTTCGGGATGTTTTGATTGAGCCCGAAAAATAATATTCACAATATCTTCACATAACGTTCAGCTTTGGTTCACTGTGATTTAAGGTTCGTATTAGGTTCGGCTGGTAAGATAGAGCCAAACCACAGGAGGTGGCGCATATGAGAGATAAGATATTGAAGCGATTCGCGGCGGGGACAGTCGGCGTATTCTTTGCTTACGCGCTGATCAAACAGCCGTTCGCGGTAATGAGCGATCCGAGCGCGCTGATTGCGGCGGACTGGAAAAAGACAGAACCGACAGCCGTGATACAGCCGACTCAGCCCTCTACGACCGCTCCTACGGTATCGCCGACGGAACTGTTTTTGCAGTATCAGGAGGAAATGTACGCTCCTACCGAGATACCGACCGAGCCTCCGACAGAAGCGGTGACAGAAGCCCCCGAAGAAGTGTATTACGAAGATAACAACTCACAGAACGGCAACGATGAAGAATGGCAGCCGGAACCGGAACAGCAGTCCGGCGGCGACGTACCGTCCCTCACGGAGTTTCTCTCGACCTTGATCTGCGGCGGGTGCAGACACAACTGCTCACTCGTCAGCCCCAGATGTATGAAAGGACGCTCCAAGGCAGAGAGCGCAACGGTGGAATACTATGAAATCTACGGAGCATAACAGCTTCAAAAATGAAGCCATGGAAACGATCGGCAGGATCGAAACAGAAAACAGCAATCTCTTTGAATTGAAATGGTTTATGGAAACAGCGCTGTTAAGATTTGATGAAAGTTATCTGAAGAAAACGCAGCCGCAGGTGATCGTCCTCGGCAACGATATCCCCGCCGAACTGCTGTACGCGGTATGCGATCATCCCTTTTATATCCTCGGCGGCAGCCTCGGTACGGCACACTGGGCGGATGAACTGACCCCGCGCGATACCGATCCGTTCAGCCGGTCGACACTGGGCTGGCTGATCAATCCCGATTTTGATATCACCAAAAATGCTCTGATTGTCACGGCAACATCCTCGGACAGCAGGCGCAAGCTGATCTCCGTCCTGCAAAGCACGGGGCGTCAGGTCGCCGCAATGGATGTCCCTCCGATGAACAACACGAGCAACGCGATTCACTACTATAAAGATCAAATGGTGATGCTTGCGGAGAAGATCGGGAAGCATATGCACAAGCATCTGACCGGCGGCAATCTGCGACGCGCTGTCAGAAAGGTCACGCGGGCGCATCGTCAGTGGCAGAGATTTACATCGACAGCGTATGCGGCAAAGGGCTTTATCACCGATGAAGCGATACTGTTGGTCACACAGTGTTTGTACTTTGCAGACAGTCCGGACGAATGGATGCTTCATACTGCCGCTTTGACAGAGGAACTGGAGGCATTGAACAAGCGGTTCATGCTCAATCAAAAATCACAGCCCAATGTCCTGATCCTCGGCTCACCCGTCGTGTTTCCGAACTACAAGGTACCGCAGCTGATCGCTTCGGCAAATATGCGGATCGCGGCGGTCGCCGACAGCCTGTCCTTAGAGGCGGCGTTATCGGTCAAAAGAGGCGGCAGGATGATCTCAGCCGACCGCATACTGGATCAAATCGCGCAGGATCATTTGCAGGCGACGTCATCGGGCGCAAGAGTAAACAACGAGGGCTTATATTCCTACTTCCTGCACCTCGTCAATCAGCTTCACCCCGACGGTATCGTGTGTCATATCCTTAAAGGTCAGATCGAATACGACTTTGAGCTGCCATATATCGAAAAGGCGGCGGAAGAGCTTGACATACCGGTATTCCGACTGGAGACCGATTATCAGTATCAGGATATGGAGCAGCTCAGAATCCGTATGGAGGCGTTCGGCGAGATGCTGAATCAAAGAAATATCGTCAAAAGAAAGGCAAAACGAAGCGCATAAAGGAGGATGTAATGAAAAACAAAACAATAAAAAGAGTCCTCTTTGCCGTATTCGCGGTCGCGCTGTGCGTCGCGGCATACTTTGCGGCAGATCTGGCGTTCTTTCAATATGACGATCCCTTAGCACGTGCCTCATTGACCGTTGAAAACGACGACAAAAATTTATCTTTCACCTATGATAACGACGCGATCACCCTGCACGGCGCGGAAAATGCGACCGTTTACGCGTTGACGGTCGAGGGTGTCAAAACCGTTGAGGGAGCTTATACGGAATCCTTACCGTCTGATTTCCTCGGCAGCTTCGCGGCTGTACGGGTCGATGAGTCGAACGATGACGGTGATGTGATCATCGAGAAGTTTTACCATATCGCCAAGACCGATATGGAATATACGCAGGGCTATACCACTTCGGCAAACGTGTTCCTCAGCAACGAGATACCCTTTGAGGTCGCGTATGTTGACAGAGATCACTTTACGGTCTATCTCGAAGGAGAAACCATACCTGACGCAACCATCACCGTAACGCTTGCGGACGGCACGACAAAGCAGGTCACGACCGACGAAAACGGCGAGATCCACGATCTGAACCTCAACGATGTCCGCGGTGGACTGACCTTTTCCTATATCCCCGATGAGCACAATACTTATGTGCTGAACTATCAGGTGGAGGCTGACACGATCTTCACAACGCGATGGCTGTCGGCAATGCTACCGTTCGGTATGATCATTCTGATATCAATCATCTGTATCGCGCTGGATGTGTTGCTGAGAAAGCTGTTGTACAAAAAGGAAAAGATGCCGATCGGCAAAACAGCGATCACTTCCAAAGATACACGCAAAAAGCGATTTGTATTCGGCTTTCAGACGATCAGATGGATCATCATGATCCTCAGCTTCGGGCTGTTGATATTCGGCAGCAGGCTGACGGGAACGGTATTCACCAATGTCCAGCTTCCGGTGCTCGCCTGTCCGTACAACCTCGATCAGCTGACAAGCGCCGGTTGCTACTATTTCAGCCATCTCGACGTGTTATTCAGCGAAGGCTGGCAGGAGATCCTCTCCTTCTTCGGCAGCTTCATCATCTGTGCCGTCCTGTTCGGACGCGTTCTTTGCGGCTTTATCTGTCCGTTGGGATTCGTGCAGGACGTCGCGCATGAAGCAAGACAGGCGCTGCACATCGAGGGGATCTCCCTCAACGAGAAGATGTACGCCGTCCTCAGACTGGTCAAGTGGATCATGCTGATCATCTTCCTCGGGATTGGTTTTGTCGGCGGCAACTTCTGCGACTTCTGTCCCGCGGCGGCGATCTCTCCGGCTCTGGCGGGCTTTAAATTGAGCTTGGGTCTCGGTGGCTTCTTCATGATCGTTGTGATCGTCGCGGGCTTCTTCAAGCGCAGAGCCTTCTGCAATATCTGTCCGCTGGGCTATATCCTCGGGCTGACGCATAAGGCGTCGCTGTTCAAGCTCAAAAAGGACGCGGTCGCCTGTACCGAATGCGGCGCGTGCTACGAAGCCTGCCCGATGGGGATCAAGTCGATCTTTACCGAGCGCAAGGGCAAGGACGTTCGCCGGATCGACGTTACCACCGCCGACTGCATTATGTGCGGCGAATGTGTACGCCGCTGTCCCGAGAACAACGCGTTATCCATCACCTTCTGCGGAAAGAAGGTCTACAACGCAGACCGCATGAAGTTCATGAAACAATACGCACCGAAACCCGACAAATACGCACCGTTTACAGCACATGAAAAGAGTGATAAGAATGAGTGAGATATACACCCGACAGGGTACCCCGGAGGATCGAAGGAAAGCACGCTTTCTCAATAAATCTTCAGCAACCGCAATCAAGTATCTCAGAAAAATTGAAGACTTACCGCATAAGCCGGATACGCTGAAACCGTTCACGGATGTGCTCAAGCGCGTTTTTGTCGATATGCAGGGCGCGGTAAAGCCCGAAGGAGTACCGTCCGTCGGTACCTATTGCGTGATGATTCCGCCCGAGCTGATTTACGCGGCGGGAGCCATGCCCGTTAAGCTCTGCGGCGGCAGCTATACGGCGTTCAACGTCGGTGACGATATCGCGCCGCGCGACGCCTGTCCATTGGTCAAAGCGATCATGGGCTTTGAGAGCATCGGTGTGATGCCGGTGTATCAGGAGTGTCAGCTGATGGCGGTGCCGATCACCTGTGACTGCAAAAAGAAGCTCGCCGGCTACCTTGCCGAACACCGCAAGACCGTTACACTGCATGTCCCCTCCGGACGCGACCGCGACGAGGATATGGAGCAGTACGTCAGAGAGCTGTATCTGTTCAGCCAAAAGCTGACAGAAGTAACAGGAATCGAACTCAGCTATGAGCGTCTGTCATGGGCGTGCGGTATGACCGCTGCGGCGCAGTATGAGCTGTCCCGCTTCATCGAACTGCGGCGCAGATACCCGCTTGCCGTTAAGGGGACGCACTACATGGCGGCGATGAATGCGATCAGCTACACCCACATCTCACTTTGGACACGGTATATGCACGATTTGTGCGATGAAATAGTGCAAAAAGCAAAGCGCGGCGAGATGGCGTCCAAGGAGAACCGTCCGCGTATCCTGATCACAGGCTCGCCGATCGTTTTCCCTAACTTCAAACTGCCGCTGCTGATCGAAGAAATGGGCGGCGCGCTGGTCGCTGACGAGACCTGTATGGGCGAGCGCGGCGCATATGATCCGCCCGCTATCGTTGATCAAAGCACCGACGGCATCATGCGGGCATTAGCGAACAAAAGTACCCGACCCTGCACCTGTCCGACCTTTGTCGATAACAAGCGCAGGCTGTACAGGATCATGCAAATGCTGGAGGACTACAGGGTACAGGGTGTGATCTATCACGTTTTGCGCGGATGCCTCGTCTATGACTACGAGTATCAGGTGATGGAGGAGGAAATGGGTAAGCTCGGCATCCCCATCATCCGTATCGAGAGCGATTATAACGAAGAAGACGTCGAGCAGCTCCGCATCCGTGTGGAAGCGTTTATTGAGCTGATAAAATACGGGAGGTAAGAATATGAAAGTATACGCAGGCTTGGACGGCGGCTCCACCTATCTGAAAGCCGCATTGATCGATGAACGCGGCAGGGTGCTGCGCACACGCGTCACCAACACCGGTATCGACAACAACGGCGCGGCGAAAAAGCTGCTCGCTCAGCTGATGGGTGAGGTCGGCGTATCCCGTGTCGACTATACGATGGCGACAGGTTACAGCCGCAAGATTCTGGAGGTTGCGGACGACGACGTCAGCGAGATCACCGCTCACGCCTACGGTGTGCGCGTGACGGCTCCGGGCGATTATCGTCCCGGCATGATCGTTGATATCGGCGGTCAGGACAGCAAGATTATCTATCTGGACGCCAACTATTCCGTCAAGAATTTCAGCATGAATGATAAATGTGCGGCGGGTACCGGCAAGTTTATGGAGGTCATCGCGCAGATCTTGGAAACCACCATCGATCAGGTCGGACCTCTCTCTTTAGAGAGTACCGCGCCCTGCGATATCAACAGCACCTGCGTGGTGTTCGCGCAGTCGGAGGTCATCTCCCTGATCGCGCGCAAATTCGACCGCCGCGACATCCTCTCCGGCATGCACCTGTCGATGGCGAAGCGCATCATCAAGATGATGAAAAAGAGCGAGAAGAACGGCGATGTTCTGATGACAGGCGGCGGCGCCTTGAATATCGGACTGCGCAAGGCGTTTGAGGATGAGCTGATGCGCGATATCTTTGTCGCGAATCATCCGCAGTTCAACGGAGCGATCGGCGCGGCGCTGCTCGCAAGCGAAAGGGGTTGAGCGTATGTTGATGGAAGCATTGGCGGCGTCGGTATCGGTGGGCTTGGGCTGCGGTACCTGCTGCGGCTCGTCGGCGTCATCCTTTCTTGCAGTCTACATACTTACCGAGGGCGGCGGCTTCAAAAGCTCGATGAAACATGTCGGCAGTTACTTTCTCGGTAAGATCCTCGCGGTCTGTGCCATCTGTGCGCTGACCTCGGCGATTGGTAAGGTATTCATTGACGAAAACGGCATGGTCGGCGGCTTCAACCTGCACCATCTGGTATCATGGGTGATGATCGCGTCGGCGCTGTTTTTGATCTATCGTTGGTTTCGCAATCGTAAGTCCGACTGCAAAAAATGCGGCGGCAAGTGCTCTGCAAAGCACAACGCCCGCCTGATCCCGTCCTTCTCTGTCGGGCTCGCCTACGGCGCTTATCCCTGTGTTCCGCTGACGATGGTCGCGGGATATGCGATGCTGTTATCGCTGCCTGCGGCTGTACTGCTCGGCGCGGCATTCGCTTTGGCAAGCTCCCTGACGCCCATGCTGGTTGTTTTCGGCTTATCGGGAGCGCTCAGCGGCAAGATCAACAAACAGCTCGGCAAGGCGATGCCGTGGGTACAGCTATGCGTGTATATTCTGTTTTTGATTGTTGCAGTTGTGACTTTGTTCTGCTATACTTAACATATATTGGAGGTGACCTTTATGCGCTTGTTATTCGCCGAAGATGACCGTGACATTTCCAAAGCTGTCCAAACACTTTTGGAACGATCCGGCTATTCCGTCGACGCGGTATATAATGGGCAGGACGCGCTCGACTATATCGAGCAAGCCGACTATGACGGTGTGATCCTTGACTGGATGATGCCGAAGAAGACAGGCATCGAAGTGCTCGCCTGGATGCGCGGTAAGGGTATCTCGACTCCCGTGCTGATGCTCACTGCCCGCGACGCGATAGAGGACAGAGTGGAAGGGCTTGATACCGGAGCGGACGATTATCTGCCGAAGCCCTTTGCCGCCTCCGAACTGCTCGCGCGTATTCGCGCCATGCTGCGGCGCAAGGTGGATTATCAGCATGACGTCATCAAGTACGCTGACATTGAGCTTGACAAATCTGCTATGACGATCACCTGCGGGAAGAAAAGTGTCAGTTTGAACAACAAGGCGTTCCAGCTGATAGAAATGCTTGTTGAGCATCCGGGAGCAGTACTCAGTATCGATCAGATCATGGAGCGCATCTGGGGCTGGGACAGCGACGCAGAAGTCAACGTCGTCTGGGTGAATATTTCAACCTTACGCAAAAAGCTGACCGAGATCGGCGCACACTTGAAGATCAAAGCGATCCGCGGCGTCGGATACAGTCTGGAGAGTACACTATGATGAAACAAATCCGACAGCGCTTTATCAAAATCGCTTTATTGGCGCTGACGCTGGCAATGCTTCTTGTTGCCGGCGTCATCAATGCTGTCCATTATGTCAATACTTCTGCCGAGTTGAAAGAAACGATGAATTATATAGTCGAAAATTATAATGCAGCGTACGGCAAAACCAATAGCCAGAACGGTGAAAATCATCACAGGAAAACGGCTTCCGATGACAGCGTTCCGCAAACACGGCAAAAAGGCAATAATCATCATATGAATACAAAGGTCGAGGAATCAAGATACTTTATTGCGATACAAAGCGCCGACGGCGAGCTGTTCCTCGGCGCAGACTCCAAGGAGACCGAATACACCGACGATGAGCTTTTAACGATTGCAAATGACGTATTGTCGTCCGATACCTTGTCAGGTCATACCAAGAACTATCTGTATCAGGTGACTGAAAAATCAGACGGTTCTAAGGCAGCTGTCTTTCTTAATTTTGAATCACAAAGAGAAAAAGTGTTTTCGCTTCTGATCATTTCAATAGGTGCTTGCGTTGTCGGAATCTTATTATCATGGCTGTTGGTATCGCTCCTCAGCAAGAAAGCGATACGCCCGATGATGGATAATATTGAACGGCAAAAGCAATTCATTACCGACGCAGGGCATGAGCTGAAAACGCCGCTCACTGTCATTTCCGCCAACATGGATGTGTTATCAATGGATATCGGAGCGAACGAGTGGGTGCAGGGGACGCAAAAGCAGGTTGCCGATATGCGTAAGCTGGTGAATGAGCTGGTGTATTTGTCACGCATGGATGAAACGGATTCCGCTTTTGAACGAAACGAATTCAATCTGTCAAATGCCGTAAATGCTGTTGCGGAGCCATTTGTCAGTATGGCGGAATTCAATGGGAAGAACATGATTGTCAACGCAGAGAATAATCTGACATATTGCGGCGATGAAGCAGCAATCAAAAGGCTTGTCAGTATTCTTTGCGAAAATGCCGTCAAGTACGCGCCTGAAGATACCGACATTCATGTGTCACTGAGTAAATCGAGTAAGAATATCGTTCTGAAAACGGAAAACGTCATGAAGGAACCCCTGAGCGATGAAGCGCTGACGCGCTTGTTCGATCGATTCTATCGCGGTGATACATCCCGTTCCAAGGATGAAAATAAGGGCTTCGGCATTGGGCTTTCGGTAGCAAGAGCTATCACCGAAAAGCACGGCGGTATCATCAAGGCACAAAAAACGCCCGATGATCAATTGAGAATCATTTGTACCCTGCCGAGCTGATAGAAATCGATTTATTTCAATAGATTTATTTGTTATATCAAATATAGATATGATAATCTGATAATGCTCATTCCCAAGTCGTTAATGCACCCTGAAAAGTATTCTGTTGAGGTTATCAGCAAACGATTATTCGTTGCAAAAAAGAAGATAGAAAAGCAGACAAAGAAACTGGAGGAATTGAATGAGCAGAGAAAAATACAAGCCCGGAAGAAAAAGACAATAAGACAAAAATATGAAAAATTGAAATCTATGGCTGAACAATTTGATGTTGCAGATGTGGACCACAATAAAATGATAGTGCTTGACCTGATAGAAAAGATTTATGCAGGAAAGGGAACAGGCAATAGCTATGACGTTCAGGTTCAGTTGAATGAGGAGTATTCCGAATTGATTAGCCTTTAGGTTATAAGTCGGGTTACTAAAAGCAACCTTCAATTCTAACACGGCTTATTTGTTGATAAAATCAGTATTTTTAGTTAACAGAAAGCTCCAGAGCACTCGGCTGTTAACCGAGTTGTCGCAGGAAAGGTCCAACTGGGGGAGCCAAAAGATGTCACTATCAACAGTCTGTTGATGACGCAGGGGGTCCACCCCGCGTCCTCGCGGACTTCGCTCATTGAGAGCAGATCTTGCTATCCGCTCTCGTATCGCTTCGTCACTCGTCCTTTCTCCAAAAAGCGGGGCTTTTCGGAGACCACATTTCCCGAACACGGAAGTTATGCTCTGCAGTGCCGAAGATACTTGGCTGGCGACGGCCCGGGAAAATAGGAAGATGCCAACATTAGATAGTGAGTATTTCTTTATGTAAAAATAGCGGTGATTACATTAGGTGACCTGTGGGTACCATTTGTAGTTACCGCTTTTGGTATATTTAATCAGTTTTTTGTCTATTCTTTCCGTTTGCAACACCGAGTGATTGTTAACCTCAAATATCTTGATATATCTCATGTTTTCCTCTATAATAGTTTCATAATTAGTGAGGAAAGTATTATGGATAGACTTATATTTCATATTGATGTAAATAGTGCTTTCCTTTCGTGGGAGGCAACGAAAAGAGTTAAGCAGGGTTTACCTGACTTGCGTCTGATCCCCTCTTGTATTGGAGGCAGGCCTGAATCCAGACGTGGAGTAGTTTTGGCTAAATCTATTCCTGCAAAGCAATATAATATCAAAACAGGCGAGCCGATTTCTATGGCATTGAGGAAATGTCCGTCTCTCTTGATCGCGCCGCCGAATTTTAAGTTGTACTCACAATGCTCTAAAGCTTTTAAAGATATCTGCAGATCATATGCGCCTGTAGTTGAAGAATTTTCTATTGATGAGTGTTTCTTGGATTTCTCTCATACAGAGCATATCTATCCCGATCCGATCGCATTGGCTTATGAAATAAAGAACAAGATTCATGATGAATTGGGGTTTACGGTAAACGTCGGTATCGGTGAAAACAAGCTGTGTGCGAAGATGGCGAGCGATTTTGAAAAGCCTGATAAAGTGCATACGTTGTTTATGAATGAGATCCCTGATAAGATGTGGCCTTTACCGGTAAGAGATTTACTCTTTGTAGGTGGCTCGACTGCAAAAAAGCTCAATGACGCAGGAATACGAACTATTGGAGAACTTGCAAAGACTGATTCGATACTATTAAAGAGCCTTATCGGAGATAAAATGAGTATACAGGCTCACAATTATGCCAACGGTATTGATAATTCACCTGTGCGAGCTGAGCCTGAAGAAGCGAAAGGATACAGCAATTCAATTACACTTGAAGATGATGTACGCGATTTCGAGGCAGCAAACGCTATCCTTCTTGCGTTGGCAGACAGTGTTACACGACATATGCGTCGCGACGGTTCGAAAGCGTTTAATGTAGGAGTTACCATTCGCTACTTAGATTTTAAAACTCGTTCTCATCAGAAACAGTTGAATACGCCGGTTGAAACAACTAACGCTGTATATGATATTGCGAAAAAGCTGCTAGCAGAGTTGTGGAAGGATAGACGCCCTCTCAGATTGATGGGCATATCACTTACAAATCTCACAAGGGATAATAACGCGGGCGTTCAGTTGTCTCTATTCGGCGAAGAGCAAAGGATAGACAATGAACGTGATGAGAAACTTGATAAGACGATCGATTCCCTCAGAGGTCGATTTGGTAGTGAAGCGATAAAACGAGGAACAGTTATGAAAAACAGCCTTAATGTGGCTCGTAAATTCAAAGGGGAAGAGGATTCCTCTAAATAGCTTTACATATATACCAGGCAAATAGATTTGTCCGGGCAGACTATATGGCGGCTCAAATCTGAGTTCAAATTGTCTCCTCACCATAACAGAGATGATCCTGCTGAAGTAGTCTTCTGCTCGTGAATGCGGCATTATGCCGGTTATGGCAACTATTGATCAGTTTTTCTGTTTGTCTGTTATATAATAAAGGTAAGGTCGTTCAGAAACGAACTGCCCCAGATTGTGTAGACAGCACAAAAAGGGACTACCAAAGGTAGAAAATTGAATTAAGCAACATACTGGCATCTCAATTCAAGAGGTGTCAGTTTTGTTTTAGTTTGAATACGGTAGTTATTGTAGTAATTGATATATTCACCTATGAGAAGGCGAGCTTGCTCATGAGTTTTGAGTTTAACCCTATGAATAAGAATTGCCTCTACCATAGTAAGGGATCACGGTGTATGTATGAGCAATGTCCTTTTATTCCTGAAAAAGTATGTTGCGGATTCACGACATTAGAATTCGCAATCAGATATATAGCTTTTGAAACTGAAGATCAAGAATTGATGGCTGCAATATGTCGCTGAATCCAAGTTGCATCGACAATTTCTATAGTGCTATCGCCGTCTGCGTCTCCAAGAAGATTTGACGAAGCTGATATTTGCTCGGCTGGAATATACACTTTTTGTTATATAATCAGGCCGGCATCCTAGGCAGCCGGTTAGTATCAATCAAATGTTGTTATCGGCCTCCCGTTTCAACCGGGCAAAGATCAAAAATGGTTGACTAATATTCTTCTTCGGAATTATTATTTCGGAATGATATGTCATACTTTTGTTGTATCAGGTATGACGTAATAATACAGATAATGGCTGGTTGCACCTTACCAAATCAAGCAATCCATTATTGTGAAAGAAGGTAAAGCTATGCGAAAACTCAAAAAAGTCGTGAGCATACTGCTGTCAATTATCATGATAGTCAGTTTGTTCAACATTGTTCCTTTCACGGCAAACGCTGCGGGCGGAGTGGAATACATCTACCGCTCGTGGAATGCCGATACGCAGCAGGTGGTTGATGAAACCAAAACTTGTTCCAGCTACACAGAGCTGAGCGAAAGATCATCCGACGAGCTTGAGGCGGGCTGGTATGTCGTGAGCAGCGACCTGTTCATCGACAGCCGCTTGTCTGTCGGTAGCGGAACGGTCAATCTGATCCTGGAGGACGGCGCGAAGTTGAATGTTCACCGCGGTATCGGCGTTGCACCGGGCACGACGCTGAACATCTACGGACAGTCACAGGGAACCGGTAAGCTCGTTGTGGTTTTCGATCCCGGCGATAGCCGCAATGATGACAACGCCATGATAGGCGGCACAGGCTCCGGCGGAAATGCCGGCGATATCAATATCTACGGCGGTGTTTTTTCGTTAAGTAATAACAGTCCGCGCGGCGCGGGTATCGGCGGCGGCGGCAAAGGCTCGCCGAATATCATTTCGATTTACGGCGGCGATATCGATGTCTACACACAAGGCTCCGGCGCGGGTATCGGCGGCGGCTTCAAAGCCTCCGCGAGCAGCTTCCACGGCGAAGGTATCCGTATTTACGGCGGTACAATTGAAGCGGACAGCTCCAAAGGTGCCGGCATCGGCAACGGCTACTGTGAAGACAGCTCCTACGGTTCAATCGCTATATACGGCGGTTCCGTCAACGCAAGATCGAACGGCGGCGGCGCCGGCATCGGCGGCGGCTTGATGGGCGCCAACGGAAAGATCTTTATTTACGGCGGTGAAGTTGTCGCAGAGGCGGATAATAACGATGGTCAGACCGGCGCGGGTATCGGCAGCGGCGCGAACCATCCGCTGTTCAATTGGAAAGACGACCGTGATATCAACATCAGCGGCGGCGCTGTTACAGCGATCAGCCAGACCGGTGCGGGCATCGGCGCGGGCTATCAGCGCAACGGCGGCAAGGTCAACATTACTGGCGGAGCGGTATTCGCCTGTTCCACGGGCGGCGGCGCCGGTATCGGCGGAGGCTATGAGAAAAACGGTGGTGAAATCAACATCAAAGACGCGGTCGTAATGGCGTATTCCACGGGAGAAGTCGACCGAAACGTTTTCGAAACGGTAAGCTCAAATATGGTATCGGCGGCGCAAAACGCACTGCATACTGTTCTTGAGTCCTTTGACGGCTCCATTTTGAGCGTCTTCAGTGGCTTAGGCGCATTATTTAACGCCAGCAGCGGAAAAGGATACGGCGCCGGCATCGGCGGCGGTGATAAAGGCAAATCCGGCACGATCAATATCAAAGACAGCGTCGTTGTTGCGCGGGGCGGAGATCAGGGTCCCGGTATCGGCTGCGGCAAGCAGAGCAAGTACGGAAATATCACTATTGAAGGCAGTTATGTGGATGCTTTCGGCGGCGAATACGGCTCGGGCATCGGCGGCGGCAACGAAGCGGGTCCCGATGACAATACGAAAATCAGTATCATCGATTCTACCGTAAAGGCGACGGGCGGCACCGACTGTGCCGGCATCGGCACCGGCAACGAAGCCGGTAACACCGGTGAAATCATCATTACCGGCTCTGACGTCGAGGCTCACGGCGGCAATTATGCGGCCGGCATCGGCGGCGGCGACGACGTAAGCGGCGGCAATATCACGATCAGAGAGTCTACCGTCAAGGCTTGGGGCGGTAAAGACGGCGCCGGTATCGGCGGCGGTGAAGACGGCGGCGGCGGTACCGTAGAGATCTATGGTTCAGAGGTTTACGCCGAGGGCAATCACTACGGCGCGGGTATCGGCTGCGGTGAAGACGGAGAAAACGCAACGATCCGTATCGATAACGGCTGTGATGTGGAAGCGGTAGCCGGCAGCGAAGGCTGGGGCGCGGCGATCGGACACGGTGATTATCCATGGTACTCTTCATACGGAACGATTCACACTGCGCTCGGAAGCAAACTGGTTGTCGAGGATGAGAACGGATCGATTTATACCGGAGACGAGCGTTTTCAGGCCGTTTGGAATCATAAAAGAGTGAAAATCCACCAATGTAATCATACAAGCTCAAAATGGGTCGCAGAGGATGCGATGTCCCATACCAGATTATGTAATGTTTGCGGTAAATCCTTTGAAGTGGGTACGCACGAGTGGGATGCGAACTACAAGTGTACGGTTTGCGGCGCTTCTGCGACGATGGGAACGATGACGGTGGTTGAGCGCGACAACAGCGGCGAGGTAAGAACCGAAACCAGTATCCCGTTATACTCGCTTCTCGCTTTACCCGAATGTACCGTTGCTCCGGACGGAATGGAGTTTATTTACTGGAAACTCAGTACAGACGAAAGTCAGTTTTATGAAGAAGGAAATACAGGAGTATTCAGCGAGAATCTGACGGTCACCGCGGTTTATCTTCCTGTTGTAGAAACGAATTATTTAGATGAAAACGGTTCTGAGCAAACCGTCAACGCAAGAAGACTGTCTGCCGATGTATTGAATACTTCTATCATGCTTCCGGCGGGATGGTATGTCATCGACAGCGATATCACCTCCGAAAACACGGTCTATCTGTATCGTGACGTCAATCTGATCGTGGCGGACGGCAAAACGTGGGAACTCAACGTTCCGTGGCCTGCGATCGATGTACGTCCCGGTTACAGCTCCATACAGTGCAGCCTGAACCTTTACGGTCAATCCGCGCAGACGGGTACGTTACAGTTCAGCGATATAGGTCTGAAAGTCGGTAACTTCAGGCAGTACGGCGGCGTTGTTGATTCAAAGTTTGACTCTTATCACGCGACCGAAACGATCATGAACGGCAGGTATCGGTCGGATTATGTTTCTCAGCAGCGTCAGGGGTATCTAATCGGCGGAAACATCGAGATAGATACCTACTCCGCTAACGGAAGTTTGACGCTGGGCTGGACGCATCTTACCGACAGTATCCGGATCAACAACCTCAGTGTCACATCGACATCATATTATGCGACAAATAAAGTTTCTGTCGAGGACGGTAAGGCGCTGCAGGATGAAGACGGTTATGTCTATTCCGGTACTTTATCAGATAGTGAGATCAATTGGATGCAGGGCAAGACCCTTCGTCCGTATCTCGGAGCGCATCATTACGGCGAGCCCGCATGGACATGGTCGTCCAATTATCACCACGCGTCCGCGACCTTCACCTGTACCGACGAGGGCTGCGGCGACGTGCAGGAGGTTGAGGCTGACGTCACCGTTACCGAGGACGGCGACGATACGGTCTATACCGCCGTCTGTACCTTCAACGCGCAAGAGTATACCGACGTCAAGCGCGTGCAAACGGTCTTCAGCATCATTGTTGAGAACAGTGAGAACGGCGCTGTGAACACCGATAAAACCAAGGCGAAAATCAACGATACAGTCGGTCTGAGCTTCACGCCCGCACAAGGATACGCGACCGCATCCGTGAGCGTTGTTGACTCACAGGGCGAAGCGATCACCCCGGATGAAAACGCTTTCAAAATGCCGGCGTCCGACGTAACGGTATCTGCAGGATTCATCCCGGTCGTCCCGCGCGTCGAGCCGTACATCGACGAGAACGGCGCCTATATCCTCGGCAGAATCGAGCACTTTGAGATCGACGGCGCATATTATGCCGTAAACGACGACGGCAGCATCGGCGAAGAACTCGATTCGATCGAGCTGTCCTATTTCGACTTTGTCCTCATGGCGGACGATACCTATCGGATCGATTACTATACCGGTCCGACCGACGAGCTCTCCGAACTTGTTATCCCGAAGACCTTTCACGGCAAGAAGATCACTATGGTCGGCAGCGACGGTCTGGATACGCTGATCGCGTACCCCGAGGGCGCTCAGAAAACGCAGTTCTCTCTGGTGCTGAACGAGAATATCAAAGAGATCGGCAAATACAGCTTCTATACGTTGTGGGTGACCGAGGTCAAGGGTGACACCTCTTCTCTGAACAAGATCGGAGACTATGCCTTCTCATGGACGAACAGCCCTGACGACTACGCGATCGATTTCCGCTTTGATTATCCGGGCACGATCACGGCAGGCTACTCCATCTTCAATCATATGAACGTCACCGCTCACCTCAGGCACGCGACAAAGTTCAGCACAGCTTTCTTTGCCGAACAGAGCATGACCTACGACTTCACCGACGCCCATCCCTACGGCGATCCCGTATGGTCCTGGGCGAATGATTACAGCACCGCGAAGGCGGCGTTCACCTGTACTGACAACCGCTGCGGGCATCATGAGGATGCGGACGCTTCGGTAGCGGTCGACGATCAGAAGGATCATACGACCTATACCGCGACGGTTCAGTTCGAGGGCAAAACCTATACCGACGTCAAAACGGTCAACAAGCAGGTGCATCAGATCTATATTGGCGAAACGGTAAACGGCGGCGTGACTCCGAGCCTCAGATCGGCGTACACAGGGGAGAAGGTCTCCGTTACCCTGACGCCCGACGATCATTATGTTGTATGGTCGCTGACCGTTACCGATACGGAGAGGAAAGAGGTGGAAGTCAGCGATGATAATACCTTCGTCATGCCCGATTCCGACGTGACCGTTACGGCAAAATTTGCTTATACTTATCTGCTCGGCGATGTGAACATGGACGGTGAAGTCAGTATCATAGATGCGACCCTGATCCAGCGCAAAGTCAGCGATATGAAGGTCAACGCATTTGATGAAAAAGCCGCCGACGTTGATGGCAGCGGCGATGTGGAAATCATCGATGCGACCTTGATCCAGCGTTATCTGGCGTTTATTGAAACTTCGTACCTTATCGGCGAGCAAATCACGGTAAAACCGGAGTAATCTTCTCCGGTTCAAGTCCCGGTATTATTCTCCCGTTTATTACTGATTGAAAATGTTAAAGCCCAATTTCAGCTTTTGCCGAAATTGGGCTTTTTGGTTGTATGGAACGGCGTATATCCAAGAGGATTATACGCTGTAAATCATTTATCGGTTCCGGTTTCCCGCTCTTTAAGCAACAGACATTTTGTTAATACTATGATGATTGAATTAAGACCTTGGATACTATCTTTTGCGTTCCTTGATATATACTATCAAAAACAATATAATCTGCTAACATTGTTAAGGATGCTCAACGACGCGTTAAAAGTTCATAAGACCCGGCATAAAGATTTCATACGGTTGATTGGAAAGTGTTTGATTGGGAAATGCCCATTTACTGATTCAGAACTTGCAGCAGCAATCAGTGAAGAGAAAAGGCTGATCG
Source organism: Ruminococcus sp. (assembly GCA_017403985.1). Classification (GTDB taxonomy): domain Bacteria; phylum Bacillota; class Clostridia; order Oscillospirales; family Acutalibacteraceae; genus Ruminococcoides. The sequence goes on along the minus strand of JAFRDE010000036.1, from coordinate 53,258 downwards.
ACGTATTGGAAAAGAAACTTAAATCCATGTCCGAAGATAGAAGAGTTAATACTAAGCATCTGAGAACGCTTGATAGCAGGTATCAAACTGTTTTGGATTATGCCGCTTGTTTTAACTCTGTTTCAAGAGAAAAGAAACGGAAGATAATTGAAGATATGATAATTTGTATAAAGGTGGGGAGTGGCGTCGGAAGCAAATATGATACCGATATCCAGATGTCTGAAGAATTCAGAGAATTCTTCAACATTAAAAGCAATTTGTAATTAATATAAGTAATTCATTGTGTTTGTTGCATTTTTTAGTTAACAAATAATACCAGGGCAGTCGAGCTATGGAGGAATATTTCTTTTCGCTTGACTTATTCGATTTATATGGTATTGTGTTGTGCTTGTAAGGAGCGTGAGCACATGAGTATACTTGAGGAATTATACTATGGAAACATTAGACCGACCGATGAACCGCAGAGTGTTGAGGTAAGAAAAGCCTTGTCAGAAGTTACAGAAATAGAAGAAGCTTTAGGTGAGATCCTTACGGACAAGGGGCAGAAAGAAAAAATAGCGGAGCTTTCGGAGAGATACAATAAGCTGATCACACTGACTGAGCGCGACGGGTTCCTACAAGGCTTCCGTCTCGGTGCGAAGCTGATAGCTGAACTCATGGCAGAGAACAACTGAATCATATAACGAACAGCGGATCGGGCGCGTACAGGCGCGTCTGACCCGCTGTTTTCGTTTTCAAAAACAATACGAATCCGTGATCGGATATCTTTTTCCCTCTGTACAGAGGATTTCTCGGCATTTCTTAGGCGTCAAAATATGCGTCGACAAACAAAGAAAAACTGACTTCCACATAAGCCTTGTGGTTATCCAAATAAAATGATTTATTATTTGTGAATCAAATGAAGAAAAATACAGCCATATAGAGAGTAGAGGGGTTTTTCGTATCGGCAAATGTCTATAGAAAGGTTCTGAAAACTCTATGATCAACTTGCACAACCAGCGAACCTTTGTATTGTTCAAAACGCTGAATTTTACTCAAATTAAGAAAAAGTGTAGTAAAATCGACGTTTTCGACGGCTAGTAAATAGAGGGGTATTTATCAAACAGTAAATGTATACAAACAACAAACCTCTAAATTGTTCAAAACGCTGAAACAGCAGCAGAAGCGGTCCAAAACAACATATTTCATTCCTATACAAGTAGAAGGGTATTTTTAAAAAACCGAATCACCTTGAAAATCGAATAACCTACCGTGCTGTACTTCGGTACCGCCCTGCCATGACGCTTATGCCGAGCGGGGTGAGGGCTGATGACATACGAGCTTTGGTCGAACAGGATCGGGCTTAGATAGCAGACACGGGTAACGGGTGTTGGTTGCATAGTTTTATGCAACTTTTTACGATATTTCTGCATAAGTGAAATCTATATTTGAAAGGGGGACTTCTATGTCCAAAGAAAAGAATTCAAATCAGGACAGCTATCCCTATGAAATCAGGGATAACTGTCTCTACGTTACAACGGTCACAAAGCGCGGGAGCAGCACCACGAAGGTCTGCAACTTCGTCCCGCGTATCGTCAGCGAGAAAACGGTCGACGACGGCGCGGTGACGGAAAAGACGCTGGTGCTCAGCGGTATTCATACCGATGGGAGTACACTCCCGCCTGTCGAGGTGAATGGCGCCGATCTGAGTAACTTCAACTGGCTTCTCGATAAGTGGGGCGCAAAGTGCATCATCGAGGTCGGTCAGCGGTGCAAGGATTATCTGCGCTACTACATCCTGACGACCTCTGAGAACGCCGAACAGCTCACAGAGTATCATGTGACCGGGTGGAAGAAAATCGATGGCGAGTGGCATTTTCTTCTGCCGCATGAGGCTCCCTTTGGTAAAGGTGCTCCCCGTTGGGGAGACGTCGCGAAGCGACAGAGGGGGAGCCGCTTCCGGCGAGGAGGCTGTCAGCTCAAGCTGACTGAGGGATTGCAGGAATCGAGCGGTGACACTTGTCCCGCGACAAACCAAATAGACTATCCCAACGTAACCTTGAAAGGCAAGCTCCGATATTACTGTGGCGAGCGTAATTGGAGCAAAACCGATCTGCACACAGCGAAGCTGTTGTATACGATGCCTCCTGCGAGAAAGGAGATCATCCGGCCGCTTGTGGCGTTTGCGTTTCTGACGCCGCTCAATGAATTTCTCAGACAAGCGGGTTGTATGCCTAAATTTACTCTCTTCCTCACAGGTCGGACAGGTACCAGAAAGAGCACGATCGCCGCGCTGATTCTCAGCTTCTTCGGCGCGTTTACCTCAACCGATCTGCCGATGTCCTTCCAGGATACGGCGAACAGTATCACGGCGAACGCCTTTACTCTCAAGGATGTGCTGACCTGCATCGACGACTTCTATCCCTCGGATAACGCGGAAATGAAGAAGCTCAACACGACCGCACAGAAGATTATGCGCGCTTACGGCGATCGAACCGGACGCGGGAGAATGAGAGCAGATTGTACATTGATGGAAAACCGTCCGCCCCAAGGGAACGCCATCATCACAGGCGAGCTGAGACCAGATGTCGGCGAAAGCGGTATCGCAAGATACTTCCCCTTGGAGCTGAAGGACGGCGACGTGAATCTCGCTTACCTCACGGAGTATCAGGAAGAAGCTGCGCAGGGCGTCTATCGCCGTACCATGTTCGCATACACCGAATGGCTCAAACGAAGATTTATTTGCGACGATGATCACGAGGAAAAATTCGTGAAAAGGCTGAGAGAATTATACGATTCTTACCGCAGTGATTTCCTCAGTCACGGCGTAAAATGTCACGGAAGATTGCCTGAAATCGTCGCGTGTTTGATGATCGGTATGCGATTCTTTCTCTACTTTTTGAAAGAAAACGGTGTGATTTTTCAAGACGAAAAGGACGAAGAAATCAAAAACTTTTCCGATCTTTTACTCCGGGTTGCCGCACGGCAGGCAGTGGATATTGAATACGAAAAGCCCGCAAATATCTTCGTTCGTAAGCTCTACGCGCTGATGGAAAGCGGAGATGTTGTACTGAAAAAGAAGGGCAGTCACGGAGATTATACACCGAGCTTTTTCAGCGGGATCGTCAATTCCGATTATCTCATGATCCATCTCGACAGCGTGTTTCCTCTTATCAAGAAGCTCTGCAACGACTCGGGTGAAGCGTTTCCGTATACCAAGAATTCGATCATGAAGGCGCTGGTTGAAGAAGGGATCGCCGAACCGGGCAGACAGTCGACGACTCGCGTCACGAAGATTCAAAACTTCTCGATGCGGTTGCTGTATCTGCGTAAGGACAAAACCGACGCGATCGCAGAGGTGAACGGCGACATTGAGGAGGTAGCTTAAGAAAGCGCGCTCTGCGCGCATTTCGCATAGCCATCTCCCGTTGCCGCACAGCGGCAAACTGGGAGGGTATACAAATCTTTTTTTACTTTACGGAAACGAGCAGTTTCCTATAAAGTAAAAAAGTGTAACTCTGTAACCGAGATTAAAAAAGCCGCATGGCGATTGAGATTCTCAATAAACTTTGCTTGTAACTTCGGCTGTAACTCAGCGGAAAAAAGTGTAGCCGGTAACACTTGAGGAACAGCTTGGTTACACTTTTACAGATATTCAAAAAGCTGATGAAGCCTTGACTTTTGTTTCGGAGTAACAGAAGTTACAGTTTTCTGTAGAGCATACCTTACAGATAGTGAAAAGATATTTTTTCTTTCTGCCGGTAAAACTATGAGCTTCTTTCAACGAGAAGTTTTTCAGCCAGTTACTATGGGCTGCTCTCAACGAGTGACTTTTCTTTCTGCATCCCTATAGTATCCATCTATAAGGGAGCGAAGGCAAGCAGAGCGTCCGGCTGTCCGCCTTACGGCGTTCGCTCGGACACAGCTGGCGGGCAGAAGCCCGCACCCACTTATACAACCATTATGGAGGTGTTATTATCGCAAAACGAAAAAGGAATATCACATTATCTATCAGGCTTACACCAAAGGAAAAGAACATGATTATCGGGAAAGCAAAGGAAGCGGGCTTATCTGTAAATGAATTTATCATCACCTGCTCACAGCGGTTACAGATCGACTGTACCGATTACACTCCCGTGATTGCGGAACTGAAACGCATCGGCAACAACCTCAATCAGATTGCGCGGCGACTGAATTCGGGCGGTCATCTGCCGCCTGATTTCATCGAAGTCATGGAAGGTCAGCGCAAAATCTATGACCTAATCCTGGAGAATATGCGCTGATGGCTACGCTCAATTACATTCGCGAGACCAGGCAAAGCGCCTCGGTGATGAAGCGTGTGATCGACTACTGTACGCAGGATTACAAGGTGACCGATCCTGATTCGGGACGGCGTTATGTATCGGGAATCGGGTGCGACGGAGAGAATTCATACACGGAGTTTATGGCGACAAAGAAGTGCTTCGGCAAGGCGAGCGGCGTGTTTTTCTATCAGTATGAACAGAGCTTTTCGCCCGATGAAAAGATCACTCCCGAGACAGCCCACACAGTCGCGTTAGAGCTTGCCGAACGCGCGTGGCAGGGTCATGAGGTACTGGTGACAACGCACGTTGATCGCCACCATCTGCACACGCATTTTGTGATCAACTCTGTGTCTTATCGGGACGGCTCAAAGCTCCGACAATCGCCGAAAACATTGGAGAAGCTGCGAGCCTTGAACGACGAGATCTGTCAGGCGCATGGGTTGAGTATACTCGAACCATACACCGGAGGCGGTATGCATATTTCCGCACGCGAATACCGCGCCGCAATGAAAGGGGAGACGGGGTCCCCGCGAAGCCTGCTTCGTGGGGAAAGGAGGAATCGCCACACGAGGTCAAGGCATACCAACCGGATATGCCTACCGAGTACGGCGAATGACGACGCGGCTTCGATCAATCACGCTATGGAGAGAAGCGGGAACAGGGAAGATTTCATCAGGGAAATGGAAGGCTTGGGGTATCAAGTCAGGTGGACGGACGAGAGAAAATACATCACCTACACCTGCCCCAACGGAATGAAATGCAGAGACATCAAATTACACGAAGAAAAGCACCGAAAGGAGATGATGGAGCGTGAGTTCCAATACAGGACAGACAAACAAAACGGTCGAAGATTTGATCACGAAGAATTCGGCACATCTGGAAAAGATAGAGACGGCGCAGGAGCCGAAGATCGTGACGATGCCTTACGACCGCAGACAGGAGGAGATCGAGCTCCTGCGGACGGCAGTGCAGTTCCTGCCGACGCTGTATATGCTGATCAAACAGCTGGCAACGCAGAAGGATATGGAACGGTATTTGAATCAGACCGTAGCGACGGAAGAAGAGTATATGCGGAAGACGGCGAACAGCTTCTCGGAGAATGCTCAGGCGATGACGAAAGAGCTCTCGGAGCTGTTGCAACAGGATGGGAAGCGTCGCGAGAAGTTTATTTCGGACTGCACACAGGCGCTTCAAACGGAACGGGACAAGTTGATGGCTCAGCTGGACAGCCTCAGGAAACGGACTCGCCGGCTCCTGATCACGGTCTCAATCATGGCGATCGCGCTCTCGGTTCTGGTATCTTATCTGGTCTGCCGCGTTCCGGGATCATAGATGACGACAGCGAGGACGAGGAAGAACGCAGAAAACGTATTCAGGCAGAGCAAAACGGCGCCGACCTCGGCGCGCTGATCGGTCTCACAGCGGGACTGGTCACGGAAATACTATCAAGCGATTCTGATAAAAATAATAATGCAGAGAGCGACGAAGGGGATGCCGAAGGAGAATACCCCGCAGAAGATGAAAGCTTCACAATCGCTCAGAATATGTGAATACTCACAGAAATTTTACCAAAAATAATACTGAATCTTGATAAGAAAATTGGGAGCCTTTTCGGACTGATTTCCGCGTGACTTCGTTGTCGGTCTTGACAGGCGCCAGCCTGCCTGCGACCTTCGCCTCGTCACACAAAAATCATCCTCGAAAATCCAAATCATTTTTCTATCAAGAATCAGTTTGACAGATCGCATAAACGGAGGATGAAATCTCACTTAATGGCAACGAAAAAACAAACAGTACGTTCGGGTAATATCGAATACGACCGCTGGTGGCTCAGACATTTCGCCACAGCCATCTTTGAAGCAGGTTACTTTGACGAGAAGCAGTACAAGGAAATGCTGAATATGATCGAGCGCGAGCTATCGCGAATGTATCGCAAAGCGGCATAATGGTAATTATTTACTGGGAACAGTCCCCTGCTGAAAAGGGGGCTGTTATCCTTTATAATGAAAATGACTGTTTTTGTCCGAAATATGATAGCTATTTGCAAAACACTGTGGTATTGTGTTTTGCTGAAAGAAAGGAGACGATCGAATGAATATATTGAAAGTCCGTCATCAGATCAAATCTGAGGGGATCAGCTTCTATGACCTGCCCCTGCGCGTCGCCTACTACGCCCGCGTCAGCACCGAGTTCATGGAACAGCTCAATTCCCTTGAAAACCAAAAGAAATTCTTCACCGACTACATCGGCAATATGCCGAACTGGGAGTTCGCGGGCGGGTACATCGACGAGGGTCTCTCGGGTATTACCACCAAGAAGCGTGAGCGCTTTAACGAGATGATCGAGGACGCCCTCAACGATAATTTCGACCTCATCGTTACCAAAGAGGTCTCCCGATTCGCCCGCAACACGCTCGACAGCATTCGTTACACCCGAGAGCTGCTCCAAAACGGCGTAGCGGTATTCTTCCAGAACGACAACATCAACACTATCGACGAGGACAGCGAACTGCGCCTGACGATCATGGCTTCGATGGCGCAGGACGAATCGAGGAAGATCAGCTCCCGCGTCAAGTGGGGTCATCAGCAGGCGATCAAGAACGGTGTAGTGCTCGGCAGCAGCAACATCTTCGGCTACCGCAAAGCCGACCGCAGGCTCTATATCGACGAGGAACAGGCAGAGATCGTCAGAGAACTCTTCACCCTGTATTCGACGGGCAAATGGACGATGAAGGGTCTGGAAAACTACTTCTATGATAAAGGTATTCGCAACACCAAGGGCAACAAGCTCTCGCATACGACGATGGCGAACATGATCCGCAACCCGAAGTACAAGGGCTACTACGTCGGAAACAAGGTCAAGGTGGTGGACATGTTCACGAAGAAGCAGGCGTTTCTGCCCGAGAGCGAATGGGTGATGTACAAGGATGAGAGCGGCGAGATCGTGCCCGCGATCGTCAGCGAAGAGATGTGGGAGCTGGCGAACAGAGTGCTTGAGATGCGGAGTATTGACGTCAAAACCAAACAGCATAAGACCGTCCATCAGAATCTGTTGACCGGCAAGCTCTGGTGCGCCCACTGCGGAAAACCTTATTACCGCAAGGATTCCGTCAGCCCCAAAGGGACGCGATGCTCGATCTGGAAATGCTCGAACAGGATCAAAAACGGCGCGGATTCCTGTCCGTCCTGCTCGATCTACGAGAGCGAGATCGTGCCGATCCTCGATGATGTGTTCCGCTCCGCCCAGGACAACATCGCCTCGCTGAGCGAACTGATCCAAAGCCTCTCGCGCGAGCTGTTGCAAAAGGATAATATGAGCGACGTCATCAAACAGCTCAACGATACCGTTGCGACCGAACAGAAAAAGAAGCAGAAGCTCCTGCAGCTCAACATTGAGGGTAAATTCCCTGACTCGGAATTCATCCGTATGACTGCGGAATGCGACGCCGAAATTGCCAAAGCACAGGAGGATATCGATAGGCTGACCGACTCCATCAAGAAGAAAAAGGATGTCAACGACCAGATGGAGCAAATCCGCAAGATCCTGCTCCTCGCGCAGAAAAGCCTGTCGAAAGAGAATATCGACCGCTCGTTCGTCGATCAGTTCATCAAACGCATCACGGTGCATATCGAGAACCCCGAAGCCCACGAAAACCCAGTAAAAATGCGGCTTGAGATCGAATTGAACACAGGAAAATCACTCGAAAAATCCCTGATAAAAACGCTTATCCATAGAGGTCAGCGGTCTAAAAAGATGATCGAGTCCTACGAAAACGGTCTTAAGTAATTAAGCTGTCAAATGAACCCGCCGGGGGAGTACTCCGGCGGGTTTTGCTGTCTGCTGTTTTCGGAAAGGTATGGATGATTGCGCTGAAATGAACCGTAAATGTATACGCGTTGTTTATGTCGTGCCGCTCGAAGGATCAAATGTTAACAATTCATTAATTTTCTTGTATAGAATTAAAGTGCAGGGAAACGATGGTAAAATACAATAAATAAAGAGGGTTGGATTCAACTCTTGTTGTTAATGTCGCACAAGAAACGGTGCTGTTTCTTGTGCATGTTACCAAAGTGCTTTTGCTTAATGCAATTATAATTCTATAGGAGAAATTATGAAGCGATTATTTCGTTTTATGATATGCGTCATATTATGTGTGACGCTTCTGTGTGCGAATATCGGCGCTGCCGACGCGTCCTCCGGATTTTTCTCCAAGGTGGATATGCTCTTTATCGACAGCCACATGGAAGGCTATGTCGGAGTGAGCAGCGGCTCTGCGGTACAGGGCGCCTGTACCGACGGCAAGTACGCCTACTTTGGTTTTGTATCAGGCGGCGTCTGCACGCTGGCAAAGTTCGACGTCAGCTCATGGGAGTATGTCACGAAAGAGCAGATCATCAATATGGGTCACTCGAACGACATGACCTATAACTCCGACAAGGACTATCTGGTGGTCGCCAATAACGCGCCGTATTATGACGTCATCACCCTGATCGATCCCGATACGCTCGCGCCGATCAAGGATGTGCAGATCAAAGAGGATATCTATTCTATCGCCTATAACGCGAAGCGCAAGTGTTATGTGGTAGGCTTGTCCGGTACATATGATTTTGCGCTTCTGGATGAAGATTTCAAGGTGAAAGAGAAGTACGAGGGCGTCAAGACCGGCTATACCCGTCAGGGCTGCGACTGTGACGACGACTATATCTATTTCGTTCAGAGCGGCGGAAATAATATCCTTGTGGTCTATGATTACAGCGGCAAGCATATCGCGGACGTCCCGATGACAAGCTCCGACGAAGTTGAGAACATCTTCCATGTCGGCAGCACGTTCTATGCTTCGCTGTTCTATTACGGCAACAAGCTGTATCGCATCGGATTCAATAACGCGTCAAAAATATCCTACAGCGTATCCTACGACGCGAACGGCGGCGAAGGCGAGATGAAGAGTACCTCGGTGACCTACGGCGAAAGCACCAAGCTGACGCCGAACGCCTTCACTCGCGACGGATATTTCTTTGCCGGATGGCGCGCACAGCGTACAAGCGACGGCAAATACATCGGCTATGCCAACGGCGCCTCCGATTATGAGTGGCTGGATGAGTCTGACGTTTATAACTATGTACTGTACGATGACGAGGAGCCCGTTTCCTCGACCGTCAGATACGGCAACGTCAAGCTGTATGCTGAGTGGATCGCCGACAGATACGAGGTTCACTATAACAGTGGCGACGGCGTCGGAGAAGCCTTCTGGCTGAGCGCCGACCATGATGAAGAGTTGACCGTTCCCGAACTGGACTATGTTCAGGAGGGTTATATCCACGACGGTTATACGGCGCAGCGCGAGTGTGACGGCAGAGTCTACGGCTACCGCGACGGCAGCGACAGCCCTGAATGGCTGGATCCCGGCGACGCGCATGAGCTGTATCATTTCCGCGCAGGCGATACCTATACCGCCATGACACCCGAGGGCGCAGTGAATATGACGGCGCAGTATAAATACGCCTATACCTTCGGCGAGGACGGCAGTACGCTGGTAGAGTATGTCGGAGTGGATGAAAAGGTCAGTATCCCGAGCAACGACGGCGAGCTGAAAACGCTTGCCGAGGGTGCGATCAAGGATAACGAAAGCATGAAGGATCTGTACATTCCCGCCGGCGTTGATTCCATGCAGAAGAAGTCGATCTCCAATTGTCCCAAGCTGCGAAATATTTTCTTTGAAGGAAAATTACCGGATGAGATCGACGGCGAATGCTTTGTCGGACAGGAATCTCCCGTGGTCTATGAGATTCGCGACGGACAGCCGTTCTGTGTCGGATTCCTGACCGGTCGGTCCTGCGTACCGCTGCTGCGACTGCACGCGGATTCACTGGAAAAAGATTTTGCCGATAAGTTTGCCAAAGCCGAATAAACCTGAGAGAGTTACAGGGCGTTCTCCTTTTTGGGAACGCCCTTCATTTTTTCGGATTGTGTTATTCAAAGACAAATACGGTACCGCTGTTCGGGACGGTGAGCGACTTCGGGATCCCGTCCTGAGCGGTGAGCTCCGCGTCGCCGTACGGCGTCGGCAGTGTGAAGCGATCTTCTCCGTTTTCGGTACCGGTATAGGCTGCCTGCGGGAGATAGGCGAGAGCGTTATGGAGCGCTGCGGGAACGCTGTCGGCAGGCAGATAATCGGCGTTTGCGCCGGCGCTGTGATCCATATATCGTACAGATAGCGCGCTGCCCTCCCAACAGAATGTCATCCCGCTTACTGTGTAAGGCTGAGATAGGATGACGTCGAGGCAGTCGTCCTCCTTTGTCACGGCGCCGGCATAGTCGATATCTTCATATCTTGCCGTGAATGAAGCCGAAAAGTCGCTTTGAACCGTCGGCGGTTCGCCGCAGGATGAGAGGAAAAGCATCGGGATGCACAGTAAGAAAACAGCAATTCGTTTCATATTACCTCCAAAAGAATAACCGACGGAGTAAGCGTTTTACTTCCGTCGGTTTTGTACGTCTTTATTAGTGTGAATGCAGGGGAGGGGCTTGTTCCTCCCGCAATGCTGTTAAAAGTTGTTATATACGCTAATTGATCGCGTCCTCGATCTTGGCATATACCTCCGTCAGACAGTCGATGACGTCGGACGGGAGCATAGCAGTCTGGCTGAATTTTGCCGCTGCGATATCGCCTGCCAGCGCGTGGATGTGCACGCCCATGACAGCAGCCTCAAACGGATCTGCACCCTGCGCCGCGAGCGAAGCGATGACGCCTGCCAGCACGTCGCCGGAGCCGCCCTTCGCCATACCGCTGTTGCCGGCGATATTCTCGTATACCTCGCCGTTTTTCGCGATATAGGTGCGGTGTCCTTTCAGCACGAGAGTGATATCCTTGTGCTCCTTGGAGAAGTCCTCCGCCGCCTTTGCCGGATCTCGCAGAATGTCCGCGACGCTCAGTCCGCTGAGCCGTGAGAATTCTTTGACGTGCGGCGTGAGAATGATCGGCGCCTTGCTGCCATCTAAATAATCTATATGCCGCGCCAGTACATTTATGCCGTCTGCGTCGATGACGACAGGGCATTTCGCGTTTTCCAGAACAGCTTTCAGATTGTCCGCGGTGGATTCGTTGTTGCCCATACCGCAGCCGATCAGTACCGCCGTCGCTTTTTCAAGGAGAGTCCGGACGGTAGGAAAGTCAGCTTTGCATAATGTTCCGAGGTCGTTGCCTTTGACGGGCACGCATACGCTTTCGTGCACCGCTGTGCCGAACAGGGGATAGATGCGCTCGGGCAGCACCTGATAATGCAGCCCGACGCCGCTGCGTAAAGCCGCTTTCGCGCTCAGGATCGCCGCGCCGGCAAAGCCGAAGCTGCCGGTCAGCGACAGCAGTGTTCCCATCGTGCCTTTATGCGCGTCGGCGGGACGGCGGGGGAAATGCTGTTCTAAATAATCAAAGTCGATTCGGATCATAACTGTTTATTGAAAAAGAGCTTTTTACGCAGATCGTTGTTGAAATAGGGCTTCATGGCTTCGATGAGTTCCTCGTTGGGAGTGAACAGGATCGCGCATTTGCCCTTGGCTTCATCGTGATAAGCGGCGACGTAGTTTTCCTCCGAGAATTCCTTTGTCGACGCGCGGTAGACCTTGTTGAACTGGTGACGGGTCATCTCTTTATCGTCGTAGCGGAAGAAGTCGTCGAACTTTCTGACGTCCACCTTGACGATGGGTCTGCGCTTGCGCTTCGCGATGATCTTGTCGACGCGCAGGGTAGCGGAAAGGAAGGCGTATTCGTATTCGACCTTCAGCGACGTGATAAAGTACCATGCGAGGTAAGCCGTGAACAGCAGGACGAACATCGCGATAACGGCAAGGTATGCGATCCCGGTGAGCTTGGCGATGACGACCAGCGTAGCGGGAATACCCAGCGCGACCAGGATGATCAGCGCGATCTTGACGCCGTAGCCGGCGCCTTTCGCCTTCGGCACCACTTGTTCGATAAGGTTATCCATTATAAACACCTCTTTATTAGTTTTTAGTTAATCGTTATTAGCGGTTAGTTGTGGGCGGGCTTTGTACGCACCCGTTTTGATAGCTGATAGTTGTTAATGTATTTGTTGTAGGGGAGGGGCTTGCTCCTCCCATTTCTTGCCGGTGACCGGTTGAATGACCGTAAAAACAAATCCACGATATACTTTATCATATATTCAGATATTTTTCAATAAAGTCTTGCAAAATTCTTATCTTAGTGTTATCATAGCATTTGATAACGCGAAGACGGAGAGAGTAACTCTTGCGAAATCCACAGAGAGCCTGTACCGGCGGCTGGAAGTACGGACGGACGGAGCCTGAGCGAAGTTCACTCCCGAGCGGCAGAACGGAAATTTAGTGATTAGTGATCGGTGGGCTGTGCCCACACCCGATTAATATATACAAATTACTAACCACTGAAAGAGTAGGTTCTGACGGCTGACCCCGTTACAGGTCGACGAGTGTTCGATATCGACAGCAGGAAACGCGCTGTGTATCTTTGTGGGATTGCCACGGGGATAAATCCCCTCGCAATGACAATTGATAAGATATCGGAAATATGGGTGGTACCGCGGTTCTTCCGTCCCATGTGGGGCAGAGGAACCGTTTTTTTGTTAGGAGTGAGGAGTTAGGAGTGAGGAGTTTACGGCGGGCGCAGCCCGCATCCAATCAGTCAGAGATAAACAGTATCGGGTTATCATCTGAGATTGGTTGTTATAAACTCCGAAACGCGACTGCGTTTCCCTTAACTCCTAACTCCTCGCTCCTAACTCCTAACTATCATTTCGGAGGTCAATATGAAAGAAAAGTTAGAACAATTAAAAGCGCAGCTGCGTGACGACCTCGCCGCTGCCGCCGATCCGCAGGCGCTCGAAAACCTGCGCGTCAGGTATTTCGGCAAGAAGGGATCTATCACCGATCTGCTCAAAGGCATGAAGTCCCTTTCCAACGAGGAAAAGAAAGAATTCGGTCAGATGGTCAACACGCTCAAGCAGCAGGCTGCCGAGCATATCGCCGACCGCGCCGAGGAGTTCAAGCAGCTTGAGATTCAAAAGGAGATCGAGAGGACGCCCGCGTTCGACCTGACCATCCCGGTCAAGGAGGACAGAGGCTCTTATCATCCCATCACTCTCGTACAGCGCGAGTGTGAGCGCATCTTCACCACGATGGGCTTCAACGTTGAGGATTATCCCGAGGTCGTCACCGACTACGAGTGCTTTGAGGCGGTCAACGTGCCGAAGAACCATCCTGCCCGTGACATGCAGGATACCTATTATTTGACAAACGGCGAGCTGCTGAAATCTCAGACCTCTGCCGCGCAGAATGCGATCCTCAAAAAATACGGCAAGCAGCTCATGGAGGACGGCATGCCGATCCGCGCCATCTTCCCGGGTCGCTGCTTCAGAAACGAAGCGACCGACGCGACTCATGAGAACACCTTCTTCCAGATGGAAGGCGTGATGGTGGACAAGGATATCTCCATTTCCAACCTGATCTATTTTATGAAGACGATGCTCTCCGAGGTCTTTCAGCGTGATATCAAAGTTCGCCTGCGTCCGGGCTTCTTCCCGTTCGTCGAACCCGGCTTTGAGCTGGACATCTCCTGCCTGATCTGCGGCGGCGAGACCGGCTGTCCCTCCTGCAACCACAGCGGCTGGCTGGAACTGTGCCCCTGCGGTATGATCCACCCCGAGGTGCTCAAAGAGGGCGGCATCGACCCCGAAAAATATACCGGCTTCGCGTTCGGTCTCGGCTTGACCAGACTCGCGATGATGAAGTACGGCATCAAGGATATCCGTGACTTGAACTCCGGCTCGCTGAAAGTGATGTCCCAGTTCACGGACGATAAGTAAGGAGGGCGCCATATGTTTTTATCAATGAATTGGATCAAAGATTTCGTCGACCTCTCCGGTCTGGACGAATTAATGCTGATCAACCAGTTCTCGCTCTCCACCGCGGAGGTCGAGAACGACATACAGTTCAAGGGCTCCGATATCAGCGGCATCGTCGTCGCTGAGATCAAGTCTGTTGATGAACATCCCGAAAGCAAAAAGCTCCATCTGTTAAAGGTGGATATCGGCGAGGATGAGCTCGTGGACGTCGTCTGCGGCGCGCCGAACGTCCGCGTCGGCATGAAGACCGCTTTCGCCAAGGTAGGCGCGAAGATCGGCGAGATCGAGATCGCTCCCAGACCGCTGGCAGGCTTCATGAGCTGCGGTATGTGCTGCTCCGAGAAGGAGATCGGCATTTCCGACGATCACAGCGGTATCATGGAGATCACCGACGACGTCGCTCTCGGTACCGACCTGAAAGATATCTACGCGATCGATGATATCATCTTCGAGGTGGATAATAAATCTCTGACCAACCGTCCCGACCTGTGGAGCCACTACGGCATCGCGCGCGAGTTCGCCGCGATCGCTCAGCGCCCCTTGAAGGAACTTGTATTATACGATCTGTCGCTCTTTGACGAGCTGCCCAAGGTCGACATGGATATTCAGGATCCGCTGTGCTATCGTTACTCCTGCCTGCAGTTCGAGAACTGCACCAGAAGCGTCAGCCCTGTCGATATGCGCATCCGTCTGTTCTACTGCGGCATGCGAGCGATCAACTTCCTCGCCGACATGACCAACTATCTCATGCTCGAGATGGGTCAGCCGATGCACGCCTTCGACTCCCGCAAGGTGGAGAATATCCGCATCAAACGCTTTGATCACGATTTTACCTTCCAAACCCTCGACGGCGTGGAGCGCAACATCGATCCCGAGACCCTGATGATCTGCAACGGCGACATCCCAGTGGCGATCGCGGGCATCATGGGCGGTCTTGACAGCGAGATCGTCGAGGATACCCGTACCCTCACGCTGGAGTCCGCGACCTTCGACGCGGCTTCTATCCGCAAGTCCACCGTCAGGCTCAGCCACCGCACCGATTCCTCCATGCGCTATGAAAAGTCGCTCGATCCCGAGTTGACCACGGCGGCGATCGCGCGCTTCGTTTTCCTGATCAAGAAATTTGACAGCGGCGTAAAGATCGTATCCTCTCTGACGGATGAATATGCTTACCATTATCCGACCGTGCGCCTGAGCTTCGATAAGGCTTATGTCGACAAATACACCGGTATCGAGATCGACAATGATACCATCGTCAGCACCCTGCAGCGCCTCGGCTTTGAAGTCAGCTGCAAAAACGATGAATTCGAGGTGCTGGTCCCCTCGTGGCGCGCCACCAAGGACGTCACCATCAAGGCGGACATCATCGAGGAGATCACCCGTATCTACGGCTACGATAACTTTGAGATCCATACCGCGAACGCGCCGCTGTTCCCGACCCGTCCCGAGCCCGTCAAGAAGGACGAGGACAACGTCAAGGATATCCTCGTCAAGCACTTCAACCTTCACGAGCTCCATTCCTACGTCTGGAACTACGCGGACGAGCTCAAGGAGCTGGGTATCGCGAACGAGGGCGTGATCAAGCTCGCGAACGCTTCCAACCCCAACATCGAGACCATCCGCAGGACCATGATCCCCACCCAGCTGTGCCAGATCAGGTCGAATCTCGGCTATGCGCCCGCTTACGGCATCTTTGAAGTCGGCAGAGTGGTCACCGGCATGACGGAAGACAACCTCTGCATCGAAGAAAAGCACCTCGGCATCACCCTGTATCAGAAGGGAAATCAGGTGCGCGAGCAGTATTTCAAGATGAAAGCGATCATCGAAACGCTGGTCGACGAGCTCAAGCACAAGACCGTCACCTTCGAGAAGCTCGAGCCGGAATTTGACTTTGAGCATCCGGTGAACCTGAACGCGGTCATCGTGGACGGTAACGCCATCGGCAAGATCGGCATGATCCATCCGTCCGTGATGAAGAAGCTCGACAAGCGCGCGACCGTCGTGTTCGCCGAGATCGACATGGACAAGTTCGCCGCGATCGAGAACTACTCGATCCGTTATGAGGAGCCCTCTAAGTTCCCGGCGATCGAGATCGATCTGAGCTTTGTGACCGCGGTGTTCGCTCCGATTATGGAGGCGATCAAAAAAGCCGCATGCGAGCTGATCAAAAAGATCGACGTCGTCGACATCTACGAGGACGGAGATAACTCCTCCATCGCGGTACGCCTGACCTTCTCGGACAACACCCGCACCCTGACCAGGGAAGAGGTCACCGCCGTCACCGACGGCATCATCGCCGATCTTGAAGAAAAGGGCATCAAGCTGAAAAAGTAAGACACAGGGCGGAGCCTTCGGGCTCCGCCTGTTTGGTTAATGGTTAGGGCGAATGGTTTCGGGAAACGCGTCGCGTTTTGGATTCCTGTGTTATATTTGTAACTGCTAAAAACTGATATAATAATCGGGTGCGGGTGTCCCGCCCTCAACCATTCACCATTCACTATTCACCATTCACCGATTTTGTGCTTGCATTATTTCCAACAATAGTGTATAATACTATCGATTAAGTATCTACGGAGGTGTTTGTATGTTAGATAAGACAATGGTATTCTCTTTGAATGGCAACCGTGACGACGAAATGAAAGATGCGCTGACCACCGTGTACAACGCGCTGAAAAAGAAGGGCTATAACCCCATCAATCAGATCGTCGGCTACATCCTCAGCGAGGATCCCACTTATATTACGACATACGGCAACGCGCGTAATATCATCAGTAAGATCGACCGCGACGACCTGCTCGAGGCGATGGTGAAGTCTTACCTGAATATTACCTGATTCCACGGGTACATAAACTTATACGAAGGGATTGATTCCATTGGCTGAAAAGGAATTTTCGACCTATAAGGGCAAGCCTTTGGTTCGTTGCGGCGACGAGCTGTATTACGGCAGCATGGCGGACCGGTTTGTCATCAGGATGCAGATAAAGACCAAGAAGAAGGTAGGGGATAGCGAGATCGCGGATAAGGTAGTGATCCAGCTGCTTTGCACCGACCCTGATCTGAGCCCCCGCAAACAACTCGTCAAGTCCAGTGAAAAGAGCGGTCTGTATGTCGCCCTCGACATCGCCGACGTCTGGCTGGAAAGAGCGCTGAAATCATGAGAAAAAGCTGACCTGTGCGGTCAGCTTTTTTTGTAGGTAGGGCTCGTCAGTTGATAGTTGCAATTGTAGGGGACGGCGCTCGCCGACGTCCCGTAACGTCGGTGATATGTGTCATTTACAGCGAAGCAGATGAATGACTTCTCCTTGACGGACGCCGGATCGTAAACTAACGTTCTGCCGCGGTACGTCGGAAACCGCCGTACCCTACCACCGGTCACTGATATACTTCGGGACAAACTTCTTTTATTTTCTCTCGAAGAATTAAAAAGTCATTGAACGCGCCTTCCATCTGGCTTTGATTTCTCAGCAGCGCCGCCGGATGGAGCATCGGCATCATATAGATCCCCTTGCGCTCGATGATCGTGCCGTGTTCGCGGGTGATGCGCAGATCCGGCTTGATCAGCTTCATGCCCGCGATCCTGCCGAGCGTGACGATGATCTTCGGACGGATCAGCCGCGTCTGTTCCCTCAGGTACCCGATACAGCTGTCCTGTTCGTCCTCCTGCGGGTCGCGGTTCATGGGTGGGCGGCACTTGACGATGTTGGTGATATAGATATTTTTATGACGGTCGAGGTCGACGGCGTACAGCATCTTATCGAGCAGCTGTCCCGCTCTGCCGACGAACGGCTCGCCCTGTATATCCTCCTGTTCGCCCGGACCTTCGCCGATAAACATCACGCGCGCGTGCGGATTCCCAACGCCGAATACGACGTTTGTCCGCTTTTCGCACAGGCGGCATCCGGTGCAGTTCATGCATTTTGATTCGATTTCCTGCCAAGTTGACATATTAATTCACCTTAATTCTAATTAAATGTTGAAATCCGCCGCGATATCATGTATGATAAAGATGAGCATGGACTATGTGCCATGAACTATATTATGATTGGTGGTAATGATTATGAAATCGACAATTATGGTTGAGACTTCCGCTCACCATCTTCACGTGACCGCAGAGACCTTCGCGACCCTGTTCGGCGAGGGCAAGACCCTGACCAACAAGAAAGACCTTTCCCAGCCCGGACAGTTCGCCTGCACCGAGAAGGTGACAGTTGTAGGCTCCAAGGGCGAGATCACTATGTCCATCCTCGGACCCTTCCGTCCTGAGGATCAGGTAGAGATCTCCATGACCGAGACCCGTAAGCTCGGCGTCGTCGGCGTGATCCGTGAGTCCGGCGATCTGGCGGGTACCCCCGGCTGCATCCTGCGCGGACCCGAGGGCGAGGTCGAGATCGATCACGGCGTGATCGTCGCTCAGCGCCATGTTCATATGACTCCCGAAAGCGCTGCCGAGTACGGCGTTGAGGATAAGCAGATCGTCAAGGTCGCTGTCGGCGACAACGGCAGAAAAGTTATCTTCGACGATGTGATCGTCCGCGTATCTCCCAAGTACTTCCCGGCTGTCCACCTCGATACCGATGAGGCGAACGCGGCAGGCTTGATGGGTACCACAGACGGCGAGATCATTCTGTAAAGACTGAAGCTTTAGCTCCTCCGAAAGGGGGAGCTTTTTTACTGAAAACTGAAGAATGAAAAACTGTAGAATGAATAATGGCGGTTTCTCGCACTGCTCGGTCAATTATATTTTCGGTGCGGGTGTCCCGCCATACATTATTCATTATTCAGTCTTAAGTTTTCAGTATTAAATAAATTCTACATTCTCCAAATCCAGCTCGCTTGTATTCATCGCGGGCTTTGCGAGGGGAATGGGGGACTTGGTGAAAAACACGACGTCTCCGAGCGGGATATCCACATAATGCCAGCCGGTATTTAATTCTTCTGTAGAAATATAGCCCTCGTGCATCCGTATCTGCTCCATTTTTTCGGGAAGGTAAACATGCCTTCCGACAGCGTTCTGGACATAGACGGGCGCGATCATCATGCTGTCGCCGACCATCAGCTGATCTTCAACCGTCGCGACGATCTCATCCTCCTCATAATCAAAGGCAAGCGGACGGAAGAACATCGCGTCATTCTCTGCCGCCTTGACGAATTCGCTGTACAGATAGGGGATCAGCCGGTATCTCAGCCCGATGATATGACGGAACGCCTCGGTATCGCCGAAGGCGAAAGCCTCCTGACGGCGCGTGCCGAAGGCGGAGTGATTACGCATCAGCGGGGTAAAGACGGCGAAGCTCATCCAGCGGATCAGGAGGTCGCGCGTACAGTTGCCGTTGAAGCCGCCGATATCACTGCCGCTGTACAAAAAGCCGCACATGTTCATGCCGGGCATCTGCTGCAGGCTTTGGAGGATATGCTTCCACCACGCGTGGTTGTCGCCTGTCCATACGCCGCCGTAACGGTGCGCGCCGATATAGGAAGCGCGGGAGAATAAGAGCGACGGTTCGTCACGAAGCTCGCAAAGCGCGTCATATGCGCTTTTGGTCATGTTGTAGCCGTAGAGATTGTGTACGTCGTAGTGCCTGAATTTACCCTCGGGAGCGTTGTGATAAAAGCTCTTGTAGTCGTCGGCGTTGTTTTGCAGCTTGATGAGGACGTCCCGCACGCCGAAAAAGCGCAGAGAGTCCAGCTCGCCGCCGTCGAGCTTTTTCACCTCATCGATCGCGTGATCCATACCCTTTTCGCTGTAGAACAGCGCGGGCTCGTTCATATCGTTCCAAAAGCCCTCGATCCCCCTATCGGTGAGCGCTTTATACTTCATGCCGAACCAGCGAGCCGCCTCGGGATTGAGAAAGTCGGGCAGGACGCTTTTGCCGGGCCATACGCCCACTACGAAATCCTCTCCGTTCTCATCCTTACAGAAATAGCCCTTTTCGTGTCCCTCGTCATAAACGCTGTAGCCGTCCTGCTTTTTGACCGCCGCGTCGATGATGGGGATAAGCCGAATCCCGCGTTCTTTCATTTCCGCGGCAAAGGCTTTGAGGTCGGGGAAACGCTCGGGATGGACGGAAAAATCCTTGAAGCTGTCCATATAGTCGATGTCGAGGTACAGCATGTCCAGCGGGATACCGGCTTTTTCGTAGTTGTCGGCGCACTCTCTGATATCCTTCTCCGTGACGTAACCCCAGCGGCTCTGACCGTAACCGAACGCCCACAGCGGAGGGATATAGCTCTTGCCGATCAGCGCGCGGAATTCGGCGACGATGGCTTTCAGGCTGTCGCCTGTGACGATGTACAGATCGAGCGCGAAGCTTTCCGGTGTGATGACGATCCTGTCGCTGTCGGTATAGCCGAGGTCAAAGGTGATCTTTCCCGGCGTATCGAAGAACGCGCCGAAGCGCTCCTTGCCGTCGACGAGGATGAAGTTATGCGCGCCGTACAGAGAGCGCTTGTCCTCGTTGTGAAAGGGCTCGTCGGTGCACCAGCTCTCATAGATCCACCCGCGTTTGTTGATCCCGCGGACGGTCTCGCCTAATCCGTAGATACGGGTCTTTGCGTCCATATCGAGGGAAAAGGCGTTGTTTTTCAGGGTAAAGGGTACGGGATTTCCGCTGTCATACGGCAGTTCTTTCACGACAGCTCCGGTGTTAATGATGGGGGAGAAGTTGAATCGTTTGATCATGGCCATACCTCGCACTTGATTTTTTTGATAGTTCGTTGTATAATTAATAAGTTAGAGCACGCCGATCGGATAAGTTATTCGGGATATCGTGCTGCATAGACTCAGTATAACATTGTTTTTTGTCACTTACAATTACTAAATTGCGGATTTTGTAAAAAACCGCGACGGAGGCTGAACATGAGCAATAAAGTTGTTATTACTTCGGACATTACCTGCGATCTTAACTGGGATCTGGAGCATCGCTATGATGTAACGACCATCCCGCTGCATATCGTGATCGGCGGCAAGAGCTACGAGGACTGGGTGAATATCACCCCCGAAGAGCTGTATAAGATCTTCTATAAGACCAAGGAGCTTCCGCACACCACAGCGGGCAGCGTCGGCGAATACACCGACTTCTTCAAGCAGTTTATCGACAAGGGCTTTGACGTCGTGCATCTGAGCCTCGGCTCCAAGTTGAGCGTGACTCACCAGAGCAGCGTATTAGCTTCTCAGGAATTCCCGGGCAGAGTCTTTTCCATAGATACCCAGAACCTCAGCTCCGGCTCCGGTCTGTTGGTCATCAAGGCGTGCGAGCTGCGCGACGAGGGACTTTCCGCCGAAGAGATCTATAACAAGGTAAGCGCGATGGTGCCTCATGCGCATGCGTCCTTCGTGCTTGACCGCCTCGACTTCATGCACGCGGGCGGCAGATGTTCCGCGGTCGCCATGCTCGGCGCGAACCTGTTGAGTCTCAAGCCCTCGATCGAGGTGCATAACGACGACGGCGGTTCGATGGGCGTCGGCAAAAAGTACCGCGGCAAGTACGACAAGGTGCTGATCCAGTACATGGAGGACACCATCAACAAGTACGAGAATATCGACACCGACCGTGTGTTCGTTACCCACGCGGGCGCTAATCAGGAATACGTCGACGCGGTAGTTGAGGCATTGAAGGCGAAGAATCTCTTCAAAGAGGTGTTTGTCACCCGCGCGTCCTGCACGATTTCCAGCCATTGCGGACCTAACACCCTCGGCGTCCTGTTTATGACGAAATAATTTTTGTATAATGTGTAAAAGAAACGACCTGACAGTGTTGTCGGGTCGTTTCTTTGTCAATAGTATTCATCTTCCGCCCAACGAGCGAGATTATTGTCGATGTAGAGGTATTTTTCGCGGTAATCATTATCCGATCGGATTACATGGTCATAAAATCGGGTTTGCCAGATAGGGAACACGATACGTTTGGTTACAGCACCCTTTAGTTGTTGGATGACGCGCGATACCGTAGGGACGAGCATTGCTCGTCCGTCGTCGCAGTAGAGGAAGAGCAAAAGATGGATATGATTTGGCATGATGACGTAGTTGTCCACATGCACAGATGGGTAAATCGTTTCAATGCTGTGAATGGCATCTTTCACAACGCGTCCGTATTTTGTCAAAACGACATCAGGCGGACGACCAATGGTCGTCCCTACGGAAATCTTCGATAATATCGGTTTCCTGTCCTTGACACACACCGTGATAAAATACGCTCCGTTTGAATTGTAATCATACTCCGGCATGCGGATTTGTTTTCTTGTCGGAAGTTTATTATTGTTATCCATATATTTTATTGTATATCGTCGTGACCGCTTCATCGCTGATGGTGCAGCCCAATCGGTACATCGGGACGGTCTCTACCATCCTTCCGAGCATATCGAGCAGCTTTGACAGCTGCGCTTTATCGGTGGGCAGGACTGTCTGCTGCAGCAGGAGCGTCATCGCTTCGATTGGCTCGACCGGCGCGGCTTGATTCTCCGTCGCCTGCGACAGGAACACGACCGCCCGGACGGGCGCGCTCGTATTGCACCCGATACCGTGTTTGCCGTTCCACGGCGTGCCGTAGATGACGAATCTGCTGTCCTTTTCGCGTACCAGTGGTTTGTCGTCATTGATCATCACGACCTCGCCGCCGAAATGCTGTCGCCACAGCGAAGCATGGGTGCTTTTGCCGGTGCCGGACGGCGCGGTGAAGATGATCGCCTCATCCTTGTATTTCAGGCAGGAACAGTGCAGGAAGAAGCCGCTTTTGTCGATGATATAATCGCAGATCACGCGCAAGATCGCAACCGCTTCGCAGATATACATGCTGCCTGCTGTTCCGTGGATCTCTTCGCCCAATTCGGCTTCATGCCGTATCATCTCGTCGGTCGGCTCGATATACAGCTCATAGTCCTCGCTGTCGGTCAGAAAGTCCTGCATATACAGATAGGTTTCTTCATAACGCGCCTGTACGGCGATATTCATTTCAGCGATCCGATATATCTTCATAATCTGTCTCCGTTTTCATTTCTTCTTCTTTATTATAGCATAAGAATAAACAGTTGCAACCGTTAATGAAATAATCAGTGCAAGCAGCATGCCGACGACGTAATATCCGTTACGGAATATCAGACCGGAAATGATGGTTGCAATACCCGAGGTCACCATCGCGATACCGCCCGCGCGGTTGGCGATGTACCAGTGCTCGTCGCTGTCCATGCACCAGCTCAGGCGCATGCCGACAAAGCTGTTCGGCTTTGTCTTGGGCATGATACAGCCGATAACGATGAACATGACGCCGATCACAGCGGCAATGACGGGCATGATGATGCTTTCGGCGTCCGTCATCATATCGGGATGCTTCATCAGTATCAGGACCATGACGCACAGGGCGTTCAACATCAGATTGACACACAGAACAACTGTGTCGACGATGTCGATGCTGCGTGCGGTACGGCTGTCTTCATCGGCGGATGATTTCAGTGCGAATTTTCTGATAAGGAAATATACGATGTTGATGACGAGAATGATTCCGGGCAGAAGAAACGCTTCATATTTGGAGCCGTAGCGGTCGGGGATACCGTTCGCGCCGAAGTGAGCCGCGACGGTATCGGACAGGATAAAGAACACGGCGATCGCAGTATATATCGTCGGCAATACAGAGGATAGTAATAGAAGGATTTGCTTGAATCTTTTCATAATGGACTCCTGTTTTCCTGAGATAGCAGCAGCTTGCAACAGCTTAAAGTATACTTTTCAGTAATCATCCTGAAAAGATCAGTTTGATTTTTCGACAAGCTGAAGGCGCGGATAAGCTCCGCGCCTTTATCGTTATATTAATACGGTACCAGTATGTTGACCGTGATCGCCGCCGCCAGTATGACGAGATCGATGACGATGCACGGTATCAGCGGTATTTTGTCGATCAGCTTTTGGAGCTTGTTCAGCGGCCAGCTGAATATGCTCAGCGCCAGTATCAGCGCCGTGACGATCGCGATCGTGATGACCGTGACCTTCCACAGCGGATCGCCCAGCGGGAGCAGCATATCAAACGCCCCGATATGCCACAGCAGGAGCACCAGCGGATAATGCCAGAACAGTACTGCCAGCGTGTTGCGACCCATGTGTGTGAGAATCGGCACCTTGCGGTTGGGGATGCAGGCGATGACCGAAATGATCATGACCGCCGAGATGCCGTAGCACAGCAGGCGGTGATAGAAGGTGCAGCCCTCGATCGGTACGATGCTGTACGGGTTGCGTCCGGTGAACAGCATACGCAGGGGATAGATGATCTCTCTCTCCCGGAAGCACAGGACGAAGTAGATGATCAGAAATGCCGCTCCTGCTAATTTGACGTTTAACCGGTGTGAGAAGCGTCTGACTCTTGCGGGCGTCAGGTTGTAGCCCGCGATATAGAAGGGCAGAAAGACAAAGTAGCGCATCAGGTAGAATTCGTCGCCCAGCGGCAGAAATCCCGCAACGACGCCCAGAATCAACGATCCGATCAGCAGGATGTAGCGGTGTACGCCTTTGAAAAGCCAGACCGTCACTGTGTACATCACGATCACGAAGAAGTACCATTCGATGGTAGCGCCGCCGAACATATCCAGTCCGATGTCCTCGCCGTTCCATCGCCTGAGCAAAAAGATACCGATTTTCAGTATATATCCGAGGATCAGGTAAAAACTGATTTTATGCAGGTTCGGGCGCTGACCCTTTTCGAACTTTTTCTGGAACAGACCGCTGAGGAAGATGTACAGGGGAGCGGTAAAAGAGTTGACGAAAATAAACCACGAGCGGAACATATCGCTGCGGTCGGTGAACTCCTCCGCAAAGCTGCCGACGACAACCAGTACGACGACCAGCAGCTTTACCGTATCAAATTTGAAGATGCGCGGTCTGTTTTGTTCGTTCATCATTTTCCTCTTAAAAAATCAATCGTCATTGCGGGGGCTTTAGCCCGCGGCAATCCGCAAACAGAGAATCATAGTGTTGATAATCATTTCAAACCATTTATATGTGCTTCTACTCGGATTATACTGAAATTGTCGGAAAAAGTCAATAAATAAGCGGTTGACGAAACGAGAATCTTGTGATAGACTGAATCTATCAAGTTGACCTGACATAAAGGGCTGTGTTCCTGAGTGAAAGGCGCTGACAATACGAAATCGTTCCGATAAGGGATCATTGTATCTGCCGCGCCTGAAGGTGCGGCTTTTTTATGCCTAACCAATGTCATTGCGAGGGAGCTTGCGACCGTGGCAATCCCACAAAGTGGAAATAACTGTTTCAGATACTGGAAACGGTATTAACAACAAGGGTATTCCCGCGTCGGGCAATTATGGGAGGATCTAAACAAAAAGAGATTTACCCTCCTCGGAATGACAAAAACATCTAAGGAAGTGACTATATGGATACACGAGTCGCTGTTATCAGTATTATCGTCGAGGACGACAACGCGACGTCCGAGATCAACGAGCTGTTGTCCGGCTTTTCTGACTACGTCATCGGACGCATGGGCGTGCCGTACAAGGAGCGCAATGTGCGCCTGATCAGCGTTGCCGTAGACGCGCCGCAGGATAAGATCGCCGCTTTGAGCGGACGCATCGGCTCTTTGAGCGGCGTGAGCGTCAAGACCGCGTACGCTTCAATATAACATAAGAAGTCATTGCGAGGGAGCTTGCGACCGTGGCAATCCCACAAAGAGAAAATCACTGCTTCTGATACTGAAAACGGTATTAACGACAATGGGATTCCCACGTCGGGCAATTTAGTGAACATCTTCCCGGAAACAATAGATTTGCCCTCCTCGGAATGACGATAATAAAATAAAGGAGAACATATTATGGCTGTCTACAATCCCAAATCATTGCACGCCGAAGAATTTATCAACGACGAAGAAATCAGAGAAACTTTGGCGTATGCCGAAAAGAATAAAAACAATATGGAGCTGATCAACGATATCCTCGAAAAGGCGCGTCCCATCCCGACTGCCGGCGGCTGCCGCTGCAACGGTCTGACGCATCGCGAGGCTTCCGTCCTGCTTGCCTGCGACGACCCCGCCGTCACCGAGCGCATCTACGAGATCGCCGAAGAGATCAAGCTCGCGTTCTACGGCAACCGTATCGTCATCTTCGCACCGCTGTATCTGTCTAATTACTGCGTCAACGGCTGCCTGTACTGCCCCTACCATATGAAAAACAAGACCATCCCGCGCAAGAAACTGACGCAGGAGGAAGTCAAGGCAGAGGTCATCGCTCTGCAGGATATGGGACACAAGCGCCTCGCTATTGAAAGCGGCGAGGATCCCGTCAACAGTCCGATCGAGTACATCCTCGAGTGCATCGATACCATCTACAGCATCCATCACAAGAACGGCGCGATCCGCCGCGTGAATGTCAATATCGCCGCGACCACCGTCGAGAATTACCGCAAACTCAAGGATGCGGGCATCGGCACCTATATTCTCTTCCAGGAGACCTATCATAAGGAGAGCTACTTAAAGCTCCATCCCACGGGACCCAAGCATAATTATGACTACCATACCGAGGCGATGGACCGCGCTATGGAAGGCGGCATCGACGACGTCGGTTTAGGCGTTCTTTTCGGTCTGGAGCTGTATAAATACGAGTTTGCGGGCTTGATCATGCACGCGGAGCATCTCGAGGCCGTTCACGGCGTCGGCCCGCACACGATCTCCGTCCCGCGTGTCAAGCGCGCCGACGATATCGACCCCGATGAGTTCGACGGCGGTATCGACGACGAGACCTTCGAGAAGATCACCGCCTGCATCCGTCTGGCGGTACCCTATACCGGCATGATCATTTCCACCCGCGAGAGTGAAGAAGTGCGCTCGAAGCTCCTGCGCCTCGGCATTTCGCAGGTATCCGGCGGCTCCCGTACCTCTGTCGGCGGCTACGCCGAAAAGGAGCGTCCGCACGATACCGAGCAGTTCAATGTTTCCGATCAGCGCACCCTTGACGAGGTCGTCGCATGGCTGATGAAGAGCGGACACATCCCGTCGTTCTGCACCGCCTGCTACCGCGAGGGACGCACAGGCGACCGCTTCATGTCGCTGTGCAAGAGCGGTCAGATCCTTAACTGCTGCCACCCGAACGCGCTGATGACCCTCGCTGAGTACCTCGTGGACTATGCTTCCCCCGAGACCAAGTCGATCGGCTTCAAGATGATCGAAGAGGAACTCAAGCGCATCCCCAAGGACAAGGTAAGAGCGATCGCCGCTCAGAACATCGAGGATATCAAGAATTCAAATCGGAGAGACTTCAGATTTTAATAGAATCGCTGTCATTGCGAAGCCCGAAGCCTCCCGTCAGGGAGGTGCCGCGGACACGCGTGTCAAGCGGCAGGCTGTGGTAATCCCACAAAGCGGAGATTTACCGTTTCTTATATCGAACGGCATTAATGACAGGGGGATTGCCGCGGTCGCTGAGGCGCTCCCTCGCAATGACATATTTATTTGTGAGGTTATTATGTCATTAAACACAACCGTATCCGCTTTGCGTCCGCATATCGCATTCTTCGGACGCCGCAACGCGGGCAAATCCAGCGTGGTCAACGCCGTGACCAATCAACGCATATCCGTGGTTTCCGAGACCCTCGGCACCACCACCGATCCCGTCAAAAAGGCGATGGAGCTCCTGCCCTTGGGACCCGTCGTGATCATCGATACTCCCGGCTTCGACGATGAGGGCGCCTTGGGCGAGCTGCGCGTCGAGCGTACCAGAGAAGTCCTGCGAAAGACGGATATCGCCGTTTTGGTCGTGGACGGTACCGTCGGTCTGGCCGACGCGGATGAAAAACTGATCGATGAATTCGTCAGCCGCAAGCTGCCGTACCTCGTTGTTTATAACAAAAGCGATATCATGCGTGCTAAACCGCATCTGAATGATCACGAACTGCTCATCAGTGCTTTGACGGGCGAGGGGATAGGGGAGCTCAAAGAGCGCCTCGCGCATATCATCAATACAGAAGATAAAGAAAAGTTCATCGTCGCCGATCTTGTGGATGAGGGAGATATTGTTGTTCTGGTCATTCCGATCGACGAGTCCGCTCCCAAGGGCCGTATCATTCTGCCCCAGCAGCAGACCCTGCGCGAACTGCTTGATCACCACTGTACGGTCGTATGCTGTCAGGATACTGAGCTGAAAGCGACGCTGTCAAAGCTGAGCGACAAGCCCGCGCTGGTGATCACGGACTCACAGGCGTTTAAAAGGGTATCCGCAGACGTTCCCGCGGACGTCCCGCTGACCTCGTTCTCCATCCTGTTCGCCCGCTATAAGGGCGATCTCGACAGCCTGATCCGAGGCGCGAATATGCTGAAGAATCTCCGAAACGGCGATCAAGTCCTGATATCCGAGGGTTGTACCCATCACCGCCAGTGCGGCGATATCGGCACCGTCAAGCTCCCTGCGTGGATTCGTGAATACAGCGGCGCAGAGCCTGAATTCAGCTTTACTTCCGGAGGCACTTTCCCGGATAATCTGTCCGCATTCAAAGTGATCGTCCACTGCGGCGGCTGTATGCTCAACGAAAAGGAGATGCGGTACCGTCAGAACACCGCCAAGGCGGAAGGCGTTCCCATGGTGAACTACGGTATCGCGATCGCCGCGATGAACGGTATACTTGACAGGGCGCTTCAAATCGTTAAATAAAAATAATAAGCAAGGTGAAGTGTGACTCTCATGTGAAGTCTCAGATCATCTTGCTTTTTATATTTCTTATTTTGAATAAAAAATTGTAATCTCACATTACAAAACGTTAACTTGAAAACACGCTATATATGGATTATAATTTCTAATGTAGAATTAAGATACAAGATATGGGGTGTTGACATGAAGTGTCCCTACTGCGGATATGAAGAAAGCAAAGTTATCGATTCCCGTCCCGCCGACGAGGGCGAGCGTATACGCCGCCGCCGCGAGTGTCTGAAATGCGGCAAGCGTTTTACGACCCATGAGGTGATCGAGACAGTTCCGATCGTCGTCGTCAAGCGCGACAAGAGCCGCGAGGTCTTTGACCGCAATAAACTGACCGCGGGTATCCTGCGCGCGTGCGAGAAGCGTCCCGTATCCGTCAAGCAGATCGAGGGGATGGTGGATTCTATCGAAGCACAGCTCCAGAGCTCGCTCGACCGCGAGGTCACCTCGATGACCATCGGCGAACTGACCATGGAACAGCTCAAGAACGTCGACGAGGTAGCCTATGTGCGTTTCGCTTCCGTCTACCGCCAGTTCAAGGATATCAACACCTTTATGGAAGAGCTGAACAAGCTCCTGAATGAGAAATAAATCCTTTCATAATAAATTTTTGCGCGATAAACTTCCTCCGCTTACTGTATATTATAAAATCCCGACGCAGTGGCTTGCGTCGGGATTTTTGTGTATTCAAAAAGATGAATCATTGTCATTCTGAGACTTGCTCAAAGGTTGGCACGACTCAGGGGTGGGTTGCATTGTTTTCACATGAACTTCCTGCTCTCGGCGACCGCCATCTGATCACACCGCTCATTTTCCGGATGACCGGCGTGTCCCTTTACCCAGATCGGCTCTACCTCGTGAATATCGCACAGCTTTAAAAGCCTGTCCCATAATTCGGGATTCAGGGCTTTTTCTTTTTTGTTGCGCATCCAGCCGTTAGATTGCCATTTCCTCGCCCAGCCTAAGCTCAGCGCATTGCACACATACTGGCTGTCGGAGTACAGCAGGACGTGACAGGGCTCCTTCAACAGGCTCAGCGCTTCGATCACCGCCATCAGCTCCATGCGGTTGTTGGTTGTGTTCGGCTCGCCGCCGGATATCTCCTTTTCTCTGCCGTTATAGCGCAGGACAGCGCCCCAGCCGCCGGGACCGGGATTGCCCGAGCACGCGCCGTCCGTATAGATTTCAACTGTTTTCATGTGGTATCATCCTTTGTGGGTTTCTGTTTTTTTGTATTATACCATACCTCACCTCGCGTTGACAAGCATTTTATGATGTTCTGTTTATTGCTCATATATCTCACCTATAATAGAATAGCGGAAAAAATTACCAGTATTAAGGTACGGCACTTGACCTGAAAGCGTTTTTGAGGTATAGTATATGATGTATAAGTGGGAGTATGTTCTTTTTGCGAGAATATTTCACGTTTTCCCTATGGATTTCATCCGTTCCGGAGCGTTTAGGGGACGGATAACAATAGATTTATTCAACTATATATGATATAAGGAGGTATTGATTTGAGCGAAACAAAAAAGAAGCCTCAAATGAAAAAACCGGACAAAGCCCCCGGTACAGATAAAAAAGTGAAAGCCGCGAACGTAAAGCGCGCCTATAAACCCAAGGTGACCGCCAACAATAAGGGCAAGTCGCGCGCTAAGTCAGCCAAGAAGGCGCAGCCGCCCAAGCCGCCGATCCGTGTGGCGTTCCTCGGCGGTCTGAACGAGGTCGGTAAGAACCTGACCGTCTTCGAGTGCGAAGGCGATATGATCATCGTCGATTCCGGTATGGCGTTCCCTGACGGCGATATGCTCGGCGTCGATTTGGTCATCCCCGACTACACCTATCTGGAGCAGAACCGCGACAAGATCCGCGGCGTGGTCATCACCCACGGACACGAGGATCATATCGGCGGTATCCCGTATCTGCTGGCGAAAATCAACGTCCCGATCTACGGTACACCCCTGACGATCGGACTGATCGAGAACAAATTGAAGGAGCACAGCCTCTCGGCGCCGCCGACGCTGATCAAGAAGAGCGCAGGAGACCGCTTCAGCCTCGGCTGCTTTGATATCGAGCTGATTCACGTCAACCACAGTATCCCCGACGCGGTAGCCATCGCGATGCGTACCCCCGCGGGCATCATCGTGCATACCGGCGACTTCAAGGTCGATTACACCCCGATCGAGGGCAAGATGACCGACCTTAACCGCTTTGCCGCTTTGGGCGACGAGGGCGTTCTGGCACTGTTTGCCGAGAGCACCAACGCGGAGCGTCCCGGCTATACCCAGACCGAGCAGCGCGTCACCGACAGCTTCGATAAACTGTTTTCCACCGCATACAATAAGCGCATCATCATCGCGACCTTCGCGTCCAATATCAGCCGTATCCAGCAGATCATCAACTGTGCCGTGAAGTACGGCAGAAAGGTCGCTTTCTCCGGACGCTCCATGATCAACTATATGAAGGTAGCGCAGGAACTCGGCTATGTCGAGGTCCCCGATAACCTGATCATTGACATCGATCAGCTCAAGGCGTATCCGCCCGAGAAGATCGTGCTGGCGACCACCGGTTCCCAGGGCGAACCGATGTCCGCCCTGTCCCGCATGGCGTATTCCGACCACCGCAAGGTAAGTGTCGGCGCGGGCGATTTCATCATTATTTCCGCGAAGCCCATCCCCGGCAACGAGCGTACGGTCGGCAATGTCGTCGACGAGCTCTTGAAGCGCGGCTGCGAGGTCGTCTATGAGAGCATGTACGAAGTACATGTCTCCGGTCACGCCTGTCAGGAAGAGCTCAAGCTCATCCATTCTCTGGTAAAACCCGCTTATTTCGTTCCTATCCACGGCGAACAGAAGATGCTCCAGAAGCATCGCTCCATCGCCATGTCAATGGGTATGGACAGCAAGAATATTTACATCGGCGATATCGGCAAGTGCGTTGAGATCAGCGAGAGCGACGGTATCAAGGAAGCTGATCCCGTTCCCGCCGGCAAGGTCTTTGTCGACGGCCTCGGCGTGGGCGACGTCGGTTCCATCGTCCTGCGCGACCGCAAGCATCTCGGTCAGGACGGTCTGATCATCATCGTCGCGTCGCTGGACGTCTACGACGGTCATGTTATCAGCGGTCCCGATATCGTGTCCCGCGGCTTTGTCTATGTCCGCGAGAGCGGCGACCTGATGGACGATATCAAGTCCCTGTCGCTGGATATCCTCGAGGATTGTTCCCGACGCAATATCCATGAGTGGGGCGTGATCAAGAACCTGATCAAGGACGATATCGCCAAGCTGATCGTCCGCCAGACGGGACGCTCCCCGATGATCCTCCCGATCCTGATGGAAGTTTAGTCGGCAAGTTTTATTTTCGAGTTTTCAGTTTCGAGTTTTTAGTTACTGTCAACTAAAAACTATCAACTCCCAACTAACAACTGCCAATCCATTCACAGAAAAAGGTGAATTATGAAAAGAAAAGTTTGGACAGTGTTTCCCGCCTGTCTGATATTAGCGGTCCTGATGATCCCGATGTCAGCCGCTACCCTGATGTACGACAAAATACTGGGCGTTGTAGAGCTCTGCGTTACCGCGGTCGTGGTAACGGCGGTCTTTATCATGGCGCTGCGCTTTCGCAACTATATCCGCGAGGTGGCGCAGTCGGCGATGAAGGACTGCTATTCTCCTGCTCACAAGGCGCTCGAAGCGATGAAAACGCCCGTTGCCGTCTGCGGTACGCACGGCGAGCTGATCGCGTATAACGCGATGTTCCGCAAAGCCTTTCTCAACGATGAGGACGACAGCGTTAATACTCATATCAGCCGTTTTATCGCCGAGCTTACACCCGAGGAAGCCGTCAAGCGCGGTTCCTTCGACGCTGAGTATGCGGGTAAGCGGTTTACTGTTTTCGGTCGTGAGACCGAGCACGGTATGCTGTTTGAATTTGTAGACGATACATATTATAAAAACATCGCCGATCAGTATAACGATACCAAAACGAGCGTGGCGCTGATCGTGTTCGATAATATCGAGGACTTTTCCGCCGACGCGGAGCAGGAGGCTGCCGCGGCGCATCTTGCCGCCGAGAATATCCTTTACGGCTGGGCGACTAACCGCAATATCCTGCTGCGCCGATTCGGCGAGAACCGCTACATTGCGATTTTTGAAGAAGCCGTTCTCAAACAGGAGATGGAGAAAAAATTCGATCTGCTCGACGAGATCCGCGCCGTGACCTATAACGGCAGACCTGCTACCCTGTCGATCGGCGTGGGTCATGAATGCGCGACCCTGACCGACAGCGCCTCTCAGGCGAGAAAAGCGCTGGATATGGCGCTGGGCAGAGGCGGCGATCAGGTCGCCGTGCTGACCGGCAGCGATTACGTCTTTTACGGCGGCGTCGCGAAAGGCATCGAAAAAACCTCCAAGGTTCGCGTTCGCGCCGTATCTCAGGAGATCGCCGACGCGATTTCCCGCGCGGAGCATGTCCTGATCACCGGTCACCGTTACTCCGACCTCGACTGTATCGGCGCTTCCGCAGGCATGTACGCGCTGGTGACCAAGAAGTACAACAAGGAATGTCATATCGTCGCCGACGTCAACCGCACGATGGCGTCCGATATGATCGAAAAGCTGAGCGAGAACCGCCGCGATATGTTCATCTCTCCCGAGAGCGGCATGCTGCTGACGGGCCCGCGCACCCTGCTGTTTATCGTTGATACCCAGTCGCCCGATTTTATCGAAGGCGACCGGCTGTATAAGAACTGCGGCAACGTCATCATCATCGACCACCACCGCAAGATGGTCAACTTTATCGATACCGCGTCGCTGTTCCTGCATGAACCTACCGCTTCCTCGACCTGCGAACTGGTCACCGAGGTCGTCGAGTACCTTGCCGACGATGTGCTCTCCCAGATGGAGGCGGAGGCGCTCCTCGCAGGTATCATGCTGGATACCAAGAACTTTGTTATCAGCACCGGCGTGCGTACCTTTGAAGCGGCGGCGTTCCTGCGCAAGAAGGGCGCCGATACCGTAGCCGTCCGCAACGTATTCGCCAATTCGCTCGAGAATTACCGCGACAAGAGCCTTCTGGTATCCTCCGCTCAGATCGTCAATCACTGTGCGATCACCGTTGCCGACGATACTACCCGCAATTCCCGCGTTGTCTGCGCGCAGGCAGCGGACGACCTGCTGTCGATCCAGGATACCTACGCGTCCTTTGTTATCTCACGAATCGATAACCGTACCGTGAATATCTCGGCGCGCTCCTTCGGCAAGATCAACGTCCAGCTGGTCATGGAGGCTTTGGGCGGCGGCGGTCACCAGACGATGGCGGCGGTTCAGCTCAAGGACGTCAGCCTCGAGAAAGCGAAAGAAATGTTGATTGACGTCTTGGAGGACGTCAACATCTTGTAAACGTAAGCAAATTTTCATCACAAAAGATTTCGCAGATTTTTGGCGATCTCAAACGATGTATTATATGATTGGAGGAATATGAAATGAAAGTGATCCTGTTGCAGGACGTCAAATCCCTCGGCAAAAAAGGCGAGCTGGTCAACGCGTCCGACGGTTATGCACGTAATTTTCTTTTCCCGCGCGGGCTCGCGAAAGAAGCGAACGCGCAGGCAATGAACGAGTTCAAGAACGCGGAACAGAGCAAGCAGTATAAGATCGATACCGCGATCGCCGCCGCTAATAAGGCGAAGGAGGAGCTGGAAGGCTCCAAGTTCGTCATCAAGGCGAAGGCAGGGGATAACGGCAAGCTCTTCGGCAGCATCACCGCCAAGGATATCGCCGCCGAGGTGAAGAACCGCAAGCATGTCGACGTCGACAAGCGTAAGGTCACCCTGAAAGACGACATCAAGACCCTCGGTGATTACGAGGTAGAGATCAAGCTCTATTCCGGCATCACCGCCCACTGCACCGTATCCGTAGAGAAAGCATAAATTCAGTTAGGAGTGAGGAGTTAGGAGTGAGGAGTATACGAATCAGGTGAGGACGGAGTCCTCCCGCAACCCTTCACCCTTCACCAAGGAAAATAT
Organism: Ruminococcus sp.; assembly: GCA_017403985.1. GTDB lineage: Bacteria > Bacillota > Clostridia > Oscillospirales > Acutalibacteraceae > Ruminococcoides. The sequence goes on along the minus strand of JAFRDE010000036.1, from coordinate 18,375 downwards.
TATGCCTGATAATAACAACACCAATATCAACGGGCTGAGGATGCCGTATTCGCATGATGCGGAACAGGCGGTACTCGGCGCTATATTAATGGAGCCGGATGTGATCGCCGACGTAGCTCAGATCCTTCCGTCCTCCGAATACTTTTACCTCGCCAATCACCGCACGATCTATGCCGTGATGCTCTCGATGTTCACCTCGGGACAGCCGGTGGATCAGATCACCGTGCTCGAGGCGCTGAAGAGCGAGCGGGATTTTGACGAGGCTTCCGGAAAAACCTACCTGTATCAGCTTGCCCAGAGCTGTCCGTCAATCGCCAACGTCGAGAACTACGCGCGCATCGTCCGTGATAAGTACGACGTCCGCGCCCTGATGAACGCCGCGCGCGATATCATCGAGGACAGCACCGAGGGCGAGATGGAGCCCCAGATGTTGATCGACTCCGCGGAGCAGAAGATCTTCGACATCCGACGCGGCAAGGATATCCAGGGACTGCAGCGCATCGACGAGGTACTCTTCCAGACCTTTGACCGTCTGGACATGCTCAACCGCAACGACGACAGCGTCAAGCCGATCGCTACCGGTATCGGCGACCTTGACAGAGTCATCACGGGGCTGAACCGTTCCGACCTGATCCTGCTCGCTGCGCGTCCCGGTATGGGTAAGACCTCGTTCGCGCTGAATATCGCGCGCAACGTCAGCGTCATCGGTAAGAAAACGGTCGCCTTCTTCTCACTGGAAATGACCAAGGAACAGCTGGCTTCCCGTTTGCTCTCGTCCGAGGCACTGGTTGGCGGTACCAAGCTGCGTACCGGCCGTCTGTCTCCGGATGAGTGGGAGCGCCTGATCGGCGCGGGCGATATCCTGAAGAACGCTCCTATGTACCTGGACGATACGCCGGGTATCACCGTGCCTGAGATGAAGTCAAAGCTCAGAAGACTCAAGAAGATCGACCTCGTCGTGATCGACTACCTGCAGCTGATGTCCACCGGCCGCCGCGACGGCAACCGTGTGCAGGAAATCTCTGAGCTGACCCGTAATCTGAAGATCCTCGCGAAAGAGATCAACGTTCCCGTGATCTGTCTGAGCCAGCTCAGCCGTGCGTCCGAGCAGCGTCAGGATCACCGTCCTCAGCTGAGCGATCTGCGTGATTCCGGTTCGATCGAGCAGGACGCCGATATCGTGCTTTTCCTCTACCGCGAAGGCTACTACGACCGCGAGAAGGGCGCCGAAACGGCGCAGGCGGCAGTCGATCAGAACAGCGGCGAGTGCATCGTCGCCAAGAACCGTCACGGTGAGACCACGATCGTCAAGCTGCACTGGCAGGGCGAGTTCATGCGCTTCACCGGACAAGAACGCAGCCATGAGTAATGATTTACAGCGAAACATCAGCCGCTTTATTGAGGAGCGATCGCTGCTGCAGAACGGTGATAAGGTGATCGTCGCCTTATCGGGCGGCGCGGATTCGGTTGAGCTGCTTCATGTGCTTATTTCTCTTAAAGAAAAATACAGTTTTACAATATACGCCGCTCACATGAATCACGGTATCCGCGGTGCGGAAGCCGACCGCGATGAAGCTTTTGTCAGGGAACTGTGCGAGCGGTGGGGGATCAGGCTGTTTAGTGAGAAAGCCGACGTTCCCGCTATTGCCGCCGAAACCGGCGAAAGCCTCGAGCTGTGCGGCAGACGCCTGCGTTATGAGTTTTTCAACAGAGTCGCGAAAGAATCGGGCGGCGCGAAGATCGCGACCGCTCACCACGGTGACGATAATGTCGAGACGGTACTGTGGAACCTGACGCGCGGTACGGGTATCGGCGGCCTGTGCGGTATCCCCGCGCAAAGGGACAACATCATCCGTCCGCTGTTGTGCTGTACCCGCGACGATATCGAAGCGTACTGCACCGAAAACGGTCTGGAATATGTTGTTGATTCCACCAATCTTTCCGATGACTATACGCGCAACAAGCTTCGCCATCAGGTGACGCCCGTCCTGCGCGAGCTGAATCCGAACGTGAGCGAAACGATCGGCAGGTCAGCCGATCTCATGCGCGATGCGGACGATTACTTCAATAATATTTCTCAACAAGAATTAAAAAGAGCTGAAACTAATTATGGCTATTCCTGCAGCGAGCTGCTGTGTCTTGAACCGATCGTACTGAAATACGCGGTGAAAAACATTCTGGAAAAAGCCGGCGCTCCTGTTGACTTTCGGCATATTGCGCTTATAATAGAAGCGATGCGCGAAGGGGGCACGGTCGAACTCGGACAGGGCTTTACCGCCAGCTGCGCGCAGGGAACCCTGCGTGTGATCGGCGACAGCACGGATTCATCCGGCGGCTTTTGTATCCCGTTTGAGGAATTTATCCGTACCGGCGGCATGAGAATCAGGATTAATAACGGTAAACTTGATTTATCGGAATCTGACTTAGAAATGTTCGGCTCCGACGCCGAAAATGTTCACAATTTATTATTACATCACTGTATTCCGTGTGATATAATCACATCTGATACATATTATCGCAGTCGCAGGGCAGGCGATACCTTTACCGACGCCCGCCGCGGCGTGACGAAATCAGTCAAAAAGCTGATGAATGAAATGAAGATCCCGCGCGAGCTGCGCGATACCGTTCCGCTGATCGCCGACGGTCCGACCGTCCTTTGGATAGAAGGCGTCGGAACGTCCTCGCAGGCGAAACCGGATTTGACCCGCTGCGGGGAAGTATATATCATTATCGGGGGGTAGAAATCATGCATAAGGATTTAGAAAAGATTCTGATCACTAACGACGAGATCCGCGAAGCCGCTCAGCGCCTTGCCGCTCAGATCCAGAGCGACTATGAGGGCGAAGAGGATATCGTCTTTGTCGGATTGCTCAAGGGCAGCGTCCAGTTTATGGCGGATCTGCTGAAAAACATCGATATGATGTGCACCATCGATTTTATGTGCGTTTCCAGTTACGGAAAAGGCACCAAGAGCACCGGCAGAGTGAATATCATCAAGGATTTATCAGAACCTATAGATGATAAAAACGTTATCATCGTAGAAGATATCATCGACAGCGGCAATACGCTGAACTTTATCAAAAAGTATTTTTCGGCGAAGAACGCCAAGAGCGTGCGCATCTGCACCCTGCTCAATAAGCCTTCCCGCCGCGAGGTCGAGATCGACGTAGACTATATCGGCTTTGACGTGCCCGATGAGTTCGTGGTCGGCTACGGTCTGGATTACGGCGAGTATTACCGTAACCTGCCTTATATCGGCGTACTCAAGCCTGAGATATATGAATAATAAACAGGCTCCCTTTTCTAAGGGAGCTGTCACCGTAGGTGACTGAGGGTTGAAATGTCGGATTGAATCACGGCAACCCTCCGTCGTTTCGCGGCACCTCCCTTAGGAAAGGGAGGCTGATAAGGAGTGAAAACCATTGAACGATAAAAAGAATTCCAATTCCTCAAAGGTGAGGAGCCTGCTCATCTATCTGGGTATCCCCATCGTCGTGATACTCATTATGTCGATTGTCCTCTCTCAGTCCCCGAAGGATACTACCTCTTATTCCGAGGTCGTCAGTTACTTCCATAATATGGAGGTCACCGAGTTCAAGGTGGAGAGCAGCGGTTCTTCCACCAAGATCCAGATGAAGCTCGACAACGGCAAGGTCATCAACCATAAGATCATGGACTGGCGTACCTTCTGGGCGGACGTTGAGGAAGATATTGATAAGTACGACGAAGCGCATCCCGACGCGCCCATGAAGTACGATCTCACGCCTGTGAGCGACAACTCCTTCTGGCTGGAGCTCATTCCCACCGCGATACTCGTTATCGCGCTGGTGCTGTTCTGGTTCTTCGTCATGCGCCGCATGAGCGGCGGTATCGGCGGCAGAGAGATGAATTTCGGCAAAGCCAAGTTCAAGAACCAGACCGACGAAAAGAAGAAGACAACCTTCAATGACGTCGCGGGCGCGGATGAAGAAAAGGAAGAGCTCGAAGAGATTGTAGAATTCCTCAAGAGCCCCGAAAAATACAATAAGCTCGGCGCGCGTATCCCCAAGGGCGTACTGCTCGTCGGACCTCCCGGAACCGGTAAGACCCTGCTCGCCAAAGCGGTAGCGGGTGAAGCGGGCGTACCGTTCTTCTCGATCTCCGGTTCCGATTTCGTCGAGATGTTCGTCGGCGTCGGCGCTTCGCGTGTACGTGACCTGTTCGATACCGCAAAGAAGAATTCCCCCTGTATCGTGTTCATCGATGAGATCGACGCTGTCGGACGCCAGAGAGGCGCAGGACTCGGCGGCGGTCACGACGAGCGCGAACAGACCTTGAACCAGCTGCTGGTCGAGATGGACGGCTTCGGCGCGAACGAAGGCGTTATCATGATCGCGGCGACCAACCGTCCCGACATCCTCGATCCCGCGCTCCTGCGTCCGGGTCGATTCGACCGTCAGGTCATGGTCGGTTATCCCGATATCAACGGACGTGAGGCGATCCTCCGCGTCCATTCCCGCGAGAAGCCCCTGTCGCCCGACGTCAGCCTCCGCAACGTCGCGAAGCAGACCGCCGGCTTTACCGGCGCCGATCTGGCAAACCTGCTGAACGAGGCTGCGCTCTTAGCGGCGCGCAAGAATAAAAAAGCGATCACGCAGACCGAGATCGAAGAAGCCGCGATCAAAGTTGTTGTCGGCTCCGAGAAGAAGAGCAAGGTCATGAACGAGCGCGAGAAGAAGCTGACCGCTTATCATGAAGCCGGTCATGCGATCTGCTTCTACGCCTGCGAGACACAGGATCCCGTCCACCAGATCTCCATTATCCCGCGCGGTATGGCGGGCGGCTACACCATGCCGCTGCCCACCGAGGACCGCAGCTATCGCTCCAAGCGCGAGATGGAGGAAGAGATCATCGTCGACCTCGGCGGTCGTGTAGCCGAAGCGCTGGTACTGGGCGATATCTCCACCGGTGCGTCCAACGATATCGAAAAGGCGACCAAGACCGCGACCAACATGGTGGTCAAATACGGTATGTCCGACGCTCTCGGCCCGATCAACTACACCTCCGGCGACGGCGAGATCTTTATCGGCAGAGATATGGGTCACACCAAGAACTACTCCGAAGAGACCGCGGGCAAGATCGACGAAGAAGTCCACCGCATCATCACCGACGCTTACAAGAAGACGGAGGATATCCTCAACGCGCATATGTCCAAGCTGCATGAGACCGCGGCTTATCTGATCAAGCACGAGAAGATGTCCGGCGAAGTCTTTGAAGAAGTCATGGCGGGCACCTATGTCGAGCCGGTTGAGGTCGATGAGGCGGAGGAGCTCCCCGAGGATACAGCCGAAAATACACCTGATAATACAGAAGAATAAAGACTGCACTATGATATTGCCACGGCACAGTAATGTGCCGTGGCAATCCCCATATCAATTGTTATAATGATGCTCGCATTTACAATATGATGATAATGTAAATGTTGGGTGGAATATGATACGCTTTCGTAGGGACGAGCATCGCTCGTCCGAGAATGACGGGCGTTTTTACTATCGAAAACGATAGATAGGGGAGAAATGTTTCTGTTACGCGGACGACCAATGGTCGTCCCTACAGCCTATTAAAGAAGTGAAACTATGCTTGAAAAAATCATCATCAAAGGCGCGAAAAAGCATAATCTGAAAAACATCGACCTTGAGATCCCGCGCGACAAGCTGGTCGTCCTGACAGGGCTCTCCGGCTCGGGCAAAAGCTCCCTTGCCTTCGACACCATCTACGCCGAAGGTCAGCGCCGCTATGTCGAGAGCCTGAGTTCCTACGCGCGCATGTTCCTCGGTCAGATGAAGAAGCCCGAGGTTGACTCGATCGAAGGTCTGTCGCCTGCGATCTCCATCGACCAGAAGACGACCTCCAAGAACCCGCGTTCCACTGTCGGCACGGTCACCGAGATCTACGACTACTTCCGTCTGCTGTACGCGCGCATCGGTGTGCCGCATTGTCCCAAGTGCGGGCGTGAGATCAGCCAGCAGACCATCGATCAGATCACCGACAGCGTTATGGATTTGCCCGATGGTACCAAGATACAGGTACTCGCGCCGATGATCCGCGGCAAAAAGGGCGAGCATAAGGGCGTCTTTGAATCCGCGCGAAAATCCGGATTTGCCCGCGTGCGCGCCGACGGTATCCTCTATGATCTCAGCGAGGATATTGTTCTCGAAAAGAATAAAAAGCACAGCGTGGAGATCGTTGTCGACCGTCTGGTGATCAAAGAGAGCATCCGCTCTCGCCTGACCGACAGCTTGGAGACCGCCTCCAAATTAGCTGACGGTCTGGTGCTGATCAGCGTCGTCGACGGCGAGGACATCCTGTATTCACAGAATTACGCCTGTCCCGAGCACGGCGTCAGCATCAACGAACTCGCCCCGAGGATGTTCTCCTTCAACAATCCCTTCGGCGCCTGTCCGAAATGCACCGGCTTGGGTGTGTTCCTGCGCGTCGATCCCGCGCTGATCATCCCCGATCCCGAAAAGACGATCTCGCAGGGTGCGATCAAGGGCTCCGGCTGGGCGATGGACGGCAACACCATCGCGCAGATGTATATGGACGGTTTATCCGAAAAATACGGATTCGACTATTTTACGCCGATCAAGGATCTGCCGCCGGAGGCGGTCGACGCGATCCTGTACGGCACCAAAGGGGAGAAGCTCCACCTGATCCGCCATACGCCGTTCAACAAGAGCGAGATGTACCGCGAGTTCGAGGGCATCATCCCGAACCTTGAGCGCCGTTTCCGCGACAGCAACTCCCAGTGGATCAAGGAAGAGATCCAGAGCTACATGACTGAGATCCCCTGCGACGAGTGTCACGGCAAACGCCTTTCACCGATCTCGCTCGCGGTGAGCGTCGGCGGCATGAACATCGCCGATCTCTGTGATCAGTCCGTTGTCAAAATTCTCGAATTCATCGACACGCTTGATATCAGCGACCGCGACCGAATGATCGCCGGGGAGATACTCAACGAGATCAGATCCCGCCTGAATTTCCTCAAAGCCGTCGGCTTGGGCTATCTGACCCTGTCACGCGCTTCGGCGACCCTTTCGGGCGGTGAGAGTCAGCGCATCCGTCTGGCTACCCAGATCGGTTCCGCCCTGATGGGCGTGCTGTATATCCTCGACGAGCCGTCGATCGGTCTGCACCAGCGCGACAACGATATGCTCCTCGGTACGCTGAAAAAGCTCCGCGACATCGGCAACACCGTCATCGTCGTCGAGCATGACGAGGACACCATGCGCGCCGCCGACTACATCGTCGATATCGGTCCCGGCGCGGGCGTACACGGCGGCGAGGTCGTCGCGACCGGCTCCATCAAGGATATCGAAGCCTGTGAAGCGTCGATGACCGGTCAGTACCTCAGCGGCAAGCGTTCGATCCCCCTCCCGGAAAAGAGGAGAGAGGGGAACGGCAAGTTCCTGACCGTTAAGGGAGCCCGACAAAACAACCTGAAAAACATCGATGTTAAAATTCCTTTAGGGAAATTTGTCTGCGTGACCGGCGTGTCCGGCTCGGGCAAAAGCTCCCTGATCAATGAAATCTTATATAAACATTTAGCGCGCGAGCTCAACCGTGCCAAGACGACGCCCGGCAAGTTCAAATCCATAGAAGGCGTCGACGCGCTCGACAAGGTCATCAATATCGATCAGAGCCCGATCGGCAAGACGCCGCGCTCCAACCCCGCGACCTATACCGGCGTCTTCACCGATATCCGCAATCTGTACGCGACCACCACCGACAGCAAGATGCGCGGCTACACCGCCTCGCGCTACTCCTTCAACGTCAAGGGAGGTCGGTGCGAAGCCTGTCAGGGTGACGGCATCATCAAGATCGAGATGCACTTTCTTCCCGATATCTACGTTCCGTGCGAGGTGTGCAAAGGCAAGCGCTACAACCGCGAGACCTTGGAGGTCAAGTATAAAGGCAAGTCGATCCACGACGTATTGGAGATGACCGTAGAAGAGGGTCTGGAGTTCTTCCAGAATATCCCGAAGATCCAGCGCCGCCTGCAGACGATCTACGACGTCGGCTTAGGCTATATCAAGATCGGTCAGCCCGCTACCACCTTGTCCGGCGGCGAGGCGCAGCGCGTGAAGCTCTCTACGGAGCTCTCCAAGCGACCGACCGGCAAGACGGTCTATATCCTCGACGAGCCGACCACCGGTCTGCATATCGCCGACGTTCACCGTCTGGTCGAGGTGCTCCATAAGCTGGTCGATTCCGGCAACACGGTCATCGTCATCGAGCATAACCTCGAGCTGATTAAGACCGCCGATCACATCATCGACCTCGGACCCGAAGGCGGCGATATGGGCGGCACCGTAGTCGCCGAGGGCACGCCCGAGGAGGTCGCTGCTTGTGACGATTCATTTACCGGTCAATATCTGAAACCGTTATTGAATATGTAATTTATTGAAAGGAGTAAACTATGTATTATTCACCTTTTGCATCGATCTGGATCATATTGTATTATCTGATCGCATTCTTATTCTATAATGCTGCGATCATTCTGGAACTCGTCGGACTCTGGTTCACATACCGTAAGATGGGACTTCCCGGCTGGAAGGGTATTATTCCGTTTTACAGCTCTTATGTGCTGTTCGAAAAGCTCTGGGATAAAAAGATGTTCTGGCGTGTGATTATTTATCTTTGTATCAGTTTTGGCGTTTCTATTTTAGGAAGTGTTCTGATGATAATCGGCGCCATGAACGCTGCTTCCGAAGCCGTCAACATTATTCTGATCGCACTTGGCGTGTCGTTCGAGATTTCATCAGTAGTGTTGGCGATCCTAACGATCGTGATCATGTTCCGGCTCTATAAAAAGATGGCGCATGCCTTCGGACTTAAAGACGCGTGGGCGTGGGGTCTGCTGTTTATTCCTTATGTGATGCTTCCGATCATCGGCTTCAATAAGAATATTATTTACTATGGTCCTGTCAATCAGGTGTAACGAGATATTGAACAATTGTGTGTACTCTCCCTACTTGCAAACACCCGGGATTTATGCTAAACTGGATGTGTGAAAGGGTGAGTGCCGTGATAGCTTCCAATATACGCTTTCTCAGAAAGCAGGAGAACCTCAGTCAGGAGGAATTCGCCGAACGCTTCGGCGTCTCGCGACAGTCCGTCGCCAAGTGGGAAAGCGGCGAGAGCGTTCCCGATCTTATGAAATGCCGCGAGATCGCGGAGTATTATGATATCTCTATCGATACGCTCGTTTCACTGTCTCTTGAGGGAATCGATATGAACGAGAAAACGACCGACGGCAAGTACATCTTCGGTATGGTCAAGGTCACGGAAGGCGGTCGGATCACGATCCCCGAATACGCCCTTGAAGTTTTCAATATCCATGAAGGCGACCGCCTGATGGTGATGGGCGATACCGCAAGGGGCGGCATCGCTTTGGCTAAGATCTCGTTAGGCAACATCTTTCATAAAAAATAAGTGTTTTGAGCGCCGTCCGCAAGGGCGGCGCTGTTACTTTGCCACAAATCTTAACAAACCCGGTTAACTCCGGTTGATTGATTAACCTGAAGTATTGTGCTATATTATTCCTGTAAGATGAGTTATCATGCAAAGGAGAAAGCTATGGAAGCAATCAGAACCGAAAACTTAGTAAAGAAATATAAAGATAAAACGGCGGTGAAAGGGCTGGATCTGACCGTTCATCAGGGCGAGCTGTACGGCCTGCTCGGCGTGAACGGCGCGGGCAAATCTACCACCATCAAGATGCTCTCCTGCCTGACGCAGCCTACCTCGGGCGAGGCTTGGGTGATGGGACATCATGTGACCGCGGAACCGGAAAAAGTAAAGGCGATCATGAACGTATCGCCGCAGGAGACAGCCGTCGCCGAGAAGCTGAGCGTGCGGGAGAACCTCGAATTCATCGCCCGCATCTACGGCTGCACGAAGAAAGAAGCCGCTGAAAGGGCGCAGAAAATGATCGAGGATTTTTCGATGGAGGATATCGCGAAGAGCCGCGCCGCGACCTTGTCCGGTGGCTGGCAGCGCAGACTCAGCATCGCGATGGCGCTGATCACCGAACCGCAGGTGCTGTTTCTGGATGAACCCACCCTCGGTCTGGACGTACTCGCCCGCAGAGAGCTGTGGCATTTTATCGAGGGCTTGAAGGGTAGGATGACCGTCATCCTGACGACCCATTATCTCGAAGAAGCGGAGAGCCTTTGTGACCGTATCGGGATCATGGCGCACGGCGTTCTGTGCGCCGAGGGTACCGCCGAAGAGCTGAAAGCGAAAGCGGGTACCGATGATTTTGAAGAAGCCTTTATCACGATAGCAGGGGAGGGAGTCAAATGAGCAGAACCATGACCTTTGCTTCACGCAACACGAAAGAGATCACCCGCGATCCGCTGACGCTGATCTTCGGTATCGCGTTCCCGATCGTCCTATTGCTGCTGCTTTCGGCGATCAACAAAGCGATCCCGGAGGGTCAAGGACCGACTAATTTTCTGATCGGTAATTTAGCGCCCGGCATCACCGTGTTCGGCTTAAGCTTTTTATCCCTGTTCTCGTCCATGCTGATCGCGAAAGACAGGACCACCAGCTTTGTACTGCGTCTGTTCACCTCGCCGCTGAGACCCGCGGAGTTCATCCTCGGCTACACCATGCCGATGCTCCCGATGGCGCTGCTGCAGTCGATCGTTTGTTATCTTTGCGCACTGTTCCTCGGTTTGCCGTTCTCAGCGAATCTTTTGGTCGCGGTAGTCGTCAACATCCCGATCGCGATCGTATTCATCGCCTTAGGTCTGCTGTTCGGTTCCATCTTGAGTGAGAAGGCGGTCGGCGGTATCTGCGGCGCTTTGCTGACCAACCTTTCCGCGTGGTTCTCCAACATCTGGTTCGATACATCCATGGTCGGCGGTCTGTTCAAGACGATCGCGGATATCTTACCGTTCTCTCATGCGGTAAAAGCCGCTCAGTCGGCTGTCGCCGGAGATTTCGGTATGATCTTTTCCGATTTATGGATCGTGATCGCTTACGCGGTCGTACTGACCGTCGCTGCCGTCGCCGTATTTGCGGCTAAACTGAAAAAGATATAATGAAACAGATAAGACGCTGAACGGGTTTCGTTCAGCGTCTTTCCTTTACGGTGATATATACGTTGTTCGCTGTGAGCGTGCCGGTTTTCCACAGCTTTTCAAATTCTTCGATATGCACTTTTCTGTTGTAGCTCAATTCGTCGGCGTTGGTATTCTCCGTCATCGAATCTGCCAGATAGATGAAATCTTCATCATATCCCGTTACCGCCGCGTAATGTGTATCGTGCGGAATCCTGATAAAGACGACGACGGGTGTTCCTTCGGCGACAGCTTGCTTCAGGGTAAGGATATCGCCGTGATATGCCTTCACTTCATAGCCGTGATCCTTGAACAGTTTAACGGTACAGCTCGGCGATACAAAACCGAAAACACGTTTGATTTGCGGCGCCAGATCGCTGCCGCTGACTTCTTCTCCGAAATGACGCATGACGTAAGCGGCGGCATAGGCGGCGCATTGTTGATCTTCCTGCGCGGCGATCTCGTTATCATCTTCGTTGATGAAACAAACCGCAGGAGGTTCGTTTTCGTCGGCGACGGCGGGGGAGGTGTAAACGGTAGGGAGAAGGACGACCGCTGTGACCGTCAGGACGACGACGCAGATCAAGCCGATCAGCGTTCTCTTTTTCATCACACACCTCCTTTGGATTTGATACAGATTTTAACATAAAAGATGCGCTTTGTCTACGCCGCAGTACGATTGCGATAAAAATTCGTCAAATTTCTTTTACATATTTATAGCTCGTTTTTGTTGTGCTATATTAATTGTGTATTTTTGTAATTTGAACATAGGGGAATGGTATTATGAAAATCGGATTCGACAATCAAAAGTATCTGGACATGCAAAGCCAGCACATCCGCGACCGCATCGCGCAGTTCGGCGACAAGCTCTATCTGGAGTTCGGCGGAAAGCTCTTTGACGATTACCACGCGTCCCGCGTCCTGCCGGGCTTCAAGCCCGACTCCAAGCTGCAGATGCTCATGCAGCTCAAGGATGAGGCGGAGATCGTCATCGTCATCAACGCCGACGATATCGAAAAGAACACAGTGCGCGGCGACCTCGGTATCACCTACGATCTTGACGTTTTCCGTCTGATCGACGTCTTCCGCAGCCGCGGTCTGTATGTCGGCAGCGTCGTGCTGACCCGCTTTGCCGATCAGCCGGCGGCATGCAAGTTCGCCGAGAAATTGACCGAGAATGATATCAAGGTCTATCACCATTTCAGTATCCCGAACTATCCCTCGGACATCGACCTGATCGTCAGCGATAACGGCTACGGCAGGAACGACTATGTGGAGACCTCCCGCCGTCTGGTTGTCATCACCGCACCCGGTCCCGGCTCGGGCAAGATGGCTGTCTGCCTTTCTCAGCTCTATCACGAGAACAAGCGCGGCGTGAAGGCGGGCTACGCGAAGTTTGAGACCTTCCCGATCTGGAACCTGCCGCTCAAGCATCCTGTCAACGTCGCTTATGAAGCCGCTACCGCCGATCTCAACGACGTGAACATGATCGACCCCTTTCATCTGGAGGCTTACGGTGAGACCACCGTCAACTATAACCGCGACATCGAGATCTTCCCGGTGCTGAACACCATGTTCGAGACCATCCTCGGCGCATCTCCGTACAAGTCGCCGACCGATATGGGCGTCAATATGGCGGGCAACTGCATCGTCGACGACGAGGCGACCTGCGCCGCCGCGAATCAGGAGATCATCCGCCGCTATTACACGGCGATGTGCAACCACACCAAGGGCAACGGCCCCGCAGACGAGGCGTATAAGATCGGTCTGCTGATGAAGCAGAACAAGCTATCTGCCGACGACCGTCCCGTGATCGCCGCCGCGCTGAATAGGGAAGAGGAAACCGGCAGTCCCGCCGCCGCGATCGAGCTCGAGGACGGTACCATCATCACCGGTAAGACATCTGACCTTTTAGGCGCGTGCTCCGCGATGCTGCTCAACGCGATGAAGTATCTGGGCAACATTCCGAAGGGCGTTGATCTGATCGACGCCGCCGTTATCGAGCCGATCCAGAAGCTCAAGGTCGACAGCTTCGGCTCCGTCAATCCCCGTCTGCATACGGACGAGATCCTGATCGCTCTGTCAATCAGCGCCGTTACCAACCCGACCGCCCGCCTCGCGATGCAGCAGCTCGAAAAGCTCCACGGCGCGGAGGCTCACGCGACGGTCATCCTTTCCGAGACCGATACCCGTACGCTGAAGAAGTTAGGCATCCTCCTGACCACCGAGCCGAAGTACGAGACAAAGAAGCTCTACCGCGGCTGATAATAGATAACCGTATCCCCTTATGACTTTGTTGTAAGGGGATTTATATTTTTGTTCAAACCCTGATCTTTGACTTGAAATGTGATAGTCGTTAGTGTATCATTAGATCATAACATTTCGCCGGAGGTCAGTATGAAATTCAGCTTGATGAATCCGAACGGCACGGAGAAATCCTATCGGGTTTTGCCGCCTGAAGCGGAAAACGATTTGTCGATCGACTTTATTCTGGATGCACTCACCGATAAACAAAACGAGCGCCCCCATCTGCGCGGTATGCTGACGCGGATCCCGATGGATCCCGAGATCATCCGTTTCCGTCATGATATTTTTGAAGATTTCCTGCGCTTTCCGCAGCTCAGAGAGGCGATGTCCGAGCTGGTGCTGAAGCTCGCCGATCTGCGCGATCTCGAACGCTTCCAGATGGACAGAGATTCTTCCGCGCTCTGGTCGCTGATCAACCGCCTGCGCGAGATCGACGACTATATCGCCTGTATCAGGATGATCAAAGATACGCTGAATTCGATGGATATTACCTCGCAGGGTATGCGCGATCTGCGCGATCTCGTCACGTCGATCGACCGCGAAAGCGGCTTTGATGAGCTGAAAGCGGATATAGACGAGACCATGATGAAGGCGCAGCGCCTTAAGAGCGTTACCATCGGCGTTAATCTGGATAAACTCCTTCGACCGGAGTTCGCGGGCATCGTATCCCTGAACGATACCAAGTTCACAGATTCGGGGCTGATGAGCCGCTTCAAAGGCTTTACAGATAAAAAGGATGATCTGCGCCACGGCGCGAACTTGGGAGATAATCACCGTTTTCACGCGACGACCCCTTCCTCCTCGAAGATATCGATGGGAATGGTGGTGACGGAGGGCTCTACTCACGATATCCAACTGCAGGATAACGGCGCGACCGGCAAGGACCCGCTTTCCGACGCGATGCGCAAGCAGGTGACCGAGATCATGCGCCATACCGTCAATGAGATCAAATCCAAAATCAAGAAGTATGTTAAGATCAACGGCTATTCGCTGATCAGCCTCATGCCGGAGATACTCTTTTATAACCGCTGGGCGGAGCTGACGGAAAAGCTGCAGGCGACCGGTATGCCTGTCTGTAAGCCCGAAATCACCGAGCCCGACGACCGCAATTGCACCTTCAAGGACGTTTACAACCTCAAGTTAGCGATCAACAAGATACGCGGCGAAGAGATCAATATCATCACCAATGATTTCGATTTCAACGACGAGCGCCGCATCTATATCCTGACCGGACCCAACCGCGGCGGCAAGACGATCTTCACTCAGGCGATCGGACTCGCGATGCTGATGGCGCAGTGGGGCGTATATATCCCTGCGAGCGCGGCTTCTGTCAGCCCGTGCGACAATATCTACACCCATTTTCCCGCCGATGAGAACGACACCGTCGATTTAGGCAGACTGGGGGAGGAGAGTCAGCGGCTCTCCGGCATCTTCAAGGTCGCGACACGATATAGCCTGCTGCTGCTCAACGAAAGCCTCGCGACCACCAGCGTCGCCGAGGGCGTGTTTATCGCGAAGGACGTCGTCAAATCCATGCGGTACCTCGGCTGCCGCGCGATCTTCAACACCCACATGCATGAGCTGGCTTGCTCGGTAGGGGAGATCAACGCCGCTGTCGAAGGCGACAGCCTCGCCGAAAGTCTGATCACCGGCGTGCATGACGGCGAACGCAGCTTCAAGGTCAGTATCGCGCCGCCGCAGGGCGTCAGCTACGCCGCCGATATCGCAAAAAAATACGGCGTGACCTTTGATAGAATCAAAGAAGAGATCGACAGCAAGGAACCGTTACCTTAACAGTTCTTTATTGACAATCTCAGCCGATATGGGTATAATACAAATCGACGTAAAAATGGATAATTGAAAATGGAAAGTTGAAAATTCAGGGTCGCTTCGCTCCGATTAAACCTTAGTGAATTTTTCATTTTCAACTTTCAATTTGATAAGCGCCCGTGGCGGAATTGGCAGACGCGCCGGATTTAGGTGACGATACCTCGGTGGAAAAATTGAATATGTAATAACTTCGGGTTTCACGACCTGATTTTTAGAAATGCGGGTATGGCGGAACTGGCAGACGCACAAGATTTAGGTTCTTGCGGAATACTCCGTGCAGGTTCAAGTCCTGTTACCCGCACCAAGCCCAAAAAGCTGATAAACACTGGCTTTTTGGGCTTTTTTCATTGCTAAAAATCTTGGCAGACTCGTTATCTGCATGTTACGAAGTTTGGTAAGTGTTCAACAAATACCATTTGAGGTATTTGTGTATATCTTACAATAAAAATGGTTGCATTGTTTCGCGTCTGCCAAGCTGTATTTATGCAATAAACATTCTCTCCGTCAAATTTCCCTCCGTATCATAGCAATCTTTATGACAATCAAATTTGGCGTTGAGGTTGATTTTGATGTGGAGCTTTTTATCTTTTTCTGAGATAACGATACTGTCTACCAGCAATCGGAGGTTGGCGTCGCTGATAGCACCTTCCTGAATGATTTGCTCAATTAGATCGACGCTCTCTTTCAACTCTGCCTTGCGCTTTTTGATGGTCGCGCTGTAGTCGGTTATGGCGGCGATTTCCTTTTTCAACCGCTTGATATCATCCTCACAGAGCTTCAACATACGCGTGTAAATCTCAGTATGTTCTTTGTCGCGGATGCGTTCGAGCAGGATTCCTTCTTGGTCAGTCATGCGCTGACGGAGCGTCCTGTCCAGTTCATCAAGCTTGTTGCTGACATTGCTTTTCGATTTCATCCACCGCTTGACGTCGGTTTCAATGGACTGATAATTTGCAATTGCCCTATCCTTTATGGATAACAATTCCTTGTAAATCAGTTCGTCGAGCATAGATTCATTTATCCTGTGAGGCGTGCAATAATTCTTGCCGTAGCGGTGATAACTGGTGCAGTTGTACTCGTAACGGTCAGGCAATCCAGCCCAACGTCTGATTTTACATACAAAGTTACAGCCGCATTCCTCGCAGCGAAGCAGTCCGGTATAACGGTGACAGGGTTTGCCTGAGCTCGCTCTGACATTCTTCTTTTTCTGCTCAAAAATAGTTTGTACCTGCTCCCATTTCTCTTTTGAAATGATAGCAGGTACAAAATCCTCATGCACAAAGTTTTCCTCAACAGGAAGCACTTCGCGGGTATGATATATTTTATTAGTGTGTGTTTTGTGACAGACGAGCGTTCCTTTGTAAAACTCGTTGGTTAAGACTCGTTTGACCGTCGTACCGTTCCACAGAAACCGCTTGGTGATTTTCGGCGCAGTGCGCATTGGTTTCTTTTTCAGTTTCGTTGTTTGGTAGTAAAGCGGTGATTTGACTCCCTCTGAATTGAGCTTATCTGCAATACTTTTCAGACCGTAGCCTTGCAGGTAGAGGTCGTAAATCCTTCTGACGATCTCTGCTTCTTCCTCAATAATGACGACCTCGTCGGTGTTTTTGTCCTTGAAATAACCGAGCGGAACGGACAAGACGATTCCCTCACGCTGCTTTTGAAGATAGCCGGCAGCGATTCTGCGCGAGGTATCCTTGCAGTACATATCATTGATGATTCCCTTGAAGCCGATCGTCAAATCGTCCGCTTCGTTGAATGAGTCGATGTTTTCCGTAACCGACAGCACGCGGATATTATGACGGCGCAGCTCGTCGATGAAAACCATCGTCTGTGTTCGGTGTCTGCCGAGCCGCGACAGGTCTTTGACGACTACCGCGTCGATAGATTTCTTATCGAACTGCTCATAGATTTTCTCAATGCCTTCGCGCTCGAAGGTCATTCCGCTGACGTTATCATCAAAGGATTCTCCGACGATTTGATGATTGCGTGCTTTTGCGTACTCTACTAAAATATTTCTTTGGTTTGTCAGCGAGTTCTGCTCAGCGTCATCGTCGCGTGACAAACGGTAGTATAACCATACTCTCATGTGTATTCTCCTTTCGTTTCTCGCGTGAATGTTGTGGTCGCGCTACCTCTGTGCAACCACAACATATCACAGTTTTTATTGAATATCCAGACAAATTACGCAGATTTTTCCAAACAAAAATCCTCGTCCGGCAGTAAATTGTTTTCGGAAATGTAGTCTTTGACTACGGATTTCAAGAACGTGTTGAACTGCTCATCGGTTCCGATGTAGTCGAATTCAACCGTGGAAATAATAATCGGATCAGCGTTTCTCGCCATATAACTCCTTTCCCCGCCG
The DNA here is from genome assembly GCA_017403985.1 of Ruminococcus sp. Lineage (GTDB taxonomy): Bacteria > Bacillota > Clostridia > Oscillospirales > Acutalibacteraceae > Ruminococcoides. The sequence continues at coordinate 765 of JAFRDE010000036.1, read as the reverse complement.
TAGTAAAGTCGGCGAATTGTTTTTATAATTCTGATAATATGGTAGTAGATTCTGAAATCAAACCGATTCATATTTGTCATCAATCCTTTCATTTGATAGATTTTTTACATAGAAATTCCCTGCTCGCGCTCGTAGTCCTCACGGGTACAGTAGGTGTAAAACGCCTCGTTGCAGATCCTTCTTCCGAGGATTTTTTCGATTCTTTCTTTTTCTGCCGTACTCATTTCATCGATATACTGCGGCTGATAATAGTAATCATCGGGCACGGTTGAGAGCAAATCACCAAGGAGATTGATCAGACCGTCGCTGTACGTCATGGTATAGCAGTCAGGGTGATTCGGTGTAACGTAGTCGAAGTACGGGTCGATTATCGCGCTGTCGCAGCCGCCCAAGGCAAAATATATTTCGAGGTTATCCTTGAGGAACCGCTCGTCAAAGAGCTTGTTGTCTCGCACCTTCCAGCCCTCCGGCGAGGTGAAAGTGATATATTTATACTTGTCCTCCCACTGCACATCGTAGCCGTGATAACGCATATAATCGATGAATTCTTCTTTCGTCGAGGAGTGTCCGAGAGCATATTCCGCGACTTGAAGCAGGTCACGTTTCCATTTTGCGTGCCGCGGATTCTTCGTTTTGACCTCGGTAACGCTTAGACCATATTCACGGCAGAGCTGATTAGAGTACTCCTTTGCCTGCAGCATTTCGTTGCGGCTCTGGTGAAACATCTTGCCGTTCTCGTAGTTGACGCTGTTCATGATCAGGTGG
>JAFRDE010000001.1 GCA_017403985.1 Ruminococcus sp. | reverse complement strand
ATACCGATTGGGGTACTGGCGACTTCTATCTTAATTCTGCCCATCATTATACAGCTCCTTTAAACTACGGTGCTACTAATAGTTCCGGTGCGTATTTGTTCTCACCCTCCAATGCTACGAACAATACCGCCTCCAATAACAACACCATGAGTGGTTCTTATAACGGCACTAACAGAGACGTTCTCAAGAAGAATCAGGATTTCTACATCTATACCGGCGGTACATCCAGTGCGGCTGGCGGTTCTGTAGATGCTACTTGCTACTATGTGAACGGCTCCTCTTTCAACGGTTCCTCCGCTATTGCGAGTAGCTCTATCACCATCAACAGCTCTGATTCCGGCGCGCATGAGCAGTACGGCGGCGCTGTTGAGGGTACTAAAGTCTCTATGACTGCTACTCCGAAAACCGGCTATAAATTTGACGGCTACTATGATGCTGCTACCGGCGGCAACTTGATCAGTAGCTCTGCTTCTTATAATTATTATGTTTTCGGCACAAAGAGCGTATACGCGCGATTCTCTTTGAAGACCTACACCATCACCTATAACAAGGGCGCAAACGGTACCGGTACGGTTGCTTCTACTACAAAGACCCACGGCACCAACGCTACTCTGTCGAGCAACACCTTCACCCGTACCGGCTATACGCAGGACGGTTGGTCGACCACCGACGGCGGCGCGAAAGCGTACAATCTCGGCGGTTCTTACACGACCGATGCCGATGTGACCCTCTATCCGCACTGGACACAGAACACCTACGCTATCACTTTGTCTGAAACAGGCGGCTCCGGTACGATGAAGATCGATGGTACGACACGCTCCAGTGGCTATGCTGTTACCCACGGCAGCCATACCTTCTCGGTCACCGCTCCTACCGGCAAGGTTGTCAAGTCGATCAGCGGTATCGGCACATGGTCCGACGTAGGTACTGAGACCGCTACATTAGGCAGTACCTCTATCACATCGGCTAAAACGATCACCGTTGAATATGAAGACGCGGGTACCTGCGGTCTTACACTCAGCAAGTCTTCTACCACACTGAACATCGGCGCAACCGATAACATTACGGTCACACCGAACGCTTACCACAGCGGTGGTACAATTTCTGCTTCATCGAGCAGTAGTGCTGTGGCAACAGCTTCCTACAATTCTTCCACCGGTAAAGTTACCGTCACTGGTGTAGCTGACGGTACCGCTACGATCACCGTCAGCTGTACTGAGGGCGGTTCGGCGACACTCTCTGTTACGGTTAACAAACCTACGATCTCCGTAACTGATCAGAGCAACAAAAAGATTGGCGATACCTATTCGATCACGCCTACTCTGACAAATCCGAGTTCGACCGGCGACGGATGGACAGTTGTATATACCGCAGCTGATTCAGATATTCTCGCTATTGACGGAAACAGCATTACCCGACAGAAAGAGGGTTCATGCCTTGTTACCGCCAGCTTCAGATATAACGGCGTAGAAAAGGCGAGCACAACATTCCAGAACACTTACAGTTCGCCTACTATCTCCATGACGACAACTGCCGCCAGTATCAACGTCGGCGGCTCTGTGACTCGTACTGCTACCGGTGAAAATATCGGCGCCGCGGCAACCGGCGAAGTTACCTACGCAAGCTCCGATACTACTGTAGCTTCTGTTACGAGCGCAGGTAAAGTAACCGGTAATAAGCCCGGCACCTCTACGATCACCGCTACTTATACCGTTACCTGTGGCGGTCAGACTACTACAAAGACTGCTTCTTATACCGTTACCGTTACCGAGCCTACCGTAGCGATTTCCTCCGCTTCTACAGCGAACGTAGGCGCTACCGTATCGCTCACCGCGACTTCCTCCGGGGCGACGACGACCCCGACCTATACATGGTCTGTTAACAACGGCACCGGCACCGCTACCGTCGATGGTTCTACCCTGACTGCGAAGACGCCCGGTACCGTGACCGTGACCGTAACAGCGACTTATAACGAGAGCTACTCCAAGACCGCGACCCAGACTCTCACGGTCAATACGCCTGTCGTTTCCCTGACCGGCGCTACCGTAGCAGTCGGCGATACCAAGACGCTCACTCCCTCTGTGACGAACGTCACCGGCACCCCGACCTACACCTATTCTTCCTCCGATACCTCTAAGGCGACCGTCACCAACGCGGGCGTTGTCACCGGCGTTGCCGCGGGCACAGCCACGATCACCGTGACCGCGACTCTCGGCACATGGTCCGACACCGGCACCGCGACCGTCACCGTTGAGGCTCCCTCGGTCACTGTCGTCGATACCGATGACTTGAGCGTCAAGTACCTCACTGTCGGCACCGACTACAGCAAGGCTCTCTCCAACAACTTCAGCGGCGCGTACACCGTTTCTTCCTCCAACACTTCTGTCGCGACCGTATCCGAGTCCTCCGGCACCCTGACCGTCGTTCCCGTCGCCAAGGGTACCGCGACCATCACCGTCACCGCCTCCAAGGGGGGCGGCGTAGGCTCCAATACGCCCGGCTACCTCAAGAGCAAGCTCGAGATCGCCGCTACCGGCGCAGACGTCACCGGCTCCCTGGTCGGCACCGGCATCGAGGCGAGCATGACCTTCACGGTTAACGTCTCTGAGGCGGAAGATTATAAGCTGATCGTCTTTACTGATACCTATTCATGGGGCAGCGCTTATATCTATTATAACGGTAAGGGCTTATATCAGATGACAAATATCGGTAAGAATGAAAGTAATCAAACCGTATTTGCATATAGAATGCCGATCGCTGAATGGAATAGCTTCAGCTACGTTATTTTCTCAAAAGATACAAGCTGGTCGACACAAACCGGAAATGTTACCACAAAATCCACCGGTTATTATATATCTGGTGATGGTGGTGGAGTGAAAGATCGTGCAGCGGGTACATATAATAATCCGATCACAATTCCTCAGGTAACCATCAGCGATGCTACTACTCCGCTCGGTACCGACTACACCCTGACCGCTACCAACGTTACCCAGAATGCTGTCGGCGAGTACAACTGGTCTTCTGATACTACTTCTGTTGCGACCGTAACCGCAGATACTAATACCACTCCTTCCACTACCGTACATCCCGTAGACGCGGGTACCTCTGTAGTGACCGTTAAGGCGTTTGCTGCAAATCCGACCAATTGGAACCTGACCTACAGCGATACTACCTTGCCTTTGATCGGTTCCACCGACACCGCGACGATCACCGTCACCGCTGACGACAAGACCGTCGCCTACAGCGCAAAGGCTTCTTACGATCACAGCGATTATGACTCTCACGACGGCGAGGGCGGTACCATCACCACCTCTCCTGCGGTAACCTCCGGCGGCTCTGTCGCCCACGGCACCACCGTGACCTTCACCGCAGTTCCGTCCTCCGGCTACAAGCACGTTGGTTGGCGCGTAGGCACCGGCTCCAACGAGTTCACCACCTCCGCAAAGGAGATCACTGTTCGTGCGGACACCACTGTATACGCGCTGTTCGATAAGTACTACACCACTTCGATCACACCTTCTGGCGACGGCACCGTCAAGGTGAATAACGCCAACTTCACCGGCGAGGACGTTGTCTGGAACAACGCGCCCACCACGATCACCGTGACCCCCAACACCGGTTACATGATCGACTACGAGAATTCCACCAATCTGGATAAATACTATACCGTCGATACCTCCGCTACCACCGGCGCTGTCACCATTACCGGTAAGTCGAATGTAGCCGAAGGCGACAAGACCTCCCCGAGCGCCATCACCGTTGCCTTCAAGAAGCTGAGCTACACCGTCACAGGCTCCGCTCAGTATGATAACGACGGCACCGGCTATACCACCGGCACCACCGGCGGTACCATCACCATCATCGATGAGAACGGCGGCAATTTCGAGTATGGCGACGAGATCACCATCACCGCCAACGCTCACAGAATGTCCGGCGACAAGCACTATCATGACGACTGCGACTACATGGTAGAGAAGATCGAGGTTTCCACCGACGGCGGTACTACATGGAACACTGTCGAGACTGCTCCCACCGCGGCTGCCGCTACTCACAATACCACCACGATGGAGAACAACACGTTCATCATCAACGCATCCGCATCCTCTTATCAGTTCCGCGCATCCTTCAAGGCTGTCTACTACTTCAACGTATACAACTCATGGCAGGAGACCACAAGCGGCTACACCTTCGTCGCTTCGCCGCCTCGTAAGATCGAGGTCGGTACCGGCGCATCCAAGCGTACCTTCACCTACGCCGCCGCTCCCAACGCTTCCGACCGCGGTGAGGACGACGCGAGCGAGCATAGCGGAACACCCACATCCCGCCACATCCTCAGCGCATCCGGCTCCTACTATGAAGGTAACCTGATCGTTGCCTACGCCGGCGAGCAGATCAAGCTGAATTATTCCGGTCTGGCTACCTCCGATGCGATCCGAGGCATTTACTACAACAATGAAAGACGTTATACCTGTCAGGGCGAAGACGACGACCTCTTTAAGCTGCGTGAATACAAAGCAGAAGGTTGGGGTACCGAGAGCGATGACGCGTGGGATTATGACTATATGGCGAATACCACCCTGCGCGCATTCGATTACTACTACTCCGGCGCTGCTGCTACAACGATCGCGGCGCAGCAGAGCGGCTATGTCGCGACAGTCGACCAGAACGCTCATACCGTCACATGGGATGCTAAGAAGAACTACCTCAACATCGACCTTGAGCTTGACTATAAGTATCGTCTGATCATCAACGGCGACGACTGGAGCAAGATCAATGTAACAGGCAGCTATAACGATGAAGGTTACTACTACTACGGCGAGCAGGTCGGCGGCACCGGCGCTAACTCTATCACCGTTTCGCTGAAGGAATCTTCCACCTCCACCCTTTCCTTCACCGGCAACTACACCATCAAGAAGAAGGTCGGCGACAACTTTGTAGACGTCACCGATATCACTGTTTCTCAGCCCGGCGGCGCAGGAACCTCCTTCGCGATCGGTAAAACTGCTTCACCGTATGACACCATGCCCGCTTATGACCTGTATGTCGATATCGAAGTACAGGAAACCTATAACATGAAGCTGGGTAACATCGTCGTTGCCGACGCAGCTGCGCACAAGACGATGATCACCGAGTGTGATGATAGCAGTACCTCAGCTACCACTTGCATCGGTACGATCTCCGCGATCCCGAAGAAGGGCGATACGACTGCTGCTGATATCTCCTCTAAGGGTACATGGTATACCTATCCCGGCAACAACACTGCCGACACCGTAAATGTTTACAGTGACTCTCATAGTGGCGATAACAAATACCTCAAGGGCGGCGTAAATAAGGCAGGTACCGGTGTAGAAGAGGGCTATTCCATCACCTATACCTACACGCCCAGCAATAACACTTACGGACCCAACTACAGCTTCGTCGGCTGGTTCGAGGGTACGCAGAGCGGCGACGGCTTCACCGTCAACTATAACAAGAAGCTCTCCGGTAAGCCCACCTTTAACTACACGCCCACGAAAAACACCGTTATCATGGCGGTTGCGACCCGCGATCTCTACCTCGGCGGTAACTTTGACGGCACCGGCAATATAGAGGGTTCCGCGACATGGAGCTCCGGTCGTATCAAGATGAACTTCGATCCGACCTATGTCAAGCCCGGTGATTCCACTAAGAAGGGACGCTACTACTACGATTTCGAGAATGTAAAGGCTAACAGCGAGTATCAGTTCCGCTGCTACGATACCGTCAGCGGCGCTGATGACGGCAACCTGACTGTTTGGAAGACATGGTCCGGCAGCGACTATGCGACCGACGCTGATGATATCTTCTACGGTCGTCATAAGTATGATAGCGGTAATGCCGGCTCCCACGGTGCTTTCGTTTACAAGAACAACACCAATAACTGGTCGCTGATCGACAATACCGCGTCCGACCATGATTCCAACAAGAATCATCAGGCGAACGGCTACGGCGCTCCCGTTTCCGTATACTTCTACGCATACGACGGCGGTATCTCCGTCAACTCCACCTACCAGTGGTCGATGGCATACGTCTCCGAAGGCAAGGGTATCGACGTAGTTGATCCCGATAAAACCGAGACCACCGGCAAGTATAATGTGCCGACTGCTACGGTCAACGCCAAAACAGTCGGAAACACCGGCGCGGACGATGTTGAGATTACCACGAGAAACAATTATTACGGTACTAGTGCCGACGGCGGAAAATACGAGAAGATCTACGATTGTAAAGTCAAGAAGAAGAACGGTGCGATCACGATCAACGCGTGTCCGCACGACTCTCATGTCGAGCTTCAGGCTTTCGTTGTCTACAACATCGAAACGAAGAAGTCCGAGGCGGTATTGGGACCGTTCACGACCTCCGGCTCCGGCGACAGCACGACTTATACCGGCAACGTCACCGTACCGCAGAACACCAAGCTTTACATCGTACCCGTCTATAAATTTACCGACGCTTATATTAGCTCACAAAGCTTAGAGACCCACATGGTTTACGTCCGTACCGATGAGATCGATAAGGACGACTGGGGCGGTTTGGTCGCGATGTACTCATGGGGTACCGATACCCGCTACGACAGCGGCTTCTGGCCCGGTCAGCTGATGATCCCCTCTGATGACGGCTCTTCCTTCTACGCTCCTCTGACCTTTACCCATAACGGTCTCGCCGGCATCACCTTCAACAACTATGCGAGAAGATGGGGCGGCAGCGGTGCAGGCGCGAACTTCCTCGCAACCTATAAGAGCAAGTCTGTCAGCGATGTTGATTATTCCGCTAACAACACTCATATCTACCAGACCTACGACTACCGTGAGCCGATCTCTATCATTGATAATATCAATGAAAAAGACGGTACCGGCACCAGCATTATTTACGATACCGATGATATGGACCTGACCTTCGCGCTCAAGTCCGGCGATATGAAGACCGCCCCGACGATCAATTCCGCCGGTTCCGGCTCTTTGGATCGCGTAGACAACTGGGCTGACGTCGGCTACCTGACCGACCGTTCCGGTAAGAACCGTGTCGACCTCAACGGCAACAAGGTCAACAACGCGACCGAGACTTATCGTATCGTCGCTTACTACACCAACCTTTATTCTTCGAGCGGTGCGTATGATTTTGAGAACGGCACCCGCAGCGGCGAAGATTATACCGGTGCATATTCGATCAACTGGAAGGTATACAGCGTTAACAATACGGAAGTTCTCAGCGGTTCCTACCTCTCCGCTTCCTACACCGACGCTGTCGTGAACGATGAAGACGTCACTTCCTACATCGCGTCCAAGCTGCTCGCTGCCGACTATCCTGTCACGGGCAAGGCGGTCAAGATCGCGTACGAGAACCCCGGCACATGGTCTGAGGCGATCCGTTACTCCGGTCAGTGGTACGCCGACGGCGTCAACACCCTGATCGAAGGTAAAGTTCGCGTAGGTATCCTCTCCGACGGCGTTTATACGCCGATGGACAACAACATGATCGGCGAAAACTATGCAGCGGTCTCCGATAGCGATCTGGATTCCGGTAAGGGCGAGAATCTTGTGGACGAATTCAGCAACACCCATTACAGTATGGCGTCTGTTAAGAAGTCCAGCGCGACAAAGGGTAAAGTCGCCTTTACCGCTACCAACTCGAGCGACAAGTTCATCGGTTGGTATATGCAGAATGAAGACGGCGAGTTTGTGCCAGTCAACTCCAACTATAAGAACCTGACGATCACCCCGTCCTTCAACTCCGATATCACCTACTACGCGTTCTACAGCGCGGCTGCCACCTACACCTTTACTTATCCCGGACGTAACAGCACCAGAGTTTACTCGATGCCCGGTTACGACCTTGATCAGGATGAGATGGCAGAAGGCGGTACCCTCAATATCTCCAAGAGATCTTCCGACGTAGCTGAGAAGCTCGCGAAGATCAGCGATATCACCGTATTCAACAAGAATACCGACTTCACGATCGGCACTGCTGATAACTCCTCGCCTTATGAACTGAAGTTCACCGGCACTACCACCGATACAACGTATACGACAACGGTCTATGCTTATAATGAAAGCGGTGTGCTCGGATCACCGGTGGAAACCGTTACCGGTACATGGGCGAGAAAGGTCGACCTCGGCGTATCGTACATCGCGAATAAGCCTTCCGGTCATTCTGACTATAAGTTTGCCGGCTGGATCAAGTACGGTACCGGCAGCAGCTATAGCGCAGGAAACTCTTCCACTTATCCGACCATCCTGTCCACGCAGGCGAACTTCGGCTACAGCGTTTCGGATAATATTTCCATCGAGCCGTTCTTCGTTGCGACTGACGCAGAGGTCACCGCACTGCGCGGTACCGGCTGGCAGGCAGGCATCGACAAGGTCGGCGTCACACAGGAACTGACGAGCTCCTCTACCGGTAGGATCTATACCGATACGCTGATCAACATCCGCAACAATGAAGCTACCGGCGAGAAGTATACCGGCGACAGCGGATTACTGGTCATCTTCCAGACCGGCGAGTCGACAAAGGATGCGACTTACAGCACTGCATTCGATTCCTTGGCGGCGAATACCTCTACAATCCAAAGCTTTGTACAGTCTATGGCTTCCGGTGCAGACAATGCCGGCGATAACTTTAGATCGGCGAAGCTCGGCGCGAGCCGCGGCGTAGGTGACGCGTATGCTTACCGCATCAAGACGACGTCGCTCTCCGATCTGAACCGTGCAGACCTCTACATGGGCTGCGATTACTCCCAGTTCACCGGAGGAAAGTTCTTAGTGGTTTCCTACACCAAGGACGGCGGCTCCTACACCTACAGCCCGATCAAGACCGGCACATTCACTCCTGGTCAAAAATTCCCTGCAGTTTAATCTGTTGAAGGAGGATTGATGAAAATGAAAAATTTATATGTATCCCCTGAGATCGAGATTGTTAAATACACCTTCAGGGATGTGATTTTGACAAGTCCTGTCGAAAGCGATATCCCGGTCAGCGGCGGAGAATTTGATCCTAATAACCCTGACCCGATGGAAGAACTCTAAAGTCTGTTACACAGATAAGTGATTGCAAATATGCCGCAGTGTAACAGCTGCGGCATATTGTGTTTTATTGAATGTGAAAGGATAACGCTTATGAAACGTCTATTATCGATTTTGCTTTCAATCCTGTTGATTTGTGCTGTCTCTGTTTCCGTAGCTGCTGCTCCGGTTGATCTGGAAGAAACAGGCGACGGCGTTGTGATCACCTCCGGCGACTGGTCTTATCAGCCTCTCACGAATTACGGCTATAAGATCGTTAAATATCTCGGTGAGGGTCCCGCGGTCGAACTGCCTTATGCCTTTGCGAAGCAGTATGTCACCGAGATCGCCGACTACGCCTTCTACCAGAAGACCTCCGTCACCGCCGTGACGCTCTCTTCCGTATTGGAGACCGTCGATGAATACGCCTTCCACTGCTGCTCCGGCTTACAGAAGGTCGTCTTCTATCCCTCGATCACCTCTGTCGGGATGGGCTGCTTCTATAACTGCTCCTCATTATCGGACGTCAACCTGCAGGATTCCTCCGTGACAGTGATCCCCGATTACTGCTTTGCGAATTCCGGGCTCAGTGATCTGCAGCTGCCCGATACCTGTACCTCGATCGGCAACTACGCGTTCTATCAGTGCTCGTCGCTTCAAAGCCTGCTGATCCCCGCGTCCGTGACGAATATCTCCGACAACGCCTTTTACGGCTGTGACGCACTGACGATCTACTGTTACAGCGGTTCCGCAGCTCATACCTACGCTGTCGAAAAGGATATTCCTTTTGTTCTGTTGGATGCGGACGTCTATTTCACCAAACATTCCATCTCCCTGAACGGCGATATCGTGATCAATTTCTATGTCAATGTTCCGGATGCATATGTGAACAGCGGCAGGGCAAAGGTTGATTTCTCCTGGACGGTCGACGGTGTTGAGTATACTCATTCCGATACGCTGGCTCCCGATGATAAAACTTCGATCGGCTACAAGGCGGCGTGTCCCGTTGCCATCGCGGAAATGACCTGCGGCGTGACCGCGAAGGTGTTGGTCGACAATGCGGTATGCAGCTTCCCCGATACCTATTCCGCCGTGACCTACGCGAATAAGATCCTGACAGATACCGATTTCGCGATCTCCTATGTCGAATCCGAGAATAACAAGGGCAGAAACGGCGATCAGAGATTAACACAGCTTCAGGATCTTGTGAAAAAAATGCTCGACTACGGCTCCAAGGCGCAGATCCGCTTTAACTGCAACACCGATAATCTCGCCAACGGCGGAACCACCGATTTCTATACCGGTGAAGTAACGATATCGAGCGGTGCAAGCGATATGGAAGAGTATCTCGAGGACTGCGGTCTGGAATATTACGGCACTTCGGTCATCTATCTCTCCAAGACAACGCTCCGTCATTATTATAAGATCAAGGATTCCTCAAAGTTCACCGCTGAGATCAAGAACGGCGTCACCTTTAACGGCGAACACGTGACCTACGGTACCAAAAACGGCTTGATCTACTTCGACAAGCCGAATATCGCTGCTTCACAGCTCGACACAGAGTATGTGTTTGTGCTCAACGGTCATGAATATCAGTATTCCGCACTCGATTATTCCGCGCTTGCGTATAGTTTGGACGATGCGCCGTACAGCTCGAGTATCACAAAGCAGCTCGCGGCGGCGGTCTATCGCTATAACCAAGCCGCAAACGTCTTTTTCAACGAATGAGGGAGGTCGTGATGATGAAAGAGAATTATGAACGTACCGCACTGACCCTCACTGTCTTTGATGCTGAAGATGTGATCGTCACCTCAACTCCGGAAGGCGATCGGTTTGAGGATGAAATCCTCAAGCCGAACAGATAAACAATTGAACGACAACAGCCGACGGCGCTTTCAATGTGAGAGCCTGTCGGCTGTTTTGCATGCAGAAAATATGTTGATACCGCATAGATTAGCGAGCTTTTTTGCGGGATAGGATAGATGCAGTAAAAATTATTATCAAAAGTTCTAAAAATCTTATTGATTTTTGTTCAAATGTTTTATATAATAAACTAAATTGGTGTAGATTCCTTGTTTTTGTTGCACTGTTAAAATATGAAGGAACTGCATATGATGAGCTATCCTGCATACCCTTTTTTCCGAATCATCCCGATCATTCGGATACAGCTACAGGAGGCGCGCATGGTCAGGGCGCGTTTGATCCGGGTAACTCTTCTTTTCCGAATAATTTTCGGCGCGTGAAAAGCCCGCGTCATATCTAAGTGAATAAGATTTGGAGGAATGATAGAATGAAATCAAAGAAACTCACGCATATTCTTCGCGCTTCTACCGCTCTGGTGTTAGCGCTTTTACTCATGCTCGGCACCGTCACCACCGGCTTCGCGGCTGTTTTGGAGGATCTGGCTGAAGTCGGCTCTGTTGATACCAGCAAGTCGTATTACATAGTAGGTAATGGCGGCGGTATCCCCGGCAATTGGGGTACTTGGACAGAACTCACAAAACATCCGAGCGGATACTATTCTTATTATCAGTTGACCGGATCTGCTAAGTTTCAAATTACTGACGGAAACGGTTCTTGGACTAAATACGATCAAAAAGTAAATGATTTTTGGGGTGCTTCTGGCATTTCTTCTTCCTCTGATTTTGATTGGGATGGAAGCGATTTGAAAGCTAATAGCGCCGGCTATATCGTAGTTTGGTATCCGAACTCCGAGCTTCGTACAGATAGTACTCCTTGTATTACTAAATTTTCCAGCTTGCCTACTCCGCCGTCTTACAAGCTGTACGGCGGAAAGACCACCGGTTCAGACTGGACAAAGCTGGCTGACTTTACTACTTCTGATAATCCCGCAAGTGAAGCAAGCACTTTTACCGCAACTACAGGTACGCTTGACGCCGCTACGAAGTATTATTATAAAGTAGTCAAGGATTACAGCAGTTTTCCGAATTTCTCAACCAACAGCAACTATGATACTACGACCGATACGATGTATCTGGGTTGTAATTCTGATATTTCCGGTACGACTGCGAATTTGGCTTTTTCCAATTCCACGAATAATGTAGCTGCGTTTACTACGACTGCTTCAGCTCCGTATACCGTTTCTATTACCGCGTCGGATTGGAAGAATAAAACAGCGACTGTTTCCGTCACCTATCCGACCTCTTATACCGTCACTTTTGATTCCGACGGCGGTTCTGCGGTCGCGTCACAGACGATTGCTGCAGGCGGTACTGCAACTGCGCCCGGCAATCCTACAAAATCCGGCTACACTTTCGATTACTGGACGCTGAACGGCAGTGAGTACAATTTCTCTACTGCTGTCAACTCCAATATCACTCTGGTCGCTCATTGGACTGAAACAGCTCAGAATGTCAGCGTTACCGCTGTCACAGCCGGACACGGTAAGACTTCGATCGACGGCAGTACCTATACCGCCGCGGCAAAGACCGTTACCGGCGTCGGCGTAGCCACCAAGGGTAACGCGTACGCACAGGCGGATTCCGGCTACTTCTTTACCGGCTGGACAGGTACGTCCGGTATCACGTTCGATACAACCAATAACGCGAATCAATATCATACGCAGTTCAACGCTTCGTCAAGCGGTCAGTCCGTCACCGCGAACTTCGCAAAGGAAGTCGCGATGGAGGGTATGACCGTATATCTCAACGCGAGCAACGGTCTTGATCCTGCGGTCTATTTTGCGACCGACGTGACAGGCGCGAACTCTGTCGAAGGTACTCACGCGCAGCAGTACGGTACATCGGGTGTGTATCATACTGAGATTCCCGCCGTACCGGAGAACGCTTCTTACAATTATAACTGCGTCAGGTTTGTCATCGGCGGCAACGATTCCGGCTATATCCCGATCACTGACGTGTTGAATAACTCGATCACCTACAGCAGCGGAAACTTCAGCGCGCCCGGACATTCGACCGCAACGTATTCCGGCTACGGAAAGATTTATTTCGATAATACTTCCACGAACTGGAATATCTCCGGCAGCAATAAGCTGTATTTCGTCATCGGCGATAATAACAACAATTACTCGATGCTCCAGATGTCAAAGGTGACCAATACCGATCAGCTGTATTACCTGAACGGCGGCAGCTGGAACAACTATACCTATTTCGGTTTTGCTCTTGCTACCTCTGCCGGTACGGCAAACATCGTCGAAAAGACGACCTATATCAGCTACTATAATCTTGCCAACGGCAATAATCAGGATAAATCCTTTATCGGCTTCGGCTTAGGCGAGAACAGCGATAACGTATCCGCGCTTGATTTTCTGTGGATCAAGGATACCGCGATCGACGGCTCAGGTGTATATGTAGCCGACAGAAGCACCAACGAGGGTAACTACCTCAACCGCGGTCAGAAGGTGACCGTCGGCGCGAACGGTTCGGTTTCTGTTGAATACTACAAGGCGACCTCTGCCGGTACCTCCGGCGTGGTTTCGCAGACCGGTACGGTCAGCGCAAGCTCCAACACCACCTTCTACGCGTCGCGTTCCACGACCTTCAAATTCCATCCTACCCCGAACGAGGGCTATGACGTCAGCACCGTGACCTATGACGGCGTCGGGCTCTCCGGCCCCGATGCTAACGGCGACTATACCTTTACGGTAGTCGGCGGCACGGATACAGCCTATGCGATCCAAAACATCAACGTCACCTTTGCGCAGAACAGCAATCCTGTGCTGAATTCGTTGACGACTTCTCCCGCTACGGCAGGTACGACCGGCGTGAGTATCGGCGACTCGGTCACCCTGACCGCGACGAACACCAACCAGACCGGCAATATCGTCTATACGATCACAAAGAACGGTACCGCCGTCACCGCGTCCGATTACCTGACGATCGGCGGCTCTGCGGGTGATCGCGAGACCGCCGCGGCGACGAATACCGCAACATTCCGCACAGAAATGCCCGGCACCTATGTCGTCACCGCGACGATGGGCGGCTCCTCCAAGTCCGCGACTATCGTAGTCAACGAGCCTCCGGCGATGATGCTGCTCGGTCTGTGGACGGGTTCCGTGGGTGATGCGTGGAACTACAACACGACGCTGAATCCCGACCGCGTCATGACCTATATGCCCTCCGGCCCGTATGCCGGCAAGTATTATATCGAGCTTTCTCTGCCGGATAACCGTAATTTCTATCGCAACGAGACCGGCGGCAACGGCTTTAAGGTTTATGACGTTGATCACAGAACTTGGTACGGTCTGAATAATAAAATGACCAATACCGCAGAGAATTATACTTTCTATTCTTCGGATGGCAACAACTGTGAACTGGAAGCGATCCGCATTACGGGAAGCACCGATTCGCATACTTACAAGTTCGTTTATGATGCGACGACCCATAATGTCAGCGTCTACTTCCCGCAGGTCATCACCTACAATAACAATGAATCAAATTATGGTGGCAGTTCGGATACGACTTCTCAGCTCGCCGTCACCTACGGCGCCAAGGCGAAGAACATTACCCCGACCCGCGCGGGCTACAGCTTCGGCGGCTGGTATACCAGCGCGACAACGCAAAATGATTCTACCAAGGTCGATTTCACTACAGCGATCACCGGTGCGCAGACTTACTATGCCAAGTGGAACGTCAATACAGCCAACATCAAGATCGAAAAGACCGAGAACGGCGTTTCGACCGTTATCGCTTCGAAATCCGACGACTTCAGCGGCGTATCTGCCCTGACTGTCAGCAAGCCTGCCGCTAATACAGATAAAACCTATGTCTTCCGCGGCTGGGTCCTCTCCGGCGATAAATCATCCCATGTCCGCCTGTATACGGATGCGGCCTGTACCGCAGCTTATGCTGCCGGTTCTGACGCCGCGACGATCTATGTTAAGACCGACGGCGAAGCGGGGATCACCGAAGACAACGTCACCCTGACCGCAAAATACGTTACACAGAATTCCGTTGAGGTCAATACAACAGATACAACGGCGGGTGAGTATTTCACCGGTATCAACGGCAGTACGACGAATCCGCAGAATATCTACTATGGCGCCAACGTCAACGTGACCTTCAACAATCTCTCCGCCGGCTTCGGTATCGATACCGTTACCTTTGATACGGGCGAGAGCGTCGAGTATGTCAACCACGGTCATTATATTTCCTTCAATATGCCCGACCACGACGTACATATCACCGAGATCACCTTAAAGCCCTATACCTGCCGTATCACGGTCAAGAACGCCGATAAGGTCGATATCGATGGAATCTCCGCTTCCGGCTACTACAGTACCGGAGCAGACGTCCATTCTATTACTGTCAAAGGCTCCGACGATTATTACGGTACCAGCATCCTGACTGATCTGAACGTCAAGTATGTCGGCGGCAGCAACGTGACCGTGAACAGCTCGAATACCAGCGCAGACCTGACCTTTGACGGTCATACGATGCATATCGTATTTGACGATAACACCGTCACCATCACCGGTAAGATCGGCGGCAACGTCATCATCACGCCTACCTGTACGACGAGCTATAACGTCAACATCACCTCCAAGGTCATGTCCGACGTCAGCTCAAAGTACATCACCTATAATAAGAAGAGCACAACCTCCCTCGGCGAGGTAGAGTCGGTAACTATCGCAGAGCTCAAGGCGTACCTCAAGCTTGATTCCGCTCCCGTGGATGAAGCTGCGGCGGAAGCTGCGGGCGTTGTTTGGCCTCTCGAGACCAGAACCGACGGCGGCGATACCTTCTATCTGATCGAGGCGGATGAGGACGGCGACCTCATCGGCAAATTCCCCGAAAACAGCGAGCTCCTGCTCGTTACCGACGACCTGAACAATAAGTACCAGTTCATCGGATGGTTTGACGGTTCCTCGTCCGGTCCCAACCTCGGCGCGGGCGATATCGATCCTGCTGCTGTGAACAGCACGGTCTATCGTTACACGCTGACCAAGTCGGCATTCCTTTACGGCGTCGCTACCCGTGACATCTTCCTCGGCGGCGACGGCGCAGGCAGCAACAAGGGGCTGGGCAGCAGCGTTTCCTGGAGCAACGCGGTGAGCATGACCTATGATGAAGCAAATCAGGTCTACTACCACGAAACGGACGGTTTGACCGTTAACACTCACTATTACTTCAAGATCTTTGACCTTGCCGCCACCGGCAACAACAACAGCTCCGGCACCACGAATCAGGCGGTATGGTACAACGCCGCGAAGACGATCAGCTATAACGGCGATTACGGCAATATCACAATCGATACTGCTCATACGCTGAACAGCAACGGTCAGTGTGAATTCCACCTGACCGACGGGTCGAATACCGACTCCAACAAGGTGCGTATCTACTACAAGCCCTCTACCAACGAGGTCTACATCATTCCGGTCTATAACAGTAGCTATCACGAGATCTACCTCTCCAACGGTCGTATCGACGGTTTAGCGTCGAAGTTGGGTCTTACTCTCAGCGAGCCGACCCAGAGCATCACCACCCCCGGTCAGGACGGCACCGGTAACAGTCATCTGACCGACGGAACAAAATGGGAGGACAGATACAGCTATAAGAAGTTTACCGGCACCTTAGAAACGGTCGACTTCCAGGTCACCATCAACGGTACGGACGCAGCCAAAGCGCTGGTATCCGGCTTCGTCGTCTACAACATGGATACCGGCGAAGCGACTACCGCAAAGGCGACAAAGGCGGGCAATGTTTATTCCGGCTCGATCTCCAACGTCAGCAGCAAAACCTTCATCTGTCCTGTCTACGAGATGACAGAAAGCGCCGCTTCTTCTGCCGGCTACAGCAAGTATGAGGTGTTCGTCAATGCAGCGGACGTCGACAGCAACGTATGGGGCGACCTCGTCGCCATGTATGTCTTCGGCGGTACCGGCACAGCGCGCGACAATAACGGCGGATGGCCCGGTCAGCTGATGCTCCCGAGCGGTAAGTCCTTCTCCGGCGTTATCTACCAGAAAGAAGGCGCGGAGCTTAGCGGCGTTCTGTTCAATAACTATAACGTAGAGCATTCTTTCCTCGGTAAGTTCGGTAAGCGCTTCAATTATCCCGACTGGGCGCAGACCTACGACTATGCCGAGCCGATCACCCTGATGGAACGCGGTTCCGAGAATCTGCTCTCCTTCTCACTGAAACAGAACAACGACGGCTACCGCGGCGAATATTATAACTCCGACTCCGCAAAGAACAAGAGTGTGTGGCAGCTCGACGTCCATAATACCAATAACACCGAGTGCGTACCCGGTAAGGCATACGATTACTATGACGAGGGACTCGATGAGCACCAGACCCTTTTTGACACCTACACCTTTGAGTACCTGACCGATAAGGACGGCAAGAACCGTCTGAATATGTTCGGCGAATCCGTCGGCTCCGCTCCGGCAGGCTACTATGTCATCTGCGTCGGCGACGTCGACTATAAGTCCGATACCACGCCCAACGGTAAACCCTACGCGCCGAACTCCTCCTACAACGGTCAGTATTCGGTCGAGTGGTACATCTATGACGCGAACGGCGTCTTCCTGCTGCACACCCTGTCCGACGCGCTCTATGCGAAAGCCGCCGGCAGCGACAAGCCTTATGTCGCCGATCTGCTGATGAACAGCGGTCTTGTCAGCGACGTCAGTACCCTGAGCGAGAAATCCATCAAGATCTCTTACGAAGCGCCGAATACCCGCGGCTCGGCGACGCGCTTCTCCGGTCAGTGGTATGCGAACTCCACCAACGAGAAGGTCACCGTATACGCCGGCGTCGGCATGATGGATGAAAACGGCAACGCGATCGTTCCCGAGAACCCGCAGAGCCGCGCGAGCTACGGTACCTCCGCGATCAGCTATCCCAATGATCTTACCAGTGCGACCAAGAGCACGATCAACGGTCTTGACTGGGCGAGTCTGAAGCTTTCCGACGCGACCAAGGGAAAGGTTACTCTGACCGCGGCGACCGCGAACAGCAGCGAATTCAAGGGCTGGTACAGCTATGATGAAACCAAGGATGAGTACACCAAGGTCAGCGACAGTCTGATTTATAATCCGAGCTTCGCTACCGACAGCCGTTACTTCGCGATGTTCTCCGCGCAGGCGACCTATTACTTTACCTATCCCGGCAGAAACGGTATCGTGACCTATTCCGTCAAGGCAGCTACCGGTGCGACGGCTGCGGAAATGTCTGCAGGCGGTATTCTGGATAGGACCACGCGTCTTACGGAAATCGAGGGTGAACTGTCGAATCTGAACAAGATCCATGTGTTCAATCATAATGTCAGCTTTACAATCGACACTGATCATATGGATAATTCCAATCCGTATGAGATCACGATCGAAGGCTCGTCCACAGACGCGAAGTATACGCTGACGGTTTACAGCTATAGCGACAGCGGCGTTCTTGAGAATACACAAACGATCAGCAACAAGATCTGGAGCTCCAAGATCGATCTCGGCGTCGGCTATGTCGCCAACAAGCCTTCCGGTCAAAGCAGCGACGTATTCGTCGGATGGATCGCTTACAATGATAATTCCGCTACACCGACGATCCTGTCTACACAGGCGAACTTCGGCTACAGCATCACGCAGAATATGTCCATCAAGCCGTTCTTTGCTCCTGCCGATCAGGTCGCGACCCTTCGCGGTACCGGCTGGCAGGCGGGTATCGACAAGAACGTCGTCACGCAGGAGCTGACGGATGCCTCCAACGGTAAGATCTATAACGATACGCTGGTCAACTTCCGCAATAAGGCGGATACCGGCAGTGAGTTCGATCCCAAGACAAACGAATGCGGCGTGGTGATCCTGTTCCAGAACAAATCTGCCACAAGCGCCAATCAGTCTGCTTTTTCCTCGTTGGCTAACAGTAAAGTTCAGAGTCTGGTCGATACGATGTCAACGCGTGATTTGACTTCAGCTAAGCTGGGCAATACCAACTACGGCTGCGGTACGAATACGACCTATGCTTACCGTGTCAGGGCGGCGTCGCTGTCAAAACTGAACCGTACCGATCTTTGGATGAGCTGCGATTACGCTCAGTTCTCAGGCTGCAGCTACAAGGTTATCGCCTATACTAAGGTCAGCGGAGAATTCACCTACAGCGAGATCAAGACCGGCACATTCACCCCGGGTCAATATTTCCCGGTTTAATCTAACGAAGGAGGATTGATGAAAATGAAAAATTTATATGTATCCCCTGAGATAGAGATCGTGGAATATACCTTCAGGGACGTGATCCTGACCAGTCCGATCGAAAGCGATATCCCTGTCAGCGGCGGAGAATTTGATCCTAATAATCCCGATTCGATGGAGGAACTCTAAAGTCTGTTACACAGATAAGTGAATACACATCATCCGTGATTGAGTTTTACGGATAGGAAACGGCAGCCATGCACAGACTGCCGTTTTCTGTTGAATCTCTTTTGAAATCATGATTTCCCACTTGCAAAAATCGCCATGATAAGCTATAATTTTTATGGTGATTATATGAAAGTGAAAGATAACTTTATATTGAAGAAAATCGCCGGTTCCTACATGGTCGTTCCCGTGCGTACGCGCGCGGCAGATTTTTCCGGTATCATCAAATTATCCGAGAGCGGCGCCTTCCTGTGGAAGCTGCTGGAAAAGGGCGCCGACAGGGAAGAGCTTATCGCGAAAATGCTCGAGGAATATGACGTCGATGAAGCGACGGCAGCCGCCGATATCGATCGATTCATCGCTAAGCTCAGAGAGGCTGATTTACTCGAATAAGTTGATCAATAATCTTAACCATTTTACGGAGTAACATCATGGCTTTATATCGAATTTCCGACCTGAATGTCGACATTAAAACAAAATCACCGACGCTCGCCGAGAGTATCAAGCGCTATGAGGTGACCTACAAGGCGGATCCGAATATCACGCTCGAAATGAGCGACGACCGCCTGCTTGAAATGATGGAGGAATATGAGGGGATGACCGCCGACGCGGTGGAAGCCCTTTATATGGCGACGCTGTATTCGTGGGCGATTTTTGATTTCAACGGCTTCCCGATCCGTGCGGTCGGCGTTGAAAACGACGGCGAATGCACGCTGTTCGCCGCGCCGAACGATATGACGGTCGATCTGGTGCAGCGTATACCGCGCAAGTACGCGTTTGAGTACAATTATCCCGGCATCCGCATGCAGGACGACGACTACTATGTTTTTGATACGCCCTTCGGCGACTACGGCAATATGTCTGTTACCGGGAAGAAGCTCAGGCTGAAGTCGATCGTCTTTGTCGACAGACAGCGCTTTGATTCGCTCAGGGCGATCGAAGCGAAGGATTTCGTACCGCTGTTCATGCGTGCGGTGTCGCAGAACGTCCGTCAGGAGAGAACCAAACATACGCTGTTTATCTTAGAGCGCGTTATGCATCGCGTGAAGTTCTTCGGTGTGGGCAGCGTTGATGATTTTCGTTTCATTTTGGAGAGAGTTTGATTAACTTCGGTTGGAGGATAATGTGTCCGCAAAACAAAAAAGCGCCTTGAGCTGGATCGTACGCAGCTCAAGGCCTCAGTTTATCAATATTATATTTTTGGCGGTCATCTACGGACTGAACGCGTTTATCGGCGTATATAACACGGTATTCGCGCGCGATCTGGTAGACGCCGCCGTCAAGGGTGTGCAGGGCGGTCCGCTGGATGACGTCATCCGCTACGGTCTGCTGTATCTGGGCGTTACCGTGATACAGATCGTCACCCTTATTTTGGCGCGCGATCTTTGCTTCAAGGTCGGCGCAAAGCTCGATATGAGCATGAAGTCTTCGCTGTTCCGCTCGATGATGATGAAGGAATACGCCGATATCTCCGCCTATCATTCCGGTGAACTGATGAACCGTCTGACCAACGACGTCAACGTCGTGACCTCGGCGATCGTCTCCATCGTACCGAATCTGGTATTCTTTATCGTAAAGATCGTCGGTATCTTCTATATCCTTGTGCGGATCAACGTGTTGTTCGCGCTGGTGTTCGTCGTGGGCGGGGCGCTGATCTTCGTCATAGCGTCCCTGTTCAAGCCTGTCACCAAGCGTCTGCATAAGGATGTACAGGAAAAGGAAGGAAAGGTTCGTTCCTTTATGCAGGAGGGTTTAGGCTCCCTCTTGATGATCAAGACCTTTGACGCGCAGGAAAAGATGCAGAAATCCGCGTATTCTCTGCAGGAGGAAAGCTACCGTTCCCAGCGAAAGAGAAATATCTTTTCCATCATCACCGGCACGGGAATGTCAGCGGTCTTTGCCTTTGCCTTTGTATGGGGACTCTGCTGGGGCGCCTATATGCTGTATTACGGCGCGATCTCTTACGGCGTGTTGATGCAGATCACCTCGCTGGTAGGGCAGATCCGTACGCCGATACAGGGCATGACGAATATCTTTCCGACCTATTTTACCGCGCTTGCATCTGCCGAAAGGCTGATGGAGATCGAGAATCTTCCCGATGAACCGGAGCTTAACAGCGATATCGATCCGCAAAAGCTGTATGAAGACATGGAAGCGATCTGCTTTGACGATATCAGCTTTGCTTTCGACCGCGATATCGTCCTTGATTCCACATCTCTGATGATCAAAAAGGGCGAGTTCGTCGCTATCGAGGGTATCTCCGGTATCGGCAAAAGCACGCTGATGAAGCTGCTGTTGAGCGTCTATCAGCCGAAGTCGGGCGAGATCTATATCCGTACTCATGAGCATAAATATATTGTTGATAAGAGTATCAGAAAGCTCTTTTCCTATGTGCCGCAGGGTAATTTCCTGCTGTCCGGTACCCTGCGTGAGAATATTGCATTTGTCGCGCCCGACGCGACGGATGAAGACATTATGCACGCGGCGCATATCGCCTGCGCTGAGGAATTTATCAAAGAGCTTCCCGAGGGGCTGAATACCGTCATCGCGGAGCATGGGGGAGGACTGAGCGAGGGTCAGGTACAACGCGTCGCGATCGCCCGTGCGATCCTTTCCGGAGCGCCTGTCATCCTGCTGGACGAGGCGACTTCGGCGCTGGATGAGGCGACCGAGCTCTCGTTGTTAGAAAACTTACGGGAGCTTAAGAATAAAACATGTATTCTTATCTCGCATAAAAAAGCCGCCGAGCGGTTTTGTGATAAGACGGTGACGATAGAAAACAAAAAAATCATATGCAGATAAAAGCGTTTGTCGTGGCGGCAAGCGCTTTATCTATACAAATTACATAAATATACCGTTCGATATTTGGATTGCTAAAATAAGTTCTTTATGGTAGAATGATTAACAAGATCACTGTCACCCTAACTTGACAACAGTCGATCAAATCTATCAATCATCAAGGAGTGTAGTATCATGAAGAGAGTTTTAGCAATACTGTTGGTTTGTATTTTGGCTTTTTCACTTGCGTCCTGCGGAATGTTTTTCAACAGGAATCCGAACAATAACAACAAAAACAATAATAACAGCAGTATCCCTAATACCGATCATTCGTCATCGGTCGTGGATACGCCCATCCAGACAGAAGCTCCGGCGAATCAGGATATCACGTTCGGCGATATGGTCATCACATTGCCGGTCGGTTTTGCGGAGAGCAATAATTTGATCCCCGAAGGTTCTACTATTCAATGTTTGTATGTTAACAGCGACGATAATCTTGTCTTTGGCGCATTCGGTGAAGAAAAGAGTTTATTTGAAGGAACTTATGTTTCCTCTCTTAATGATTATCTGAATGTCCAGCATGATAATGCCAAGGGTGAAGCGAGCGAGATAAAAGAGGACAACGGACTGCGATATTTTGATTATACCGCCAGCAACGAAGGCTCGACATTTACTTATTTTTCGACCGCGTTTGAAAGTGATGACGAGTATTATTTCGTACAGTTCTATACGATGGATTATCTTTATTCTCTCTATGAAGACAGCTTCCTTAATTGGGCGCATACGGTCAGAAAAGCGTGATAACGCATCATCTCTTATCTATATAAAAGTTCAGGCGGCGCAAAGCTCGATCAAGTTTTGCGCCGCCTTTTGTAATGACAGTTTTTTAACTTTTTTCTGTGATCCTGTAGCACAGCGTCATTAGGCTGTCGCTGAGGTGAACGTTCTCTACGATGACATCGTTATATTTCTTGCCGATATCATAGTGGCTGAAGTTCCAGTAACTGCGGATGCCGCAGTCGTAGAGCTTGTCGATCATCTTTTCAACAGCATCCTTCGGCATCGCCAGTATTGCGGTAGATACGTTGTTCTTTTTGACATATTCCTCGATCGCCTCATCCGGTTCGACCTTGATCCCGCGCAGCATGGTGCCGATCAGCTTTTCATCCTTTTCAAAGATCGCAGTCAGCTTAAAGCCGAGCTGCTCGAAGTTCAGATGCGTCGCGATCGCTCTGCCGAGGTTGCCCGCGCCGATCAGGATCATGTTGTGGATCTCGTTGAGACCGAGGATTTTTCCGATCTCTTCGCGCAGGCTCGCGACAGAATAGCCGTAGCCCTGCTGACCGAAGCCGCCGAAGCAGTTGAGATCCTGTCGGATCTGTGACGCGGTAGAACTCATGACATCCGCCAGCTTGGTGGATGAGATCTTCTTGATACCCTGTGACTCCAGCTCGGTGAGATAGCGATAGTATCGCGGCAGACGTCGGATGACCTGTATAGAAACGCCTTCTTTTGGCATGTTGGATGACTCCTTACGCAACAATTTCTGCAAGTTTATCGTGGACAGCGTCAAGGAACGCTTCGGTGCTGACCTTTTGCTTGTTCTCGAGGGTGCTCAGCAGGTAAAGGTCGCCGGTCATAATACCGCTCTCGATGACGTCAATGGTGGCTTTTTCGAGCTTGTCGGCAAAGTCGACCAGCTCGGGAATGTCGTCGAGCTCGCCGCGCTTTCTCAATGCGCCCGACCATGCAAAGATGGTGGCGACAGAGTTTGTAGAGGTCTCTTCACCCTTGAGGTGCTTGTAGTAATGGCGCTGTACGGTGCCGTGCGCCGCCTCATACTCGTAAACGCCGGTGGGCGAAACGAGTACCGATGTCATCATCGCTAAGGAACCGAAGGCGGTGGCGATCATATCGCTCATTACGTCGCCGTCGTAGTTCTTGCAAGCCCAGATATAGCCGCCGTTAGAGCGGATCACGCGCGCGACAGCGTCGTCGATCAGGGTGTAGAAGTAAGTGATGCCGGCAGCCTCAAATTTCGCTTTATATTCGTTCTCGAATATTTCCGCGAAAATATCCTTGAAGGTGTGGTCGTACTTTTTGCTGATGGTGTCCTTGGTGGCGAACCACAGATCGAGCTTCTGATCGAGCGCGTAGTTGAAGCAGGCTCTCGCAAAGGAGCTGATGGAGCTGTCGAGGTTGTGCATGCCCTGGATGATACCGTCGCTCTTTTCAAAATCGAAGATCAGCTGACGGCTTTCTTCGCCGTTTGCGTCGGTGACGCACAGCTCAGCCTTGGAGCCTTTATTCACGATCATTTCGCTGTTCTTGTATACGTCGCCGTAAGCGTGACGCGCGATGCAGATCGGCTTTGTCCACGTGGGGATGTAGGGAGTGATGCCTTTGACAAGGATCGGCTGACGGAATACGGTGCCGTCGAGGATGGCGCGGATGGTGCCGTTGGGACTTTTCCACATCTCCTTGAGGTTGTATTCGTCCATACGCGCCGCGTTGGGGGTGATGGTCGCGCACTTGACCGCTACGCCGTACTTCTTGGTCGCTTCGGCGGAATCGATCGTGATCTGATCGTCGGTTGCGTTGCGTTTCTCAAGACCGAGATCATAGTACTCGCTCTTGAGATCGACAAAGGGAAGAATGAGCTTATCCTTGAGCATTTGCCAGATCACTCTGGTCATTTCGTCGCCGTCCATCTCGACGAGCGGGGTCTTCATCTGTATTTTAGCCATAATATGTACCTCACTATAAAATAAATGTCATTGCGAGGGAGCAGAGCGACCGTGGCAATCCCCCTGTCATAAATACCGTTATGTATTACGGAAGTGTTTATTCCCTTTTTGCGGGATTGCCACAGCCCTAAAGGGCTTCGCAATGACTGTGGTAATTTTTACTTTAACATCGTATAATTCAGCAGACCGCCGGCGAGGATGATATCCTTCTGACGCTCCGTCAGCGCGCAGTTGGTCTTGATCTCGACATTCTTGCTCTTGTTGATGATGGTGATACCGTTACCCGCTTCGATCTGACCGCGGATATCCTCGATAAAGAGATTGTCGCCGAGGTCGATATTGTTGTAATCGTTCTCATCTGCGAATTCAAGCGGGATGATGCCGGCGTTGATGAGGTTCGCTCTGTGGATGCGCGCGAAGCTCTTGACCAATACTGCCTTTACGCCGAGGTACAGGGGAGCAAGAGCGGCGTGCTCGCGCGAGGAGCCCTGTCCGTAGTTGGAGCCGCCGACGATGATCGAGGAGCCCAGCGCCTTGGCTCGTGACGGGAACTCGGTATCGCATACGGTGAAGCAGTATTCGGAAATAGCCGGGATATTGGAGCGCAGGGGCAGGATCTTCGCGCCTGCGGGCATGATATGGTCGGTGGTGATATTGTCCTCGACCTTTAAGGAGCAGGATGCGCTGATATTTTCAGCCAGTGCGGTGGTTTTGGGGAATTCCTTGATGTTCGGACCGCGCAGGACTTCGACCTTGTCCATCTCGTCGACGGAAGCGGGTTCGATGACCATGTTGTCGTTGATCAGGAAATGCTCCGGCATATCGACCTTGTAGCCGTCCGCGTACTTTCTCGGATCGGTCATCACGCCGGTCAGCGCGGATACCGCTGCAACCTCGGGAGATACCAGATAGATCTCAGCGTCCTTGGTTCCGCTTCTGCCGAGGAAGTTGCGGTTAAAGGTACGCAGGGATACGCCCTTGCTGTTCGGGGACTGACCCATGCCGATGCAGGGACCGCATGCGCTTTCAAGGATCCTCGCGCCCGCGTCGATCAGGTCGGACAGCGCGCCGTTCTGCGCGAGCATATTCAGTACCTGCTTGGAGCCGGGAGCGATCGCCAGCGATACGCCGTCGGCGACGGTCTTGCCCTTTAAGATGTGCGCGACCTTCATCAGGTCTGCGTAGCTCGAGTTGGTGCAGGAGCCGATACATACCTGATTGACGACCATACCTTCCAGCTCCGTGACGGATTTGACCGCGTCGGGGGAGTGGGGGCAAGCCGCCAGAGGCGCCAGTTCGGAGAGGTTGATCACGATATGCTCGTCATAGACAGCGTCGTCGTCCGCTTTCAGTTCGGTGTATGCGTCGGCGCGATCCTGCGCTTTCAGGAAAGCGAGCGTGTTTTCGTCGGACGGGAAGATAGAGGTGGTAGCGCCGAGCTCCGCGCCCATGTTGGTGATAGTCGCTCTCTGCGGGACGCTGAGGGTTTTGATGCCTTCGCCTGTATACTCGATGATTTTGCCGACGCCGCCCTTGACGGACATGATGCGCAGTACTTCGAGGATAATATCCTTCGCGGAGACGTTCTCCTGTAATTCACCCTTTAATTCGACGTTGACGATCTTCGGCATGGTGATATAGTATTCGCCGCCGCCCATTGCGACCGCTACGTCCAAGCCGCCCGCGCCGATCGCGAGCATACCGATACCTCCGCCGGTGGGGGTGTGGGAGTCGGAGCCGATCAGCGTCTTGCCCGGAATGCCGAAGCGCTCGAGATGCACCTGATGGCAAATGCCGTTGCCGGGACGGGAGAAATAAATGCCGTGCTTTTTGCAGACGGTCTGGATAAAGCGGTGATCGTCGGCGTTCTCAAAGCCGGTCTGTAAGGTGTTGTGATCGATGTAGGCGACTGAGCGCTCCGTGCGGACGCGGTCGATACCCATCGCCTCAAATTCCAGATACGCCATCGTACCGGTGGCGTCCTGCGTTAACGTCTGGTCGATGCGGATGCCGATATCGGTACCCTTTACCATCTCACCGGTGACAAGGTGAGCCTTGATGATTTTTTCTGCAAGTGTTAATCCCATAATATACCTCCTGTAGAGTTGAGTTTATGTATGATGTAAGGCAAACGGAAGGTAGCGACCGACCGTCTGCCGATTCTTTTATTGATAATAATTTCACACATGTAGTCATTATACAACTTTTTACTTACATTGTAAAGAACGCGCCTGCCATTTTTTCAGATTATCGACGAAATCGACGAATAAGCATAGTAAATCACATATTATGATGAGATGTTATTCCTTTTTCGGTGATTTTTAACATAGCAATTGACAGAATGAAATGGTATAATATAAATGTAAAATAAGGAAGTATGCGCTTATATGATAATGAATAAGCGATTATGAAAAAACTAAGGTGATAATATGGCTAAAAGAGAAAATCTTCGTAATATCGCGATCATCGCGCACGTTGACCACGGCAAGACGACGCTGGTCGATCAGCTGCTTCGTCAGTCGGGTATCTTCCGCTCCAACGAAGTTGTTAACGAGCGCGTCATGGATTCCAACGACCTCGAGCGCGAGCGCGGCATTACCATCCTTTCCAAGAATACCTCCGTCATGTACGGAGATACCAAGATCAATATCGTCGATACCCCCGGACACGCCGATTTCGGCGGTGAGGTCGAGCGCATCCTGATGATGGTCGACGGCGTACTGCTGCTGGTCGACGCGTTTGAGGGCTGTATGCCGCAGACGCGCTTCGTCCTGAAAAAGGCGCTGGGACTCGGCAAAAAGCCGCTGGTGGTTGTCAATAAGATCGACCGCGACGGTGCTCGTCCCGAAGAGGTCATCGACGAGGTGCTCGATCTGTTCATCGAGCTCGGCGCCGACGACGATCAGCTCGAGTTTCCTGTGGTTTACGCTTCCGCTCGAGAGGGCGTCTCCTCTCTCGATCCCTATGAAATGACTCCTGATATGAAGCCGCTCTTTGAGGCGATCATCCGCGAGATCCCCGCTCCCGAGGGCGAGGTCGACGCGCCGCTGCAGCTGCTGGTTTCCAACATCGAAGCGGACGAGTATGTCGGACGCATCGGCATCGGCAGAGTCGAGCGCGGACGCGTCAAATCCGGTCAGCAGGCGGTGCTGTGCCATCAGGACGGCACTACGACCAACGTCAAGGTCAGCAAGCTCTATGAATTTGACGGTTTGAAGCGCGTCGAGTGCGAGGAAGCGGAGATGGGCGATATCGTCTGCGTATCCGGTATCGCGGATATCAACATCGGAGAGACCATCTGCGTGCCCGATAACATCGACCCGCTGCCTTTTGTCAAGATCGACGAGCCTACCGTTGCGATGAACTTCATCGTCAACAACTCTCCCTTT
Source organism: Ruminococcus sp. (assembly GCA_017403985.1). GTDB lineage: Bacteria > Bacillota > Clostridia > Oscillospirales > Acutalibacteraceae > Ruminococcoides. Next base: position 166,221 of record JAFRDE010000001.1, on the reverse strand, counting down.
GCCGGCAGAGAAGGCAAGTATGTTACCTCCCGCAACATCCGCGACAGACTGTTCAAGGAGGTCGAAACGAATGTGGCGCTCCGCGTGGAAGAGACCGATTCCGCCGATACCTTCAAGGTCAGCGGCAGAGGCGAGCTGCATTTGTCTATTCTGATCGAGACCATGCGCCGCGAGGGTTATGAATTCCAGGTCAGCCGTCCGCAGGTCATCACCAAGATGATCGACGGCGTGCTGCACGAGCCAATCGAATATCTGATGATCGAGGTTCCCGAGAACTATGTCGGCGCGGTTATGGAAAAACTCGGTTCCCGCAAGGCGGAACTGATCAATATGGGCGCCCGCGAGGGCGGCGCGACGCATATCGAATTCCGCATCCCGTCCCGCGGTCTGATGGGCTATCGACCCGAGTTCCTGACCGATACCAACGGCAACGGCATCATGAACCATGTATTCGACTCCTATGAGCCGTATAAGGGCGATATCGTTACCCGTCATCAGGGTTCTCTGATCGCTTTCGAGACCGGCGAAACCGTTACCTACGGTCTGTTCGCCGCTCAGGAACGCGGCAGGCTGTTTGTCGGTCCCGGCGTGGAGGTATACGAAGGCATGATCGTCGGCGCGTGTCCCAAGAACGAAGACATCACCGTCAACGTCTGTAAGAAAAAGCATATCACCAATACCCGCGCTTCCGGCTCGGACGACGCCTTAAAGCTGACGCCGCCCACGATCCTTTCGCTGGAACAGTGCCTCGAGTTTATCGCAGACGACGAGCTCGTAGAAGTTACCCCCGACAGCATCCGTATGCGTAAAGAGATCCTCAGCAAGGAACAGCGCATGAAGCACCAATTCAGGAACAAGCAGTAAAAATGTAGGGGAGGGTCTTGATCCTCCCGGTATGAACAGTTGTGGGCGGGACACCCGCACCCGATAATACTTTTCTAATGGAATATATCATTTTGGATCTGGAATTTAACGGAACCTATTCGAAGCACCGTCACAAATTTGTGAACGAGATCATCGAATTCGGCGCCGTTAAATGCGACGAACAACTGAATATTATCGATACCTTTTCGGAGTTGGTCACGCCGCAGATCTCCAAAAAGCTCAACTCTCATGTCAGCGCTCTGACCCATATCACGATTGACGAGCTTAAGGAGAGCAACAATTCCTTCTCCCGCGTTATGTCAAAGTTCCGCAAGTTTTTGGGCGACGGCGTGCTGATGACATGGAGCAACAGCGATATCTTAGTTCTTATGGAGAATTATAAGTATTTCTTCGGCAACGATAAGCTGTCCTTTCTGAAATACTATGTCAACCTCCAGAAGTACTGCGAGAGAGCGATCGGCTACAGCGATAAATCCCGCCAGCTCGGACTGTCGACCTGCGCCGAGATGCTCGGCATTTCCTTTGAGGACGATCATCTGCACCGCGCTTACAACGACGCGAAGCTCACCGCTCTGTGCTTCAAGGCGCTGTATGATCCCGAATTGCTGGAGCATTTCATGTATACCTGCGACGACGATTTTTACAGCCGCGTCACCTTCAAGAATTACAACATCTGCGATCTGAAGAATCCCAATATCAACAAAAAGGAAATGTATTTTAACTGCGAGACCTGCGGCAGGCGCGCCATTCGCCGTTCCAAATGGCGGTTAAAGAACCGTTCGTTCCGCGCTTACTTCCGCTGCATCCGCTGCCATAAGGATTTTGAGGGACGCATCAGCTTCAAGCAGTGTTATGATCATGTGAATATCACGAAAAAAATAGCTGAAATCCCTCCTAAGGAAAAGTCTAAAAACGCAAAACCCCATCAGGACAGCAAGCAAAGTGATACATAAAGCAAAACGGCAGAAAAATCTGCCGTTTATCTTTTATGTTAAAATTAGAACAAATATTCTAAAATCTATTGATTTATTACTGAAAATCTGTTATAATTAAAGTAACAAAGGCGGTGATGCTACGCTTTTGTATGAGTAGCCCCATACTCAAATGAATACGCTTAGTCAGTTTTAAACAAGAAGCAGTAAATCGAAAGGAAAAGTGAATGAACTACTGTGAATGGGCGGACGAGTATCTGTGCGATGCCCGCCGCGTGCTGAATGTTATTGAGAAGAAAAAGGCTCTTTTGAATGGCAAAAAACTGAAGTCTGATGAACGGAAAAGCCTGAACGATACGATCAATGCTTATCGGGCTATTTATCGTGAATTGCTCAGGACAGCCGAACATCTGCGCCGTCGCGGGGAGCGTAACCGTGAGACGTGAGCGGATGTTTTTGGATGAGGAAAACGCTGACCTCATCGCTTATTCGCTCAGTCTGCACGGTGCGGACAACCGCCCCGAGCGCGCACGGATGAAGCGTATCATGATGCGCGCCATCCGCCATGAGCTGACCGACCGCCAGCGCGAATGCGTAACGTTGTACTATTTGGAAGGTATGAAGATGAAAGATATCGCCGACGCGCTCTGTCTTTCTAAGTCCACTGTCAGCCGGCACATCCAGTCGGCAATGCGCAAGCTGAGAAAGGTCGCCTCGTATTATCAAAAGTAAATAACAATAGAAAAGCGCCGCTGCGATGCGACGCTTTTTCTCTGTTATTTGAATAATGAATCGCTCTTTTTGTGGATTGCTCTCATGCTTTCGATAAAGCCGTATGCCGCGAACGGAAGCATCATCACAAAGTAGGGGAGGAGATACTGGCTTTTTCCCTCAAAGATCAAGTGATATATCACGCCGCCCAGGATCGCGACCGGCAGTATCAGACTGCCCGTGTTGAGCTTTCTGCGATAGATCAGCCAGATCATGCCCGCTGTGAAGAAGATGTATATCATCATCACATAGTAGTTGAACCAGTTGTCGAGAACCTTCTGCAGTCCGCCGGTATAGACGGAATCGACGATCTTCGGCAGCGGCTCTCCTTCGGGATAATAATGCTTTCTGACCTGACTCAGCCAGATGGATTCGAAGCTTGGTTCGTTGAGCTGACTGAGGAACTTTTTCCAATAAAACTCTCCGAGCTGATGATTCGTGCTCAGGTATTTCAGTCGGTCGCTGATACCCTGCTTGGCGATCTCGTTGGCTTTGTCGACGTCCATCTGAGCGTCGCGTAAGGTCTCCATCGCCTTGCCGTTATACCAGCCGGGCGCCATGCCCGAGTCGCTGATGCCGAGATACGCATATAAGGTCTGTGAGACCTGTGTGTCCAGCGTCGCGCCGCTTCTGGCGGCATAGCTTGCGATGATACCTTTTTGCAGACCGACGGAGCACAGGACCATCGCGGCGGCGACCGCCAGCGCGATGAACTTCTTTTTGTCGATCACGTGCAGTACGAGCGCGATGCATATCGCCGCCAGTACGATCATATTGTTGTACTTGAGCAGGACCGATACGGCGATCAGGATCACGGCGAAAACTGCGTTTTTGATCTTGCTTTCCTGCATGAAGCGGATCGTGTGGTATACGCTCCATACGGAGAACGCGAGTCCGAGCAGGATACCGTAGGTAAAGGTGGTCATGAACATCGGCTGGAAGCAGACCGTCAGGATGATCGCGGTCATATTGGTGACCGACTTACGGTCGAACAGACGCTTGGTGATCATCACCATACCGACATAGATGAAATCCAGCGCGATGACGTTCGGGATCTGGAACAGGATATCGGAACAGCCTGTGCCGAAAATACGGAAGAGGATCTCCGCAAAGAACACATACCCGAGCTGGAACGGATAGTACAGATAATAGCTGAAGTTGCCGTAATAATCCCAAGAGGTGAAAAAGCTGTTGTATTTGTTCTGTGCCGCGTCGCGCGCGGTGTTCAGCAGGATCATCGCGTCGCCGCTGGAGATGGACTGTACCAGATTGACCCACGCGAGCGACAGGATGGTCGTGACCAGCAGCATGATGCCGACGATGAAATTGGTGTTGACCTTGCTGATCGAAATATTCTTTCTCAGCAGGAACAGCGCGCCTAAGACGGTCAGTCCGATGAGCGCCAGATTGGTCAGCACCAGATCGTTGTCGAAGTTGACGATCTCCGAATAGGGGTTCGCCTGATCGATGCGGCAGGTCTGAAAGATCGCCGCGAACGACAGGATACAGAACAGCACTGCCACCAGAACGACAGCGATACAGGAGCAGAGCCATACGAATTTATTTCTTCCTTTTAATGTTTTATCCACTTTTTTCTCCTTTATCAAAGTGAAAAGTCTTCTTTGCTGTAGCTTTTCAGCGGCGCCATGCCTTTCGGCTCGCGCATGATCGGATTGTATTTGAATTTTTTGCATTTTCCGTTTTTCAGCGTCTTGTGAACGGTGCAGAACTGGGAAGAGCCTTCTGTTTTGGAATGTTCACAGTAGACGCAGGACGGGACGATGCTGTTTCCGAATATCTGTTTTTTCATAACTTTCACCGGATTCTCATATATTTTCAACTTAGTATATCATTATATTTTCACTATTGCAAGTCAAAGCGATGCGTAGTATAATAAAATCCGTTAATTTTTTGGATATGGTGATAAGAATGGAATTTCAATCAAATATATTTACGCTCAATACCGTCGACGGAGTAAAGTTTCTGACCTATGACCGTTTGTCGGAGATCCCCTTTATCCGTCACGCGTTTTCGACAAAGATCGGCGAGGGTACCCGTACCGTTCATCCGATGGACATGAGCTTTGACCATGACGATCATGAAGCGGTCACAGAGAATTATAAGATATTCTGCCGCGCGGCGGGTTTCGATTACAGCTCGCTGGTCGCGTCGTCACAGGATCATCATACCTTTGTCAGGGTATGCACCTCGGCGGAAAAGGGTATCGGTATCTACCGCGCGAAGGATATCGAAAGCGTTGACGGACTGGTGACCATCGAGCCGGGCGTGACCTTATGCACCTATTACGCCGACTGTACGCCGCTGTTCTTTGTGGATACCGTGACGCACGCGATCGGTCTCGCTCACGGCGGCTGGCGCGGCACGGTTGGCAGAATTGCGGAAAAGGTAGTCCATACGATGGAGAAAAGCTACGGAACCGATCCTGCCGATCTGGTATGCGCGATCGGTCCGAATATCTCCGTCTGCTGTTATGAGGTTGATCAGCCGTGCGCCGATCAGTTTTACGCGCTCGGTCTCGACAGCGATAAATTCGTCTTTCCGAAGGAGGGCGGCAAATATATGGTGGATATGCTCGAGTGCAACCGTCAGATCCTCGTTTCCTGCGGTGTAAAGCCCGAGAATATCACCGTCAGCGACATCTGTACCCGCCATCACAGCGACCTGCTCTGGAGCCACCGCGCGACCAACGGCGATCGCGGCACGATGTGCGCGATGCTCAGAATCAATAAGGATTAAGACGAAAAAGTCATTCCAGGCGTTTCAGCATGGAATGACTTTTATACTTTATCGAGAAACGGAACCTGTTTCACTTCAAAGGTCTTATTATTGAGATTATCTAAACAGCCGGCAGCGGTTGTAAAGCAGAATTTCAGCTTGTAGGAATACAGCGCCTGACGCTTCATGCGGTGACGCGCGTTGAGCTTTCGATCGCCGTACTTTTCATCGCCTAAGAGCGGATGACCGATATGCGCCATATGCGCGCGGATCTGGTGCGTCCGACCTGTGTGCAGCAGTACCTCGCATACCGAGAGGTCGGAGGACGGCTTGATCACCGTATATTCCGTGACGATCTTTTTATATCCCTCGCGCGGTTGATCGGATATCCGCACCGTATTGGTGTTTTCATCCTTGAAATGATACGCCGTCAGTACCGCGTGCTTCGGCTTCGGACAGCCTTTGACGATGCACAGATAGTACTTCTGCAGTTCGTTGTCGCGGATTATCTGATTCATCACGCGCAGCGCCTCGGCGTTCTTGGCAGCGATCACGATACCGCCGGTGTTGCGGTCGATGCGGTTGCACAGCGCGGGGGTAAAGCTCTTGTCGGCTTCGGGATCATATTCGCCCTTTTCATACAGATAGCGCAGTACCCTTAGATTCAGCGCGTCGGCGTCGTAACGGCTGTCCTGATGACAGATCACGCCGATCTTTTTATCGATCAGCAGGATGTTCTCGTCCTCATAGACGATATCAAGCTCCTTGCCGGCTTTGAGAAAATCGTAGCTTTTTGGCTCTTCAAAGAACTCGTCCCGGATATAAAAGGTCAGCACGTCGCCTTCGCTGAGAAATACGTCTGGCTGTACCTTTTTGCCGTTGAGCTTGATATATTTGGTGCGCAGATACTTGTACATCAGCGATTTGGGCATGGTTTTAAAACGCTTGGAAAGAAATTTGTCCAAGCGCTGACCCGCGTCGTTTTTGTTGATCGTGATCTGTCGCATATTATCACCTGAATATGGTCGCTGTCATTGCGAGGGAGTTTACGACCGTGGCAATCCCACAAAGAGGAGTTTTACTTATCTGTAAGTATATCAAATCCTTATCGATATTTCAACTGTAACATTTCTCTTATCTCTGCGTAAGATAGAGTGAGGTGATGATCATGAGACGATGTGTGAGCTGTTCGGTACCGATCGCGTTCTCGGCGGGACTTCTGGTCGCGTCGATCCTGCCGACCAAGGCGGTTTGCGTGATCGCGGCGATTGTCCTGATCTTCACCTGTATCGCGCGGCGGCGTTGATCCCCGTGCTCATAAGGGAGGCAGTAATGAAAGTAATTGTGCTTGACCGACCGAAGGTACTGGGCTTCTTGTTGAGAAGGATCTACGGTATCAAAAAGGTGAAGGATGTGCGGGAATAAGGATGTACATAAGGCGGCAGGTGACTGCCGTCTTTATCATTCGGTATAATAAAAACCGCCGCCTACTTTCATAGACAGCGGCTTTTTTCATCTTGTCAGCCGGATGATCTGCCCCGGATAGATGACGTTGGGATCGTCAAAATTATTCAGCGTCAGCAGTTCGTTGATCTCCAGCCCGTAGCGGTCGGCGATACTTGACAGGCTGTCGCCGGGTCGTACCACATAGTATCGCGGCGATTTGATCTCTTCGATCGGCAGCACCAGCTCCTGACCCGGATAGATGGTGTAGGGACACCTCAGACCGTTTGCTTCTGCGATCTCCTTCACCGTCGTGCCGAAGAATTGCGCGATCGCGTACAGTGTATTTCCCGGCCGTACCGTATATGTTATCACAACAGAGCTCCTTTCATACATTCGGTACTATATTCTATGCGGCGGACCGATGATGGTGCACGGCGGATAAAGAGAAATATTTTGGAATATTATTATTTATAATTCTGATAACGAATTAAATTTGTATACTTTTTTGATATGATAACGATGTATAAAACCGCCAAAATGGGGTTGTTAATTTGGTTTTAAAACGTATAATTTCACTATTTTTTGTGTTCGTTTTGATTTCATCATTCGCGGTGATGAATTTTTACGCGGATGAAGATACCGACGGGGAGGTCGTCATGGAAGAAGAAACCGAAGAAGAGGAGACCGAAGCTCCTACCGCCGCTCCCACTCAGCCTCCGACCGAGCCGCCTAAGCCCAACGCGAAGAAAATGGGCTATGCCGCCTACGCGAAGAAGCTCGACGAGACTGTCTATACCGATACCGATCTCGGCGCTACCTATACCGAGGATTACACCACCTTTAAGGTCTGGTCTCCCGCTGCCGACGATATCAAGGTCTGTATCTACAAGACCGGCTCCGATGAGGAAGAGGGCTTCAATACCATCGCCGTCAAGCCGATGAAGTATTCCAAGAGCGTCGGCACATGGTACGTGTCGCTCGAGGGCGATTATAAGAATATGTATTACACCTATAAGGTGACGGTAGGGGATGACACCTACGAGGTGGTCGACCCCTACGCGAAGGCCGTCGGCGTGAACGGCAACCGCGGCATGATCGTCGATCTGCGCGATACCGATCCCGAGGGCTGGTCCGACGACAGCTTTGCGCGCGTGGATTTCGCTTCCGACGCGATCGTGTGGGAGGTCAGCGTGCGCGATTTCTCTGCTGCCGCGTCTTCCGGCGTCAGCGAAGAGAATCGTGGAAAGTTCCTCGCCTTTACCGAGGGCGAGACCAAGCTCGACGGCGCGGAGGACGGCGTATCGACCTGCGTCGCGTATCTTAAGGAGCTGGGCGTGAACTATGTCCAGATCAATCCGTTTTACGATTTCGCCTCCATCGACGAGTCTCAGCCGCTCGACGATCAATACAACTGGGGCTATGATCCCAAGAATTATAACGTTCCCGAGGGCTCCTATTCGTCGAATCCTTACGACGGCAGAGTCCGCATCGAGGAATGTAAAAAGATGATCCAGGCGCTCCACAGCGCCGGTATCGGCGTCATTATGGACGTCGTCTATAATCATACTTACTTTTCTGAGGATTCGTTCTTCAATCATCTGGTCCCGAACTACTATTACCGCATCAAAGAGGACGGCTCCTGGTCAAACGGCTCCGGCTGCGGCAACGACATCGCGTCCGAGCGCAAGATGGTCAGCAAATTCATCCGCGAATCCGTCGCCTACTGGGCGAAGGAATATCATATCGACGGCTTCCGTTTCGACCTGATGGGTCTGATCGACGTGGATACGATGAACGGCATCCGCACCGATTTGGATAAACTGGACGGCGGCGATAAGATCATCATGTACGGCGAAGCGTGGAATATGGCTACCCACGTTCCCTCGGGTACGGATCTGGCGACACAGGACAACCTGTACAAGCTCAGCAAGCGTATCGGCGCATTCAATGATTCCGGACGCGACGCGATCAAGGGCTCCAACTTCAACGCCGTTGAAAAAGGCTTTGTTCAGGAGGGTTCCTCCAAGGGCGGCGTTCGCGACGCGATCGAGGGCAGCGGCTCCGGATGGGCTCAGATCCCCGCACAGTGTGTCAACTACGCTTCCTGTCACGATAACCTGACGCTGTACGACAAGCTGACGGCGTCCGTATATAACGATGAAAAATATACGCTGCGGCGCGAGGATCTGGTCGCGATGAACCGCTTATCCGCCGCGACGGTGCTGATGTCTCACGGCATGCCGTTCATGCTGGCGGGCGAGGAGCTCGGCAGAACGAAGCAGGGCGACGAAAATTCCTATGAATCGTCCGTAGAGATCAATCAGATCGACTGGAAGTCCCGCTATCGCTTCACCTCCCTGACCGATTATTATCAGGGCTTGATCAAGATCCGTAAGGCAGTTCCCTCCCTGAACGACGCGACAGGGGAGAATTCGTCGATCGAATATCTGGAAGTATCTGAAAAGAATACGATCGCTTATACTGTCGGCGGCGAAGGTTCTCCGACATTAGTCGTTGCTTTGAACGGCGATCCCGATAAAACCGCTAAGGTCACATTGCCTGAGGGCGAATGGGTGATCCTCGCCGATGAAAACCGCGCTGGTTTATCCTCGTTAGGTTCGGCGAGCGGTACCGTCAGCGTCGGTCATTCTTCCGCGATGATTCTGGTGGATGCGGACAGCTATCCGGAGATCGAGCAAAAAGCGGATGAGTGTCTCCTGTATATCCGCTACAAGGATAAGAAGAACAGCGACGCTGTCGTCTGTGAAGAGCGTCTGACCGGCAACCTGAAGGACAGCTATGTCGCGAATACGCCGTCCGATATCCTGTTCAATTACAATATTCTCTCACAAAGCGGCTTGTCCGGCACCTTTACAAAGGAATTCGAGATCGTTGATGTCAGCTGTGAGGCGTATGAGGGCGATTATTCAACCGTCACGATCAAGTATCTTGACGAGGAGGATAAGCCTGTTTCCAACACCGTCGTAATGTCCAATCGCGTCGGTCAGCAGTACTATACTCCGTCTATCCCCGGCGTGCAGGGCTCTGCGCTCGATCTGGATAATCTGCCCGATAACGGCGCCGGCAAATATTCCGAGGATCCGATCGAGGTCGTCTACCGTTATCATAAAGCCGAAGAGAGCGGGGAAGAGGACAGCGAGTTTACCTGTTCCGCCAACGTGATCTATATGGCTGACGACGGTACGATACTGCAGATCAAGTCCTATAAGGGCGTCGAGGGAGATAAACTCGAGGTCGAGGATATGGAATTCGACGGTTATGAATATTTTGATATCTCGAATGATAACGCGCTTTTCGATAAAAATGAGCTGAACGTGCTGGTCTATTACCGTCATCCGAAGGTGAATTATCTCATTTATCTGATCATAGCCGGCGCGGTGATCCTCGTTTTGGGAGGTATCGCGTTCGCAGCGGGCGCCTCAAAAAAGCGCAAAATGAACGCGATCGATATCGAGGAGTAGGTTAGCTTTTGTTTCGGTATTCTTTCATTCCGATGAGAGATAAAGTACTGATGAGTATAACTCATAATGACTTGCTGTCATTGCGAGGGAGCCTGCGACCGTGGCAATCCCACAAAGAGGAAATACACATATCTGTTAGTCAATCCTTGTTTATGATCATAGTTCATCATAAATTTAAATATTTTTTAAGGAGGAAAATGCATGAAAAAAACAAGAAAGCTCATATCTCTGCTTCTGTGCCTTGCGCTTGTTGTATCCGTGATGTCCGTTGCGGTCGTATCGACTTCCGCGGCTGATAATCCCTACAGCCAGGCTGCAATGGCGCTGGATGCGGAATATGCCTATGACGGAGAATTAGGCGCGATCTATTCTCCTGAAGCCACTACCTTCAAGGTCTGGGCGCCGCTGGCGACTGAGGTTAAACTCAACCGCTACGCGACCGGCTCCAATGAGGAAGAGGGCGCTGAGGATCTCGGCACTGTCGAGATGGAAAAGCTGATGGACGACGACCACTGGACGGGCGTTTGGACGACTACCGTCAGCGGCGACATCGTCAACACCTACTACACCTACACTGTCACCAACCCCAACCATATCTACAACGCTACCACTGAAAAGACCGTTGAGACTCAGGACCCGTACTCCTACGCGGTAGGCGTGAACGGCGACCGTTCCATGGTTGTCGATCTCAGCGCCACCGATCCCGACGGCTGGGACAACGATCGCCATGTCTTCACCGACGAACAGACTGACGCGATCATCTGGGAAGTCCACGTCAAAGACTTCTCCTATGCCGAGAATTCCGGTGTTATCGATGATTACCGCGGTAAGTTCATGGCTTTCACGCAGGAAGGCACCACGCTCAACGGCGACGGCAATATCTCCACCTGTATCGATTATCTGAAGAAGCTGGGTATCACCCATGTTCAGATCAACCCCTTCTATGATTTCGCGACCGTTAACGAGGCTTCTGACGACGGCAACGAGTTCAACTGGGGCTATGATCCCAAGAACTACGGCGTTCCCGAGGGTTCCTATTCTACCAATCCCTACGACGGTAACGTTCGTATCAATGAATGTAAAGCAATGATCCAGGCGCTGCATGAAGCCGGTATCGGCGTTATCATGGACGTCGTATACAACCATACCTACTCTGTGGATTCCTGCTTTACCGCCTGCGTTCCCGAGTATTACTATCGTATGACCGCCACCGGCGGCTACAGCCAGCAGTCCGGCTGCGGCAACGACACCGCCTCCGAGCGCGCGATGTATCGTAAGTATATGCGTGAAATGCTCAAATACTGGACAGAAGAGTATCACATCGACGGCTATCGTTTCGACCTGATGGGCGTTCATGACGGCGAAGCGATGAACCACATCCGTGATGATATGGACGAGATCGACTCGCGCATCATTATGTACGGCGAAGGCTGGGGAGGCGACACCGTTTACGATCCCGTGACCTGTGAAGGTACCCCGACCTACATGGCGACGCAGAGTAACTCCTCGAAGCTTACGACCCGCCTCGGTTTCTTTAACGACCAGATCCGCGACGGCGTCAAGGGCAACGTCTTCCACGCGGAAGAAGGCGGCTTTGTACAGAACAACAAGACCGAGTCTCCCGCTATCAGCGCAGGTCTTACTGCCAACACCGAGAACAAGCAGTCCAGATGGCACGCGATTACTCCCGAACAGTGCCTGACCTATGCCTCCTGCCACGATAACTACACCCTCTGGGATAAGCTCACTTTCGTGGATCAGGCGATGGCTGTATCCAACTACCGCCAGCGTTATTCCAACGTCGTCAAGCAGAATAAGCTGACCGGCGCGATCATCAGCTCCTGCCAGGGCATGGACTTCATCCTTGCCGGTGAGGAGATGGGACGCTCCAAGGACGGCGATGAGAACTCCTACAAGAGCCCGGCGACGCTGAATATGATCGACTGGTCGCTCCTGAAGACCAATGCCGATATCGTATCCTACTACAGAGGTATGTTCGAGCTGAGAAAGAACTTCTCTCCGTTCACCGCTAACGTGACACAGGCGCAGGGCGGCAACTATGAATACTACTTCGATACCACCAAGACCGGTACCGTGAATCCGATCGCTCTCACAATTCATAACCACACCGAGGGCGAGTGGAACAAGATCGCATTGATCTTTAACGGTACTGACAAGACCGTCAACTACACGTTCAAGGCGAGGCAGGATAAGTCCATCAACGCCGATACCGAGTGGGTCATCGTCGTAAACGACCAGCAGGCAGGCGTACAGAGCCTTGGCGAGGTCAAGGGTCTGACCTTCAGCGTGCCCGCGTATTCCGCGGTGATCGCTGTCGAAAAGAGCACATTCGAAGAAGCCGCGCTCAGCTCCGACTTCTCTACACTGACCGTTAACAGTGTTGCGGAGGATACCGGCGAGGTGCTCGCATCCACGAAGCTGACCGGCAAACCCGGCGAAGGCTACGAGTTAGCTCCCGATACCTCTATCCCGATCGAATACGATCTGGATTATATCGACGGCGATCCCGTCGGCACCTTCAGCGAAGAAGACAAGACTGTCACCTTCAATTATAAGCTGTATGTTCCCGAAAGATTCACCGCTCCCGACGGCGATATCAACGATGACGGCGTTGTCGATATCCTCGACGTAACCTATCTGCAGCGTTATCTGGCATATATCTCCGATCTGGATGAAGAGCATGTCTTACGCGGCGATTATGATCAGAACGGCGTGACCGATACCGTCGACGTGACCATCCTGCAGAGATGGCTCGCGGGCATGATCGAACCCGTCTACACCGTTACCACCCGTCATCTGGGCAGAAACGAGGACGGTTCCGTCAAAGCGCTCGTCGCGAATACAACCGATAAGTATCGCTACGGCGAGTTTTATGAGACTTCTGCGAAGGCGATCGCTTACTATAAGTTAGATGAAATGCCCACTAACGCCTCCGGCACCGTGAACAAGAAGATCGTCGTTACCTACTGGTATTCCTACAGCATAGCCAGCCCGAAGATGCACGTCAAGCACAGCGGCGACCTGACATGGGATCCTAACCTCTGGGCGTGGGCATATGATGATAAGGGAACCGCGATCAACTGCTATGAGGAGTGGCCCGGCAAGCAGCTGACCGATTCCGACGGCGACGGCTGGTATGATGTGACCTTCCCGATTCCCGGCGGTTTGAACTACTACTTTATCATCAGCAAGAACGGCAATCCGCAGACCAAGGACTACGGCGTAGTCAACGGCGAGAACGTCGGTATCTCTTACGACGATTATCCCGAGATCTGGGTCGTCATTCAGGATGACCTTGTCGGCAAGAACAACGGCGATTGGTGCAAGTACTACAACTACAATCCCGATCTTGAAAACTGATATCCCTTAACAAAGATGTTGAGCCCATCCAAACGGATGGGCTCTTTCTTGCCGACGCTTTCCAAGGCTCCTTTTGGGAAAAGGAGCTGTCAGCGTAAGCTGACTGAGGAATTGTTTAAATCGATCGAGCAAAGCGAGAAACCTTTATTTGTTGTGACAACGATAAACAACTTGACAATTATCGTGCGCTGTAGTTTAATAAATAATGTAATATAACAGAAAAGGAAGGTAAAGCTATGAATATTGTTTGCTTGGATTTAGAGGGCGTATTGGTACCCGAGATTTGGATCGCGTTCGCCGAGGCTTCCGGTATCCCGGAGCTCAAGCGTACTACCCGCGACGAGCCGGATTATGATAAGCTCATGAAGTATCGACTTGACATCCTCGATCAGCACGGTCTCGGTCTCAAAGAGATACAGGAAACCATCGCCACCATCGACCCGATGCCCGGCGCAAAGGAGTTTTTAGATGCGCTCAGAGCCGAAACGCAGGCGATCATCCTCAGCGATACCTTCTCTCAGTTCGCGAAGCCGCTGATGGAGAAACTCGGCTGGCCCGCTATCTTCTGCAACGAGCTGATCGTCGACGAAAACGGCAAGATCACAGATTATCAACTCCGCTGTGAAAAGACGAAGCTCACTACCGTGCGCGCGCTCCAGTCATGCGGTTTTGAGACCATCGCCTCCGGCGACAGCTTCAACGATCTCGCGATGATACAGGCGAGCAAGGCGGGATTCCTGTTCCGCGCTCCCGACAGCATCAAGGCGGATTACCCCGACATCCCCGCATGCGACAGCTATGACGAGCTGCTGACACTGATCAAAGCGGCTCTGTAGGAGAGAACGTCTGCTCCTCTTTGTGGGATTGCCACGGTCGTAAACTCCCTCGCAATGACTGTGAATTTAAATGTATATAAGAAAAGCGCCTCGTTTGAGGCGCTTTTTTATGTCTTGATGATCTTGATCCTTGATAAAACCGGCTTGATGATGAAACGTGTGATCAGCACTTCGATCACGCCGAACGGTACCAGTACAGCCGCGCGATAAAGTAATAAGGTGAAGTAGGGGATATTCATCATCCCGCTGAGGATCAGCGTGTTCAGCGGCAGGGCGCACAGTACGAGTACCGCGACTTTCGCGATGATGATCTCTTTGAGGTTGAACGCGCTCTGATACAGGATTACGCCGTAGATGATTCCTTCCCAGATATAACACGCAGTCAGCGCGGGATTCATGGAAAAGGCGGTGGGATTCGCAAGGATGATGGAAAGGATATCGCCCGCGCCGGAGACGATCGCGGCGCATACCGGACCATACAGATAGGCGACGATCACGATCGGGATGAATGAAAAACCGATCTTCACGAACGGCATGATCGCCAGCGTGAAGTTGGTAAAGATACCGAGGATCACTCTCAGCGCCAGCATCATCGCGCACACGGCGAGCGTCTGCACATGTCCGAGCTCTTTGGAAGAACTCGGGAATTTCTTTAGATAAGTCATAAAAATACCTCCTTCTGCATTCCTGATTGCACAAGGAGGTTATCCGTATGCAACAGCGGGATGCAAAGAATACACCGCGAGCACGTGTGCTCTTTTTCTGTCATACTGTAAACAACATCCGGTTTGATAATAATCAGAATGATAGATGACAGACTTTGTACACTGTCGCCCTTCGTCCTGCCGTCAACTCCCCGTTCGGCAGACACTTTACGCGTATTCTTTTACTCTGTTTATTAGCCTTCCCCTTGATGGGGAAGGTGGGCAATTTGCCTCTAAAGGCAAATTGGTCGGATGAGGTGAAAACGTTTCCTCCTCATGCCGTATATTGGTGGATCGGATAGGTGTTCACCTTATCCGTCACTCTTTGGGTGACATCCTCCACGTCAAGGCGAAGGCTGATTGCACGGCTTTTCCAGATCCAGCGCCACCAGATCGTGGTGCGGTACCCGCTGATCCTCGGGCGGCAGCTGCATATAGTCGCCGAACGCCATCTTAAGATACGCGTCGTAACCTTTGGGTATCGGCATCTGTAAGCCTTCGAACTCGTGATAGACGATCTCTTTGAAAGCGATCTGCGGATATTCGTTCCGCATATAGCCGGGACCCGCGCACAGCTCCGTACACTTTTTGTGCGTGTTGAAAGCGTAGCGGGTCATCTTTTTCTCGTGCTTTTTCCATATCTTGGTGCGGCGCTCACGGGACGGAACCAGCTTCAAGAGAATCGAGCTGACGATCTTGATCAGCCCGCCGTGCTTGCTCGGCACCACCTCGCTGATATACAGACTGTACATCATGGCGTGATAGTACTGCATATACCGCTGTAATCTGCCGTCGGGACAGCCGTCGAGAGGAAAGACGTCGGTAACGATGCCGTGCGGAACATCGATGTTCTTCTGATTCTCTTTCACCATGGTAGCGGAGGTGTCGATCAGCGTCGCAAAGCAATTGCCGGTGAATACCTCGCCGTCGGTTTTCAGCATCAGGAACCGTTCGTTGCTCTCCTCCTGCTTCCACAGCTTCAGCATCCGCTCATAGTCTCTGCGGGGCATCATGACGTCGATATCGTCGTCCCACGGTATGAAACCGTTATGGCGCACAGCGCCGATGACGCAGCCGCCCAAGAGAAAGTAGGTCAGGTCGTGTTCTTTGCAGAAATTGTCAAAGTAGACCAGCGACTCCAGCTCCTTGAGCTGCAGTTTTCTCAGCGTTTCTCTGTCGATGTTGATGACTTCACTCATAATACTTCTTCCTGCTCGTCGTCGTATACGACGGTGTTGTCCTTGACCGCCTGCTTGATCTCTTCAATTCGCCGCTGCGCGCTGCCGTCAAGACTGTGCTTCCAGAAAGGCAGCTTGATCAGCCCGACCAGCGTGCCGATACCGTAGCTGATGTGCAGGACGGGGAAGAGAAGCGGCAAAAGCAGAAACAGCGGGTTGATGGACTTTTTCAGCACGAACGCGCCGACGGTGTTGACGAAGTTAAACATGGTGTACATCGCCATGATAATCGCGAAATAAACCGGCTGACCGGTCAGCCCCCAGATCAGCGAGCTGCCCGCTACTGCCAGCAGAAATACGAAGGGGATAAAGTGGAAGTAGCTCAGGCACCCCGGACATACGCCAAGCGTCAGACCGATCCAGTAGCCGTTGCCGTACTTTTGCTTAATCATGCGGGTAAAGGTGCTTCTTGTGTGCTGGAAGGAGATGATCTCCGGACAGCAGCACATCTTATATCCCGCCTGTCGGATGCGGTAATGCAGCTCGTTATCCTCGGTACGCCCGAGGTCCTCGTTGAAGCCGCCGACCTCGGCGAATACCTCGCGTTTATATGCCGCGTGGAACAGGCTGTCGTGATATTCCTTCTGAGCAGCGGGTCTGCGGTAGTCCGCTACAGAGGAACCGAAGAGGCTTTCCTCCGCGGCGAGCAGGGTCTTTGTCCACGGATTGGGATTGGCGCAGATATTGGGACGGCCGCCGCCGACGATGTTCTCGCCCTCCTGAATATTAAAAACGTTTCTCGATACAAACTGACGCGGAATCTTGGAATGAGCGTCTACGCGGATGATGATGTCGCCGGTCGCATGCTCGATGGCGACATTCCACGCCGAAGCCTGATTCTTGCCGTTGGACGTATAGATTTTCACGTCGTAAAAACCGTTATCATCCTGCTGGAACTCTTCCATGACCTCTCGGGTATGGTCGGTGGAATTGGAGTCGATCATGATGACTTCGATCTTTTTGTGAGGGTAGTTCTGATCTCTGAAATCTCTGAGAAGTCCTTTGAGAGCGCTCTCTTCGTTTCTCGCGATCGTACACAGTGATACTCTCATGTTAATTCACCTCTAAAGACGCCTTAGTCATCCATTTCCTGCTGACGCACAGCGACTGGGTCATATACGGGATGACATACAGCATCGGTAAAACCAGCAGGCACAACAGCAGCCACGGCGTAAAGCTGAAAATGAGCTTGGCGGCGTTTGTTGTTTTATCCTGCATGATGTATTTGTTATAGGCAAAAATCTGTTTGGGCGTAAACTGCGGGTTATCGGCGCTGACGGTAAAAACGGTGAAGTAGCGCAGCGAATAGAGCACGATCCCGACCGTTGACAATACAGACAGAATAAAGTAGAAATCGTGATATAATACCGAGTCGTAAAAACCGTTGTCGGGAATATTGACCGCTACGATCTCGTAAATGATCAGCGGTGCGTAAAAGAGAATGCCCGGAAGCAGCATGCGCAAAACGAGATTAAGATTTAAGCGCAGTGTTTTGCCGTATTGACCGCGGCTGAAACAGAAGAACACATCTTTCAGTTCGATGGTGTTGTTGTAAGCCGCTCTGTAGTAGGCGCGGATATAGCCGTTGATGACGGGCGAGTAAAGGAAAGCCATAACAATCTCGACAGGATATCCGATCGAATATACCAGTATCTCAGCGAGAGAATCATCGGATACAAGCTCCATTACGGTGAAAGATATGGCGGTAGTAGTGCCGTCGATAACAGCATAGGGCAGCAGAACGATCGCCAAAGCGATGAGCGCTTTGGGAAAATTGCTTTTCAGGATACTGCGCGCCTGTTGTTTGATAATAGCTTCTGCAGACAAAATATCATCCCTTGGTGTAAAGATTATACATGGCTTCCAGACAGATCTGTGCATGCTTGAAGAATTTATCGACATTGATACATTCGTTGGCGTTGTGGATGTTGCTTACTTCGCCTTCGAATACGGGACCGAAAGCGACGCCCTTGCCGCCGAGCTTGCGGGCGTAGGTACCGCCGCCGGTGGTATACATCGAGGGCTTTTCGCCCATGATATTCTCATAGGATTCGGACAGGATCTTGATGATATCGGAATCTTCGTCGAGATACAGCGGCTTGATATGCGCCAGCACCTTGACGTGGATGCCTTCCTTATTTGCCTGACGGGTGATCTTTTCGAGGATTTCGTCTCCGTCAGCCGTTACGGGATAGCGAACGTCCATCGTGCAGGTCGCGTAACCCTCGTCAATATGTACGGTGCCGACATTGACGGTCAAGGGACCGGATTCTTTATCTCTCATCTTGATGCCGAGCATCACGCCGTCGGTATCCGTGCCGATGTAGTGGCTGATGAAGGACGGCATGGAGCCCAAAGAGGGGAGAGAGAAGTTCGAGGTCAGCAGGTCGATCAGCGCCGTAGCGGCGTTCAAGCCCTCGTCGGGATCTGCCGCGTGTGCGGCTTTACCGCGGGAAAGCACCATCATTCCGTCGATGGTGTAATAGAACTCAAAGGAGCCGTTTTTCGCGTCCGCAAGACGCGCAAGCTGATGATCCTCGTTTTCGGAACAGTCGAGCAGGGCATAAGCGGTGTCCGGTACCGCGTTGATCGTTTTGCCGGAGTGCATCTGTGTCAGCGTCGTGCCGTCGTGGGTATCGGCATACAGCTCTAACTGTAAGATACCTTTCTCGCCTTTACAGATACCGTAATCGGAATCAGGCGTAAAGGACAGCTCGGGGACAGGCTCATACTTGAAATATTCATCCATGTCGTTCATCCCGCGTTCTTCGCATGTGCCGAAGATCGCGCGCAGGGTATTCTTTCCGATCACGCCGTTATCCTTCAGCGCTTTAAGACAGTACAGGGTGATCAGCGCCGCGCCTTTATCGTCGACGACGCCTCGTCCGTACATATATCCGTTGTCGCCGATCGAAAGCTCGTACGGAAGCGAATCCCAGTTGTTGCCTTCCGGAACAACGTCCAGATGCGTCAGCACGCCGCAGAGCTTACCGCCTTCGCCTAATTCGGCATGACCCGCTACGTTATTGATGCTCCCGGCTTTCAAGCCGAAGTCAATTGCCTTTTTCATCATCCAGTCCAAAGCGGCTTTGCAGTCTTCCTGTATGCCGGTGACGGACTGGATCGCGATCAATTCAGCCAGATCGGTAATGATATCTTCCTTATAATCCATTATTTTTTCGCCGAAGCTCATAATGTGCCCCCTTGATTATGATTCTTTTTGATTCTGTATGTTCTGCGGTTATCGCGCTTTGCTTTGAAACCGCGGTTGATGATTAAATAAAATACCAGTATCACGCATGATCCTGCCGCTATGATACAGCCGATTTTCAAAAGCGGTGTTTGGTAGCGGAATTCGACGGTGCTGACGGTATCGCCCGGTACGCGGACTGCCATAAAGCCGATGTTGACTTTTTCGATATCGACCGGCTCGCCGTTGACGGTCGCTGACCAGCCGTCGTCGAACGGGACGCTGAAAAACAGCAGGTTATCGTCGCCTTTGTTATCGAATTCAGCCGTAAAACCGTCTTTCGTATACTCGAATGACGAACAGCTGTTATTTTTCAGCTTCTCGGCGTCGGCAAAATAATCTTCCTTCTGATATCTGAAATCAGCAGTGATGCTGTCAAAGCCTTCATATTCCGGGCGGTATGAATCCTGTAGATCATATTCGTTATGCGTGAAATTCAGATTGAGATACATGCCGTCTTCATATCCTGTGATATCGGCATATTTTTTCATCTGATCCTGCGTCAGAACCATCGCCTTGAGCAGCGCCAGATGCTTGACTCTTTCGCTCAGATCCGAGAATTCTTCCGTCGTTATGTATTGATCATAGGTAAAGCCCATCGGAATATAGTACTGATTCTCATATATATCAAATCCATTCTCGGTGGCGATGTAGCTGTATCCGGGCATCAGATCGGTGGCTTCAGCGGGTGGTTTCTCCTCGTTCGCTTCCGTGAACAGATATTTGACAGACAAGAGTCCTCTCAGTCCGTAGAATTCTGTTGAAGGTCGTGAACCGACGTCCCGCTTGACGCCGCAGGTGTTATAGAACTCCATGATCGAACCCGGTACGATGCTGTGGAATGCCTGGATATTGGGCACCTGCCAGAACATACCGAGATTATCGGATGTTTCGTAGAAATCGGACCGAACCTCATCGATATCGCTCAGTGTGACGTCCTTACCGCCGTTGAGCGCATAATTGATCATGAATTCATCATCCCGGTCGGCGTAGGATCGAGCCGACCAGATATACAGCGGCGTATACAGCGCAACGAATATGCTGAGGAATAAAGCCGCAGCGGAAAAGAAGTATTTCGGTTTCTTCCGATTAATGAGATATAATCCAAATGTCAGCGCCAGACCGCCGAAAGCGACCAGTACGAATAACGCAAAGATGATTCTTGAATTCGCTAAACCGACCCTGACATAAGGAACATGCGCGTCGGTCTCTGTCTTTTGGGGCGTCAAACCGATAAGAAGCGCGGCTGCAAGCGTAATGGCAGCCGTCGGAATGAATCCCCTCATGAATCGGAGCTCTTTCATCCGATCCAGCGACTGTACCGTGACCACGATGAACATGAGCGTCAGCATGTAGAACCATCTGGCGTAGTACGTAGCGTTAAACAGCTGGAAGACACTGTTGAGCACCGGTATGAACGCGACGATCAACAGTATGATCAGCATCCTGCGGAAAAAGCTGCGTTTTTTATCGCGTAAACACAGGATCGCGAACGTCATGGAGAACATCGGTATGTACAGCGCGACCGACGACCATTTGCCTCCTGCCGACGGTGTGAAGTTATTCTTAGCCGGTACGTCTCCGGGGAAGAACATGCTGACTAAGATCTGGATATAGCGCTGTGTGTTGGAATAAATCAGTGCGCCCCACCCGTTGATCCAGTCGCCGAGACGCGAGTTGCCGGTGATCGCAGCAACAGACGGCAGCAGCAGGAACATCGACATCCCGAAACCGATAATGCATTCGAGCGCCAGCGTGACGAATTCCCACGGCTTAAAGCGGTAGGACTTCGAGATCAGCTTGACGACATAGTAGATGACGACAAATACGACTTGTCCGACAAAGAAATAATAATTGACGACAGCGCAGGAGAAAACCGCCAGCGCGACGACGCCTTTTCTCTTCGTTGCGTGAAACTCATCCATCGCCGCTAGCAGCAGCGGAAAGAAGATCATCGCTTCATGAAAGTGAAAGAAAAAGATATTGAAAACGGAAAATCCGGAAAAGGCATAAAGCACGCCGCCGATCACGGCGTATTTTTTGTCGCGTACATATCTTCGTATGTAGATGTAGGAGGTCAGGGAAGCAAAGCCCAGCTTAAGCATCAGCAGCGGTCCGATCGAATAAGCGACCCATGAGGACGGCATCCATATCGTCAGCCAGAAGAACGGCGAGCCTAACAGATAGAAGCTGTAGCTGCCGATAAAGTTCGCGCCTAAATCCGTCAGGTGGCTCCAGCCGATATCACCGCTTCGGATGGAATCGTGCGCCAGCTGATAGAAAGGTATTTCCTGAACGTTGAAATCGCCGTAGTATAAAAAGTATCCGTGATCGTAGATCATCACGGGAACTACGATGAAAGCTGACAGGAGAAAAGCCCATAAAAAGGCGTACAGGGCATATGGCCGCTTGTTTCGTTCAAGCTTATTTAGAACCAATTTCAGCCCTCCTGTCAAAAAGCCTTTACCTGACGTAAAAAGTATGTTATGATAGAAAAAACCTTGTTGCATACTTTAACTTATGTATTATAACACATAATGTCGGAAAATGCACGAATTATTTTCAGAAATTATCAAATTAAAGGAGATTTGTATATGAACCGCTTCTACGCTATGATTTCGAGGATGAAATATATCGACAGATGGGGACTGATGAACAACACCAGAACCGAGAATATTTCCGAGCACAGCCTTGAGACCGCTATTCTCGCTCACGCACTCGTCAGTATCGCCAATGTCAGACTGGGTGAAGAGCTCGACGCCGACAGAGCCGCCGTGATCGGGATGTTCCACGATGCGGGTGAGATCATCACCGGCGATATGCCGACGCCGATCAAGTACTATAATCCTTCGATCAAGGACGCGTACAAGGCGGTGGAAAAGGTCGCCGAGGACAGACTTGTTTCGATGCTGCCGGAGGATCTGCAGGATATCTACCGTCCGGTGATCTCCAATGACGACGAGGTATTAGAGCGCTATGTCAAGGCAGCGGATAAGATATCAGCCCTGATCAAATGCATCGATGAGGTGCGGATGGGGAATAATGAGTTCCTGAAAGCGAAGGAATCGACGGAAAAAATGATTCGGGAAATGCATCTTCCCGCGCTGGATATCTTTATGGAAGAGTGCATGCCCGCCTATTATCTCACCTTGGATGAGCTGGGATGATCTGTATCTGATCGAATCCTTATACAATATGTTGTGTGAAAGGTGCCGCAAAGTGTCATAACTTGTAAAAAAAATATGAATTTCGATTAATATTCTATTATAGAAAATTAAATCGCTTGATTTGAGTATAATATATTTTATTATGGATTATTATGATGTGAGCATATGTCTGCCCATCATCCTTCGATTTGATACTACGAAAGGCGGCAGCTTTTATGGCAAATTATAACGACGACTTTGTTGATATTTCTTCAAACGACGATGTCAACAAGGTTTATGAAACAGACAAAAGAAGAGAGCAGCCTAAGAAAAAGAAAAACAAAGGTCTGGGACGCAGGATATTTGTCCTTGTGCTTTCCCTGATTATGCTTCTGGTCGGTTCCGGTCTGGTTTATTACTATAAGGTACTGGACAGCATGACCTTTAAGGAGTTGGAACCCGAACCTGTTGCGGCTACCACGACCACCTCCGAGACCACGACATATTCTATCGCCAGCGGCGGCTCGACCCTGCTTTCGAGCGATAACGTTCTGAATATCCTTCTCTTCGGACAGGATTCACCCGCGACGGAAGAGGATCACGGTCGTTCCGATACCACGATCCTTTTATCCATCGATAATGTGAACAAGAAACTCAAGCTGACTTCCTTCCAGCGCGACACCTATGTCAGCATCCCCGGTCACGGCGACAATAAGATCAACTCCGCGTTCACGTTCGGCGGAGAACGTCTTTCCATCGATACGATCGAGACTAACTTCGGTATCAAGGTCGATAAGTATGCGACGGTCGATTTTTCGTCCTTCCGCGATATTATCGAGGCGCTCGGCGGCGTTGATATCGAGCTGACTCTGGAAGAGATCAAGTATATCAACGCACAGATCGACGTTAACGATCAGCTGGACGTTACGAATTTCCTGACCTATGACGAGACCAAAGAGAAGCAGATGGTGCATCTCGACGGTTATCAGGCGCTTTGGTACGCGAGAGACCGCGGTGAAGAGAGCCTCGGCGGCAATCCCGAGTACAGCTTCTCCGGCGACGACTGGGATCGTACCTCCCGCCAGCGTAACCTGATCGAAACGATCATCAAGAATCTTCGCGAAAACGCCTCGCTCACCGAACTGGTCGCCATCGCGAACAGGATCGGTCCTCTGGTTACTACCAACCTGAAAAAGGGCGATATCACCTTCCTTGTCTCCAATATGCTGACCTATATCAACTATGATATGGAAGAGATGTCTCTCCCGACGCAGGATAGATGGCAGTACGGCACCACCTCGGACGGACAGAGCGTTATCGCGATCACCGACTGGGACGGCGTTCGTTCCGATGTGGCGAAGTTCATCTATGAGGATTCCGTCTCCGGCGGTTCAACATCTTCATCGTCCTCTACGACCGCTCCCACTACCGCAGCGGTTCAGTAAACTAAATACAACGATTATCAGAAGCTCGAATCATCGGGCTTCTGTTTTTTGTTAATGTATCATTTAAAAATGTACAAGAAGAAGGAACCTGCCATGTGACAGGTTCCTTTTTCTGATGAAAGTATTAATCAATCTTTTCAAATCTTCTTATCTTTTTACCGTCTCGCTCGATGATCTCGCGGAACATTTCATACGGACGTACCCAAAGCTCTTTTTCGCCGTACAACGCGCGGTAAATGACCATTATCTCGGTCGTTTCGCTGTCCTTGGCGAAGTCGATCACTTCATATTCATTTCCTTTGAAATGTCTGTATTTGCCTTTGACAATCTCCTCGGGCGTCAGCTCAGGTTCGGGATCGGATGCTTCGAGCTCAACATCATTGGTTATTTCATCTTCTTCGGCGCGATCAATGATAACCTCTTCCTGCTCTGCGGGAAAGTCGATTCTGAACGAACCGTCGTTTTCGACAAGGATCATAGAACTCATCGGCGGTACGCCGATCTCTATCCAGCCGTTGCAGCCGTACTGGCGGTTATCGTTGAGTACGTCGGTCAGCACGCCGCTGAAATCGGTGTTAAAGCCGATATTGCGGTGTTCGTTGCTCTGGTTGAGCAGGATATATACTTTCTGATGATCGGTTTTCATCGAGAAGCACATATGCTCGAGCTGGATCTGTTCGTTCTTGTATTTGCCGTATTGCAGCGCTTCCAGATGATGTCTGAGATATCCCAGCCTGCAGATGTGTTCAAACAGCTCGTGATCGGGATTATCGAGCGCGTTCAGGTTCAGCTCGCGTCTGAGATCGTCGTCGGAATCGCGCTGCTTTTTACCTTCCATACCGAACTCGCTTCCGTAATAGACCGACGGTACGCCCGGCATACAGTAGAGCATGGTGTACACGTTTTTTTGCAGCGCCTTGTCGCGGATGATGCTCGCCAGCCTTGTGACGTCGTGATTGTCCGCGAAGTTGTACATGTAGATATTCTTGTACATGCCCCAGTCGCCGCACTGGCGGTCGACGGAATGGGCGAATTCAAAGTAGTTGCGGTCGTTGTGGCTGGAGAAAAGACCTTTGTAGATCTCATAATTGGTGCAGGAATCCAGTGCGTCGGGGTTTGCGATGCGGTTATAGTCGCCGCCGACGATCTCGCCGAACATCCAGAAATCCGGCTTTTTTCCTTTGCAAAAATCTTTCAGCCTCCTGAAAAAGCCGACGTCCATGACGTTTGCCGCATCCAGACGCAGACCGTCGATCCCGAATTCATCGATCCAGTAACCGACTGCGTCGAGCAGGTGTTCCACGACGTGTTCGTTCTGCAGGTTGAGCTTGACGAGGTCGTAATGACCTGCCCAGCCTTCATAGCTGAAATGATCGCCGTAAGGGCTCTGCTGATCAAAGCGTACGTTATAAAACCACGAAGTATAGATAGAGCCCATGCCGCGCTCCTGAATGTCCTTGAACGCGAAGAAGTCGCGTCCGACGTGGTTGAATACGCCGTCCAGCATGATGCGGATGCCGTTTTTGTGCAGGGTATCGCAGATCCTCTTAAAGCTCTCATTGTCGCCGAGACGGCTGTCGATCTTCTTGTAATCGATGGTATCGTAGCCGTGTCTGGTGCTTTCAAAAACCGGATTGAACAGGATACAGTTGACGCCCATCTTTTTGAAGTGGGGGATAAAGTCATATATCTTATCCAGTCGGTAAGTCAGCTGAAAATCGTTTTGCTTCGGCGCTCCGCAAAAGCCGAGCGGATAAGTGTTATAGATGACGGTATCGTTGATCCAGTGCATGGAAATACCTCCTTGATATAAGAATCTTTAAAGAGTATAGCATCATTTTAGATAAAGTCAAATAATTAATGTTGAATTTGTGTGAATATTGTGTTAATATATGTTGCAGAATCGAAGTTCTGATTATTTGAGGTGCAATATGGCAAAATATGTCGTAGTAGAAGAAAACGTCGAGTCGAAGACCGAAAAAAGAATTCGCATTTTTATCGCTGTTCTGTACTTTTTACAGGTACTGATGATCCCTCTGCCGCTGATGCACGGCGATATTGAGGGCGGTATAGGACACCGCACGGCGCTGAATCTGGTGTTTCAGTATAACGGCTTCAACAGCGTAGCGGAGGTGATCGTTGCCGTATACGGCGCGATACTGATCATCATGCCGATCATCTGCTTCTTTTTCTTTATTCTGGATAAGAGATCAAAGAAAAAGTACATCGTCAGCGTTATCACCTGTTTTCTCTGTGCTTTCATTATCTGCTTCGGTACGGGTGATACGATCGCGATCGGCGGCGTGTTTACGCTGATTTTGGAGGTCGTGATCTTGTTCATGACGTCTTTGGGCTTCCAGGCTACCCGTATCAGGGAAAGAACTTCAAATCAATAATCTTCTGAATGAGACGCTCCGCGCATATACTGTCTTAGGTGATGGTTATGCGCGGCTTTTTTATGCGATTTTCGGTGCTGGGCGCGGTATGGATTTGCACTCTCTGCCTTGTGTCCTGTACGCGTGTTATCAACAGAGCCTCGGATGAGCTGAGGATGTATGACTGGCGCTGTGAGGAAGATAACGGCTGTATTGTTTCGCTCTCTTTTGATGATACGGATGCTGATCTGAACATCGGGAATGACGCTTTTTCGCTGGATATCTGCGGCTTATGTATCGCGGATGACGATTCGCTGACGATCTGCGACGTCGGCAGCGGGAAAAATTATAATTTCAAATATCAACTGTACGGAGACAGGGTAGAGCTGCGCTTCGGATCGGGTGTTTTAGAACTGAAGAAGACGGAATGATGCAATTAGTTGATTATAATTCTTTCACGCTATTGTAAATTAATCCTGTTTTTGATAGAATACTGTCGTTCGTAAATCATATGAAAGGCGCGAGATGTGTTGAAATTTATCAAAAATCTGTTTTCCGCTGTTCTGGCAGGCGTAATGATCTCTTTCGGCGGCGCGGTCTATCTGGCTTGCGTGGCAGCCGATAAAGCGCAGCTGGGAGCGGTATTATTCTCTCTCGGATTATCGGTCATCCTGATCATGGGATTCCTGCTGTTCACCGGAAAAACCGCTTATTTACTCGAGAATAAGCCCTCATATATCCCTTATCTGCTGACGATCTGGCTTGGCAATATCTTAGGCTGTATGCTGATGGGGCTGATGGTAGGCTTTGCAAAGCCGAATTTAGCTGAAACAGCCCTTAAACTTTGTGAAGCAAAGCTCGGACAAACTCCGTGGCAGACGCTGATCTTAGGCGCGTTGTGCGGTATCCTCGTCTATATCGCCGTGGACTATTTCAGGAGCGACGACGATAAGAAATCACTGCCGAAATACCTTTTGGTGTTTACCTGTGTACCCGCGTTTATCATCTGCGGTTTCGAGCACAGCGTAGCGGACATGTTCTATTTCGCGGCGTCGAATGTACTCTATTCCGTGAAAGGTATCGTGTACATCCTGCTGGTATCGGCAGGCAACCTTGTCGGAGCCGTTGTTTTCCATATGGTGAGAAAGGCTGTTTTAAAGAAATAATTGCATAAATTTTTGCCGTAAAAAGTCGCAGTTTCATGCGACTTTTTTCATTTATATGTTGATATAATGGCGCAATTATGATATAATAAACTGTATTTCTATGCATTATCAGCTTGAGGGAGTTGAGCTTTTGATTATTCTCGGTATCGATCCCGGATATGCCATCGTCGGATGGGGCGTAATTGAATATCAGGGTACTAAGCATCGTCCCGTCGCTTTCGGCGCGATCACGACTGAGGCGCATACGGATTTCAACGCCCGGCTCAAGCTGATCTATGACGATACGGTAGAACTGATCGAGCGCTCAAAGCCCGACGTCATGTCGATCGAAAAGCTCTATTTCAACACGAATACCACCACAGCGATACAGGTAGCTCAGGCGAGAGGCGTCATCCTCCTCGCGGCTGAACAGGCACATATCCCTGTTTATGAATATACACCTTTGCAGGTGAAGACCGCCGTTACAGGCTACGGCAAGGCGCTGAAGCCGCAGGTGATGGAGATGACGCGCCGACTCCTTCATTTGAAGGAAGTGCCTAAGCCCGACGATACCGCAGACGCGCTGGCGCTGGCGATCACGCATACTCAGGCAGCGGGTACGAACCTGCGCGATTATATGATGAAGAGAGGCATCAAATAATGATATATTCCGTTCGAGGCAATCTGATACTCATGGACGCCGGCTACGCGGTTGTTGAATGCGGCGGCGTCGGCTATCGGGTACAGACTTCGATCACAACGCAAAAACAGCTCAAGCTCAATTCCGAGGTCATGCTTTACACCTATATGAACGTCCGTGAGGACGCGATGGAGCTGTTCGGCTTTGCGACAAAGAACGAGCTTTCCACCTTCAAGATGCTGATTGGCATCACAGGTGTGGGTCCCAAGGTCGCGTTGGCGATCCTGTCCGAGCTCTCATCCGAACAGATCGCGATGTGCGTATCCTCCGGCGACAGCAAGACGCTGACACGCGCCTCCGGCGTCGGACCGAAGCTCGCGCAGCGTATTGTGCTCGAGTTAAAGGATAAGATCAAGGGCGTTGCCGATACCGAAGGCTTCGACGTCGGCAAAGGCAGTGTGATCGTCGATACCGGCAACGTGCCGAAGGCGGTAGCCGCTTTAGCGGTGCTCGGATATTCTGCTGCGGACATTACCCCGATATTGTCAAAGCTCGATCCGAATATGTCGGTCGAGGCGATGATCGCCGCCACCTTGAAACAAATGGCATAGTCAGATTTTAAATGTAGTGGAGGGATTTGCTCCTCCCGGATAAAGATTTCACTTTTTCGAAAGGAATCGTTTGATGGATTATAAAACTGATTTTGAAATGGATTTTGAGGATCGTATCATGGATACCTCGGAGATTCCCTCCGACGCGGTCGATTCCGATAATCCGCTGAGACCGAAAACGCTCGATGAGTATATCGGTCAGGATAAAGCAAAAGAAAACCTGAAGGTTTTTATAGAAGCGGCGAAAAAACGCGGTGAATCGCTCGATCATGTGCTGCTGTACGGACCTCCCGGACTGGGCAAAACGACGCTTTCCGCGATCATCGCCAATGAAATGGGCGTCAATATCCGCATCACTTCCGGTCCCGCGATCGAAAAGCCCGGCGATCTGGCTGCGCTGTTGACGAACCTCAACCCCGGTGACGTATTATTTATCGACGAGATCCATCGCCTGTCCCGTTCGGTAGAGGAGATCCTCTACCCGTCGATGGAGGACTTCGCGATCGATATCATCACCGGCAAAGGTCAGATGGCGGCTTCCTATCATCTGCCGCTCCCGCGCTTCACGCTTGTCGGCGCGACGACGCGTGCAGGACAGCTGACGGCTCCCTTGCGCGATCGTTTCGGCGTTGTGCTTCGACTGGAGATGTATTCTCCTGAGGAATTGGCACAGATCATTACCCGCTCCGCAGGGATCTTGAATATCAAAATCGATGAAGAAGGCGCTTTGGAGCTTGCGTCCCGTTCGCGCGGTACGCCTCGTATCGCCAACCGTCTTTTGAAGCGTGTCCGCGATTTCTCCGAGGTCATCTCCGACGGCGTGATCACCCTTGAAGTCGCTCAGACGGCGCTCGACAGATTGGAGATCGACGAGCTCGGTCTCGATCAGAACGACCGCCGCATGCTCGAAGCGATGATCAAATATTATAACGGCGGTCCCGTGGGTTTAGATACGCTTGCAGCCGCGATCGGCGAGGAAGCGGTCACGATCGAGGACGTCTATGAGCCGTATCTGATGCAGATCGGCTTCTTGTCCAGGACGCCGCGCGGTCGATGCGTCACAGCCTCGGCATATGAGCACCTCGGCTATAAGGTGCCCGCGAATACCGCTGCCGCGCAGGGCAGTTTATTCGATTAAAATGTCATTGCAGACAATCTCAATTCATTTAAGAGAGTTATAAAATATGCGAAAAACAGAGTTTTGGAGCGATTATGAGCTTATCGATTCCTCTTGCGGCGAGCGTTTGGAGCGCTGGGGCGATATCATCCTGATCCGTCCCGACCCGCAGGTGATCTGGAACACCGAGCGTAAAAATCCGCTCTGGCATAATGCGCACGCCCGCTACATCCGGTCCAGTACCGGCGGCGGCAAGTGGCAGATGTTCAAAAAAGTGCCTGCTTCATGGCAGGTGAAATACCGCGATCTTGTGCTCAACGTCAAGCCGATGGGCTTCAAGCATACCGGCGTTTTCCCTGAACAGGCGGTCAACTGGGATCTGGCGGCTGATATCATCCGAAAATCCGACCGACAGCTGAACATTCTGAATCTGTTCGGCTATACCGGCTGCGCGACGATCGCCTGTCTGAAAGCGGGCGCAAAGGTGTGTCATGTCGACGCGGCAAAGGGTATGGTCGGCTGGGCGAAAGAGAACGCCGCTTCCTCCGGCGTAGCCGATCAGCCCGTTCGATGGATCGTGGACGACTGCGCCAAGTTCGTTGCGCGCGAGATACGGCGCGGACACAAATATGACGGCGTCATCATGGATCCGCCTTCCTACGGACGCGGTCCGAACGGCGAAGTGTGGAAGCTGGAAGAGCGCATCTATGAATTTGTTGATCTGTGCGCAGGCGTCGTAGCGGATAACGCTGAATTTGTGATATTGAACTCCTACACCACCGGGCTTTCGCCTTCGGTGATGGAGTATTTACTGAGTACGGTGATACAGAGCCGTTTCGGCGGCACGGTCTCTTCCGATGAGATCGGTCTTACCGTTACCGAATCGGGCTTGACATTGCCCTGCGGTTCAACCGCGATCTGGCGCAGATAGTTTCTGTTGTCTTTGCAGCCGATATAATTGAGACTGCGAAATCAATCGAAGATTGCGCTGATAATTTGGAGAGTATATGGAATTCATTTCGGTTCAAAATGTGACATTTAAATACAGCGAGCAGAGAGAGCAAGACAGGCTCGTGCTTGACGATGTTTCCTTTGAAGTCAGGCAGGGCGAATTTGTCGCGCTCCTCGGACACAACGGTTCCGGAAAAAGTACGATCGCGAAGCACCTGAACGCGATGGTCGTGCCGATCTCCGGCAAGGTGTATATCGACGGAATGGATACCTCTGACGAAAACGTCACCTACGATATCCGCCGTAAGGTCGGGCTGGTTCTGCAGAATCCCGACAATCAGCTTGTCGCGAGCATCGTGGAAGAGGACGTTGCTTTCGGTCCCGAAAACCTCGGTATCCCTCCCGAAGAGATTCGCGAGCGAGTCGACGAGGCGCTGAAAGCGGTCGATATGTACGAGTATCGTGAGAAAGCGCCGCATAAACTCAGCGGCGGTCAGAAGCAGCGCGTCGCTATCGCGGGCATTATCGCGATGAGACCCGACTGCATCGTTTTGGATGAGCCTACCGCGATGCTTGACCCGAAGGGCAGGCAGGAGGTCCTCGATACGATTCTGAAGCTCAACCGTGAACACGGAATAACCGTCGTGATGATCACCCATTATATGGAAGAGGCTGTCTTGGCGGATAAGGTCTATGTTGTCGATAACGGCAAGATGCTGATCTCCGGCACACCGGGGGAGGTTTTCTCTCAGGTCGAGCTGATGAAAAAGCATCGCCTTGACGTTCCTCAGGCAACGGAGCTTTGCCACAAGCTCAGAGCCTGCGGCGTTGAAATTAAATATCTGCCCTTAACAGCGGATGAATGCACCTCGATGCTCAAGGAGGTGCTTCAGTGAGTATACTCAGTGTCAAAGATTTATCCTATGTTTATTCTCAGGGTACTCCTTTTGAACATAAGGCTGTCGATAAGGTCAGCTTTGACGTCAACCGCGGCGACTTTATCGGTATCATCGGTCACACCGGTTCCGGTAAGTCCACGCTGGTACAGATGCTCAACGGTTTATTAAAGCCTTCAGAGGGCGTGATCACGCTCGACGGCGTCAATATCTGGGATAAGCCGAAGGAGATCCGCAGGATCCGCTTCAAGGTCGGTTTGGTTTTCCAGTATCCCGAGTATCAGCTTTTTGAAGAAACCGTTGAAAAGGATATCGCTTTCGGTCCCGGCAACATGGGGCTGAGTGAAGCGGAGATCAAAGAGCGCGTGATGAAATCGGCGAAATTCGTCGATTTACGGGAAGATCTACTTTCAAAATCTCCCTTTGACCTTTCCGGCGGCGAAAAGCGCAGGGCGGCGATCGCCGGCGTGATCGCCATGGATCCTGATGTCCTTATTTTAGACGAGCCGTGCGCGGGTTTGGATCCGCTGGGCAGAGATATCCTGCTGACGCAGATCTACAACTATCATAAAGAGCGCGGCAACACCGTACTGCTGGTCTCCCATTCAATGGAGGACGTCGCGTCGGTATGCGACAAGGTGCTGGTGATGAATCATTCGCATCTTGAAATGTATGATACATGCGAGAGAGTATTCTCGCAGGGCGAGAAATTAGCTTCGATGGGTTTGCGGCTGCCGCAGATCACTTCGATCGTCGATTCGCTGATCGATGCGGGATTCCCGCTGCCGAAAGGTACTTTGACGGTGGAAAGCGCCGTCTACAGTATCACGGAGTATCTGAAAAAGGAGGGACGGCTATGAGAGATATCACTCTCGGTCAGTACTTTCCTGCGGATTCCGTGATCCATAGACTGGATCCCCGCGTAAAGATACTCAGTCTGATCGTTTATATCGTGTTGATCTTCTGTACGTTCAACGTTTTCTCGCTGGCGTTTACGGCGATAACCGTAATGGCGATCGTACTGATGACCAAAGTTCCGATCAAGTCGTATTTGAAGAGCTTAAAGGTCATTATCGTAATCGTGATCATCACATCGATACTGAACCTGTTTTACGGAACCGGCGTCCCGATCTTCGAGTGGTGGATCATCAAGGTCACCTGGGAAGGCATCCGCAACGCGGTTTTTGTCTGCGTTCGCATTATATGCCTGATTCTTTTGAGCTCGGTGCTGACGTTCACCACTTCTCCGACGGATCTGACCGACGCTTTGGAGCGTCTGATGAAGCCGCTGAAGGTTTTCCACATCAAGGTCCATGAGATCGCGATGATGATGACGATCGCGCTGCGCTTTGTTCCGACGCTGCTGGAAGAGACTGACAAGATTATGGCGGCGCAGAAGGCGAGAGGCGCCGACATGGAAAGCGGCAATCTCTTTACGCGCGTCAAAGCGCTGGTGCCCGTACTGGTTCCGCTGTTCGTGTCCGCGTTCCGCAGAGCATATGAGCTGGCGGTCGCGATGGAATGCCGCTGCTACCGCGGCGGAGACGGACGTACGCGTATGAAACAGCTGCATATGGTCAAGCGCGATTATATCTGCATTGTGATCACGCTTTTGGTTATCGCGTGCGTTGTATTGCTGAATATTTTCGGTTTTGTTATTTACAGTTTGATAAGGATTAAATGAGAAATTTATTGTTAACACTGTCCTATTGCGGAAGGAATCTTCACGGCTGGCAGATACAGGATAACGCCTTGACGGTACAGGAGGTCTTTCAGGACGCGCTGTATCAGATCATTCAGGAGCGCCCCGATATCAAGGGCTGTTCGCGTACCGACAGCGGCGTTCACGCCA
This sequence comes from Ruminococcus sp., assembly GCA_017403985.1. Lineage (GTDB taxonomy): Bacteria > Bacillota > Clostridia > Oscillospirales > Acutalibacteraceae > Ruminococcoides. The sequence continues at coordinate 132,382 of JAFRDE010000001.1, read as the reverse complement.
ATATGTACTGCGTGTCGATGATGATCGCGCATCCGATCACCGAGGATCATCTGATGATGGCGATGAACCGTTATCTTCCGGACGACGTAGCGGTGACCGGTGTGCGTGAGGTGGGGGAGGATTTCCACGCCCGCTATTCCTGCAAGGGGAAAGAATACGTCTATAAAGTTTGGAACAGCCGCGTGCGCAATCCGTTTTTGCACGGGCTGGCGCTGCATTACCGTTATGATATGGATGTCGATCAGCTGCATCGTGAAGCGCAAGCCTTCATCGGTACGCATGATTTCACATCCTTTTGCACATTGGACAAGCGTGAAAAAGGCGATTTCACACGTACGGTAAAGTATTTTAACGTCCAGCGCAGCGGCGATCTGGTCACCTTTACGGTTGCTGCCGACGGTTTTTTGTATAACATGGTGCGCATCATGGTCGGTACCCTGCTAGCGATGAATAACGGACGGATCCCGTTCGGCACGCTGTCCGATATCATTGAAGCTGAAAACCGCAAATGCGCCGGACCGACCGCTCCGGCATGCGGACTGTATTTAAATAAAGTGTTTTATCACGATTATGAATGAAATGGGGTGAGAATATGGATGAAAAAGGAAAACGCTTTGCTGATGAAGATGAAAGCGTAAACGAGCCTGAGGTTGATGAAGAGCTTCCCGAAGAAGAAGCGGCCTTGAAGCATGACAAGAAAACCGATAAAGATCAGAGGTTAAAGGATAAGAATTCCAAAAAGCTCGAAAAACTGCTGAAAAAGCAAAAGCGGAAAGAAAAGAATTCCGACCGTGAAGTTTTGACCTACGAGGATATGCCGCTGGAAGAGCGTGAGGATGATGAAGAATTATCCTTGAAACCGCGTAAGAAATTCAAGCTGCAGGGAAAGAAACTGGTTGCCGTTTTGGTGATCGTTGCTTTACTGTTCGGTATCGTATATTACGCGTTCAACACGGATAAGCTATCCTTTCATAATATCTCTAACTTCTTCCGCTACGGTGTGTTTAACAGCAACAGTGAAGAGCGATTCCCCTTGGATATCAAGGGCATGAGCGTCGCTACCGGCAATTTTATGCGGGTCGGTCAGGATATCTGTTATACGTCCGATACGAAAACTCAATTGCTGAATAACTACGGCAGGTCTGAGTTTTCCGTACAGCATGCTTTTATCACGCCTGTATTGACCGTCAGCAAGCACGGCGCTCTGGTCTATAATCTCGGAAGCGCCGGTTACCAGCTGATCAACAAGGAAGGCGCTGTGTTTACCGGTGAAGCGAACGATGATATACTGACTGCCGCTTACGCGGATAACGGCACTTATGCGCTGGTGACGGAAAGCAGCGGATATTTGTCGAAGCTCTATGTTTACAATGAAGAGCAGCAGCAGATCTTCGCCTACTCGTTCGCGGACTATTATGTTACCGCTGTCTGCCTCAATTCCAACGGAAGCAGAGCGGTTGTCGCGGGAATCTCTGCGCTCAACGGCGTTGAGATATCTTCGCTTTATGTTTTGGACTTTACCAAGGATACGCCTTTGTATTTCCTTGAATTAGAGAATAACATCATCTATGATGTAGCTTATCTCAGCGATAAGTATGCCTGTGCGGTGGGACGTTCCGCCGCGTATTCCGTCAACACATATAACGGCGAATATACGACGGCTGATTATGAGGGGCGCGAATTGACCGCGTTCGATATCAATACGGAAACCAACACGTTCACGCTTTCGCTGTCGAACTCCGGCGACGGAAGAAACTGCGATATCGCTTCCTATTCCACTAACGGTTCGCCGGACAAGAGTTTTACGGTAGAGGATAAAATCATCGACGTCTCCTCTTATAAAGGAAGGGTCGCTTTGATGACTGACGAGTCCGTAATGCTTTATTCCAAGGACGGTCGCTCTTATTCAAAAAAATCCCTGAATTCCGATCCTCATGCAGTCGTATTGTATACAAAGTCTGACGCTTACGTCCTTTGTACCGGTTATATTGACGCGATATCACTGTGAGGTTAACATATGATATTTGATATCATTCTGGTAGCGATTTTTTTCATATTAATCGTTATCAATATCTGGCGCGGCTTCGCTAAATCACTGGCGAGTATCATCGCCGCTGTGGCGTCCTATTTTGCCTCTGCGGCGCTGGGCAGTCTTCTTGCCAACTTTATCTATAATTCACTGATACAGCCCGCGGTGACAAAAGCGGTTAATGAAGCGATCGTCAGCGTGAGCAATCAGACAGCCGACGGCGTCGTATCTTCGCTTCCGTCGTGGCTGACGGGACTGCTGAGTATTTCTTCGGAAGATCTTACCAAGCTGCTTGAGCAGCCGCTCTCCGGTGCTTCCGGAACGATAACCGAAGCGGTCAATTCCGCTTTGCGTCCGATCGTGACGGCGATCATCACCGCGATAGCGACGGCGATTCTGTTTTTGCTGTTGATCATCATCCTGCGAAAACTGATCACCAAGCCGCTTGTCGCTCTTTTCCATTTCCCGATTCTGAATTTTTTCAATCGTTTTCTGGGGGCTGTGATCGGATTTGTCGATGCGTTTTTACTGGTCAGCATGCTGGCTTATCTGACGAAGCTGATCATTGTCAACATCGCCCCGCAGTCAAGTTGGTTCAATGAATCAACAATTTACAATTCTTTCATATTTTATTATTTCTACAGTGGTAATATATTCTCGTGGATCGGTTCGCTGATCGCGGGATAGTATAATGAATACTATTTGTTCATCAAATGAGGAATGTCATCATGAGTAATGAAACAAAAAATGAAGTGATCAGCAAAGACTTAATGACGATACCGAACGCGATATCGTTTGTCCGCATTCTTTTGATCACTCCGTTTGTCACCCTGTTTATCGCCGCCAAATATCATATTATCGACAGTTATATTCCGGCTGTTGTGATCCTTGCGATATCCGGATTGTCTGATTTGTTCGACGGAATGATCGCCCGCAAGTTCCATCAGGAATCCGAACTCGGAAAGGTGCTGGATCCGCTGGCTGATAAATTGACGCTGATTGCCGTGGGCGTGTGCCTGATATTTATTGAGCCGTATGTGCTCCCTTTGATGATCATTATGGTATTAAAAGATGTACTGATGATCATCGGCGGTACGATCGTCATCAATCAAGGCGTTATTCCTCCCAAATCTTCTTGGTACGGTAAGGCGAGCACTTTTATGTTTTATATTTCCGTCGCTTTGGTGGTGTTGATGGAGGTCTTTAACTTCCACAACGAGACCATTTCGCTTACCGTGTTAGGCGTTACGTCGGGTATGATGATCTTTTCGTTAGTCAATTATGCGATTATTTTCTTCAGAATACAGAAGCAGAACAAAATGAAGGAGAAGGACCTTCCTTCCGTTCAGGCTTCCATAACAGATGATAAGTAAAGGAGAAGGTATATGATTTGTTCAAGATGTAAGAAACGTCCTGCCGTCGTATTTATTTCGAGCAACAAGAATGATGCAGAGCCGCGCGGTTATTGTCTGCTGTGCGCGCAAGAACTGGGTATTAAGCCCGTTGAGGATATCATCAAAAAGATGGGTATTTCTCCCGAGGATCTTGAATCCGTTCAGGATCAGATGGATTCTATCATGGAAAACATGGGCGATATGGGAGACCTGTCTGAATTGGCTGAAAACTTGAAGATGGAAGCCTCCGATACAGGGATCGAACCTGTGGATCATAACGATAATGAGAATGAAGATGAAGAAGATGGGTTCACTCCCGGCGGAGCGCCCTCTTTCCCGAATATCTTCAATTTCTTCGGAAACAATAATGCTCCCAACGCGGCGAAAAAGGATCAGCCTGCCGGCGATAAAAAAGCTAAGGAAAAGCGTCAGCAAAAGAACCGCAAGCATATCGGTCTCTACTGTGAAGACTTAACGAAAAAAGCGCGCAGCGGTATGATCGACAGAGTGATCGGCAGAGATAAAGAGATCGAACGCGTGATACAGATCCTCTCGAGAAGAACCAAAAACAATCCTTGTCTGATCGGCGAGCCCGGCGTCGGTAAAACCGCGATCGCTGAAGGCCTCGCTCTGCGAATCGCTCAGGGAAAGGTGCCGCATCGTCTGAAGGATAAAGAGATCCAGCTGCTCGACCTGACCGCGCTGATCGCCGGCACACAGTTCCGCGGTCAGTATGAGAGCCGCATCAAGGGCTTGACCAAAGAGGTCAAGGAAGCCGGCAATATCATCCTGTTTATCGACGAAGTCCATAATCTGGTCGGCGGCGGCGACAGCGAAGGCACCATGAACGCCGCTAATATCCTGAAGCCCGCGTTGTCTCGCGGTGAGATCCAGGTCATCGGCGCGACCACCTTCAATGAATACCGCAAGTATATCGAAAAGGATTCCGCGCTGGAGCGCCGTTTCCAGCCCGTTAAGGTAGCGGAGCCGAGCATCGGCGATACGGTTGAGATCCTGATGGGTATCAAAGAATACTACGAAACGCATCATAACGTCAGGGTGGGGGAGGACATCGTCCGCAAGGCGGCTGTTTTCTCCGAGCGTTACATCACCGATCGTTTCCTGCCCGATAAAGCGATAGACCTGCTGGATGAAGCCTGCGCCTGCGCTTCTCTCAGAAATAAGGAGCGCGAGTCCTATGAGACTCTGATCGATGAGAAAAAGGCGCTGCAGATTTCCAAAGAGACGATCTCCGGTGAGGATCCCATCGACTATGAGGCGCTGGCAACCGTCACTTCCGAGCTGGCGCGCGTCGATGATCAGCTCAAAGGCTTTGATGAAGCGACGCTGACCGCCGAGGTCACGGAAGTAGATCTGGCGAACGTCATCGAGCTTTGGACGGGTATCCCGCAGTCCAGAGTGCGTGAGAATGAGCTGTTGAAGCTGATGGATATCGAGGACGCGCTCAAGAAAAAGATCATCGGTCAGGATGAAGCGGTCGAAGCGCTCGCGAAAGCGATCAAGCGCTCCCGCGTTCAGATTTCTCCGCGCCGCAGACCGGCTTCCTTCATCTTTGTCGGTCCGACCGGCGTCGGCAAGACCGAGCTGGTTAAGGTGCTTTCTCTCGAACTGTTCGATACGCCTGAGACGCTAATCCGTCTGGATATGTCCGAGTTCATGGAAAAACATTCCGTTTCCAAGATCATCGGTTCTCCTCCCGGATACGTCGGCTATGACGAGGCGGGACAGGTGACCGAAAAGGTCAGACGCAGACCCTACTCGGTGCTGCTGTTCGACGAGATCGAAAAGGCGCATCCCGACGTGATGAACATCCTGCTTCAGATCCTTGACGAGGGCAAGCTGACCGACGCTCACGGCAGAACGGTCGATTTCTCTAATACGGTCATCGTGATGACCTCCAACGCCGGTTCGGCTAACCGCGAAAATGCGCTCGGATTCGGCAAAACGCAGGAGAGCGCCGCTTATGACAGCGTTATGAAAGGGCTCAGAGAATTCCTGCGCCCCGAATTCATCGCCCGTGTTGATGAGATCATCGTCTTCAAGAGCCTGAACAAGGAAGATTTCATCAAGATAGCCGACCTGATGCTCAGCGAGTATGTTGAAACGCTCCGTGAAAAGGGTATCGAGTTCCGCTATGACGATAAGGCGTGCAGTTATCTTGCCGAAAAATCCTGTAACGGTCAGTCCGGTGCGCGCGATCTGCGCAACCTGATCCGCAAGGAAGTCGAGGATAAGATCACCGAGCAGATGATCATCCACGGCGAGGGAGGACTCTCCGCTATCGCGATTTCTTCCGACGCCGAAAATCTGACAGTAGAAGCAATATAATTGTATCGTATGGGGCGGCTTTCCGGTCGCCCCATGACTATGTTATAGTTGACATAATCTGAAATTGTGGTATACTGTTACTGTTGTTGGGAAGTAGCCAAGCGGTAAGGCAACGGACTTTGACTCCGTCATTCGTGGGTTCGAACCCCGCCTTCCCAGCCAAAAGCCCTCTACATTTTTGTAGAGGGCTGCATATCATCTAAAAGGAGATTATTATGGCAGTTGTAAATTTACAGGGTTATAAAGTAGATAAGATCGATTTTGTGAATACGACCGAAAACGGCACCAAGATCGCGCTCGGCAACAAGTATTCTTATCAGGTGCAGTATGCGGTGAACAAAAGCGTGGCAAAGGGCACCTTCGATATCGAGGTGCATGATAAGGAGAATCCGGATCGCTTCAAGATCCACGTGATCGTTGTCGGTATCTTTGCTTATAATCCCAACGAAAAGAAAGAACTCATCCATACCGAAACTTTCAAAGCGCTGTTTCCGTACGCCAAGGCGCTGATCACTACCGTCACCGCCAACTGCGGTATCCAGCCGGTCATCATCCCGAATATCGACATCGATAATCAGGAGATTTATCGTATCGACGGACCGAAGAATCAATAATACTAAGTAATGATCTTCATTTGATTTGTATACTCTTACTGTTGTTTAAGGAAGTGCTGTTATGGCGAAAGAAAGACTGGATATAAAGAAAGAAATAGAATCATATCGATATGATGTTGGTTTGCTTCAAAAAATATCTTGTACTAAAGAAGAAAATAAAAAGTATCTGCAAATGATAAAAAATGGTGAGAATCTTCCGGATGGAATACATAGATATACTGATGCCGGCGGAAATGAGATGAATGATTTTTACACAATTTATAAGCCTGATTTATCTGAAAAAGAGATTAATGAGTATCTGACGTTTAAGAAGTTAAGTATGATAAATACCATTAAGAATTGTGCTTGCTTTTTTGTAGCATTAACGGTTATATCCATCGTAATAACAATAATTGTGATGCTCTCAAAATAGATACTATATCGGTTTTATTCCAAAAACAAAAGCACCCTTATGGGTGCTTTTGTTTTTGGAGCAGATGATGGGAATCGAACCCACACGGTCAGCTTGGAAGGCTGAAGTTCTACCACTAAACTACATCTGCATGTCTAATTCTGAATGTAGTATAGCACAAAGATTGTGCTTTGTCAAACAGTAGGCAGATAAAATTGTGCTTTATATTCATATGAGGAATTAAAAACAGCATCAATACCATTATAATACTCTATGGCTTTAATTAGTTAAACTGCTAAAGGAGTGTACATGAATGAGTAATGAAAGATTAGTCGGTACCGTATCCCGCGGTATTCGCTGCCCGATCATCCGTACCGGCGACGACCTTGCGTCGATCGTCACCGACAGCGTTCTGGCTGCCGCTGACAGCGAGGGATTTTCTCTCCGTGACCGCGACGTAATCGCTGTGACCGAGTCGATCGTCGCACGCGCGCAGGGCAACTACGCGACCGTACAGAATATCGCCGACGACGTAAAGGCAAAGCTCGGCGGCGGAACGGTAGGCGTGATCTTCCCGATCCTGTCCCGCAACCGCTTTGCTATCTGCCTGCGCGGTATCGCGATGGGCTGCAAAAAGATCGTCCTTATGCTGTCTTATCCGTCCGATGAGGTCGGCAACGAGCTGGTTTCTCTCGATAAGATTGACGAGGCGGGCGTGAACCCTTACAGCGACGTGTTGACGCTCGAGCGCTATCGTGAGCTGTTCGGCGTGAATAAGCACGAGTTCACCGGTGTCGACTATGTTGAATATTATCAAAACCTGATTGAAGAGAGTGGGGCAGAGGTAGAGATCGTCTTTGCCAACCGTCCCAAGACGATCCTCAAATACACCGATACCGTCCTGACCTGTGATATCCATACCCGCAAGCGCACCAAGCGCATCCTGAAGGACGCGGGCGCGAAGATCGTGCTCGGACTGGATGATATCATGAACGCTCCCGTCAACGGCTCCGGCTATAACGAGAATTACGGTCTCTTAGGTTCCAACAAGTCTACCGAAGATACCGTTAAGCTGTTCCCGCAGAACGCACAGCCGCTGGTGGAGGATATTCAGGCGAAGATCAAGTCGATCACCGGCAAGGACGTCGAAGTCATGGTTTACGGCGACGGCGCTTTCAAGGATCCTCAGGGCAAGATCTGGGAGCTCGCCGATCCGGTCGTATCTCCCGCTCATACCGCCGGCCTGATCGGTACGCCGAACGAGCTCAAGCTCAAGTATCTCGCCGATAACGATTTCAAGCATCTTCACGGCGAGGAGCTAAAGGCGGCGATCTCCGAGAGTATCAAAACCAAGGATGCAGATTTAGTCGGCAACATGGCTTCACAGGGCACAACACCGCGTCAGCTCACCGACCTGATCGGTTCCCTGTGTGATCTGACCTCCGGTTCGGGCGATAAGGGCACGCCTGTCGTACTGGTACAGGGCTATTTCGATAACTATACCAACGATTAACAAATAGGGTAGGGGACGACGCTTGCGACGTCCCTCCGGCAGAAACGTCTCACGCTGATGAGACGTTTCTTTTTTATCACATTTTTGTAATCCCTATTGACTTGTTTTGTGAATTGTGTTACTGTATTAATACAATAATACAGTTAGGAGGAGTGGCATGGATTGGCGTCTGGATAAGAAGCGTCCCATATGTCCGCAGATATGCGAGAAGCTGTGCGTGCTGATCGCGTCCGGCGAGCTGAACGCGGGGGACAGGCTGATGTCCGTGCGCGACGTCGCGCTGAACGCGGGTGTAACGCCGAATACGGTACAGAAGTCCTTCGAACAGCTTGAGCAGCAGGGCGTAATATTCTCAAAGCGCGGCTCAGGCTGGTATGTCAGTGAGAATATCGGGATCGCAAAAGAAGTTTTGAACAGCCTGATTCGTTCGAAAACGGTCAATTATCTGAACGATATGCAGGCGCTTGGCTTGGATAAAAAAGAGATCATCGAGATCATAAAGGAGTTTCGCTATGGGTGAGTTATTAAGATGTGATAACCTGTGCAAGACCTTCGGGTCGACCAGAGCGCTTGATCGGCTTTCACTGAGTATCGAAAGCGGTAAGATCATCGGTTTGCTCGGACCGAACGGCGCGGGTAAAACGACATTGATCAAAATCGTTAACGGTCTGCTGCAGCCTTCTTTAGGCGAGGTTTTGATCGACGGAAAGCATCCGGGTGTTGATACAAAACCGCTGGTCAGTTATCTGCCCGACGTCAATTATCTCAACAACTGGATGACGGTGGAACAGATCGTGAATATGTTTGCCGACTTCTATGACGATTTTCGTCCCGATCTGGCGTTCGATATGATATCGCGCTTGGGCGTAGACAGAAAACAGCGCTTGAAGAGCCTTTCCAAGGGCAATAAGGAAAAGGTTTGTCTGATCCTCGTTATGAGCCGTAATGCAAAGCTGTATGTCCTTGACGAGCCGATCGCGGGCGTTGATCCCGCTACGCGCGACTATATTATTTCTACGATCATCAATAACTATAACCCCGAGGCTTCGGTTTTGATCTCCACGCACCTGATTTCCGATATCGAATCGATCTTGGATGAGGTCATCTTCATCAAAGAGGGCAGAGTCGTCCTTCACGATACCGTCGATCATATCCGTGAGGAGCATCAGATGAGCGTAGACGATCTGTTTAGGGAGGTGTTCAAATGGTAAAGAAGCTGATCAAATATGACTTTCAGTCGTATTTCAGACTCCTGCTGCCGGTTCAATTGATCCTGATCGGTATCGCCGCTGTGAATCGGATCGTACAGCTTTTTGAGAACACGGATTCTACCGTTTATACTTCTATTTTTATTTCTTCCTGCGTTCTGTACGGCGTAGCGATCGCTGTACTGCTTTTGATGACGGTGATCGTTTCTATCGTTCGTTTCTATCAGGGAATGTATACGAATGAGGGCTATCTCAGCCATACGCTGCCGGTAACGCCCGCACAGCATATTGCCGCGAAGCTGATCACATCCGTGCTGTTCTATGTCGGTTCACTTTTAGCGGTGTTCCTGTCGTTTATGGTGATCACGCTTGGTGAAGTGAACATCGAGATCTTCAAGGCATTCGGTTATCTTGTTAAGCAATTTTTCCGTGAGCTCGGCGCTCAGGGCGCGGTTTATATCCTTGAAGGTGTTTTGGCGCTGATCGCCCTGCGCATCACCACCTTCCTGCTCTACTATTTCTGCATTTCCGTCGGTCAGCTGGTGTCCAGAAAAAAGGTACTGCTTGCATTCGGCGTATACTTCGGACTGTATGTGATCTCTCAGATCATCGGAACGGTGTTTATTATCATCGTTTCCTTAAGCCCCGAATGGCTTGAAAACCTCATGGATTGGCTGACCGAAAACCCGTACATCGCAACGCATATTTATCTGTGCGGCATGCTGATCGGCGAGGCTGTTCTCGGCGTCGTTTATTTCCTGTTCACCAAGTTTATCATGGGCAAAAAGCTCAATCTGACATAAGGGGAGGGGAGAGCATGAAAAAGTCTTTTCGCACCATCGCTTTATTGCTGGCGGTCATCCTGATTTCCGTCTCTCTCTGCTCCTGCGAGTGGCTGGAGGAAAAGAAGGCGAACCGCGCGGTATACTCCGATGATAAGAGCGAGATCACTTATCAGGATAATGTGTATAAACTGATCCTCGCCAATAAAATCGATTTTGTTTCGGATTATTCCAACGGATGGACTAATCCCTATGTCACGACAAAGGATGTACCGCTGCTTCTTACTGATGAGTACGGGGATCCGATTTCTGTGCTGCGCGACGGAACCGTTATCAGAGCTTTCGCCGATATCGACGGATTTTCCGATGATTTTTGGATAACCGATAAAGGCGGAGAATACTATGCGACAACCACTCATCTTTATTATGTTCGTTCCGATAAATATGACGAGATAAAAGAGACAGTCGAAAAAGCCGAGCTGGATCATTATTATTTTGAATATTGGAGCTACGGTGACTACGATTATGATGATGCAGAATACTCGACGAATATGCTGAACGATTATCGGACGCCGTCACGCGATTATCAATATGTCCTGCTTGACGATAGTTTAACTGATATCGTCAACAAGGCGCTCAAAGCATCGACGGAGGATAAGGTCAGTTATCGGGAACTCAGTACGGGCGATTACGATTTGAAGGTCATCGATTTTTATCCCTGTGATAAGAATATGATCATCACGCAGTCGGGTATTGAATATTACTTCATTCAGGATGGTGATAAATACTACTTCTGGGACGGTAATTACTTCAACGATATCGCATTTTATCCTTTGAATGAGGATGACGCTGCTCATGTGAAAGAACTGTACGAAAAATATCCCGATGCGGTATCATATGAGGATGTTCTGTATCAATTTGATAATACATATGCGAACGAGACCGAGCTGCCTCGACCGATCGATGATTTGATGTATTGATGATAGGCTCCCTTGACTGCCATGAGGAGGTGTACTATGAAGAAGCATAAAACTTTGATCGTGATCGTTTCGATTTTTCTCGGCGTCACTCTGCTGATCGCGGCGGTATTCGTTGTCTCCGGATTAACGCATAATGCGAAAGTGAACGGTACTTTCGCCTTGGACGAGGAGTATATGGGTACAGCCTATAACAACGCCAATTTGTCCCGCGGCAATCTCGCTTACGCAGACGGCAAGCTGTATTACAATTATTGTCCCTACAGCAAGCTCAGCGGCGCGTTGAGCTACGGCACCTATGCGATCACCGACAAGGGGAGCTACCGCTTCTTTTGGATGGGACCGACATTGTATAATTCCGGCACATTACCGGTGCTGCAAACCTTTCACGGCGAGCTGTATGATCTGAATACAGCGGACGGCGCCGATCCGGATACTGCTGAGCTGCTGGATTGGCGCGACCGATCCATAAGTAACAATATCAGGACTTCTGATGACGCGGTATACCGCTATACCTACTACAACATTTATCGCTCCGAGGATGGAGAAAAGGAAGAAACGGTGTTCGAGCAGGCGTATGATATCCAGGACAGAAGCGACAACTATATTACCGATCACAGCGTTACCTATCTTGCGCGGAACGGTCATTTAAAGGAATATGACTTTGAAAAGCAAGAATTCACGATCGACGTCGATTTAACGGAGTACGATCTGCAGGTGACTAATCCTTACGATTTGATCACCTATGCCTTTATCACGCCGATCAAATGCGGTGAACAAACACTGTTTTTTGCCACCCCCGGCGCCGAGGACGAATACCTGTATGAGGTAACGGACGACGGTCTGAAGCTGCTTTATACGCGAGAATTTTCCGGACCCGATCTGTCCGGAGAACTGAATGATAACTGTTACAACGCCTGCGGCGACTATGTTTTTATCAGCAACTTGATAAAGGGGATCGATAAAATCAACGTCAAGACCGGCGAGGTCGCCAATATCGTACCCGAGGGTACGCAGGATATCTATGTTTTCGGCGACAAATGGGTCTATTACACGAAGCAGGATTTCAGACTGTACCGCACATCGCAGGACGGACAAATAACCGAGAAAGTGTATTAAAGTAAAAGCTCTCCCCGCTGTGAAAAAAGTCACGGCGGAGAGAGCTTTCTCTGTACTTTATTTCGGCTTGATCTTTGATAGGGGATTGCTTTTGGCGGCGGCTTCGATCTGGCGTGAGTCAAGGTGGGTGTATATTTCTGTCGTACTCAGACTTTCGTGCCCGAGAACGTCCTTCAGCACGCGGATATCGACGTTGCCGTGCTGATACATCAGCGTCGCCGCAGTGTGCCGCAGCTTATGGACGGAATAGCCCTGCGAATCCAGCCCGATCTTTTCAAGATATTTATACACCAGCTTCTGCACGGATTCGCGCGAGATGCGCCTGTGCTGGGCGGAAAGAAAGAGGGCGTATTTGTCCTCGGCGCGAACGCCGTCCACCGGTCTGACCTTCATATAGGTTTCATAAGCTGCCATACAAGCATCATTGAGGTAGATAATACGTTTTTTACTGCCTTTACCGATGATCTGCGCCGTATGATCGGACTTTATATCGTTATAATTCATCGCGACCAGCTCCGCTAATCGCATACCGCAGTTCAAAAAGAAGGTGAGGATGCAGTAATCGCGCTCTTTGAACTTGCCGTCGACCGCGTTCAGCAGTTCGATACTTTGTTTGAGAGTGAGATATTTAGGCATCGGATTCTTTTCGCGGGCGTTCGGACGCTCCAGATCCTTGAGCGGATCGACAGCCAGCAAATGCTTTTTACTGGTCAAATAGTTATAAAAGGATTTGACGCTGGTTGTCTTGCGCGCGCGGGCGGCTTTGTTGTTTTTGCGGACGCGGAGGAGATAATTCATGAATTCATAGCCGTCGGAAAGGGTAACAGAGGATACCAGCGCCAGATCGACGTCGTCGACCCTGATGTCTTGATAGGGGGTATCGGGGGGAACGATCCCTTTTTGAACTTTGATAAATCTGAAAAAGGTACGCAGGTCGTTGAAGTACTCGTCGACGGTCGACGGAGAACGTCCTTTGACGGTTTGCAGGTAATATAAAAAATCTTTGATCAGCTCGGAAGCTTCGGTAACAAAATTGCTTTTACTCAAATCGATCACCAAAAGTCGTAGAATGAACAGCGTAATTCATCTGTCGATCATCTGAATTATTCGTTCTGATTATAATTATATACTAAAATAGGGGGTTGTAAATTCTTTTACAGAATATTAAACAAAATTAATATTTTATGTAATTTAGGGGAGGAAATTATTACATTTATATCAGAAAGTACCATATATTTCAGTTTTGAGGGATGTTTTACAGAATCCTGATAAAACTGCCGATCATACCGTTGCTCTGCTGCGTCTCAGTTTTTTCTGAATGAGTATACGTTCATTCCGGATGATCTGAAACGATCGTATTTTATTTTCAAATTTATTATCGTTTCATTTTTCCTCCAATGAGTGTTTGTTTATTTTACAAAAACTGAATCGATAATTCTGCGTGCTTTTTTATCAATTAAGTAATGTCTGTTGATTTTTAGCTAAATATTAATAATCATCCTGATCAGAATGATGATCAGGATGATCTGATGCAGCTATCGGCTGATTTCGTTTCAGGATGATGATATTAAGTAGTTATATTATTATATAAGGTAATTTTATGATTTGTATGAGTTTTCACAGCAAATGGGTTTCTGTTAAATAACATCTGCCCTTTGTTTTAGTTTTCTGCTATCTCCCCTGCTTTGTTAAATGTTTAACAAAATATGATCCCGCCTATATCCGTTATGTTATCATCGCTAAGGCTTACGATCCGGGTACCGTGAATATCACAAAAGCATTTGATCTTTGCATAATCCGGATGACGCGTAATATCACCGTAAAAGTACAGTGTGCGTTTTTCGCTGTCGTATCCCGACGCTCCGCCGATAAAGCCGTATTCCGCGCCTTCTAAGCTGATACTCCCCTCCCCTACGGTGAGGACTTCGATGTCTGTATCGGCAAGTGTTTTGGCTATTCCTTGATCGGCTGTGATCAATGCGTGATCGGATACGACCGCGCAGGAGCATTTCGTGTAGCCTTGATTGACATGTATAAGCTCGATATCATGTTTGGCGCAATATGCTTTCACTTTGTCATCAAGCGACGGTACGCGGCAAATGAGCTTGTTATCCAAAAATACTGCGTTTAAAAGTACGTTATCGGGATATTTGCCACCGAAGCGTTCATCGCATTCGATCACATGATAATCGTCGGAAAGCGCCTGAGAAAGCCGCTGACAGCGTTTTAAAACAAATGCCGTATCGTTGAGTATCAGGCACTGTAAATCGGCGTGATCGCGTTCATACGGTATTTTGCATGGGATTTCTTCGCTCGGGATGATCTCATATCCGAGCTTATGTAATTGTTCCGCGTATTGCGAATATCTGACTGACAGTATCGCTTTATTCACTGATCGCCTCAAATGCCTGCCGCACGTTCTTGACCGGTATGATCTCCGCGCCGTCTACCGTGCCGATATCCTTGGCGTTATGCGACGGGATGATGATTTTGGTGAAGCCTAACCGTACCGCTTCGCTGACGCGCTGCTGTACATGGCTGACGGAGCGGATCTCTCCCGCCAGACCGATCTCGCCGAAAGCGATGGCGTTTTCGTTGATCGGAACGTCCTTTAAGGAGGATATCAGGGCGATCGCGACCGCCAGATCGACGGCGGTTTCATCCAGCCTGAGACCGCCGACCACGTTGATATACGCGTCTGTATTGGTGAAATAATAGCCCGCGCGCTTTTCCAGCACCGCGATGATCATATTCATGCGGTTATAGTCGAAGCCGGTACACATCCTTCTGGGATTGCCGAAGCCCGTAGAAGCCGCCAACGCTTGAATCTCCGCTAAGATCGGGCGGGTACCCTCCATCGCGCACGCGATACAGGTGCCGCTGACGCCCATCGGTCTGCCGGATATCAGCATCAGGGATGGATTCTCGACCTCTCTGAGACCCTCGTCCGTCATTTCGAAGACGCCGATCTCATTGGTGGAGCCGTAACGGTTTTTGACAGCCCTGAGAATACGATAAGACATTTGTCGGTCGCCCTCAAAGTGCAGGACAGCGTCCACGACGTGTTCGAGAACCTTGGGACCCGCGATAGAGCCCTCCTTGTTGACGTGACCGACGATGATCATCGGGATATCCATGCTTTTTGCGGTGCGCATGAAGAAGTTGGTCGATTCGCGCACCTGCGTTACGGAGCCGGGCGATGAGCTCAGTTCCGATAATGACATCGTCTGGATCGAGTCGATCATCACGATATCGGGCTTGTCTTGACGGATAGTTTCGCATACCAGTTCAACGTCGGTTTGCGTGAGAATATACAAGTTATCGGAATTTACGCCGAGGCGGTCTGCGCGCAACTTCAGCTGTCGCCTGCTTTCCTCGCCGGAAACATAGAGTATTTTCAGATTTCTGCCTAAATGCTCGCAGATCTGCAGTAATATCGTACTTTTACCGATACCCGGATCGCCGCCTAAGAGGATCAGACTGCCCTTGACAATGCCGCCTCCCATCACGCGGTCGAGCTCTTTGGAGCCCGTTTGATAGCGGATCTCGTCCGTGGTGCTGATCTCGTTGATATGCACCGGCGGCGCGTACGCGGAGGCGTGCGAGCGTGTCGCCGCAGCAGGCTTAGAAGTATCCTTGATCTCTTCGTTCATGGTGTTCCATTCGCCGCAGGACGGGCATTTGCCGTACCATTTCGGGCTTTCATAACCACATTCCGAGCAGATATATACGCTTTTGATCTTAGCCATAATTTTTGTATTCCTTTACTTTGTTTTGACAACTCAATAGGTTCCTTTTGCTTTTAGTTAAGAAAAGGTTTCTCGCTGACGCTCGGGCAATTGATACAATTCCTCAGTCACCGTGCGGTGACAGCTCCTTTTCCCAAAAGGAGCCTTCTTAACTAATGGACAAGGGAGCCTTATTGTAAATACTCCATCACGCCCATCGCGATCGAGTATGCCATCTCGCTTTGATAGCCGCTGTCGAGCAGCTTCGCGCGCTCCTCATCGTTGGACAGAAAGCCGCATTCGACGATGATCGCCGGAACGGCAGCGTGATCCAATAAATAGATATCCGAGCCCGCGGGCTTCAATTCCCGCGTGTTATCATTTTGCAGCAGCGATACAACGGAGTTGCGGACAGCCTCAGCCAGCACACGACTGTTATCGTTGTTGGTCGAATAAAACACCTGTGCGCCGCTGTAAGCGCTGTTATCGAATTTGTTCTGGTGGATGCTGATGAGGATATTGTTATCGCTTTCGTTAACGATCTCTACACGACGCTTTAGGTCGGAAACCTTCTTTTCCCGCAGGGTTTCCGCATCATCGTCATAGACGGAGATATCCGTATCGCGGATCTCTGTGACCCGGTAACCGCAAACACGCAGTATATCCGCGAGCTTTCCGGCGATACTGAGGTTAATATCCTTCTCGAGAACGCCGTCGACCTCCGCTCCGCCGTCCTCGCCGCCGTGACCTGCGTCGATAACAACGGTCGGTTTACTGTCGTCGATATCCGCGGAGGTATGAGCCGTGATATTGGAAAAAGCCGAATACATCACGATGCAAAAGGATATCAGCAGCGCCGCCAGAATGATTATATAGACCGTTTTCACTTTCATATGATCACCGGTTCATTATATGAAAGCGCTCTACTATATTATACTTTTATTTCGGGTATAGTCAATAAGTAAATGAACAGATACTATCACCCTTTCTCATACCGCTTTCTCAGCTTATCCAGCGCTTTTTTCTCGATCCGCGAGATATACGAGCGCGAGATATCCAGCTTCTTCGCCAATTCCCGCTGCGTTTCTGTTTTTACGCCGCCGATCCCGTATCGCTTGATGATGATCTCTTTTTCCCGCGGGGTCAGCACCTCGTCGATGTATTCGCTCAGCACATCCAAATGGATCTTGGTATCCACATCCTCCGCGACGTCCATATCCGACGCGATAATATCCATCAGGGTCAGCGGATTGCCGTCCTTGTCGGTGTCGATGGTATCATTCAGCGAGACGTCCTGCGCCGATTTGCGACCGTTGCGGAAGTGCATCAGGATCTCGTTTTCAATACATCTTGACGCGTAACTGGAGAGCTTGATATTCTTTTGCGGGTTGAAGGTATTGATCGCCTTGATCAGACCGATCGTGCCGATGGAAACAAGGTCATCCTGCGCGCTGTCGTTCTGATAATACTTTTTGATGATGTGCGCGACGAGTCGCAGATTGTGTTCGACAAGAATATTCCGCGCTTGTTTATCCCCTTTCGCCGCAAGCTCCAAATAATGCTGTTCCTCCGCCTTTTTCAGCGGCTTAGGAAAGCTCTCGGAATGCGCGATATGCAGGACAAACAGGAAAAGATACTGACTGATATACGATAAAAATGCTAACAAAAAACCACCTCATGAAATCATATTCACGAGGCGGTTTACTTTTGCTTGTCTTATACTAATTGTCATTGCGAAGCCTCTTTAGAGGCTGTAGCAATCTCAACCGAATTACTCCGCGTTGCCGAAATCCTGTAAGGTCAAGCCCTTATTGTGCTCGAGCGCCCAGTCGATGCTCCACTCGGAGCGGAAGAGCAGCAGCTTGTTATCTCTGAAATCGGCGACCACCTTGGTATCGGAAGCAAGATCCAGCGCCTTATAATCCGCGACGTCCGAGGTGATCCAGCGAATGAACTGGTAAGGCGTATTCTCCATGATGATTTCAACATTATACTCATTCTCGAGGCGGTATTTCAGCACGTCGAACTGCAGCACGCCGACGACGCCGACGATGACCTCCTCCATACCGGATTCGGGCTCGTGGAAGATCTGGATCGCGCCTTCCTGCGCGATCTGGTTCATGCCCTTGACGAACTGCTTGCGCTTCATGGTGTCCTTCTGTCGTACCAGCGCAAAATGCTCGGGCGCGAAGGTCGGGATGCCCTTGAAGGCGAACTTCTGTCCCGGGGTGACGATGGTATCGCCGATACTGAACATACCCGGATCGAACACGCCGATGATATCGCCCGCGTAGGCTTCCTCCACGATCTCGCGCTCCTGCGCCATGATCTGCTGCGGCTGAGAGAGCTTCATTTTGCGATCGCCCTGTACATGGTATACTTCCATGTTCTTATCGAATTTACCGGAGCAAATGCGCATGAAAGCGACACGGTCGCGGTGCGCCTTGTTCATGTTCGCCTGTATTTTGAATACAAACGCGGAGAAGAAATCGGAATCGGGCGCGATCAGTTCATCGCCCGCTTCACGCGGCAGCGGACCGGTTGTCAGCTGTAAAAACTCCTGCAAAAACGGTTCTACGCCGAAGTTGGTCAGAGCCGAGCCGAAGAATACCGGCGTCAGCTGACCCTTGCGGACCATGTCGATGTCAAATTCATTACCCGCGCCGTCGAGCAGATCGATATCGTCAAACAGCGTGTCCTTCTGTCCGTAAAACAGCTTGCTTTCGAGATCGGGATCGTCGAGAGAGATCTCCTCCTGCTCCACCTCGCGCTGTCCGTTGTTGGCGGTGTAGGACAGTATCTTCCCCTTCTTGCGGTCGTAAACGCCCTTGAACTCTTTACCGGAGCCGATGGGCCAGTTCATCGGACAGGTGTTGATGCCGAGAACGTTTTCGATATCCTCGAGCAGATCAAAAGGACTCTGCGCGTCGCGATCCATCTTATTGATGAAGGTGATGATCGGGATATGACGCATCACGCAGACCTTGAACAGCTTCTTCGTCTGGTTCTCAACGCCCTTGGACGCGTCGATGACCATGACCGCGCTGTCGGCAGCCATCAGCGTGCGGTAGGTATCCTCCGAAAAATCCTGATGTCCGGGTGTGTCCAGAATATTGATGCAGTAGCCGTTGTATTTGAACTGCAGGACAGACGAGGTAACGGAAATACCTCTCTGCTTTTCGATCTCCATCCAGTCGGATACCGCGTGCTTCGCGGTCTTCTTTCCCTTAACGGAACCGGCGAGATTGATCGCGCCGCCGTATAGCAGGAGCTTTTCGGTTAGCGTGGTTTTACCGGCGTCGGGATGAGATATGATCGCAAAGGTGCGTCGCTTGTCGATTTGTTCGGTCAAAGTGCTCAATGGAAACCTCCGTGTTTCGTCATTATGCCAAATCCTTAGTGCAAAGTGCTGTAGCAGAGGTGGCGTTTTTGGTGATACGATATAATTTTACTATTATTCTATGGTAAAAGTCAACAAGTTTGGGGTTCTTTTTTCTACGGTAAAATACACAAATGCACTTGACTTTTTTGTGATATTTTATTAAAATAGCTTTACAAACAAGAATTCATCTAAGTTTTTTCATATACCTTCCAAATTGAGGCAGGAACTTCGGGTTCCTGCCTCACCCCTTTATAGGAGTATTTTATGAATACTATAGGACTTTATCTGCATATCCCGTTCTGTGACGGCAAATGCGCTTACTGCAACTTTTTCAGCCGCCGCGGCAGCGAGGAACAATTGAATACTTACGCTGATCACCTGATCACATCGATCCGGGGTTGGGGCGAGCGTTTGGATCGCACGGTCGATACCGTCTATTTCGGCGGCGGTACCCCTTCCCTATTGGGCCATGAGCGTTTGATCCGTATTCTCAACAGCGTATTTGAGTCATTTAATGTGGATGAAAACGCTGAGATTACCGTTGAGGTGAATCCGACTTCAACCGATGAGCTGGATTTCAGAGCGATGAGGACTGCGGGCTTCAACCGCCTTTCCATCGGCTTGCAGAGCGCGAATGATAACGAACTGAAGATCCTCGGCCGTCGTCATACCGCCGCCGACGCAAAGCGTACCGTTGAGCGCGCGCAGACTGCCGGATTTGATAACATCTCTCTTGATGTGATGCTTGCCGTACCGGAGCAGACGAATGAGAGTCTTGATAGCACCTTGGCGTTCTGCGCTTCCTGCGGGGTGCAGCATATCTCCGCTTATATCCTGAAGATTGAGGAAGGAACAAGGTTCTATGCGTTAAAGGATCAGCTTCCCCTGTTCGACGATGATGAGCAGGCGGCTTTTTATGAGCAGACTGTCGGGACGCTGTCGGATTTAGGTTACCGACAGTATGAGATATCCAATTTTGCGAAAGAGGGATATGAGAGCCGTCATAATCTGCATTACTGGCATGACGACGAATATATCGGTTTGGGACCGTCCGCTCATTCTTTTATTGAAGACCGCCGTTTTTATTATGACAGTGATTTTCAGCGCTTTTATCATAATGAAGTGACTGAGGAATCCACAGGCGGCGACAGCGACGAATACATCATGCTGGCGCTGCGCCTGACAGAAGGACTTGTGTTTGAACACTATGAACAGCGATTCGGTCAGCCTGTCAACAATAAATTGATATCTGCCGCGAAAAGACTGGAACAGCAAGGCTTGTGTCATGTAGATGAAAAAGGTATTTCGCTGACGGTAAAAGGCTTTTTGGTTTCCAACGCCGTAATATCCTATTTGATTTCATAGTTAAAGATTAAAAGGGTATCGCTGTAGCGATACCCTTATTTTATGGCGGAAGCGGTGGGATTCGAACCCACGAGCCCGTGAGGACTACCTGATTTCGAGTCAGGCCCGTTATGACCACTTCGATACGCTTCCGTATTGAATTGTGCAAATGATATTTTACTTTGTTTTTGTAATAATGTCAAGTGTTTTCTGTTAATGTGTTTTTTTGCTATGTGCTATGTGATGATATTTCACCCAATATCTGTTTTATTCCGGTTGCGATAATGATTTTGCTCTAGTATAATATTGTTAAGGATTATCAAAATATGTCAGTTATAAGGAGGGTGAAGCGATGAAACGATCTTTATGTCTGTTCTTAGCATCGGTTTTGCTGGTTGTTGCCGTACTGTCTTCTTCCGCATTCACGCTCCAAGGTTCCCGCACTTATCAAAGCGCCGACAGCAGCGGCGCGTATGTGATCAGCTTCAGCGGTTCGCATGCAGACGTTACGCGTTACGCCTCCGATGCGATCAGCATCGGGCTGAATGTTTCCTATAAAATCAGCGGAGTTTGCGCCTATCATGAAAAAGTTGTACTGATTTGTGATGATTCGAACAATAATCAGCTGATCGTCTATATTTATTATCTCGATTCGGACGTGCTTGACAGCTTTGCAATATACGGCGCCCGATTGAACAACGATTCCGATTTTTGCTGTGATGACAATGCGATTTATATTGAGAATTATCGCGATAATCGTGAACTGACCGCATATTCCTACAGCGGCAATCTGATAAAACGGTATCGCTTTGATCAAAGGAGCGACGCTTTGTGCAGCGGATATGATTCCGGTGTTTATGCGGTCAGCGATAATACTTTATATCGTTTGTACGGAGGCGGGTTCACGGCTGTTTCGGGAGAAGATGTTGATCCTCCTCTATCCCCTGCCGCGTCCGACGTCATTGTATCGGATTATGGCGTTGTATATGTGCTGAACGGCAGCCGTATTACGCGCACATTTCCGGTTGACAGCCGTTTCGGCGCCGCTTCCGCGTGTGTGATCGGCGATCGCTTATATTGTCCCGACGGTTCGGTCATCAACGGCTATGATATCACAAACGGTGATAAAGAAAGCTCCTGCCGATTGAATTTTGACGCGTCTTTGGTATATGCCGACGGCGGCAGCTTGATTGCGGTCGGCAGCAATACGTATACATCCGTTAGTCCGGGGGATTTTGTTGAATTGAATCAGCCGGATGATCAGGTCTCGTCAGGAAGCGGCAGCGGTTCTTCTGCCGGCAGCAGTGAAAAAAATAATAACGCCGGCGGCGCTGAGCTATCCGATATCTCTTCTGACGTCTATCGTGTCGATTACAGCCGGTATTATATTTCCGGTATCTCACCCGAGACAACGGTGTATCAGTTTAAGAATAATATGCATTATAACGGCTGGACGGTTTCATTGTACCGTGACGGCGCTTTGAAAACGAGTGGATATGTCGGTACCGCGAATACGGCGGTATTTGTTTCCGGCAGCAACAGCGTGACCTTTGAGCTCTCCGTCAATGGCGACTTGACCGGTGAAGGAAACAGCAATTCCCGTGACGTCTGCACTTTGCTGGATTATCTGATCGGCGCTGCTGATTTTAACGGCGTGTATTTGTCGGCGGCTGATCTGTCCGGCGACGGTACGGTCAACGCGGTTGACGCCGCATTGTTAAAAAGAATAGGATAGAATAAACCCCGCTTTTCAGCGGGGTTTTGTTATGCGATCATGTTTTATTCATTTGTAACGGGAGTAAGGAGCTGCTGGTCGGGCGTCGCTTCGGCGGCAGCGCTTCCTTCACGTACAAAATTGTATCCCATAAAGGTCATGTTATCGTCATCGGTTATGGAATATTCGATCGGAACAGCGACGTTCTCGGTCAGACAGTAAGTGAAGTTGATCGTAGAATCATCGACGGTATAAACGCCGTTGTACTTGACGCCGTCCTGAACGAACTCCAGCGACATATAACCTTTTTTGTCAAAGGTCACTTTATAGATGTCGTATCCCATATACTTGAAGAGCCATGTACCGACCAGCTTTTCATCGACAGTGAAGTCTTCGGGCAAATCAGGCATATAGATCTTTTTGCTGTCCTGTATCAGCGAGAAGTCGTAACCTTCGCCGTAGGTAGCGTCGAGCGTTTGATTGCCGAGGATACGCGAACCGGAAACGGTGTAGGTCGCGGGGGCGTTTGCGTAGAAATTACCGAAAGTGGTTCCGACGGTGATCGTATCGCCGTCTTCGCTCTTTGTTTTCTGATAGGTGCTGTTGATCTCGATGCTTCCGACGTTAGCCTGGAAAGTTCCGTCATTTTTGAATTCGTAGTAATAGGTGGTGCCTTCGTTCTCGCTGGACCACGTAACGCCCTCGGGTTCCTTGAGTAAGAAGCCGACGAATACGAAGTAGCCCAGTAAAGCGGCGACTACGATGCATAACGCGATAATGACGGGAATCTGTAAAAAGAATTTCTTCTTTGCGGGTTTTTCCTGTTCTTCAGAAGCTTCAATAGAATCGGTATCCTCTGCTGTTTCTGATCCTTCGGCTTCTGTCGCTTCAACGGCAGCTTCTTCGGGGTTTTCTGTTGCTGCTGCGGTTTCCTCTTCGACCGGGGTTTCCGCAACGTTTTCAGAGATTTCTTCGGCAACGGCGTTTTCGGTTTCTTCCGCCGTTACTTCGGGATTCACATTTTCATTTATGTTATTATCACTCATACTTATATACCTCCCAATTTTCGATCGTTATATATCATACTACAACATTTCGGATAAATCAAGTCCGGATATCTGAATTCTACCTTTTGACGGCATTTATTCAGTGCAGAGCGCCGTAATTATTGTTGTTTGTTTATTATCACTATCTTTTGGATGAGATATTGTCAGTATTCAATAAATATCTGTTTTATGCTGTTTTTTTTGTTGTAATAGACTTGGATTTATGCTATATTAAAAATAATGGTTATCAATACCAAATCTCGTTTGATAGGGTGATATGATGGATTACATGAACATTTACAATGAATGGATCGAAAAAGCAACGGAGGATCCTCAGCTTGTACAGGAATTAGCTGCCATTAAAGACGATAATGATGCTATCTATGATCGCTTTTATACTCCGCTGAAATTCGGCACCGCGGGTCTGCGCGGCGTTCTCGGCGCGGGTATCAATCGCATGAACATTTATGTGGTGCGTCACGCGACTCAGGGCCTCGCCAATTATATCAAAAAGAAATACGGTACCGGCGCTGTGGCGATCTCTCACGATTCTCGCATCAATTCCGACCTCTTCAAGATCGAGGCGGCGCGTGTTCTGGCGGCAAACGGCATCAAGGCGTATATTACAGAGGAGCTGGAGCCGACGCCCGTGCTCAGTTATCTTGTTCGTCATCTCGGCTGTGTTGCCGGTATCATGGTGACCGCGAGCCATAATCCCGCGAAGTATAACGGCTATAAGGCATACGGCGAGGACGGCTGTCAGATGACCGACGTCGCCGCCGGTATGGTGTTCGACGAGATCCAGTCGCTGGATATGTTTGAAGACGTCAAGCTGTGTGATTTCGATGAAGCGCTCAAGGATGGCTCTATCGAGTACGTCAAGGATGCTGTTTATGACAGCTATCTGGAAGAAGTCAAGAAGAATCAGGTCAACGCCGGTATCTGCAAGGGAGCTGATCTGAAAGTGGTGTATACCCCCCTGAACGGCGCGGGCAACAAGCTCGTCAGACGCGTTCTGTCCGACGTCGGCATGGAGAATGTCATCGTCGTCAAGGAGCAGGAGAATCCCGACGGCAACTTTACCACCTGCCCCTTCCCCAATCCCGAGCTGAAAGAAGCTCTCGCGAAGGGCTTGGAGTACTGTGAAGAGAACGACGCCGATCTGCTTTTGGCTACCGATCCAGACTCCGATCGCGTCAGTATCGCCGCGAAGCGCAAGGACGGTACCTATCGCCTGTATACCGGCAACGAGATCGGCGCTATGCTGACCGAGTATATTCTCAAATGCCGCAAATCGCTGGGAACTCTGCCCGAAGCTCCGATCGTCGTCAAGACCATCGTTACCACCAAGATCATCGAAGCAATCTGCAAGAAGTATGACTGCGAGCTGAAGAACTGTCTGACCGGCTTCAAATATATCGGTGAGATCATCCTCCGTCTGGAACAGAAAGGCGAGGAGGATCGCTATGTATTCGGCTTTGAAGAGAGCTGCGGCTATCTTGCCGGTTCCTATGTCAGAGATAAGGACGCTGTCGTCGCTTCCATGCTGATCTGTGAGATGGCGTCATATTATAAAAAGCAGGGCAAGTCGCTGGTCGATATCATCGACGGTATCTATGAGGAATACGGCTATTATCTCAATACCACGCTCGACTTCTACTTTGAAGGCGCCGAGGGTATGCAGAAGATGGCAGGCATCATGGACGGCTTACGCGGCAGCGCTCCGGCGGATATCGCCGGCTACAAGGTCGTATCCGTCGCCGACTACGATACGCATATCGCGACCGATTTGCTGACCGGCAAAACCGAAAAGATCGATCTGCCGAAGTCCAACGTCCTCTCCTATACGACGGAGGGCGGACACTGCGCTATCGTCAGACCTTCCGGTACCGAGCCGAAGATCAAGATCTATATCACCGCAATCGGCTCCACCGCTGATGAAGCGAAAGCGATCACCGACAAGATCGCCGCGGATATGAGCGCATATCTCAAGTGATTCAGCAGTATTAATAAGTAATATAAAGCATCGCAGAAGCAAATTCGTTTCTGCGATGCTTTTTTATTTGCGGATATTGATTTACAGAAATTTCCCTTGACAAATTAGAACGGTTGTTCTATAATGTTGATATAACGAATATATGTTCTATTTTGTTTGATGTTATCGGGAAGTGAAAAAATGCGAACCATACTGCACAGCGACTGCAACGGCTTTTACGCGAGCGTAGAGTGTCTGTATAACCCCGATGTGCGCGATAAGCCGGTAGCGGTAGGCGGCGACGCCGATAAGCGCCACGGCATTATATTGGCGAAAAACGAAATCGCGAAAAAATACAAGATCAAAACCGGTGAAGCCATCTGGCAGGCGCGGGAAAAGTGTCCGGATCTCATAGTAATCAAGCCGCATTTTGAGCGGTATATGCGCTTTTCGCGGCTGTGCAGGCGCATTTACGCCGACTATACCGACCGTATCGAACCCTTCGGTCTGGATGAAGCGTGGCTGGACGTCAGCAGCAACGCGATGGACGGCAAGGATATCGCGCAAGAGATCCGTAAGCGCATCAAAAACGAACTCGGTATCACGGTGAGCATCGGCGTGAGCTTCAACAAGATCTTTGCAAAGCTGGGCAGCGATTACAAAAAGCCCGACGCGGTGACGGTGATTCCCTATAATCGGTTCAAAGAGATCGTATGGCCGCTGGATGCGGGCGATCTGCTCTATGTCGGACACAGCACCAAACGCCGCCTGAACGTTCTGGGCGTGCATACCATCGGAGAGTTAGCCAACTTCCCCCTTCCCCTTCTGCGCTCGAATTTCGGCAAATGGGGCGATGTTCTGTACACCTTTTCCAACGGCTTGGATAATTCGCCGGTGATGCATATGGACGAAAGTACGGCGATCCAGTCGATCGGCAATTCTACGACGACGCCGCGGGATCTGGTGTGCGACCGCGACGTGGAGATTATCTTTACCGTGCTGTGCGACTCTGTCTGCAGGAGGCTGCGCGAGCACGGCGCAAAGGCGCGCGAGGTCTCGATCAGCGTGCGGAACAGCACGCTCGAGAGCTTTACCCGACAGATGAAGCTCCTCACGGAAACGGATATCACATCGGAGGTGATCCGCGCCGCGATGACGCTGTTCTCGGCAAATTATCACTGGGATAAGCCCATCCGCAGCTTAGGCGTTAAGGTAGCGGAGCTCTCCCCCGCTTCGGCGCCGTCGCAGCTGACGATCATGTGCGACGAAGCGCAGCGGGAACGGCTCGGTGCTCTTGACCGCTCTCTCGACGTGCTCAAGCGGCGGTTCGGTTCCTTTTGCGTGCGTCCCGCTTCTTTGCTGTATGATAAAGGGCTGTCCTCTTTCAGCCCCAAGGAGGAACATATCATCCATCCGGTAGGATACTTTTAAACATCCGTACTCTGTCACACTTAAAAATATACATGCTTACACCCGCCTCAACCGGTCACTAATAAAGAAAGGTGAAATGAAATATGATGAAACAATATGTAGCTGTAACGGCAAGATTTGACGCGGACGGGAATGTCACGCCCCTGTGTATCCACTGGGACGACGGGCGTTCCTTTGACATCGAGCGCATTACCGACGTTAGGTTTGCCGCTTCTTTAAAGGCGGGCGGCGCCGGGATCCGCTATACCTGCCGCATCAAAACACACGAGAAGTATCTCTTTCTGGAAGAAAACCGCTGGTTTATCGAGAAAGCATCCGCATAAATTAAAAGCCAAGCTCTCTGAACAGAGATGCTTGGCTTTTGTCGTTTATCAGTTTATTCATCCGAATCGCTGCCGGATTCGGCGTTTTGCTGTTCGCGTTCACGGATCATACGGAGCAGCGTGCTTTGCTTTACCATTCTGCCGTTATGGAAGATGTAATCATCCGTATCCTTTAACGAGCTGATATCGATATCGGAAAAGTCCTCTTCGACCGTCTGGGGGTTCATTTCCTTTTTGCGCTGTTCCAGACTCTTGTCAATGGAATCGGTCAGCTCGCGGCTGAGCTCATCCTTATCGCGGATGATCGCGGTCATTCCGTCGTAAACAAAGAATACGTACATAAACGTACAGGTCGCGGGGATCAGCAGCACCCATAAAGCCGCGACAACAATGATTTTTGCCATACCGGAATTGATAAAGGCAACGGCGGTAAAACAGATGCCGAATACGACCGCTAAAGCAAGGGTCGCAAAGAGATTGTTCTTGAACTCGCCGAAAGACATCAGAAAGCTGTTTTTATAAACATATTTCAAAGGCAGATCATACGTGATGCTCATCAGCGGGATGTAAAAAGCCGTATACAGCACGAACAGCGCTATCACGATAACGACGAACAGCAGTCCGTAAAACACCCAGCTGACCGACAGCATGGAAACATACAGCGAAACAGCCAGTACGCAGAGCATGGAAGCGACATAGATCAATACGCCGTGCAAAAGAAAATGCGGAAAATTATCCTTAACAGCTCTGATAAAGCTCCTGAAAACAGGAACGTCTCTCTCCCCTCTTGCGATATTGCGGCAGACCATCACGACGCCGGCATAAAACGGATAAAGCGGAATGATCGACAGCAGTAAAAAAGGAACAACTAAAGAATCCTTGAATATGAACGAGTTGAGAAAATAAAACAGCGCAAAAATGACAGCCGAAGGCACCGCAAAGATGAGATTGGTAAAAAGAATACGGTGAAAGTTAGTGAAGTACCTTTCAAGCAGTATTTCAAATCGGAATTTTTTTCTTTCGTTTTCCATAGAACCCTCACTATGCAGGTTATCCCCAAAAGTATTACAGATAACCGGCATTAAAAATCAAATTTATTCGCGAACAGAACCCATAAAACCATATCGACGACAGCGCAGCCGCCGACGGATAAAAGCGCAAAGATCGTCTTTTTGACGAACGCTTTGATGTGTACGCTCAGCTGAGGCTCGTGCTCACAACCGAGCATCGACAGCCTTAGAAAGCCCAGCGACATCCGAAAGCCGTACGTCGCGTAACGGACCAGCGCAAACAGGAAAAGCACCGTACCCGGCAGGACGACCAGTATGTAAAAACCAATCCCTGAAAGACGGTATTGTGAGAACACAAACGCCGAGGACAAGCCGACGGTGAAGCCTTTTACAGCCGATAACATCGGAACCGTCAAAAAGCCCCATACGGAAAAGCCGGATAAAAAGACACAGAAAATAAAGAGAAAATAGGATACAAAGCACGAAACGAAGATGTTGAATACGCTCATATCCATGCGCGCGTCGATATTCGTGACAAACAGCAGATCTAGCTTTTCGAATGTTTCCTTTCCGAAGCCTCGTCCGGATACGGCGCCGATGATCAGCCCCAGCAGGAACAGCGCGGCAAAAACCGCCTGTACCCCGTATCGCCTGAGCAGCTGACGAAAGTCGCGTCCGCTCTGATGAAGATCGGGTAACCGCAATGCCTTTGGATTGTTTCGGAACGTAAATACAAAGCCCTTCATAAAATCACCTGAATCATCTTATGCAGGGCTTGTATTATTTATGTGTATAACCTGTCTCTGTCAATAGGTGTTGAAGGACGAATCATATGCGCATTTGAAACGGATCGGATACTTATAATGTCCGTAATCCGCCTCATAGTCGCCGTAGAAGAACATTTCCGTCTCATCGACGCGGCGATACAGCAGACCGTATACGCAGCTGCCGCCGGCGTGATGATACTGACAAAGCTTATCGATAAAGTCTTGTTTATTGATATAATTGAAATCACGCGTGCCGTTTTTATAACAGTTGCACAGCGCCGCGATCAGCTCGTCGTCACTGAACAGCGGACCTGTTCCGCAGTTATAGGTGAAACAGACGAGCGCGTCATACTGCTGCTGATTGAATTTGATGTTTTTATTCAGCAGGAAGGTGTTGACGTCCTTTGAATAGCCCGCGTTATTCACGTTCTGAACAAGATAAGCGTAAGCCTGATCCTTGGTCAGGTTGTTATAGAACTTCTCGCCCGTGAATACCAGCACGCCGTAGCCGAGCGTAGGATCTCCGGTAAAGGAGTCGATGTATACGGATGAGAAATAGCCTTCAAAGGTAGCGATCAGATTGATCAATGCGTCGGAAGCGCGTCGCTTAGCGCAGACCGTCGTCGTCATATCGGTTGAATCCGCGACGAAAGCCGTTGTTTCACCGTCAGCACACGAATGCCACGAGGTACCGTTGTTGAACTGTGAGTATGCTTTCACATTGTATGTGCCCGCAGACGAGAAGGATGTGGTTCCCTTCCAGACATAGGTGCTGCCGTCCTTGACCTTTGAAGTCGCGTTGACATAGCGGGTCTCAGAGCCCATATCAACGGCGAATCGTACGCCTGTACGCATGGTATCGGTGATACAGACGAGTGTAACGGTTTGATTCTTCGCGGCGCAGTTCGGTGTTGTATAGGCGAACTGTACCGGATAAGAGGATTCTACCGTCATCAGGCAGGTAGCGGCGCCGGACGACGTAGATACGGTGATAACGGCGGTGCCGGCTTTTTCGCCCTTGACAAGACCGTAGCTTTCTTCGTTATAAACGGAAGCGACGGAGGGGTCGGAACTGCTCCATTTTACGCCGGAGGTCGTGCTGTTCAGCATAAACGTCATGAAGCGATCGACTTTTGCTTCGGTATGGGACAGATTGACAGAGGAGCCGGACTTGACGGTGAGTTTACATGTCGCCGATTTGGTGGAAGTGCTCGCCGTAATGGTAACGGTACCGGTCGCTAAAGCCGTGACAATACCTTTGCTGTTAACGGTCGCGACAGATGTATTGGAGCTCTTGAAGCTGACCGTCGTGTTGGACGTCGCGACGACATGATAATAATTGCCTTTATAGACGGTGGCGGAGGTTTCTTTCAGTGAAAGCGTTTCGGTGGATGCCTGCGTCGGCTGCGGAGCGGTTGTCGCAGGCTGAGTCGGCTTTTGTGTAGGCGGCTGCGTCGGAGCCTGAGTAGGCTTCTGCGTGGGCGCCTGTGTCGGTTCGGGAGGATCCGTCGGCTCGTCGGTAGGCTTGGGTGCGGGAGGCTGCGTGGGCGCATAAGCATCGCCGACATATACGGTGCAGGTCAGCGTGCTTTCGGTAACACGGTCGGAAACGATCACGGTCGTGGAACCGCTCTTCAAAGCCGTGATGACGCCGGAAGCGGAAACGTTGGCGACAGCGCCGTTTGACACGGAGAAATCAGCTCTCACATTTACCGTATGCGAATACGCGTCGAGCAGATTAAGCTGAAAGCGTTCGTTGATATCCAGATACACAGCCGTTTTATTCAGATAAAGCTCCGTAATACCGGTCCGGATCTCGGGATCATAAGGATCGGGGATACTGTCAAAGGAAACACCGCGGTGCGTATATCCGATATCCATAAGCTCATCCTCACAGTCGTAGCCGACTTCCGCTCCGTCGGATTCAGCGGCGGAAGCTGCGGGATAGGAGAACAAAAATATCGATACGAGAAGCGCGACGACCAGCGTCAGCGCAACGATACAGTCGATAGCTCTCTTCAATACAGTACCTCCTCTCATCTGTTTACAATAATCTACAATAATAATACTCTTTTTCGGCGGCTAATGCAATGTGAGTTACAGCTTTGTATTCTTATTGAATCGATTATGCCACTTTATCAGGTAAATGGTAACAAGTCTTGTAACACATAGATCGTAAAGGATAAAGAAAACGTTACCGATGATCAAAAACAGCCACGGCAGATAGACGCCGAACAGCATAAAGCTCTCTTTCGGTACCGACAGAACCGATATGCCGATATAGAACGCGGCGATCATACAAACGTTGAACAGCGCGAATTTGATGATATACTGCACGACCTTGGAAGGGATGCGCTCGATCAGACTTTTGACGATCGGATAAAAGCCCAAAAAGGCGGCATAATACAAAACGGCTTCTTTATCCGTCACGATCAGGAAGGATAAAACAGCCGTAACAAAATAAACCGCGACCGCATAACCGTAGCCGAGGTTGATGACGATAAGGATCAGCAGCATGCCCGCGAAAGTCGGGAACGCGAATGTTCCGAACGGAATCACGGAACACAGAAACATCAAGACAAGGCTGAGGGCGGCAACGACGCCGCCCAAAGCAACTTTGACAGAAGTTTTCATATCAGCACCCGCGGCAGCAATTGCACAGGCAGTTGGCGCACAGGATACCGCTGCAGATATCGCATGCGGAACAGCCCATGTTATCAGAAGTATTATAACCGGGGTTGTTATAAGTGCGGCGGGCGTTCATGCTGTTGAAGGCAGCCTGAAACTCCTGGTTGCCGGGATCCATCTGATAAGCGCGCTGGAAGTAGTTATACGCCTGATCGTTCCAGCCTTTGCGGGAATAGACCATGCCCATGAGGAAGTACCATTCCGCGTTGCGGCTGTCTGACGGTACGCCGTTGAGCAGCTCCATCGCGTCGTCCAGTCTGCCGTTCATGATATACTGGCGTACATCGGGGTAAGCGGTGCGGGTATATGAGTTATTGGTGCCGTAAGAGCCGGAGGAAGACGAGCTGCGGGAGCCGTTGCGGCGCATGTCGCATATCCTGTCATACGCCTCGTTGATCTCTTTCATCTTCTCTTCCGCGACGTCGGCAAGAGGGCTGTCGTTATAGTTATCGGGATGATATTTTTTCGCCAGATTACGGTAGGCGGTTTTGATCTCTTCGTCTGTTGCGTTCTCGGATACGCCGAGCACTTCATAGGGATTCTTCATTTAATCCTCCGTGTTGTCCGATCCAAAATCATTCAGGATCTTTTCTTGTATGTTGACGCAGGATACGCGCAGAACATTTTGAATAATGCTGTCGTATCTGCCTTTGTCGTACAGTCCGTAGGACAGAAGCGCTTCTGACAGCGCATGGTTAAGCAAGCCTTTAATATTCTCAACAGAGCTGTCCGTATTCGGCAATAAAAACGGGTTAAAATTGTGTTGCTTCTTATCCTTTTTATAATCATCGGCGGCGTCGATCAGATAGATCCACCGACCCATATAGTAACCCATCGACTGATAGATGCGTTTTGTCACAGTCGGATCAAGCGGCTTTCGCAGCGGAATCCGTTCCGTCAGCAGCGCGCACATTTCACCGAGCATATCGGCGGTAGGCTGAGCCGCCCTGTCAAGCACACAGTCGGGGTCCCGCTCAGCTTTGAGCTGTTCTTCCATCATTTTTGACACCGACGCTTCGATCTGAGGATATCGTTTTGCTGCTTTTTTTCGCCACGACGCAAAAAACGGCTGTACCAAACGGTACAATATGCGTTTGTACCACGGGGAGTCGATCAGGTTGTCTTTCAGCTTATAATAAGCCGTGATCACCGATAGAGCTGCCGCTAATGAGAAAGCTTCTGTCTCGGTCTGCGCGTAGTGACATTTTTTAAACGGATTGAATCGGCATCTTCCCTGCCGGTAACACGGAGGCTGTTCAGCGAGATCCAGTCCGAGCATAGCGTAAAAGGTACAGTCGTAGCTTAAGATGAAGCGCGCGAAAACGGAATAGTCTTTTCCGAGCTGCCTGCACAAAGTACAGTATATTCCTTTGTAGGCTTCATATTCTTTGCCCAGCAGATTCGCGCTGTCTACCTTGATGTATCCGAACAAGTCCCTCTCCCCCATATTAATTATCATCATTTTACCATACTCCGACACACGATAGATTAACAAAATATGAATTTTAGAAGCATGCTTATTGAATTTACTGTTTTTAAGCGATATAATAGGCGTGTATTATTCATAAAGGATAAAGCTTATGAACGTATTTGACTTTGATGAAACCATCTATTACGGCGATTCCACCCGGGATTTTATCTTCTGGTGCTTTCGTCATTATCCGAAAACATTGCTCTATCTGCCGCTGATCGGTTACGCATCGGTACGGTATTATACTTTCCGCATCGGCACAAAGACCGAATTCAAAGAAAAGATGTACCGCTTTCTGAAAGCGATCAAAGGCGTTGAGGACGTCGAACGCTTCTGGAAAGAAAAGTTCTCGGGGATCAAGCCGTTTTATCGTCAGATCCATCGCGATGACGACGTGATCGTTTCCGCTTCTCCGGAATTCCTGTTGAAGCCTTTGGAAGACAAGCTGCATATCACCGTGATCGCCTCCAAGGTCGACATCCGTACCGGCAAATACGACGGCTTGAACTGCTATCACGCCGAAAAGGTCAAGCGTTTCAGAGAAAAGTATCCGGACGGAAAGATCGAGAGCTTTTACTCCGACAGCTATTCTGACGAGCCGCTCGCTTTATTGGCTGAAAAGGCGTACATCGTCGACGGCGATACGCTGATCGAATGGGATTACAATCAACATAAAAAGCATTTGCGCACATAGAAAATGCCCTCTTGCCGTAAAGCAGGAGGGCTTCATCATTGTCGTGAGATACTCGGATCAGTTTTGTTCGCTGCCGCATCCGCATCCGCAGCCTTCACCGTTGCCGTTTTGCTCCGTCACATTGGGCGGGAAGAATTCATCCGTCGGGAAGTCGAGCCGCGAGAACATCTCGCACGGGCTGTCGGTGTTGCTCTCACAGCGTTTTTCCGGGATGCAGAAGTCGTAGGACGGAATGAGCATCTGTACGCTGCGCATGAGCTGTACGATGGAGAACACGCCGAGCGTCGCTAATACGATCTTCGTTCCGTCTTCACTGATATTGCCGCCGATATATTCCAGTACGCTGTCGGGGATCGGATAATTCAGCGGGTCTATCTCGCCGTACTGCTGACTGTCCTTGACAGAGACAGCCAGAGCGATGGGCTTTGCGACTTGAACATTCGCTGTCGGCAGGCTGCGCGCCGCGGCATTTTGTACATCATAAGCATCCGCCGTCATATCCGATGAAAATACGCGGACATTCCCTTCCGAGCCGTAGAGAATCACTTTTTTATCTGATACACACAGACCGTTTACTTGCTGAGGTGCCGCGCCGGCTGCGGCGTAAACGTCGAGAATGACGCCGAAGTAAAAGATGATATCGATCGAATAGAAACCCCGGTTAAACGGGACGGGTTCGATGTCGATCAGCATATCCAATACATCCGCGCTGCGGATCCGGACATTGAGCGCGCTGTCAATCAGCGCCTGGGATTCCTCACTGACGTATACAGGGAGATCCGCCAGACAGTCTTTATCGCCGCAGCTGTCATAAACACGGCGCGCGTCGATGCATACCGGCTCGCCCTGTATGCGCTTTTGAGCCGTTTCATTTACATTATCAGGCATAAGTAAAACCTCCGATTATGATTTGATGGTTTACATCATTACATAATACGGAGGTTTCAGTCTTTTGTGAACTTTATTTGATGATTTCCATTTTAGCGAAATTCGCCATTACTTTCTTTGTGCCGACGCTGTCAAAAGCGATCTCCAGCAGCGTATCGTTACCCATGGCGGTCGTTGAAATGATCATGCCTTTGCCGAACGCGTTATGCAGCACGACGTCGCCGATGTGATATACGTTTGTCGTCGGAGCGGTCTTGGGAGCGGAAGGCTTCCTCTTTGCAAAAGGATCGAAATTATTCTGCTGCATAGGACGGCGCTCCGTCTGACGACCGGAAGCGAAGATATTCTCGCTGCCTGTTCTGTCGATCAGCGAGGACGGGATCTCGGTGACGAATCTGGACTCACGGTTATGCGTCGTAGAGCCGAACAGCATCCTCTCTCTGGTTTTGATCAGATAGAGTTTTTCCTTCGCGCGCGTGATACCGACATACGCGAGGCGGCGTTCTTCATTCAGCTCTCCCGCTTCCATGATGGTCGCCATCGACGGAAATACGCCGTCCTCCATACCGGGGATGAAGACGACCGGGAACTCCAGACCTTTCGCGGAGTGCAGCGTCATCATAACGGTACAGTCGGCGTCGGCGTCATAGTTATCGATATCCGTCATCAGGGAGATTTCTTCTAAGAAAGCGCCTAAGGACGCGTCGTCGCCGTAATCCTCTTGGAATTTGATGATATTGGAGGACAACTCGTCGATATTTTCGATGCGCTGTTCATAATCGTCCTTTTCGGCGATCAGATAATTTTTATAATCGGTATGCTCTAATATGAGGTTGTATAATTCTGCAATAGAATAATCACCGGATTCTGCCGCTTCTACAAAGCCTTCGATCAGCTTGGCAAAGCTCTCGAGCTTTGCCGCCGCGCGCGCCAGCGTCGGATAATCGGACGCGTGTCTGATCACGGAATACACGCTTTCGCCGATCCCGGCGGCGATCTCAGCGACCTTCGTCATGGTCGCTTCGCCGATCGCGCGCTTCGGCTTATTGATAATGCGGCGCAGACGGATATCGTCGTGCGGATTATTGACGACCTGCAGATAAGAGGTCATATCCTTGATCTCTTCACGGTCATAGAAGCGGTGACCGCCGATGACGCGGTGCGGGATGCCCGAGCGGGACAATGCCTGCTCGATCGCGTTACTCTGCGCGTTCATGCGGTACAGGATCGCGTAATCGGAATAGTTGCGTCCCTTTGCTACGCCGTCAAATATCGTCTGCGCGATGAACAGCGCTTCTTCCCTCTCGCTCGCCGCGGTATGGACGGTGATGCGCTCGCCTTTGGGATTCTCTGTCCACAGCGTCTTCCCTTTTCGTTCATCGTTGTTCTTGATCACGTTATTCGCCGCGTCAAGAATAGTGCCGGTACTGCGGTAATTCTGCTCCAGACGGATCACGACGGCGCCCTTGAATTCATTCTCAAAGCTGAGGATGTTTTCGATCGTCGCGCCGCGGAAACGGTAGATACTCTGATCGTCGTCACCGACAACGCACAGATTGTTTCTCGCCTGAGACAGCAGGCTGATCAGGCGGTACTGGCTCTTATTGGTATCCTGATACTCGTCCACCATGATATACTTGAAACGGCGCTGATAGAATTCGAGAACGTCCTGATTCTGTTCGAACAGCTTGATCGTGTTGCAGATCAGATCGTCGAAGTCCATCGCGTCCGAGGTCAAAAGTCGCTGCTGATACAGCTCATATGCCTGCGCGATATATTTCAGTCGGCTGTCGTAGGACGCGGCGGTTTGGATATCCTTCGGCTCCTTCATCTTATCCTTATACTTGGATATCTCGTTCAGAACGGCTTTATGCGGCAGGAACTTTTCATCGATATCAAGCTGCTTTAAGATCTCTTT
This sequence comes from Ruminococcus sp., assembly GCA_017403985.1. Lineage (GTDB taxonomy): Bacteria > Bacillota > Clostridia > Oscillospirales > Acutalibacteraceae > Ruminococcoides. The sequence continues at coordinate 95,627 of JAFRDE010000001.1, read as the reverse complement.
CATCAGGCGGCGCGAGTCGTCGGTGTCATAGATGGTGAAGTGGCTCGAAAATCCGAGCCTGTCGCCCCAGCGTCTGAGGATACGCGCGCATGTGGAATGGAACGTAGCCGCCCAGACCTCGTCCGAGCCCTCGCCGCATACCGCCTCGATGCGCTCTTTCAGCTCTCCCGCTGCCTTATTGGTAAAGGTGATAGCAAGTATCTGCCATGGCTCGGCGAGTCCCGCCTTGATGATATAGGCGATGCGGTTGACGAGAACCGTCGTCTTGCCCGATCCCGCTCCCGCCAAGATCAGAACGGGACCTTCGGTCTGAAAGACCGCCTTTTGCTGCATATCGTTCAATGAAGAAAACTGCTTTTTTATTTCATCTAAGTTCGTCATGTTATCCCTCAAAAATCAAATTCGACTAACATTGTAGCATAAAGGCGGATTTCTATAATTCTCTATCGAAAACATAGTATTTCAATATTGTAATACAAAGGCAATGCGTATTTCGAATATATCAAAAGGGGCTATGAAAGCCCCTTTGTTTTCTTCATATTACTTTTGCTTATAATCGCCGTACATCTTTCTGATGTTTTTGTAATCATAGTTGTATTCATCAACCATATTATCATAGAAGAAACCGACGAGTCCGTTCTTGCCGATCACCTTCTTTAAAAACACTTTCTGCACCGCTGAGGAAAAGAAGATTTTCTGCACCTTCTTCCCTTCCTTAACGATCGAAGCGATCGGTTTGACGCTGTTCAAATAGGCAGCTTTCGGATCGGTATCCGCGAGAGCTTCTGCCGCCAGCATACCGGTTTTCAGCGCCATAAACAAGCCTTCGCCGGATATCGGGTCGGTAAAGCCGCCGGCGTCGCCGACAAGGATCACATTCTTCGGCAGCTTTTCCTGCGGGATCACATAACCGTATGGCAGAAAGGCTCCGGTGTAATGCTGTTTATTAGGATCGACGCCGATGTCTTCAAGAAAATCGGTAAGTATTTTTTTATAATCAATTTCTTTGTTATACATATTGGCAACGCCGATACAGACGGTTTCCCCGTGCGGAAACACCCACAGATAGCCGTCGTCGATACAGTCAAAATACAAGTCGACGCTGTCGGTATTAAACTGCTCCGACGGTACATATGCTTCTATACCGAACGCCATTTCCATTTTATCAAATTTCAGCAGATGATGTGAAAGGCTGAGAGCGCCGTCGGCAAAAATGATATTCTGAAAGCCGATGTGATCGCCGTTGGACAGGATCACGCAATGATTCTCATAATCAATGACGATATTGCGCTCGCCTTCCAGTATGATTCCGCCCAAAGCCTTATACCGTTCGACAAGCGCGTTATCAAATTCGATCCGGTTGACAAGTCTTGCGCTGTTTTTGATCGGCGCGGATGCTAACAGCTCCGTTTTGCGGTACAGCTTGACCGTGTCGGCAGTACAGCAAAACAAACTGTCGAACTCCTCCCCGTCAAACAGTTCCTTGATCAGTCTGTAGGTTTTACCTGTCACAAGTCCCGCGCAGGTTTTGTTTCGCGGAAAGACCGCTTTGTCGATCACACAGACGTTATGATGATCCTTTTGTAAAGTGATTCCGCATCCCATTCCCGCGGGACCTGCTCCGATGATGACTGTATCAAAATGTTGATCCATAATGATTCTCCGTTATAATTTGTTGGTTCTATTATATCCGATACTTCGGAAATCTTCAAGAAGAATAGCAAATAATAAAAAGTCTGCCGTAAGACATCTTTCGACAGACTTTTATCAATCAAATTCAGTTGATTATTTCTGTTTCTCTGCAGCTTTCTTTTCGTTCTTAGCGGCTTTCTTTCCCGCTTTTTTTTCAGCTTTCTCTTCAGCCATCTTCTTGACGTCTTCGGAATAGTCCTTCATTTCGTCGACCGGTTGAACTTTCATTCCTTTGACGACGGAAGCCGCGACCTTGCTCTTTTCACCGACTTTCTCATAGATAAAGCCGAAGATGCAGAAGACGACAGCACACAGGTCGCCGTTGCTTCATAGTTGCCGATCATCAGGCTTCTGACCAGGGCGACTACGATCAGAATACGAAGGATGGTAAAAACGATAAAAACAGCTTTATTCTCTTTGATCCTGCCGATCAGATTGATATGATAGCGTTTGATCGGACCGATTTTTTAGATTTCTCAGCCAAGATATGTTCTCCCTTTTTTTGTTATTGCGTCGAACCGGATATAATATTGTGATCCGATCCGAAGCATGTCGTTTTTCAGACGCTGTTAGTGATTATATCAATAATGACTTTTTCTGTCAATAAAAATGCTGTCTAAGCAAAGTCATATCCATTTAACGCCCTTTCAACTCCTGTCACATTCCTATCTCTACCAAATAAAAAGGACTGCCGAAGCAGACTATCACCTATTATTGAAACATGGTCGAGGTGACGACGTGAGATATGGAGAATATCAGCATTTCGTCTTTTGTACGCTGCTCCTGACTATCGTTTACCTATCTCCACGGGCTAAAAACAGTCCGCCGGACTGTTTTCTTAACGCCCTTTCAAATCCTGTCACATTCCTATCTCGACCAAATAAAAAGGACTGCCGAAGCAGTCCTTTTTATTTGGTCGAGGTGACAGGATTTGAACCTGCGACCTCTTCGTCCCGAACGAAGCGCGCTACCAAACTGCGCCACACCTCGATAAAACAGCCCCGAAGTGAATCGGGGCCAATGGCTGCGGAACTAGGATTCGAACCCAGACATACAGAGTCAGAGTCTGCTGTGCTACCCTTACACAATTCCGCACTGCACTTTTACTATTATAATCAAAAAACGGAATCTGTCAAGTGCTTTTATGAGATTTTTTGAAAACGCAGATCACTTGATCTGTCTGATATCCTGACCGATAAAATCGAGACGGTCACAAGAACCGATGACGCGGGAAAAAAATCGCTGAGAATAAGCGTTGATCATCTCGTCGAGCGTCATATTGGTGCTGATGATGACAGGTTTGCCCGCGAGAAGTCTCGCGTTAAAGAGATTATAGATACAGGTGCGGGTGAATTCGGTAGAGAATTCCGTACCTAAATCGTCTAAGATCAGGAGATCGCATTTAAGCAGTGAATTGTAAGTATCCTCCTGCTCGGCGTATTTGTAGCTGAAATGCTCTTTTTCGAGTTTGAAGAGGATATCCGGAGCGGTCGTATAAATAACGGAGTTCCCTTTTCTGATCACAACATTCGCGATAGACAGACTCAGGTGGGTTTTTCCCAGCCCGGTTGCGCCGATCAACAGCAGGCTTTTGCTGTGCGTTGTGAAATTATCCGCGTAATCCTCGCAGTAGTGACAGATCTTCGACATCCGGTTATAGGGGATCTTTCCGTCGGCGTCAGGTGTTTTGCTGTAATAATCGAGGTTGAAGTTTTCAAAGGTATATTCATCCAGCGTCAGATTATCACAGAGCATTTCCCCGGCGATATCGGACATCAGCTTTTGAAGACAGTCACAGATATCGGTACGGTTGTCATGCTCTACATATCCGGTGTCCCTGCATTTATTACAGGTGAAGCGCGGCTCGAGAATCTCTTTGCCGATATGATGCTCCTCAAGGATCCTGTTCTGTTCCTCCTGCAGTTTGATACTGCGCTCGCTCAGTTCGCGGATGCTCTCTCTGCCGCCTTCAGGCGCTTTGACGACAGCTTTCGCGATAGACGCGCCGATCGACTGCAGTTCATAGTCGATCTCTCTCAGTCTGGGGATCTCACGAAAGAGCTGCTCGCGGCTGTACTCTGCCGTTCTGAGCGCGTTCTGGCGGCGCTGTGCTAATCTGTTGGTTGCTTCCTGAAATATCTCTTTTGAGTAAGCCATAGTTAATAACCCTCATATATTGATCGATCATCAAAATGATATCGCTCGATTCATTGTATATCAGTCGTCAAATAACGAAGTATTCTTGTATTTATTGACGTCGAATGAAGCTCCTTCAACAGAGAATACGGAGCCTTTTGCGTTTTTCTTTGTGTTTGACTTTTGTTTATTCTTGGAAGCGGCTTCCGCTTCACGGAGCGCGTCCATCGATTTGATGCCCTTTTCATGCCAGCGCTTCAATATCGCGTTGATATAGCTGATATTGTATTCGCCTTTGATGTTGACGCATCTCTCATACGCCTCAACGATCATTTCATCGCTGAAATTCCATGTAACGACCCAGCGATGAGCGTTTTCCAGCTGTGCTTTGGTCGGATTGCCGACGTTGCGGATACCCAGCAGCTTGGAGACACTCCCCCACGCCTCGCGTGACGTCGTCAGTCTTTCGATTTCGCGTTCGGCGTCTTCTACGGTTTTGATTCCGTTGTCAGCCCAGCGGATGCCGTAGCGCTCGACGTCGCGCATATTAGCGCATCCGATGGAGGCGAGATAATTCAGCAGGAGAGCGATCACGGCGCACGGCAGACCGAAAGAATCATACAGCATGACTAATGTACCCGTATCTCCGGAGGACAGCGGCTTTTGCAGCACGGTCTGCGCTTCCTCCATCAATCCGGCAAGATCGGTATCCTGCTGCAGGAGCTTCGATACAAACATCGGATCGGGACGCTGCGCGCGGGACATGGTATGCTGCTTTTTTGGCTTTTCTTCTTCGATCTGCGGCTTTGACGTAACAGCGGCAGGCTGTTCGTTTACGAAAGCAGAGGGAGTCAGGATATGATCGCTCTTCGACAGTAAACCGCGCTCGATCCAGAAATCAACGGCATTTCGCACTTCATCCGCAGACAGACGCAGCGCGGACGCGAGCTGCTCGTCCGTTAATTCTTCATCCGAGTGCCGGAGCAGATACAGAAGCGTCTTCAGCTGCGCTTCCGACGCGATCTTGATATGTTGATCGACAACGGATGACGGTACGGCGAATACGCTCTTCCATTGTCCGAGAGTGATTTGATATGACATAGGATACACCTTTCGATATGTGTGGACACTCAGTATAACACATTTTTTGATGATTTTCAGTTTGTATGAGAAATATAAACAATATTTTGTCGCCTCGCTTGACTTCACCGCGGATTCGTATTATACTGTGCTACAGAAACGCGGATGTAGTTCAATGGTAGAGCGCAACCTTCCCAAGGTTGATGTTGCGGGTTCGAGTCCCGTTATCCGCTCCAAAAAGGCTTGCTGAGGCGAGCCTTTTCTCATATTCGGACAGTCAATGCCGCACAGTCAATGCCGCAGTGCCGGCATTTTGTCAAGATCTACGATAATTATTATAATATTCTGAATGTACTGAAAAAGGAGCATGACATGAAATACACTTATATCCCCCGCGGCGTATGTTCGCGCAAAATCGAACTGGAAATTGAGGATGATATCATCAAAAGCTGCCGCTTCTTGGGCGGCTGCAACGGCAATCTGCAGGGTATCGGCAAGCTGGTTCAGGGTATGGAAGTTGATGAAGCCATTGAAAGGCTCGAGGGCATCGACTGCGCCGGCAGAGGCACTTCCTGCCCCGATCAACTGGCTCAAGCGCTGAAAGCCGCACAGGATTCGTGATGATTGTCCTGCGGATCATCATAACCGTTATCGCCGCGATCTTTCTCATATGGTTTATCTCGCCGCTGTTTTTCGGGATCAAGAGCCTCGGTTCAATCATCGGCGTACTGATTTGCGCGGCGCTGATATTCCGCTTCGGCTTTGCCGGCGTCTATGACGGTATCAAGGTGAGATTGCTGACAGGTACGGCGGGGACCGTACTGGTAAGGGTCATACAGATCGGCGCGTCCGCGTTTTTGATTTACGCGATTGTTGTGTCAGGCTTTATGATCTACGCGATGAACGTCAAGCCCGAAAAGGACGATACCGCAGTCGTTCTCGGCGCGCAGGTGAAGCCTTGGGGACCAAGCACTCTTCTGAGACAGCGAATCAACGCCGCGCGTTTGTATCTGGAAGAGCATCCCGCGACCTCAGCGGTCCTGACCGGCGGCAAGGGCGACGATGAGATCATGAGCGAAGCGCAGTGTATGTATGAAAACCTCGTTGACGCCGGAATATCCCCCGAGCGTCTGTATCAAGAGGATCAGGCGACCAATACCGAGCAGAATATCCGCTATTCTCTGGAGATCATTAAAAAGAACGATCTGCCGAGGGACATCGCCGTCGTGACGGACAGCTATCATCAGCTCAGAGCCCGCGTCATCGCCGCGAAAACGGATAAAACTGTCAAGGTCAGCGCGGTCAACACCAAGAATAATATGATCGGTTTATCTGCTTACCCCGCTTACTTTGTGCGGGAGTGGATCGCGATACCGGCAGAAATCATCAAGTAAAAACAGCCTTCCCGAAAGATAATCGGGAGGGCTGTTAATTCTATAATGGAATATTACGCCTGCAATTCGCCGAGCAACAGCGCTTTCAGATAAGCGTTGATGAAGCCGTCGAGGTCGCCGTCCATCACAGCGTTGACGTTGCCGGTCTCAAACCCGGTTCGGTGGTCCTTGACCAGCGTATACGGCATAAAGACGTAGGAGCGGATCTGGGAGCCCCAGGTGATCTCCTTCTGCACACCCTTGATATCCTCGATCTTATCGAGATGCTCGCGCTCTTTGATCTCCATCAGCTTGGAGATCAGCATCTTCATCGCGACGTCGCGGTTCTGATACTGGCTTCGCTCTACCTGTGACGCGACCACGATGCCGGTCGGGATATGGGTCAGACGGACAGCGGAAGAAGTCTTATTGACCTTCTGACCGCCCGCGCCGGACGCGCGGTAAACGTCCATCTTGATCTCTTCAGGCGGGATCTCCACTTTGATATCGTCATCGATCTCGGGCATGACCTCCAGCGAAGAAAAGCTCGTATGTCTTCTGCCTGCGGAATCAAAGGGTGAAACGCGCACCAGACGGTGAACGCCCGCCTCACTTTTGAGGTAACCGTAGGCGTTCTCGCCCTCGATCAGCAGTACCGCGCTCTTCAAGCCCGCTTCATCGCCGTCGAGATAGTCGATCTCTTTGACGTTAAAGCCGTGAGCGGCGGCCCAGCGCGTATACATGCGATAGAGCATCTCCGCCCAATCCTGCGCTTCGGTACCGCCGGAGCCGGCGTGGAAGGTCAGGATCGCGTTGTTTTTATCATATTCGCCTGTGAGCAGTGTCTCAAGCCTCTGGCGGTCAATATCCGCGCGGATGGCGTCGATCTCCGCCTGCGCCTCTTCGATCAGGCTCTCGTCCTCCGCCTCGTCGCCGAGCTCGATCAGCGCCAAAGCGTCTTCATAGCGCGCTTCGAGCTTTTCATATTTCTCGACCTTGGCTTTCAGGTTGGAGGTGCGCTGTAAAATCTTCTGCGAGTTTTCCATATCGTCCCAGAATCCCGGCTCTGCGGCGCGGTTCTCGAGCTGCTGGATCTCGCTTCTCATCTGACCGAGCCCCAGCGCGGAGGCAAGATCGTCTATTTCGGGCTTCATCGCCTCTAATTTCAGTTTCAGTTCTTCAAATTGCAGCATAATCGTCCCTCATTTATCAGTGAACAGTAGATCGGTTTCATGTTTAAACAATTGAATTATAATACATATTATCATTGATGTAAAGATAATCTTGCATAACTTGTATTGTTCACAAAAATTTTGTTGCAGAATCAGACAGAATTTGTTATAATATTATGACTAATGGATTATGATGTGATCGCGGCGGCAATAATGCCTTGCGATGACGATCGATAAACAGGAGAAATATATGGATTATATCGGTAAAAAATGTCCCGTATGTCAGAAGTACTTCCATGCTGACGACGACATCGTCGTCTGTCCCGAGTGCGGTACGCCGCATCACCGTGAATGTTATGAACAGACGGGTCATTGCTTCAATGAGAATATGCACGCGCAGGGATATGACTATCAGGCGGAGAATGATGACGCCGCTGATGAAAATGTCAGGATCTGTCCCTCCTGCGGCAAGAACAATGACAAGGATTCCTTTTTCTGCAAAAACTGCGGCGCTGCTCTGACAGAGAACAAATCGCAGACGAATCAGCAGCAGAATCCCGCAGGCGGCGCGTCCGCACCCTTCACAGGTCAGAACGGTCAGCCGAACGGTATGCCTTTCGGTGCGGCGGCTTTCATGGATCCTCTCGCGGGCGTACCCGGCGATACCGACTTCGGCGACGGCGTAACAGCCGGAGAAGCGGCGAAGTATGTCAAGCAGAATACCCCCTACTTCATTCGCGTATTCAACAATATCAGAAACTTTAATAAGAGTAAGTTCAACTTCTCCGCGGCGATCTTTACGGGCGGCTACATGCTGTACCGCAAGATGTATAAGCTCGGCGCGCTGTTCGCCGGCCTGCAGCTTCTGATGCTGATCGTCGAGTCGTATATCACGATCGCCTACAGCTCGCTCTTTACCAACTTCATGGAAGTGTACGCCAACTCCATGAGCACGCAGGACATGGTGAGCAATTTCATCCAATTCATGCAGCAGTGCTCTTTTGCAGAGATATTGGTACTGTACCTGCCGACGCTGATCGAGATCGCGCGCGTCGTAATGATGATCGTGATCGGTATCTGTTTCAACCGCATGTACTTCAAACACTGTAAGAAGCAGATCGTGAAGATCAAGGAGAATTCCGACGGCGAGAACCCCGAGACCGTCCTGCAGACAAAAGGCGGCGTCAATATCGCGCTGGCGATCTCACTCTTGGCGGCGTATATCATCATCGTTTATCTGCCGAATATTTTGACCAACTTCCTGTAGAGAGTGTGAAGTTGAGATTGCCACAGCCCTTATGGGCTTCGCGATGACACTGTTATTGTTATGGAGGTATATGTTATGAAAGCAGTTATCACCGTACTAGGTAAGGACGCCGTCGGCATCCTCAGTAAGGTTTCCACCGCCTGTGCGGAGGTCGGAGTCAACATTATCGAGGTCACCCAGAGCGTCCTGCAGGATATGTTCGCGATGATCATGCTCGCGGATATCGGCGGCGCGACCGTCGCGTTCGATCAGCTCCAGAAAAATTTAGAGCAGGTCGGCGAGGACAACAACCTCAAGATCCACGTCATGCATGAAGATATCTTCAACTCGATGCATAAAATCTGAGGTGTAACATGCTTGAAACGAAAGACATCTTAGAGACTATCAATATGATCGACAACGAGAACCTTGACGTGAGGACCATCACCATGGGTATCTCGCTGATCGACTGTATCGACAGCGACATTGATAAAGCCTGCGATAAAGTATACGACAAGATCTGCCGTTACGCGGGCGATCTCGTTAAGACCGGCGAGGATATCAGCCGTGAATACGGCATCCCGATCATCAACAAGCGCATCGCCGTCACCCCGATTGCTATTATCGCGGGCGTTTGCCAGACGCAGAAGATCCTGAAATTCGCGAAAGCCCTGGATAAGGCGGCCGATACCCTCGGCGTGAACTTTATTGGAGGCTATTCCGCGCTGGTGGAAAAGGGCTTCGCGGCGGGAGACTACGCGCTGATCGAGAGCATCCCCGAGGCTCTGTCCGTGACCGAAAAGGTCTGTTCCTCCGTTAACATCGGCTCTACCAAAGCCGGTATCAATATGGACGCGGTGAGAATGATGGGTCAGGCGGTGGTCGATACCGCCAAGCTGACCGCCGACCGCAACTGCATCGGTGCGGCGAAGCTCGTCACCTTCTGCAACGCGGTACAGGATAATCCCTTTATGGCGGGCGCTTTCCACGGCGTAGGCGAAGCGGACTGCGTCATCAACGTCGGCGTATCCGGACCGGGCGTGGTCAGAGCCGCGCTTGAAAAGGCGAATTGTCAGAACATCACCGAGGTCGCCGATCTGGTCAAGAAAACAGCGTTCAAGATCACCCGCATGGGTCAGCTGGTCGCACAGCAGGCGTCACAAAGATTGTCCGTACCCTTCGGTATCGTCGATCTCTCCCTCGCCCCTACCCCGGCTGTCGGCGACTCCGTCGCGCATATTTTGGAAGAAATGGGTCTTGAGATCTGCGGCTGTCACGGCACCACCGCGGCGCTGGCGCTGCTCAATGACGCGGTCAAGAAAGGCGGCGTGATGGCTTCGTCCCATGTCGGAGGACTGTCTGGCGCGTTCATCCCCGTATCGGAGGATCACGGCATGATCAACGCCGTCAAGCAGGGCGCGCTGGATATTACGAAGCTCGAAGCGATGACCGCCGTTTGTTCGGTCGGTCTGGATATGCTGGTCATCCCCGGCGATACCACTCCGGAGGTCGTGTCCGCGATCATCGCGGATGAAGCGGCGATCGGCATGGTGAACAGCAAGACCACCGCCGTGCGCGTCATCCCCGCCATCGGCAGAGAAGCCGGCGAGGAACTCAACTTCGGCGGACTGCTCGGCGCGGGACCCGTGATGCCGCTGAGAAAGGGCGATCCGTCCAAGTTCGTCAACTTAGGCGGCAGACTCCCCGCACCGTTACAGGCGTTGAAAAATTAAGGTTATATGACGAAGGACAGAGCGTGATGCTCTGTCCTTTTTATAATTATTCGCTTTACAGAACTGTATCGGAAACTTTTATCAAAACTATTGACAAATCAGTCTCTTTTCGATATAATGTTTAGGCTGATAATAAATCAGCACACTTGCGCCAATAGCTCAGTTGGATAGAGCAACTGCCTTCTAAGCAGTAGGTCAGGGGTTCGAATCCCTTTTGGCGCGCCAAATATGGTGGGTATAGCTTAGTTGGTTAAAGCGCCAGATTGTGGCTCTGGAGAGCATGGGTTCGACTCCCATTACTCACCCCATATGACTCATTAGCTCAGTTGGCAGAGCACTTGACTTTTAATCAAGGTGTCCGGAGTTCGAATCTCCGATGGGTCACCATTACCGCTTGAAACTTTGGTTTTGAGCGGTTTTTTAATGCTTTAAGTTGATTCGTCAGCATGCTTGTTTTTTGAAAAAAATTGCAAAATACAGATCATGGATCAAATAATAGATAAGGGGTAAGGATATCACCGAAGTGTCCTTACCCCTTATCTATATAGTTAAAACTCAGAGAAGCTTTAATGCAGCCGCGAGTCTTATCTTAATATTATTACAATTGATTGATCTGCTCCGCGTACCTCACGGTATCCATTGCGTCCTTGCAGTACTTGTCCGCGTCGATGGATGCGGCGTATTCTGCGGTCATCACGGCGCCGCCTACCACGACCTTTGCCCAGGGAGCCGATACTCTCAGCTGTTTGATGGTCTCTTCCATAGACGGAACGGTGGTGGTCATCAGGGCGGATAATCCGACGATCGGCGCGTGCAGACGCACGGTCTCTTCCACTATTGCTTCGGGAGCTACGTCCTTACCCAGATCGTGTACATCGAAGCCGTAGTTCTCCAGCAGGAGCTTGACGATATTCTTGCCGATATCGTGGATATCGCCCTTGACGGTGGCGATCACGACGGCACATTTGTTTTTGCCGCCGCCCTCCGTCATGCGCTTTTTGATTTCTTCAAAGGCGAATTTCGCCGCCTCGGCACTCATCAGCAGACCCGGTAGATACACTCTCCCCTGCTCATAGTCCTGTCCGACCTTGTCGAGCGCGGGGATGATATGTTCCTGTACAACGGTCAGCGATTCGACGGTTTGCAGAAGGTCGGCGCAGAGCTTCGCCGCCTGATCCTTCAAGCCCTTGATGATCGCGCCCTGCAGGGTCAATGTATCTTCATCGGCTTTGGCGGTTTTCTCGCCGATCGTGATGTTGTTCTGTACCGTATCGGCAAAGGCGATGTAATCCGTGCAGTTCTCGTCGATGCCTTTCAGCACGCGGTAGGCGTGCCATGTCTTCATCATTTCCGCGGAAAAGGGGTTCATGATGGCGGCAGACAAGCCGTTTTCAAGCGCCAGCGCGAAGAATGTCGCGTTGACGATATCTCTCTGCGGCAGTCCGAAGCTGATATTGGACACGCCCAAAGAGGTGTGAACGCCCAGCTCGTGACGGATGATGCTGAGTGATTCGAGCGTCACCTTGGCGGCGTTATTATCGGCGCAGACAGCCATCGCGAGGGTGTCGAAGATCAGATCTTTTTTATCGATCCCGTAGGAAGCGGCGGTATCAATGATGCGTTTTGCGATCGCCACTCTCCCCTCCGCGGTCTCTGGGATACCGTTTTCATCCAGCGTGAGCGCGATCGCCGTGCCGCCGTACTTTTTCATCAGCGGGAAGATCGCGTCCATGCTCTCCTGCTTGCCGTTGACGGAGTTGATCAGCGGCTTGCCGTTGTAAATACGCAGCGCTTTTTCCATCGCGACAGGGTCGGAGGTGTCGATCTGCAGCGGCAGGTCGATGATCGCCTGCAGTTCGTAGACGACCCGGCAGAGCATCGCGGGCTCGTCGATCTCGGGCAGTCCGACGTTGACGTCCAGCACCTGCGCGCCGGCGCTCTGCTGTTTCAAGCCTTCGCCGAGGATATAATCCAGCTCATTGCTGCGAAGCGCTTCTTTCAGGCGCTTTTTGCCTGTCGGGTTGATGCGCTCGCCGATCAGAACGGGATCGTCGGTGAAAAACACCGCATGGGTGTATGACGAAATGACGGTATAAGCCTCCCTTTGGTAAAGGGAGGTGCCGAGGCACGAGGCGGAGGGATTGTATAAATTATCCGAGCTCGACTCTTGTGTCGCGCGAGTGACATTGATTTTATCGCACAGGTTTTTGATATATTCCGGGGTAGTGCCGCAGCAGCCGCCCGCCACGCGAACGCCCTCTCTGACTAAGCAGGCGGTGATCTGTGAGAATTCCTCCGGCAAAATATCATAGACGGTACAGCCGTTTTCGCTGTGCGGCAGTCCCGCGTTGGGCTTCAACAGTACGGGAACCGAAGCATAACGCAGATACTCCCTGACGATGGGAGCGAGCTTATCCGGACCGAAGGAGCAGTTCACACCGATCGCGTCAGCGCCCATGCTCTCGAGCAATGCTACCATCGCCGCGGGCGACGCGCCGGTCATCAGCTTGCCGTTTTCGCTGTAGGCGTTGGAGACGATAACGGGCAGATCGCTGTTCTCTTTCGCCGCCAGAAGCGCCGCCTTGGTCTCATAGCTGTCGTTCATGGTCTCGATCATAATAAGGTCGACGCCGTAAGAAACGCCGATCTGAACGGTTTTCGCAAAAATGCTTACCGCTTCTTCAAAGTCGAGATCGCCCATCGGCTTGAGCAATCTGCCGGTGGGACCGATATCCAGCGCGACGAATTTTGCGTGATCCGCAGTACTTTGTTCGCGCGCGGCATTCGCGTTATCGATCGCCGCCTTGATGATATCTTCCAGCTCATCTTCGTCAAAGTGCAGCAGATTCGCGCCGAAGGTATTGGTGTTGACGACGTTGGAGCCGCTGTCATAATACGCTTTTTGTATGTCGATGATATCATCCGCATGCGTGAGATTCCACCGCTCGGGCGCTTCGCCGGGCTGTAACCCGCGCGCCTGCAGCAGCGAACCCATCCCGCCGTCGAGGATGACGATGTTATGTTGTAAGTACTCTTTGAAATCCATTATATTCTCCAAATAATAACCTTGAAGGGAAAGACGACTGATTCAACATTAAAGTAACAGTGTCATTGCGAAGCCCATAGCCTCCCTGCGGGAGGTGCATAATGGGGACCCCGAAAAGCAACTGCTTTTTGGGGAGAGGACGATCGGCGGCGCGAGGTCAAGGCATACCTACCGGATATGCCTTCCGAGTACAGCCGATGAGGACGACGTGGCAATCCCCTTGACGTTTTCAACCGGTTGATGAAACAGAAACGTGCAAGTCCCTCATTGTGGGATTGCCACGGTCGCAAGCACCCTCGCAATGACAGTGAATTGGTTTATTTCCTGTATGCACAATCCGTTTTATCACACGAGGTGCATTTGTCGCTCTCTGTTTCACATTCTCCGACGATCCCCGCGATCGCCGTCACGCTCTTGCTCGGCGACATCAGCAGGCTTTCGTCCAGCGTCAATCCGATTTGACGCGAGCAATCCAAAACCGTAAAGATATCCCTCTGCATCTCCATCGGGATATCGCCGTAACCGGGGCTCACGCGCGGCGTAAGGCGTTTTCCGTCACAGCAAAGCTCAGTATTCATCTTGCCGCAAAACGCGTCGCAGAGGCTCTCGGCGCGCTCTGCGCCTATCGCCTGCATCATCAGCGCTTTGGACGGTTCCAGCAGGCTGTATTTTTGGATCAGTCTGTCGAACGGCGCGCCGACGGTCGCCGCAAAGAGCAGTACTTCCTCCGCGTTTCGAATCGCTTTCCCGATCGTCTGATACGGCGCATTGATTTTGCCGATATAGAGCTGATCATCCGTATAAGATACCGGCAGGATTGCGTAGCATACACGATAGCTCAGTACCGCTTCCGCTTCGGCGATACACGCGTCGATCAGATCGTTATATGTGTCGTTCGCGCCGCGGATGCGCGCGTAGCGCATGATCTCGTGCTTGTTCCATGACGGCGCTTCTAAAGTAAGTTTCCGGATCATTTGCCTGTGTTGCCGAGGATCGAACTGATGTTGTTCTGGATCGCGCGGGCGATCTCCGGATTGTTCATCGTGTATAGATGCACATTCTGTACGCCGTTCGCGTACAGGTCGATGATCTGGTCGGTCGCGTACGCGATACCCGCCTGCGCCATCGCCATATCGTCGCCGCCGAATCGGTCGACCAGCGCCTTGAATCTCTGCGGGATAAAGGAGCCGGACAACTGGATCGCGCGCTCGAGCTGTACCGCCTTGGTGATCGGCATGATGCCCGGGATGACCGGTACGGTGATGCCCGCCTCGCGGATCTTATACAGGAAGTTATACAGCAGGTTGTTGTCAAAAAACATCTGCGTCGTCATAAAGTCACAGCCCGCGTCAACCTTTTCTTTCAGATAACGGATATCGTCCGTCTGGTGAGGGCTTTCGGGATGCACCTCGGGATAACACGCGCAGCCGATGCAGAAGTCCGCGTCGCTCTCTTTAAGTTCACGGATCAGATCGACCGCGTGGGAATAATCCCAGTGCTTGGCGTCGCTGAGCTTCATTTCGGGCGTCAGGTCGCCGCGCAGCGCCATGACGTTCTGGATGCCTGCCTTTTTCAAATCGCGGATCTTCTCGGCGACCGTCTCCCTTGTCGAGCTGACACAGGTCAGGTGCGCCATGGTCGGCACGCCGTAACGGTTGCGGATATCCTGAGCGATATCAAGGGTATACTGACTCGTACCGCCGCCCGCGCCGTAGGTCACGCTCATAAAGGACGGCTTGAGCTTGGCGATCTTCTCGATCGCGGGCTTCACCTGCTCGAAAGAAGTGGAAACCTTCGGCGGGAACACCTCGAACGACAGCGAACATCTGTTGTTATTCAAAATCTTGATAATTTTCATAATATCACCATACAGTAGTATAATAATGAGTTAGTGGTAAAATTATATCATATTAGTTGAATGAACGCAAGTTAAGTGATATCCTCGATCAGAACAGTCATGCTGCCGCCGCAGACCATGTCATTATCCGCCGCAACCTCGTTATTCATATCGACAGAAAGAACGGCGCTTTTACCGGTGCCGATGATACGGCGCGCCTTATTGATCGCCGCCGCTTCTCCGCAGCCTCCGCCGACGGTACCCGACACCAATCCGAGGCTGTTGACCGCCATCATACTGCCGCTTTTGACGGGCGTAGAACCGGTAGAAGCCAGCACCGTGACTATTGCTCTCGGCTCATCCGATTCACTGAGATAACGGAGCAATTCGTTATTGACGTTCGTCTGCGTCAGTTCATTTTCACGCGGCTTGATATACTTCTTATGCCGCTCCTGAATCAGTTCGGCACAGATGGATACGGCGATCTCCGCGGTCGTCATTGCGCCGATCTTCAAGCCGATAGGCGCGTGGATATGATTGATAGCTTCCTGATCGAAGCCTTCCTCCGCTAAGATCCCGCGCATGCCGTCAGCTCTTTTTTTCGAACTGATCACGCCCAAGTAATACGGCATAGTGCCGCCGAGTACCGCGCGGATGCATTGGATATCCCACAGATGCCCCCTCGTCAGCACGCAGACATAGTCGTTTTCCGTTATATGCAGTTTTTCGATTGCCGATACGAAATCATCGCAGATGACCAGAGCGTCGGGGAAACGCTCATAATTGGCAAAGGATGGTCTGTCGTCGACCGCGACGATCTCAAAATCAAGCGTTTTAGATAAACGGTATACGTCAACGGAAACATGACCGCAGCCCAACAGGATCAGACGGTCAGCTTTTTTGAATTTTCGGATATATTCTTTTCCGTCAGCCGCGAGGATAAGGTCGGGGCTCTCTCCCCTGTTCAGTCGGATGAGGATATCGGATAATACTGACGCTTTCATATGAATCACCGCTTCTATTGTAATCGTTTTCACAATTGAAATCAATAGGCATACCAAACAGAAAAGCCCCGAAAAAACGAGGCTTTTGCAATCATCAGATTTTCACGGTATAAGATGTGACGTTCCTGACGGTCTCGCCGTCGATCTGCAGAGCGGTCGGACGGTCGAATTCGACGGTCACTTCATGGCCCTTGAAGATCTTGACGATCTTCGTCTCCTTAACATGCTCGCCCTTAAAGATGTTCGGGAACACCATCAGCGCCTTGATCTTGCCGCAGTTATGGTAGACCAAGGTGGAAACGGTACCGTCCTCACGGCGCTGATCGGGAGTCGGGATCATGCCGCCGCCGTAAAACCTGCCGAACATGGTAGGAGCCAGCCATACTCTGCTGAAGCTCTCGGTCTTGCCGTCTACGGTTACCTTGGCGTTGACGGGCTTGAAGTGGAACAGAAGTCCCTTGATCGCGATGGAAGTATAATTGATGGGCTTGTTATTGGAGGCGTTTTCACGCATATCGTCGCCTACCTCGCAGCAGTAGCCGTCGATACCGAAGCCGATACCGTCGATGAATTTTTGTTCTTTGCCGTTGATGATAACGGTCGGCAGCTTGCCGAAGAATTGATTCAGCGATACAAGATTACCCTTTTCAATGCCGACGCTGCGCAAAAAGTCGTTGCCTGAGCCTGTAGAATAAAAGAAAACTTCGTTCTTGATATCCATGCCGTCGATATCGTTGAGGAAGTGATTCAGGGTACCGTCGCCGCCGGAGATGATGAGCTTCTCATCCTCTTTCAAATCGTTGATGACCGCCTTGATATCGTCGATCTTGGTGATATCGGTAAAGATCAGTTCGTTGTTCTCCATCTTGTTGGACAGCGACTTGACCTCGGCTTCCGCCTTTCCGTTATTGCTCAGCGGATTGTATAATACTTTGTATGTTGCCATTGTTTCTACCCCTTTTCATGTTTTATACTGATTTTCAAAAGTCAGTATAAAGCCCCCGAAGCGCAAACAACGGGGGCGTGACTTGGTGCCGGCAGTGGGACTCGAACCCACACGCCCGTGAAGACAACAGATTTTGAGTCTGTCTCGTCTGCCAATTCCGACATGCCGGCGGGAACATTAGGTATTATACAACAAATAAAATAATAAATCAAGTACAAATTAATTGTACATAAATTGTTCATTTGACTTTACACCTTGATCTCGGTATAATGAAAGAAAAAGCAAAGGAGATGTCAAAATGTCAGATTTAAAGAAAGCATGGGTCAAGACCGCGAAGTCGATGGTACTGGCGGCGAACGATCTCGGAGTCGCTCTGGCTGACTCTATCAGAGTCGGCAGAGATAAGGCACTGGAATGGGCAAACAGCGCAGAGGAATCGGTCGAGGTAGACGCGACAGAGGTCCCCGCTGAGGAGACTGCCGATACAACGAAAGAATAAACTATCCCGGTGAAAACACTAAACCGTCCAACCGGACACTTTATCCTTGTTTTGCTCGGGCAGCATAATACACCCATCATACCTCTTCACTGGTCACTTGCCACTGACCACTTGTCACTAATAGAAGCAGTAAAGCCGCTTTCGATGATGAAAGCGGCTCTTTTCTATTCGGCGGATTCTTCGGTTGTTTCACTCGACTCGGTCGGAAGATCGCGCTCCACCCATTCTCCGAAGACATACTCCTCGAATTTTACGAGCCTGTCCTTGTTGTTATAGGTGTATCGTTCCTTCTCGATCCCCTCTTCATCATAAAGCGTGCGGGAGGATCCGTCTTTTGCGGAAGCATAATCCATCTCAGCCAATACGCCTTCATCGGTATATGAGTAGGCATAGTAGTGTATGCCGATGCCGCTCGCCTCGTAGAGGGTCTCTTTGGCGAGATTGCCGCTGCTGTCGTATTCATACAGCGTGTAGTTGAGGTACTGCTCCTGCGCGTCGTAAACGTCCCAGCGCGTGATATCGCCGTTATCGTTGTGATACCTGCGTTCATAACCGGTGATATTGCCGTTTTCATCCTTCACGGCGGTCATCGCGCCGTCAACGGCAGGCTGATCGCCGCAGGCGCACAGCAGTACGGTGGACAGGATGCACACGATCAGCAGGATCGCCGATAATCTTCTCATTTCTTGGAAGGCAGCTTGACGGTACTGCCGCGCTTGTCAACGGTGACCTCACCGACGACGTCCGTACCGTAGATACGGTCGCCCGCGTCGCCGAGTCCGGGCAGGATGTAGCAGTTGGAATTGAGCTTTTCGTCCTTAGCGGCACAGAACAGATCGACGTCGGGGTGCGCCTTGGTCAGGACTTCGATACCCTCGGGAGCCGCGATGATGCACAGGAACCGGATGGAACGCGGATTGGAGCGCTTGATGATGCCGATCGCGTCAACCGCGCTGCCGCCGGTCGCGAGCATGGGATCGAGAACGAATACGTCTCTCTCTTCGATATCGCCGGGGAGTTTGTTGTAATATTCAACAGGCTTGTGGGTGACTTCATCTCTGTACAGACCGATATGACCGACCTTCGCGGAGGGAACCATCGTGAGCATGCCGTCCAGCATACCGCAGCCGGCGCGCAGAATCGGCACTAAAGCTAACTTTCTGCCGGCGATCTTCTTCGCGATCATGGTCGTCATGGGCGTTTTGATCTCAACGTCCTCCAGCGGGAGGTCGCGGGTAGCCTCGTAGCACATCAACATGGAGATCTCATTGACCAGCTCGCGGAACTCCTTGGTGCCGGTGTTCTCATCACGCAGGATAGAGAGCTTGTGCTGGATCAGCGGGTGATCAAAAATCGTTACTTTACTCATAATAATCCTTCTTTCTGTATATTAAGATTGTATTTGCAAAAGCCTGAGGCTCCCTTTCCTAAGGGAGCTGTCACCGAAGGTGACTGAGGGTTTATAACACCGCCAAAGCGGTGTGTACAGAATTATACTGTAAAAAAGCCGTTTTCAATGTCGGTGATCATATTGACGCGTTTCTCGTGTCTGCCGCCGTCGAACGGGGTGTTCAGGAAGATAGAAGCTAACTTGACCGCCTTTTCTTCATCGATCACTCTGCCGCCCATGCACAGAACGTTGGCGTTATTGTGGCGGCGGGTCATCTCGGCGCAGAATTCGTCGGTGCAAACCGCCGCGCGGATCCCCTTGACCTTATTGGCTGCCATCGAAACGCCGATACCGGTGCCGCAGCAGATGATACCGAGCTTTGCGTGCCCGTCGGCAACGTTCTTCGCTACCTGATAGGCGAATACGGGATAATCGACGCTTTCTTCGGTATAACAGCCGTAGTCGGTGTATTCGATACCGTTTTCCTTCATGTACTCGATCACGGCGTTCTTGATCTGTAAACCGCCGTGGTCACATCCGATTGCGATCATACTAACGTACCATCCTTTTCTGATTGTTTTGCGTTGCGTTCTCTCTCCGCCTGAGAAAGTCGGAGATAACGCGGCGTCAAAGCCGCGGGAGAGACGCTCTCTCCCCTATTGTATTTTTCAAGAGCCGCCGCAGCAGCGGATGAAGCTCTCTGATACCTGAGATTCGGCGCGGCAAGCTGTACCGCAGGATTGTCAGCGCGGCTGAAAACCAGCTCGGCACCGTCGCCGACGAGGATGATCTCGCCGTTGATCGTATTCAGCTCCGTTAAAAGCTCGTCGATCGAGATCGCTCTGTCATCACATAGCCGTTCGATCCTCACGCCGTCCACGCGGAACAGGGCGTTGTATACCTGTTGGCGTCTCGCGTCCATACAGGCGCATATCACCGCGTGAGAGCCGAGAGAATTGTACGCCATGCTTTCGAGCGTAGACACCTCGATACAGGGCTTGTCCGCGGCATACGCCATGCCTTTGACCGCGCTGACGCCGATCCGCACGCCCGTGAATGAACCGGGACCGCTGTTGACCGCGTAAACGTCGATATCCGAAGCGGATCTGCCGGATATTTTCAGGACGGATTCGGTCATCGCCATCAGTGTCTGGCTGTGGGTAAAGCCGGTGTTAAGATAATAGTCGGCGATCACCTTGCCGTCTTCCAAGAGGCATACAGAGGCAGGAGCGGCGGAAGAATCAACAGATAACATCAGCATAATCGTCCAACCCCTCTATCTCAAAGATTCTATCATACTCCGCGTCGGTCTTCGTGATGCGGATACGGATGCAGTCAGGCTCCAGCTCGGATTCGATATTCTCGCTCCATTCGATGATGATGACGCCGCTGCCGATATAGTCGTAGTAACCCGTCGCGAACAGATCGTCTTCATTGTTGATGCGATACATATCGAAGTGATAAACAGGATATTTTCCGCTGTACGCGTTGACGATCGCGAAGGTCGGGCTGCACACACCGTCTTTGATACCGAGTCCCGCGCATAAGCCGCGCGTAAAGGCGGTCTTGCCCGCGCCCAGATCGCCGAACAGCGCGATCATTTCACGCCCCTTGAGGACCGAAGCGATCCTTGCTCCCAGCTCTTCCGTCTGAATCGGCGAGCCGGTGACTGTTTTTATCATATCAATCTCCGTGTAATAGATTACATTATCAAATAGTTATTTTATCATACTCGACCTATGGAATAATGCTATAAGGAAAAAATTCAAAAATTATTACAAATATTTATCTTGAATTCAATTGCGTCTTTCACTATAATGAAAGTTGAAATCAGAAACCATTCTCTCAGAAAGGTACGATATGCAAAAAATCATCAAAGGATTAACGAAATTCTTCACGAAATCCGACGTTATCCTCTGGCTGCTGACGATCGCGGCGAGCGTATACAGCATCCTGCTGATCAAATCCATGCAGCGTTCCTCCGACTACAGCTACATAACGCCTCAGCTGCTGGCTCTGGTGGTCGGCTATATCGCGGCGATCGTGATCACGCTCATCGATTATGAACGGATCGCGCGTCTCTGGCCGCTGTTGGCTGCCGTATCCCTCGGATTACTGCTCCTGGTGTTTGTGATCGGCAGAAACGTCAGCGGTACGGACGATACGGCGTGGATCACCCTGCCGGGCGGCGTATCCTTCCAGCCGTCGGAGCTCGTGAAAATCTTCTTTATCATCACCTTCGCGAAACATTTGCAGATGCTGAAAGACAGCGAAATGCTCCGCAGCCTCATCGGCGTGATCTCTCTGCTGATCCACATGGCGATCCCGGTCGTGCTGATCCACATGCAGGGCGACGACGGTACGGTGCTGATCTTTATCTTTATGTTCATCATCATGGCGTTTATCGGCGGCGTACAGCTCAGATACTTTTTGATCATGATCCTGCTCCTGGCGGCGGGGATCCCGATCTTCTGGACCTATTTCCTCAACGAAGAGCAAAAGAGCCGATTCACGGCGGTGTTCGATATCGACGGCAACGCGCTGAAGACCTACGGCTGGCAGCAGTATCAGGGCAAGGTCAGCGTCGCGTCGGGCGGATTGAGCGGTACGGGACTGGGCAACGGACCGAGAGTCGCCTCCGGCATCGTCCCCGAACAGGAAAACGACTTTATCTATACCGTAGCGGGCGAAGAATTAGGCTTTATCGGATGTGTGCTCCTGCTGTTTATCCTCCTGCTCATCTGTATCAAGATCATGATGGACGCGAAGTCCGCCAGAGATTATCTGGGCAGGATGATCTGTATCGGCGTATTCTCCATGATCAGCGTCCAGACGATCATCAACATCGGCATGGTGCTCGGACTGCTGCCGGTCATCGGCATCACGCTTCCGTTCTTCTCATCCGGCGGCTCGTCGCTGATGTCCGTGCTGATCGGAATAGGCTTGGTACAGAGCGTACATTATCATAAGGATACGGTCGAATCACCGCACGGAAAGCTGACAAAGAACCGCTATAAATACCTGAATTCAATGCAATACTGATACAGAAAACGCACCGCCGGAAAGCGGTGCGTTTCATTATGTCTTATTATTTTTTCGTTACATTCACGTTGACGGTATACGTTCCGTAAACCCAGCATTTGGAATAATCGTCGGATAACGTCACGTTCAACGGTACGCTGAGTGAAACGGCGCTGCCGGATTTGATGCCGTCCAGCAATCCGGTGAAATCAGCGACAGCCGAAACATCGGAAGCAGCAACGCTGTTGACCAGATCCTCGGGACCGTCGACCGTGACCTCGATGTTATTGGACGCGAATTCAACGGTATATTTGGAGGTATCCAGCTTACTGGTGACCTTCGCGCTGACCGTGGTCGAATAATAAGCGTTCAGGTCGATATAGGCGGTAGCGGAGGTCTCGCCGGAGATGACCTTGCAGCCCTTCGGCAGGGTGATATCATATTTCTGCTTATTCCCCTCGTTTTTGAGCGTATGGAAGTCGAGCTCGCCGAGCGTGACCTTGTTATCGTCTTCATCCTTGATGCTGTCCAGCACTTCCTGAGGACCGGCTATTTTGACCGTTGCGGGATCGATCACAATATCGGGATACTCGGAAGGCTCGTTGACTACGTTGACCGACAGCGAAACCTCAGAGATCGGAAGCACCGTGATCGTCGCTTCGACCGTGCCGATATCGGTCTTGACATACGGCAGATAGAGTTTATCTCCGTTCTCATCAAGGAACACCAGATCTTCATTGACGGTGGTGGTTTGTTCCTTAGGCGTGATCGTATCGATCACGGCGACCGAAGCGATCTGGTTGACGTGCGTCTCGGGACCGGTCACCGTCACCTTGCTCTTGGACAGGGCGACGCTGGCGTAATGGTTGCTGTCGTCAAGGTTGACGGTGATCTGGTTATCGATCGTGAACTCTTTTTCCTTCTCTTTATCCACATACACCGTGATCGTGGAAGGCGACAGCTTTTCTTTGATGATCGTATAATTGGTCTTGACGCTGTTCTGTTTTGCTGTCAGAGACAGTGTATAGGAGCCGACGGAGATCATGGAGCTCGACTGGTTAGCCGATACCAGAATATCCGAGGCGGTCAGCGAACCGAGAATCGCGCGGTTGCCCGTTACTTCGACCGAAGCCTTCTGGTCATCCGCGCCGTACAGCTTCAAGCCGTCTTCAACTGCGGTGTCGGGAAGTTCTACCAGTATCGGGATATCGGTGATCGTTTTTGTATCTTCGCTTTCCTCACTCATGCTGATGACGAACCATGCGGCGAACGCTAAGAGAAACGCCAGCACGAGGAGCGTGATATCGTGGGAGAAGAATCTCGCAAGAAAGGATTGATTACTCTTTTTCATCATTCTTCTCCTTTCTGTTCTTGAACAAGACAGAAAACAGATTAGAACGTTCTCTCTCGCTCGGGATAATCAGCTCGACAAGCCTGTCATACAGCGTGTTGCGCGTATAATCGCGCGTCAGCTTACCGTTCAGAGCGACAGAGATACTGCCCGTTTCCTCGGAAACGACGACAACTACCGCGTCGTATTCTTCGCTCAGACCGATGGCTGCGCGGTGTCTGGTACCCAGATCGGAACTGACGTCCGGACTCTTTGTCAGAGGCAGGATACAGCCGGCGGACAGGATCTTTCCTTCACGGATGATACAGGCGCCGTCATGGAGCGGAGCCTTGTTGAAAAAGAGATTGCCTAACAGCGCGGGTGAGGTATCACTGTTCAGGACGGTTCCGGTTTTGGCGATCTCACTCAATAAGCTGTCGCGCTCAAAGACGATCAGCGCGCCGGTGCGGGATTTTGAAAAGATCGCGCAGCTGTCGGCAACGTCGGTGATCGCTTTCGTTACATAGGTTTCGGGATTCTGATTACTGGTATTCATCATATTCTTCAGCGTTTTGTTGCTGCGTCCGAGGCGTTCCAGACCTTGGCGAAGCTCCGGCTGGAAGACGACGACAAGAATAATGACGGCAAATTCAAATACCGATTTCAGGATGAATTTGACCATCGTCAGGTTAGCAAGCGCCGAGATAGCAAATAAAACGAGCAGAATGACAACGCCCTTGACGAGCTGACCCGCGCGGCTTTGGCGGAACAGCCTGAAAAGGTAAAACAGGATCAGCGCGACGATGATGATATCTATCGCATCTTTGAATTCAAATGTTTTTAACGTCGACCATATGGTGGCTAACGCGTCCTGAAAAAAATCACCCATATATATTCCTTTCGGGTCGGCTGAACAGCTTCCCCCGTATCTTTTTCAAATCCACGGACTTTGATCCATACAAAATTATTCTAACACACAGACATGCCGATTGCAACCGATTTAACTGATTTTTAACTGAATTTTCTCAAAGAATTCAAAAGGTATCGCATATCGTTATACGTCGTGAAAACGGACGGCGATATTCTGACGGTCCCGGTCTCCTGCGTGCCCATCGAACGGTGTGCGAGCGGCGCGCAGTGCAGACCGCCTCTGACACAGATATCATGCTGTTCGGAAAGGTATTTCACAACGGTTTCACTGTCCGTACCGTCAACGGTAAAGGACAATACCGGCGTATGATATGACACACTATCGGCGGAATGATACAGCCTGATCCTATGAAACCCTTCCAGCTCTTTTGATAAATCGTGTATCAAGCGGCTTTCTTTACGGCGAATTCTGTCGATCCCCTTATTTTTGACAAAATCGATACCGGCACGCAGGCCGATGATACCTGCGATATTCAAGGTGCCCGCTTCCAGCTTATCCGGATAAAAGTTCGGCATATTCAGATCGTCCGAGACGCTTCCCGTCCCTCCTTCGATCAGCGGTTCCACTTCATTATCATTTCCGATCAGCAGTACGCCTATACCCATCGGGCCGTAAAGATATTTATGCCCGGCGCAGCAGACGAAATCATATCCGTCATTCTGCATATTGATCGGCAGGATACCCGCACTCTGCGCCGCGTCAAGACAAAAGAGCAGACCGTTACCGTGAGCCAGCGCGCACAGCCTTTCGACAGGCAGTCTGTAACCGAATACGTTAGAGGCGTGGGTACAAATGATCATTCTGGTATGAGCATTGATGAGCTGTCTGAAGTTGTCGACGGTTTTATCCGGATCGTCGATTTCGACCGGCGCGATACTGTAGGTGATATATCCTTCCTGCTGCAGCTTGTGGATCGGACGCGCGACGGCGTTATGCTCGAACGACGAGATGATCACATGGTCGCCCTTTTTCAACACGCCTTTTATCACCGTATTGATCGCCTGCGTACAGCTCGGCGTGAATATCACGGACTCTACCGAGGACGCGTTGAAGAAATCACAAACAGCTTCGCGGGCTTCAAATACCTTTTGTGCCGTCCTCAACGACTGTCGGTAGCCGCCTCTTCCCGGATTAAAACCGTAGGTCTGCACGGCGCTTTGCACCGCCCGGATCACCTGCGGCGGCTTCGGATAGGTGGTCGCGCTGTTGTCGAGATAGATCATAGCTCCTCCCGTTTCGCCCTGCCGGACACCCTGATCCCCTTGGAACGGATCAGCTGTTCGGCTTCATCGGTTCTGTTCGGCACAAACAGACAGTAGCCGCAGGATTTGACACCGGTATTCTTCGGCGTGCGCTGTATATAGGAACGGATCTTATATTGGTCAAGGATACCTTTCGCCTTCATCGCGTAGGTGACGGAAGGCAGGAGTATCAGTTCTTTATTCATAAATAAAACACCTCTGTTCCCTATCAGTGTATGATAAGAAAACAAAGGTGTTATCTCATTATTGAAATGAATCCATTCATCGTATTAATGAATGAACCTCGGCTCTGCCGAATCATGAATCAATCTATACTATACTATCCTGACCTTACCTATCCTAACCTATCCTTACCTGCGGTTCCGTTTGGGTTCCAATTGGGTTCCAAAACGGTTCCGTTATGATTATCTATACTATTCTTACCTAACCTAACCTGCGTATACAAAATGTATACAGAACGGATACAGGCTAATATCAGCCCTTCAGCATGTCGGACATATCGTACATCCCGGCGGGCTTGTCCTTCATAAAGACGGCGGCGTTGACCGCACCCGCTGCGAAGACGCCCTTGCTCTGCGCCTGATGCTTCAGGCTGACGACCTCGTCGTGACCGGCAAAGATGACTTCATGCTCACCGACGATAGTGCCGCCGCGGATGGAATGGATGCCGATCTCGCTGTGCTCGCGTCTTTTGCGGTAGGCGTGACGGTCATAGACATACTGCGCGCCGCCGATCTCGTCGTTGATGGCGTCGGCGATCATCAGCGCGGTACCGGAGGGAGCGTCGAGCTTGAGATTATGATGCTTTTCGATCACTTCGATATCGAAGCTGTTGTACAGTACCTTTGCCGCCATTTTGGAGAGAGCGATCAGCACGTTGATGCCAAGCGACATATTGCCGGAATAAAAAACGGGGATCTCTTTCGCTGTATCCCTGATCTTCTGTACCTGCGCCTCGGAAAATCCGGTCGTGCAGATGATCACGGGGATCTTCTTTTCCGCCGCGAAGGCGAGCATATCGTCCAGTACCAGCGGATTGGAAAAGTCGACGATCACGTCGGGCGTTTCCTGTACGTCGACAAAGCAGTTGTATACAGGATAAGTCTTGTTTCCCTCGGCGATATCTACACCGCAGGAAATCATCACGTCGTCGCGTTCGTTGACGCAGCCTTCTACAGCCTGTCCCATTTTGCCCAGACAGCCGTTGAGTAATATCTTTACCATGAGTAAACCTCCTTATAAGGGAACAGGGCGAAGCACTTCGCCCTGTAAGTTTGATAATTTGAAATTGTTCTGACCCCGCCGTTGAAGAAAGGAAAGTAAAAGACCAAGGTGATCCAAAGGCGGAACGGGGTGAAGCGTCACGCTTCTTAGGCGTACTTTCCGATCAGGTTGTACTTTGCCAGACAATCCTTGAGATCGTGATAGCCCGAATAGCTCATCGGCACCAGCGGCAGTCTGCATTCGCCGGCGTTGAAGCCGATCAGGTTCATCGCCGTCTTGACGGGGATCGGGTTGACGTCCGAGAACATGATGTCCATCAGCTCGACATAATGGAAATTCAGCTTAGCCGCTTCCACGAAGTTGTTGTTCAGGCACAGCTCACAGATCTCATGCATCTCCTTCGGGCAGAAGTTGGAGAACACGGAGATAACGCCCAAAGCACCGAGAGACATGAACGGAACGGTCTGGTCGTCGTTACCTGAGTAAATATCCAGCTGATCGCCGCACAGAGAACGTGTCTGAGATACGCTGGAGATATCGCCGTTCGCCTCCTTGGTAGCGACGATGTTCTCATGCTTGCACAGTCTGGCGTAGGTCTTCGGCTTGATATTGCAGCCGGTACGCGACGGTACGTTATACAGGATCACAGGCAGGTCGATGTTATCCGCGATCGTGGTGAAGTGGCGGAACAAGCCTTCCTGAGAGGTTTTATTGTAATAAGGGGTAACGGACAGCAGAGCATCCGCGCCGCTGGATTCGGCAGACTTGGAAAGCTCGATCGCCGTGCTGGTATCGTTGGAGCCGGTGCCCGCGATGACCGGGATACGTCCGTTGATACGCTCGCAGACGAAGGACAGTACCTCGCAGTGCTCCTTGACGCTCAAGGTAGCCGCCTCGCCGGTAGTGCCGCAGGCGATGATCGCGTCGGTACCGTTCTCTACCTGGAATTCAAGCAAACGCGCCAGCTCGTCGTAATTGACGGAACCGTCGCTGTGCATCGGGGTGATCAGGGCAACGCCCGCGCCTGTAAAAATATGCTTACTCATAAGAGTTCCTCCATAATTAGTGACCAGTGGCAAGTGACCAGTGGCAAGTTAATCTCTAAACGAAGTACTAATCTTTAATCCATGTAGCCTTCCGCGCAAAGCAGCTCAGCCATCAGGACCGCGCCGCCCGCCGCGCCGCGAAGGGTGTTGTGCGACATGCAGACGAACTTCATATCATACTGGGTATCGGGTCTGAGTCGACCGACGGATACCGCCATGCCGCCCTCCAAGAGACGCTCGGACTTGATCTGAGGTCTGTCGGGCTCGGTGAAGTAATGCAGGAACTGCTTGGGAGCGGACGGAAGCTCGAGCTCCTGTGCTCTGCCCTTATAGTTGTTCCAGATGTCGATGATCTCTTCGACAGTGGGTTTATCTTCCACACCGAAGCTCATGAACACCGCCGCGGTATGACCGTCGGAAACGGGTACGCGGATGCACTGGGAAGTGATCGCGATATCGTCGGCGTTGACGATCTTGTCGCCTTCGATATGGCCCCACAACTTGAGCGGCTCCTGCTCGCTCTTTTCTTCCTCGCCGCCGATGTACGGGATGACGTTGTCGACCATCTCGGGCCAGCGCTCAAAGGTCTTGCCGGCGCCGGAGATCGCCTGATAGGTGCAGGCGAGGACTTTGTTGACTTTATATTTATCCTTCAAGGGATGAATAGCGGGAACGTAGCTCTGCAGGGAGCAGTTCGACTTGACGGCGATGAAGCCGCGCTTGGTGCCCAGGCGCTTTCTCTGCGCGTGGATGATCTCGGCATGCTCGGGATTAATCTCGGGAACGATCATCGGAACGTCGGGGGTGTGACGGTTCGCGGAGTTGTTGGATACAACGGGGCACTCCGCCTTCGCGTACGCTTCCTCCAGCGCTTTGATCTCGTCCTTCTTCATATCGACCGCGCAGAATACGAAATCGACCTTGGAAGCGACAGCCTCAACGTCAGCCGCGTCCATCATGACCATATCCTTGATGTTCGAGGGGATCGGAGCGGTCATCGCCCATCTGCCCTCGACAGCCTCGGCATAGGTTTTGCCGGCGCTGCGTTTGGATGCGGCGATGGCGGTCACATTGAACCACGGATGATTTTCAAGCAGTAAAGAGAATCTCTGACCTACCATACCGGTAGCGCCGATGATTCCGACATTATAGGTTTTCATATCAAATTCCTCCCAAATTCAAAAAAACAGTTGAGTTTTCAACTATTATAATATATTATATGACATACAGATGTATAATCTATATCAAGATATAATATATCATTACCGCGTGAATTTGTCAATTTCAATTATGTAACATAATCGTTAATTTGAGGCTAAAATATGAAAACAAGCGATTTTTATTATGATTTACCGCAGGAGCAGATCGCCCAGACGCCGATCGAGCCGCGCGATCACTCCCGCATGATGGTATTAAAGCGTGAGAACGACTCCATCGAGCATAAACACTTTTACGATATCATCGATTATCTCAACGAAGGCGACTGCCTGATCGTCAACGACTCGCGCGTCATCCCCGCTCGTATATACGGCTATAAGGAGGATACAGGAGCCAAGATCGAATTCCTGCTGTTGAAGCAGATCAGCGGCAACCGCTGGGAAACACTGGTCAAGCCCGGCAAGAAAGCGAAGATCGGCGCACGTTTCGTTTTCGGCGAAGGATTGCTCAAAGCTCAGGTCGTGGATATTGTCGACGACGGCAACCGCATCGTAGAGCTGGAGAGTGAGGAAAACATCTTCTCCACCCTCGATAAGATCGGTCAGATGCCTCTCCCCCCTTACATCACCGAAAAGTTAGAGGATCAGGAACGCTACCAGACGGTCTATTCGCATGAATTAGGCTCCGCCGCCGCCCCGACAGCGGGACTGCACTTCACCAATGAACTGCTGGATAAAATACGCGCGAAAGGCGTCAACATCGGATATGTTACCTTACATGTCGGTTTGGGCACCTTCCGTCCCGTTAAGGTCGACGACGTCACCAAACACAAGATGCACAGCGAGCATTATGAGATCCCCGCCGAAACAGCCGAGCTGATCAACAATACCAAAGCGAATGGCAAGCGCGTGATCGCCGTCGGCACCACCTCCTGCCGCACCTTGGAAAGCGTCGCCGCGGAATACAGTGAGATTAGAGCCTGCGACGGGTATACGGACATTTTCATCTACCCCGGCTTTACATTCAAGGTGCTCGACGGACTGATCACCAACTTCCACCTGCCGGAAAGCACGCTGATCATGCTGGTATCCGCGTTTTACGGTTATGATAAGACGATGAAAGCCTATGAGGTCGCCGTCAAAGAGAAGTATCGCTTCTTCT
The DNA here is from genome assembly GCA_017403985.1 of Ruminococcus sp. Classification (GTDB taxonomy): domain Bacteria; phylum Bacillota; class Clostridia; order Oscillospirales; family Acutalibacteraceae; genus Ruminococcoides. Next base: position 65,340 of record JAFRDE010000001.1, on the reverse strand, counting down.
CCTTCGGCGACGCGATGGCGATACTGTAACAGAAAAGGAATTACCCTATGTATACATTATTAAAACAGGAAGGCCGCGCCCGCCGCGGCGAATTCAAAACCGTACACGGAACGGTGCAGATGCCGGCGTTTATGAACGTCGCGACCTGCGCCGCGATCAAAGGCGGGCTGTCCGCTTATGATCTTCAAAACATCAACACACAGGTCATGTTGAGCAACACCTATCACCTGCATCTGCGCCCCGGCGACGAGATCGTCAAAAAGCTCGGCGGTCTGCATAAGATGACAGGTTGGAACGGTGTGATCCTGACGGATTCAGGCGGCTTTCAGGTCTTTTCGCTCGCGAAACTGAATAACATCAAAGAGGAAGGCGTCGTCTTCAACTCTCATATCGACGGCAGACGCATCTTCATGGGCCCCGAGGAAAGCATGCGGATCCAGTCGAACTTAGGCTCTACCATCGCGATGGCGTTCGACGAGTGCGTGGAGAATCCCGCGCCTTATGACTACGCCAAAGCCTCCGTCAAGCGCACCACCAACTGGCTGCACCGCTGTAAAGCGGAGATGGACAGGCTGAATACGCTGGAGGATACCATCAACCCGCATCAGATGCTGTTCGGCATCAATCAGGGCGCGACCTACGCCGACCTGAGGATCGAGCATATGAAAGAGATCGCCGAGCTGGAGCTGGACGGCTACGCGATCGGCGGTCTGGCAGTAGGAGAACCTGCTGAAACGATGTATGAGATCATCGAGGCGGTCGAACCTTTCGCTCCCAAGGATAAGCCCCGCTACCTGATGGGAGTCGGCACCCCCGTCAATATTCTCGAAGCGGTATACAGAGGCGTCGATCTCTTTGACTGCGTCATGCCCTCCCGCAACGCGCGCCACGGTCACTTGTTCACTTGGAACGGTATCGTCAATATCATGAACGCAAAGTATGAACTGGACGAGAGACCGATCGACGAAGCATGTGACTGCCCTGTGTGTCAGCGCCATACCCGCGCCTATCTGCGCCACCTGTTCAAGGCGAAGGAGATGCTCGGTATGCGGCTCGCGGTGATGCACAATCTGTACTTCTACAACACCCTGATGCAGAAGATCCGCGACAATCTGGACGCGGGAACCTATGAAGAATTCTACCGAAAAAACAGAATTATTCTGGATAAACGCATTTAATTTCATATTTTACTTGCAAAAATCAATTTAACCTGTTATAATATCTTGGAATTATTTTTGAAAGGAAGTTGCATATATGTTTGGACTTAACGGTGAAGGCGGCGGCGGCAGCTGGTGGATCATTTTAGTTTATATCGGATTATTTGCCGTACTTTATTTCCTGCTTATCCGTCCCAATTCAAAGAAAAAGAAACGTGAACAGGAGATGCGCAACAATATCGCGATCGGTGACGACATTACTACCATCGGCGGTATTCAGGGCAGAATCATCGCGGTAAAAGAGGACGAGGATGCTTTTGTCATCGAGACCGGTCCCGACCGCACTAAGATGAAATTCAAGAAATGGGCTATCTCCAGCGTGGATACCGTCAAGGATACTCCCGCGACCGGCAACGAGTCGTTCATGGATAAGCTCGCTGCGAAAAAAGCCGCTAAGCAGGCTGCCAAGGAAGAAAAGGAAGCCCGCAAGAATAACGAATAATAGAATAACAATCATCACCCCTGCATAGAGTGTACAGGGGTGATTTTTTTATGTCCGTTACACAGGAAAATAAAAAGCTGCCGAAAGCGATATTGATCGGAATTTTGTCATCCGGCGTCATCATGTTACTGCTGACATGTTTATTCTGTTTGATGCTGAAAATGACGTCCGGGCTCCCCTACGGCATCATCGACTATGTCATGATCGGGATCGAAGGCGTCGGCGTGCTGATCGGCGCGTATATCGCGTGCCGCGTTTCCAAATGCAAGGGATTGATCATCGGCGCGGCAGTCGGAGTGTTGACGCTGATGATCTTACTATGCGTCGGTTTTGCGCTCCCTGATAATCATATCGGTCTGTTAACGCTGATCAGAAGCGCTGTACTGCTGCTGTGCGGTGTGATCGGAGGTATCGCGGGAGTCAATAAGAAGGAAAAGGTACGCATTAAATAGTCATATCATCAAGTGAGTGAATGGTATCTCGCTGACGCTCGTTCAATCAATACAATTCCTCAGTCACCATTCGGTGACAGCTCCTTTTCCCAAAAGGAGCCTTAATTCTTCCGGTATATCGGTATTCAGCTCGATCTTTTCGCCCGAAACGGGATGAATGAAAGATACTGCCTGACAGTGCAGCGCCTGCCGTCTGATATACTGCAGACTTCCGCCGTACAGATCGTCGCCCGCGAGCGGATGACCGATATAGCTCATGTGGCACCTTATCTGGTGCGTCCTGCCGGTCTCAAGCTGCACACGGCACATCGTATGACCGTTGCCGTGTGCGATCGGCTCATAATGCGTTACGGCTCTGTCGCCGTCAGCGCTGACACAGCGTTTGATCTTGCTGTCCTTTGCTAAAGCGATCGGTTCATTAATTGTACCGCCGCTCGTAATATCTCCCTCGCAAACGGCGATGTATGTCTTTTGCACCGTCGGCAAAATCAATGAATAAGCGATCCTGTCTTTTGCCATCAGCACGAATCCGGATGTATCCTTATCCAGACGGTTCAGTGCGCGGAATGTGTATGCCTCTCCCCTCTCGCTCTGATAAAAGCTTACAATGTTGGCGAGCGTGTCGAGCTGATGAACCTTCGTAGGATGCACCGGTATGGCGGCGGGTTTATTGACGATCAGGAGATAATCGTCTTCAAACAGGATATCAAGGCTGCCTTCAACAGGCGTGATATCGCACGTTTCACGCGGTAAAAAAACATTGATCAGATCATTGCTATGCAGGATATCGTTCGCACGCAGTTCTTGATCGCCGCGGGTGATACTGCCGCCGCTGTACTTGATCACTGTCATCGAGCGCGCGGATAAGCCGCATTTTCTCCTGAGAAAGCTTTTGACTGTGATCCCGTCGTCAGCGGAACCTACCGTAAACTCATAATATCCCAAGGCCATAATGCAGCACCAGAAAAACGATGACAAGCTGTAAGACGATGATCAGCGGGATACCGACCATGAACTTTGCTTTACGCGTCTTATGACGGATCAAAAGCATCGTCAGAAGCATCGCGGGAGAACCGCCGAGCGCCGCGATCAGCAACAGCGTCCGTTCCTTGACGCGCCAGCTTCCGCGGACGGCGGCTCTTTTATCATGCACGGTAACGATGACCGCGATCAGATTGATGATAATGAGATAAATGTACAGAAATTTCAAAACAACCTCGGAGTGATTTAATGTTCTATAAAAGAATAATACCGTATATTCTTTCGCTGGTATTACTGGGAGCGTCCATATTATATGTATCGGACAGAGAGAAACCGTCAGCCGAAAAAACAGCCGCCGTCAATGATATGATCACGGCTGTAAAGCCGCCTGAAGAGATACGCGGCGTGTGGGTGACCTACATGACGCTTGACGTAGAGAATGAGTCGGACAAGGAAGCCGCGTTCAAAGCCAAAATCGACGGTATCATCGACGATATGGAAGGCGCAAATCTGAATACGATGGTCGTTCAGGTGCGTCCGTTCAGCGACGCGATATATCCCTCCCGTTACTATCCGTGGTCGCATATCCTCACCGGTACGCAGGGTGAAGACCCGGGCTTCGATCCGCTCAAATATATCGTACAAGCCGCGCATGAGCATGCAATCGCTGTGCACGCGTGGATCAATCCCTATCGTATCAGCACCGGGGATACGCCCTCAGAACTGAGCGGGGATAATCCGGCGGTAAAGAACGCCGATATGACCGTCGAGGTCAACGGCAGTCTGTATCTGAATCCGGCTGACGAAAAGGCGATCAAACTGATCACGGACGGCGTCAGGGAGATCATCGAAAAATATGACGTTGACGCGGTGCAGTTCGACGACTATTTCTACCCGCCTGACTGCGGCGACTTTGACGCGGAGGATTATGAAGCCTATTGCGAAAGCACCGACTCTCCCCTGCCGCTTGAAGAATTCCGCAGGGACAATGTCACCAGAATGGTACAGTCGGTGTACAGGGCAGTTCATCAGACAAAAGATAATGTCATGTTCGGTATCTCCCCGCAGGGGAACCTCGGCAATAACGAAGGGCTGTATGCCGACGTGGAAAAATGGTGCAGTGAAGGTGGCTATATCGACTACATCTGTCCGCAGATCTACTTTTCGCTCGACAATCCCGCGCTGACCTTTGAGGACGGACTGCGGGACTGGCTGGATATGGAGAAGCATGAGGGGTTATCGCTGTATGTCGGAATCCCTGCCTACAAAGCCGGTACCGACGCAGACAGCGGCACGTGGCTGGATAACGACGAGATACTCAAAACGGAAATAGGGATCACGCGGGAATCCGACGCGGACGGCTTCATGCTGTACAGCTATGACAGCTTCCATAATGAAGATAACGCGGAAGAGGTGGAGAATGTGGTGAGGTATTTAAATACTTCCGTTTAAGGCTAAGCGATAACCGAATTATATTGGTTTCTCGCTAACGCTCAATCATTTATGCAATTCCTCAGTCGACATCGGTCGACAGCTCCCTTTACCAAAGGGAGCCTTTTTACACTCTCCGACGCAGTAATCATCAAACGCCTCTGTGATGTGAACGTCAACAATCTCTCCGGAAATGAGCCGGTCATCCTTCACGCGGACCTTGGTATAGTTCCTCGTATAGCCTTCCGTGTAACCATCCTTCGCGCGCGTTTCAAACAATACCGTTTCGGTCAGACCGACCTGACTTTGCATGAAGCGGCGCTGCTGTTCTAATGTATGCGCGATCATGATATCGGCGCGCTGATGTTTTACCCGTTCGGGAACATGTCCGTCCATGCGGTCGGCGGCGGTACCCTTGCGGCGCGAATACGGGAACACATGCGTTTTCGCGAATCCGATACGGTCGCAGAAGCTGACGGAAGCTTCAAAATCCTCGTCAGTCTCGCCGACAAAGCCGACCATGACGTCGGTGGTGATCGAGGGATTATCGAACAATCGGCGGATATCTGCGACGATCCGCGCATATTCGGCGGTATCGTAATGGCGGTGCATGCGCTTGAGCGTGCTGTCACAGCCCGCCTGTAAGGACAGGTGGAAATGCGGACAGAACTTTTCTTCTTTTGACAATGCGGTCAGGATCTCCTCCGTCATACGTTCCGGCTCGATCGAACCGAGACGGACGCGCTCGATCCCGTCGAACTCGCAAACCGCTTTGACCGCGTCATAGACATTTAAATCCTCATCCTGACCGTAAGCGGAAAGGTTGATGCCGACTAATACGACCTCTTTGAAGCCGTTTTGCGCCAGTTCTGCCGCTTCCTGACGAATGACGTCGAGCGGCTTAGAGCGCACTCTGCCGCGCGCGTACGGGATAATGCAGTAGGTGCAGAAGCGGTTGCAGCCGTCTTCGATCTTGATACAGGCGCGGGTACGCTCGTTGAAAGCGGAAATGCACATCGGCTCAAAGGACTCGTTTTTCTCGTGCGTATCGATGCGAATGATCGGCTGACGGGTCAGCAAATATTCATCTAAAAGCGGTATGATATCCCGTCTGGCAGTATTCCCCATCACGATATCACAGCCCTCAAAGGCTCTCGTGTCATCCGATACCGCCTGAGGCATACAGCCGCACAGGATGATGATGCAGTCCGGGTTCTCACGGCGGATACGGTGGATCACCTTGCGGTTTTTCGCGTCTGCGGTCGCCGTGACCGTACAGGAATTGACGATACAGATATCGCTGTCCGTATAGCTTTCGGCTTTGATATAGCCGGCGTTATCCAGCAGCTCAGCCATTACTTCTGACTCATACTGATTGACCTTGCAGCCTAATGTTACAATATAGTATTTCACATGAATCACCACGTTCATAAATCTTAATACAGTATAATGATTCGTTTGATAAAAGTCAATAAGTAAGAATTGTAGGGGACGGCGCTTGTCGACGTCCCGCATGACAGAAACGTTTCTTCACTGTCTCGGCTTTCGATAATTGAAACGCCCGTCATTTCCGGGTGTTGCAAGCATCATCTCCTGCAAAGTCATTTCACTGCACATAATAGTACGATTAACCGTTCACTATATAAACTGAGGGGACAGACCGAAGTCTGTCCCCTTTGCTGTGTGTTGATTCATTTGAAATGTGGCTTAGGAATTCCAGCCGGTGACCTTGTAATGACCGAGATTATTCTTGGTACCGTCCATCCAGTAGCCTTCATAGGTACCGAAGTCGGTGATGTCCTCTGTCTGAGCGCCGCTGCCGTTATTCAGGATAACGCCGACTGCGCCTTCGGGTACATAGCAGCGGAACTGGGTCTCGCCGTAGCCGTTGGTGATGGTCTCAGCCTGAGAAGCGCCGGGCCACTCGCCGCACAGTGCGGTGCCGTTCGCATCCCATGCGTATACATACGCGGTGCCCCAATTGAAGTTATCGGTCAGCAGGAAGCTGATCTGCTCGCTTGTGGTGGGAATGGGAGCGTCGGTCGGTGTGGGAGGATCAGTGGGAGCGGGAGGATCAGTAGGCTGCGGAGTGGTGGGTTGAGGAGTAGTGGGCTGAGGTGTTGTGGGGTTGGGAGCGTCGCCGTCTACATAGAAGATCTCATTGACATGATACGGATTGCCGATACCCGCTAAGTAGCGCTGGAGCAGAGTGACGTCGATGGTCTCGACCTTATTTTTGCTGTCGATATCAGCCGCAAGAGCGCCGTCCTCAGACAGGGCCTTGATATTAGCGATATGACGCTGCATCATGGTCGCGTCGAGAATGGAAACGAAGGTGTCCTGATCGGCGTCGCCGCGCAGGATCGGTCTGCCTACAGGAGGCTCTGTGGGCGGATCGGTGGGAGGAGTTGTAGGATCAGTGCCGCCCTCAGTGAGAGAAGTATCGGCGTTGGTCAGCGTCGCAACAGGATACTCGCCGTAGTCCTCGAAGCGGAGGTCGCGCAGGATCATAGCGCCGACGAGCTCATAACCGCCGTTCTCACGGTTGGAAGCGCTATTAGCGGTACCGAAATTAACAACGGTCTCGGGCATGGTACGTCCGCAGTAGCCGCCGCACTCGGAGAAGGTGTGGAACAGATGGCAGCGTCCGTAAGAGTCCATATGGCTCTTGTCGGTATACTGAGAACCGATGAAGCCTTCATTGAACTTAACGTACTTGGTGTTGGTAGGTACGGTGTAGGAATACAGACCGGACTGACCTGAAACAGGAGTCAGCTTGTTGGAGTCATAGGAGCCGATCTTTGTAGACGGAGAAATTCCTGTCTTACATAATACGAAGATACCGACGGTACCGGAGCCGGTGGTGGACTCATAAGGCCATTTCATGACAGTGTTGTCGAAGTAAACCTTCTTGGTCTCGTTCGGATTCTTCTTCTTGATGTTATAGGTACGCTCAACGGTCTTTGAACCATTGGTAGCGGTGATCTTTACGTCAATGCTCTTGCCGTAAGGAATGGAGCTCTTGAGAGTGAAGGAAGTGGTACCGTTAACGGTCTTCGCGTCGAGGTTGGAAACCTTGATCTGAGCGGAAGTCGCGTTCTTGAGATCGACCTTTACGGTAGCGGTAGCGTCGGTGTAACGGCTGAGGACCTCGGGAGTCAGCTCGGTGCCGTTGAGGGACAGCTTGATCTCGGGAGCGGTGTTCTCAGCAGTGGTGTTGTAGATGACCGCAACGCCGGTGGAACCGATGTTACCGGAGATCTTGCCGCCGGAAACGGTGAAGCTGTTGCCGGAAACCTGATCCTTATAGGTACCGTTCGCCATAGAGCAGGTCTGGCTGACAGAACCCGCAGAGCCGTTCAGATCAACGATGACCATACCGGCGGTGCCGCGCTGTACGAACAGCTTGGAGCCGTTTGCGGTAACGTTCTCACTCTGACCTGCGAAAGCGTTCTTGAAGTGGTTGACTGCAACGACGGTCGGGTCTTTCCATGTCTCGGCAGAGCCGGGAGCGCCCATGAGATCGTCGTATTTAATGAAGCCGGCGGAATCGATCTGCTCGTGCTTCGGACGGACATAGAACAGAGCGGGAGCGTCTTTACGAGCGCCGATCGCCGCCCAGCCGAGGATCTGCTGCTGCTTGGTCAGACCGGTGGAAGCGCCGGAACAGAAGTTATCGTGAGACTCTACCCACAGGACGTTCTGGCTCTTTTGAGAACCGGTGTAACCGTAGTTAACGAGGTTGGAAGCGTTCTTGTTGCCCAGTGCGTTGCGGACGGTGTTGCCGTACGCATAGTCTGTAACGTTGATATACTGAGTATAGTCGGTGATGCTGAACTTACCTGCGCTGTCGAGAATCTCGCCGTAGATGTAGGCGTTGGAGTTCTTCGTCTTGATCGCGCTGGTGACGTTCGGCCAGAACTGAGAAGCATAGGAGCCGTCGTTAGGAGTCTCGATGTGCTTCGCAGCGTCAAAACGGAAGCCGTCTACGCCTCTGTCAGCCAGCGGGTTGAGCAGGTTGTTGATCAGATACTGTTGATACGAAGTGTTGCCGGTGTTAATATCGGGAAGCTGGTTATCGAGGTCGCCCTGTACCTGATGTCTGCGGTCGCTGTCATCTGCGTTAAGGTTATGAGTCAGCAGATTGCTGTTGCGGGTGTACCCTCTCAGAGTCGCATTTACTTCAGCTGTATCAACTTTCTTTTCGCAGTTCTGAACATGGTTGGTAACGACGTCGGCGATGACTTTGATGCCGTACTTGTGCAGCTCGGTGGTAGCGGCTTGAACTTCTTCAGCGGTGCCAAGAGCGTTGCCGATAGACATATCTCTGGGCTGATAGAAGGACCACCAGTCAGTCGCGTACGAGCCGTCGTTGGTCGTAGCCTTGGTGTACTGAACGGGAGAGATCTGTACGGAAGTGTAGCCGGCGGCGGCGATGTCGGGAGCATACTTCACGAGATCGCGCATGCGCCAGTTAAACGCGTGCAGGATATTACCGCTCTGGATGTTGGGAGCAAGAGCATAGTCGGTCATGGTGTTGACGGAAGTCGCGGCAGCATCCTTATCCGCAGCGGAGAAAGCCGTGGGGATGATCGCAACTGTCAGCAGCATCACAAGCGCCATGATCATGCTTACTACTTTTTTCATTTGCATTTTTAAAACCTCCTAATTAAACAAATTGTTATTTGTTTTTGCCTTTATTTATCAGCTCAGATGCCTTCTCGAATATCGGATTATCCTTGATGTTCACCGTTTTCTTAGGTTTAGGATAATCATCTTCGACTTCGGGAGCGATATCATTCGCTGAAATTTCCTTTTTCTTCAAGCGGCGTTCGGCTCCTTCTTCCACAAGGGTATATATCGCCGCAAATATCGGTACACCCAGCAGCATACCCGGTACGCCGAACAGTCCGCCGCCGACGATGACGGAGAACATGATCCAGAATCCGCTGATGCCGACCGTTTCGCCGAGGATCTTGGGACCCAGTATGTTGCCGTCGAACTGCTGGAGCACGATGATGAATACGATAAAGCCGAGCGCCTCCCACGGATTGATGATCAACAGCAGGAAGGTCGTCGGGATCGCGCCGATGATCGGTCCGAAGAACGGGATCATGTTGAACAGCCCGATGATGACGCTGATCAGAAGCGGATAGTGGAAGCGGAAGATCGAAAGTCCGATGAAGCACATCAAACCGATGATGAACGAATCGATGATCTTGCCGACGATGAATTTACCGCATTTATTGTTGAATACGTCGCCGATCTTGAATAAGCGTTTATATATCTTTTCCGGCAGATAAGCGACGGTCGCGATCTTGAACTGACGGATCAGCCTATCTTTCCCTGCCAGCAGGTAGATCGAAATGATGATACCGATGATCCAGTTGTACAAGCCGGTTCCGATACCGAGTACGGTAGAGAATGCCGAGGGGACATAATTGGTAAAGATGTTTTTGATGAACTCGGTCGTATCGTTGCCGGTGATCAGACCGACGATGTTGCTGTAGGTCGCGAATTCATACAGATTATACCCTGTCGTTTTGTTGATAAAAGCCGCTATCGAATCAGAAGCGTCCTTGACAGCCTGCTCATACATCGGTATGTTATCGACCAGCGTCGTGATACTGGATGACAGCTCGGGGATCAGCGTGCTGACCAAAAAGATTACTACACCAAATATTATAATATATGCCAGCAATAAGGACAAGGGTTTTTTTAATTTTTTTAACCATTTATGTTTTGTCCCCATTTTTTTGAAGGCATGATTGTAAAACAACTTATAGGGATAGTTCAGCAGGTAGGCGATCACCAGACCGTAAAGGATCGGCGCGAGGACCTTGAAAATATAATCCAGTATTTTGAGGACGTCGTTAATATGGATGAAAAAGAATATCAATAATGTCGTGAATAGGATCACTAACATTATATTCTTTATTTTAAGATTTTTCAATATATCACCTCAAAATAAAACATTCTTTTCCGTTTATAACAATCAGAACAAACTCATCTGGGCTGTTTCGGGCAAATCGCCGAAAGCGCCGCACTCTTTCAGTGTCTCAACGACCGCTTTGGTCACCTTGGCTCGGGTGATGACATCGTCGATGCACAGGTATTCGCCTTTTTTGGCAGCTTCTGCCAAAGAAAGCGCCGCGCTCTCCCCTACGCCGCTGAGCGAGCAGAAAGGCAGGCGGATCCGATTGCCCTCGATCACGAACTTTTTCGCCTCGCTCTTATAGATATCGACAGGCAGTACCTCGATACCGCGGGCAAGCATCTCGTTCATGATCTGCAGCATCGGCACCTCAGCCTTTTCCTTAGCGGACGCGTTAAAGCCCTTTTCCTCGATGCTTTTGATCTTGCTGCGTACGGCGTCACGTCCCTTTAACAGCGTAGCGCCGTCAAAGTTGTCGTTGCGTACTGTGAAATACGCCGCGTAGAACTCAAGCGGTTTATGTACCTTATACCAGCCGAGGCGAAGCGCGGAGATCATATACGCCGCCGCGTGAGCCTTCGGGAACATGTATTTGATCTTCATGCAGGAATCGATATACCACTGGGGCACGTTATGCTCCTTCATGGCGTTGAGGTGCTCGTCGGTGAGCATCTTGGTCGCCTTACCCTTACGCACGATCTCCATGATCTTGAACGCCATAGAGGGATCCAGTCCCTTATGCATCAGGTAGGTCATGATCGAGTCGCGCGTACCGATGACCTCGGAGATATCGCAGGTGCCGTCCTTGATCAGGTCTGCGGCGTTGCCGATCCATACGTCCGTGCCGTGCGACAGACCGGAGATCTGCAGCAGGTCGGAGAAGGTTTTCGGCTTCGCTTCCACCAGCATCTGGCGCACAAAGCTCGTGCCCAGTTCCGGCAGAGCAAAGGTGCCGGTCTCGGATTCGATATCCTCGGGAGTCACGCCCAAAGCCGCCGGCGAAGTGAACAGCGACATCACGTCGGGATCGCTCATGGAAACGTTCATGACCGGGATACCGGTGTAATCCTCCAGATAATGATAGATCGTGGGAACATCGTGTCCGAGCTCGTCGAGCTTGGTGATGGTATCGTGGATAGAATGGAAATCGAAGTGGGTGGTGATATTATCGGAATCGCTCTTGTCGGCAGGATGCTGAACGGGACAGAAGTCATAGACTTCGTTGCCGCGCGGTACGACGACCATGCCGCCGGGATGCTGACCGGTCGTGCGCTTGACGCCGGTACAGCCAGCCGCTAAGCGGGATATTTCCGCATTGCGCATAGTCCTGTTATGCTCTTCACAGAACTTTTTGACATATCCGTAGGCAGTTTTATCGGCTACGGTCGAGATCGTGCCCGCTTTAAAGACGTTTTCACGTCCGAAAAGCTCTTCCGTGTAACGATGAGACGCGCTCTGCTGTTCGCCGGAGAAGTTCAGGTCAATATCGGGGACCTTATCGCCCTTGAAACCGAGGAAGGTCTCGAAGGGGATCTCGTGACCGTCGCGATCCATCGGCGTGCCGCAGTCGGGACAGTCCTTGGGCGGCATATCGAAGCCGGAGCCGTATTCGCCGTTTTCAAAGAAGATGCTCTTCTTGCACTTCGGGCACAGATAATGCGGACACAGCGGATTGACCTCGGAGATACCGGACATCGTCGCGACAAAGGACGATCCGACGGAACCTCTCGAGCCGACCAGATAGCCGTGCGCCTCGCTGTCGGCGACCAGCTTCTGTGCTGTCATATACAGTACGGAGAAGCCGTATTTTGTGATGGAATTGAGTTCTTTATCGAGTCTCGCCTTAACGATCTCGGGCAGCGGATCGCCGTATTTATCCTTGGCGCGCTGCCATGTGATGGAAGTCAGCTGTTCCTCTGCTCCTTCGATAAAGGGCGGGAAATTGCCCTTGGGGATCGGGCGTACATATTCGCACATGTCGGCGATCAGGTTGGTGTTGTCGATAACGACCTCCTCTGCCCTGTCGCCTAAATACGCGAATTCTTCGAGCATTTCGGCAGTCGTGCGGAAGTAGAGCGGCGCCTGATCTTCGGCGTCCTCAAAGCCCTGAGCCGCCAGCAGGATCATGCGGTAATCCGCGTCGTGAGGATCCATGAAATGCACGTCGCAGGTAGCGACGACAGGCTTATGAAGCTTATCGCCGATCTCGAGTATCCTGCGGTTCATGCTCTGCAGATGCTCTTCATCGCGGAAAGCGCCGTCGCGAAGCAGGAATCGATTGTTGCCGGAAGGCTGTATCTCGAGATAATCATAGAAGGATGCGATGCGCTCGATCTCTTCCTCGCTTGCGTTATGCAGGAGAGCGCGGTAAAGCTCGCCCGCCTCGCATGCCGAACCGATGATCAGTCCCTCGCGGTGCTGCATCAGCTCTGTTTTCGGGATGCGGGGACGGCGGTGGAAATAGTTTAAATGAGAATAAGATATCAGCTTATACAGGTTTTTTAAGCCGACTTGATTTTTGACCAAAATGATCTGATGATAGGTCGGCAGCTTTTTGAAATCGCCGCCGACGATCTTCTCTCTCATGTCGTTCAGATCATGGACGTTATGCTTCTTTTTCAGCTCGCGTATCATGCTCAGGAAGATGTTGGTCAGCATCTCGGCGTCGTCGACCGCTCGGTGATGATTGAACTTGCCTAAGTGATAATGCTTTGCCAGCGTATCGAGCTTGACATTGTTGATATCGGGCAGGATCTTGCGCGCGATGGCGACGGTGTCAACAGTGGTATAGTGATACTCCATGCCGAAATCCTGACACGCTTTGCGAATGAATCCCGTATCAAAGGGAGCGTTGTGCGCGACCAGTACCGCGTCGCCGCAGAAATCAAGAAACGCTTTTACCGCGTCCTTTTGTGAAGGAGCGCCCTTGACCATGTTGTCGGTGATGCCGGTCAGCTGGACGACCTTCGCGGGGATGGGACGCTCGGGATCGGCAAAGGTGGAGAAGGTATCGATGATATTGCCGTCCCTGATCTTGACGGCGCCGATCTCGGTGATCTTATCATTGGTGGCGTATAAGCCGGTGGTTTCTAAGTCAAAGCAAACAAAAGTACCGTCGAGCGATTCGTTTTTATCGCCGTCGACGGGCGTACAGAGGTCGTCGATAAAGTATGCCTCGGTGCCGTAGATGACCTTGATCTCTTTGCCGTTGCGCTCCATATCTTCAGCGGCGTTCATTGCATCGGGGAACGCCTGCGCTACGCCGTGGTCGGTGATCGCGATCGCGGTATGACCGAAGTCGGCGGCGCGGCTGACCAGCTTGCCCGCCTCGGTGATCGCGTCCATCTGACTCATGTTGGTATGCAGATGGAGCTCTACGCGCTTTTTCGGCGCGTTATCGACGACAGATACCTTTTTGACGGTAGAAACGGAACGGGCATTGATCACGGTATCGCCGGCGAATTTATCGAATTCAACGTCGCCTGACACGATGATGGTCGAGCCCTTTTTGATCCCCTCGAGCACCTTGCAGTTCTGGATGGAATCAAAGATCTTGACGGTCACGGAACCGGTGTAGTCGGTAATATCGTAATTGATGATGTTTTTATCGCCGGAGCGCGTCGTCTTGACGTCCATGCCGAAGACGTCTCCCCAGACGGTCGCTCTGCCGGTATCATAGGCGATCTTCTCGATCGACATCATCTTGCCCTTGGTGACTCTGCCGTATAAGGGCTTGACGGTCGAGGGGATGATCTTCGGATACAGGTACTCCCCTTTGCGGACCTCAACCTCTTTGATATCTTTCCGGATCTCACCCTCGGTTTGTGAACGCTCTTCACCGGAAAAGAGCTGAGTCAGTTCATCGAGCTTTTTTCTTTCTATCTTTTTCTGTGCGTTATCAATGCTGTCGGTGAACTGCTGATCATCGATGCTCATTTCGGTAACGCCGGAATATTCTATTTCAAATAACAATTCAAACTCACGGAAGATGATATCTCTGAGCAGGATATCAAATTCTTTTGCTTCCAGCAGCGCCGCGCCTCCGTGAGCCAGCACGACGGTCAATCTGTTGTTTCCATGTCTCTCGAGAACGGCGTCGTTCAGCGTTCCGTTGAGGCTGGGGGTTTCTGCTTTCAAGGCGGCTACCAACTCGTCAAAGTATCCGACGTCAAAAGTATCGGACGGAAAATGAGGATGGATGACCGCTTTATCAATGCCTATTTCGGCATTTTTGATTTTATCCTGCGCTTCAAATATGACCGCGCGGGATAATAAGGAATCAGAGTGTATATCGATATTAAGTATTCGTCTTTCTCTGTTGATACGAATATTCTTCACCGAGGCGTCAGCGATCGAATCGTCAAATGTAACGCCGTACGATGAAAATATGTCTCCGAATTTTATCATTCAAACACCTTTCATTATAAAATCATAATAGTTTTCTTGCGCAGCTGCTGCGACCTTCGCTTCGCGATATCGCCTTTGGCGATACGGGAGGAGCAAGCCCCTCCCCTACAATTAAATATAGAGAAACTATATTTTCTCTATTTCTTCCATTAATCTGTCAATCAATTGATCTTCGTGGACCTTTGCGATGATCTCGCCTTTTTTGAAGATCAAGCCCTCTTTATCACCGCCTGCAATACCGATGTCGGCTTCTCTCGATTCGCCGGGACCGTTGACAACACAGCCCATCACGGCTACGGTGATATCCTTATTGCAGTTTCTCAGACGCTGTTCCGCTTCATTTGCCAGAGCGATCAGGTCGATCTTGGTGCGGCCGCAGGTAGGACAGGACACGAATTTGACGCCCTTATCCCCCATTCCGAGTGATTTCAGGATATCCTTGGCGGCATAGACCTCTTCGACGGGGTTATCTGTCAGAGATACGCGGATGGTATCGCCGATACCGTCTACCAGCAGCGCGCCGATGCCGACGGCGGATTTGATGATGCCCATACGGCGGGTACCCGCTTCGGTAACGCCGAGATGCAGCGGATAGTCACACCGCTGTGCGGCTAAGCGGTACGCCTGTACCATGGTCTGAACGTCGGAGGATTTCATCGACAATACGATATCGGTAAAGTCGAACTTTTCAAGCAATGACGCGTGATACAGCGCGCTGTCGCACAATGCCTCGGCGGTCGGATGACCGTATTTCGCGAGGATATGCTTTTCCAAAGAGCCGGAATTGACGCCGATACGGATCGGGATATTCTTCGCCCTGCAGGCGTCGGCGACCGCCTTGACGCGGCTGTCGTCGCCGATGTTGCCGGGGTTGATGCGGATCTTATCCACGCCGGCGGCGATCGACTCGAGCGCCAGCTTATAATTGAAATGGATATCGGCTACGATAGGTACGGACACGGCTTCCTTTAAAGCGGCGATCAACTTGACAGCATCCATATCCGGAACAGCGGCGCGGATGATTTCACAGCCCGCGGCTTCCAGTTCTTTTGCCTGAATAACCGAACCCTCTATATCCGAGGCGGGCTTGTTGAGCATGGACTGCACGCTCACCTTGGCGCCGCCGCCGATTTTTGTATTCAATGCGGTAACAAATTTTTTGCTTGCCATGTTAACCTCCGCTGATGAGTTTCCATACGTCTTTGACCGCTATGACAGCGGATAATCCCAAGAGCAATACCAGACCGACCGCGTTGATGACGGATTCCACCTTGCGCGGTACCGGCTTGCGGAAGATCCATTCGATCAGCAGCATCAGAAAACGACCGCCGTCGAGCGCCGGGAAGGGCAGCATATTGACGACGCCTAAGTTGATGGTGATGACCATCATGATATAGACGATCGAACTGACAGCGCTGCCGAAGCCGGATGTCCTCAGCGATTCGCCCGCAACCTCGGTGATCGCCGAAGCGATGCCGACGGGTCCGGACATATCGTTCAGACTGAACTGTCCCTTTAACAAGCCGATCAGACTGCCCCATACCATGCGGACGACCGATACGGTAGAAGCGAAAGTCTGCTCGATGACGGTACCGAAGGTCTTTTCGATCGGCTCGATATAGAAGTCGATCTGCAGCTGAGGCGTATCGTCCTCGGCGCTCTTTTTGAGCGTCAGCAGATCAACGTCCTTCAGCTCGACCTTATCGCCGTCGCGCTCGACCGTCATGTCGGTGCGGTAACGCTGGCGCGTTTCTTTTTCCTCGATCTTGGGGATCGTATCCGCATGCGGCTTACCGACGTCGTCGGCTAATATATTATAATAATCCGAAAAGATGGCGTATGCCTCTTGCTTGGATTCCGCTTTCGCCAATTTCGCCTGAGCGGTCTGGATCGATTTGACGAGAGCCGTATTCTGCTCGTCGGTCGTGTTTTTATCCACTAATTCCGTCGCGCGGGCGTACAGATCGAACGAACAGTCCTCTTTATAGATGGACAGCTCGCTTCCGTCAACTGTACTGACGGGCAGCGTGAACAGCGCAAAGGAAAAATCGGTCGACGTGTTGACATCATAATCGTTGATCTTGACGATCTTATCACCGGGCTGTAAGCCGGAAACCGCAGAAAAGGAACTGACCGAAAACTGAGAAACGGTCGTAGACGCGAAATTCTCCTGCGGGAGCAGGGTAATCAGCATCAGCACCAATCCCAGCATGATATTCATGAACGCGCCGGCAACGATGATGATCATGCGCTTCCAGATCTTGGCGTTGTTGAAGGAACGCGGGTTATCGCTCTCTTCATCCTCGCCTTCCATGGCACAGAAGCCGCCGATCGGGAACAAACGCAAGGAATAAGTGGTTTCCCCTTTGGTAAAGCTGAAAATCTTGGGACCCATACCCAAGGCAAATTCGTTTACCTGTACGCCGCTTTTTTTCGCGGCGATGAAATGTCCGCCCTCATGAATAAAAATAATCAGTTCAAACAGCGCCACCGCAATAATAATCAGCGCTATTGTTGTCAAAACGGTGATAAAATCATCTCCAAATACAGTGGACAGTGGCAAGTGACCAGTGTCCAGTTAATAGTATTAATAAAGTCTTACCCTCTGAGGAAAGGCTTTATATGTTATTGATGACGAAGTCGCGCGCCAGCTGATCGGCGGCGAAAACGTCGTCCAGAGTTTTTGCGGGTTCCACCGTCAATTGATCCACGGCGGCGGAAACCAGATCGCCGATATCGAGGAAAGATATCTTCTTCTCTCTGAACAGCTTGTTGGCAACCTCGTTCGCCCCGTTGGCGACAGCGGGATACAGCCCGCCCTTCTTCATCGCGCACTTACAGGCGGCGAGACATTTGAAGGTAGTGTCGTCGGCGCTGTAAAAGGTCATCTTCGACAGCGTCTTCCAGTCGATCTCAGGTACCGGCGACGGTACGCGGTTGGGATACGTGATCGCGTACTGGATCGGGATGCGCATATCCGGCATACCGAGCTGTGCCAGGATCGAGTTGTCGGTGAATTCTACCATCGAATGGATGATGCTCTCGCGGTGAACGACCACTTCGATATCGTCGGGATCGGTATCGAACAGCCATGCCGCCTCGATGATCTCGAGTCCCTTGTTCATCATCGTAGCAGAATCGATGGTTATTTTTGCGCCCATGTCCCAGTTAGGGTGATTCAGCGCCTGTTCAACGGTAACATCCTTTAATTCATCGGCGGTTTTGCCGAAGAAAGGTCCGCCGGACGCGGTGAGCAGGATCTTTTTGAGCTTTTTATCAGACGGCGCCGCCTGCAGGCATTGGAAGATCGCGCTGTGTTCGCTGTCGACGGGAAGCAGCTTCACGCCGTTTTCCCGTACGGCGTTCATCACCAGCTCTCCGCCGGCGACCAGCGTCTCTTTATTGGCGAAGGCGATATTTTTCTTCGCCTTGATTGCCTCCATCGTCGGAGCCAATCCGACCATGCCGACGACCGAATTGACCAAAAGCTCGGAGCTGTCGTGGCAGATCTCGAAGAGTCCGTCCATACCGCTGAGCACTTTGGTATCGGTGTCGGCGATCCTGACTTTCAGATCAGCCGCTTTCTTTTCATCGTAAACGACCGCCAAAGCAGGACGGAATTCACGGATCTGATCTTCCAGGAGTTCGATACTGCTGTAAGCAGAAAGCGCAGAAATTTTCAGATCCAGATTACGGGCGACGTCGAGCGTCTGCGTTCCGATCGAACCCGTAGAGCCTAATATAGATAGATTATGTACCATAGTAGATTATATGATCCGATTATACGCACAGATAGAAGAACTGTGAAAAGATAAAGACAACGGGAATACAGAAGATGACGGAGTCAAAGCGATCGAGTAAGCCGCCGTGACCGGGCATGATAGAGCCGAAATCCTTGATCTTGCAGCTTCTCTTGATGACCGAGAAGGTCAGATCGCCGAAGATGGAAATGATGGAATTCAAAAATCCGATCAGTACCAGCACGCCGTAGTAAACGGTGACCTCGCCGTAGATCAGGTTGAAGATACCGCCGATCAGCAGCGCGGACAGGGTACCGCCCAGGATACCGCCGATGGCGCCCTCTATCGTTTTATTGGGGCTGATCTCGGGACAGAGCTTGTGCTTGCCGAGATAACTGCCGGCAAAATAAGCGGCAGAATCGGCGATCCACGGAACGCCAAGACAGAACACGAGCCAGAAAGCCGCATGAGTCGGGTCGGTAACGACCAGTACGTTCAGCGCTGACATGGAAACCGAAATCAAAGTGACGCCGACCAGCGAGAACATCATATCCTCCGTTTTGACGGAACGGTGGAAAACAACAGACAATACGCACGTTCCGAACACAAAGATAAACAGCGGAATATAACATACATACTTAATGCCGGAAAGCATCGGGATCAGCAAAGCAAATGCCAGTGACGGTATAAACAGCTTTAAATCCTTATTCAATTTCTTTGCCGACAAATACTCACCGCATAATATAACGCTGACCAGCGAAAGCGCTATCGTTGCGACAATACTGAAAAATGAACTTAAAATAATCAGCGCGACCGCAACAACAATAGCAACTCCAGAGGTGATTAATCGCGTTTTCATCTCCATCCTCCTCAAATCAGTGATCCGTTACCGTGATCGGCGTTTAGATTATCGGCGGGAACTGTCCGCAGCCGATTCTTATCACCGATCACACGGTATCGATCACTCAATAATCATACTCCGCCGAAGCGCCTGTTGCGCTTCGCGAATTCTATCAAAGCCTGATTCAGATCTTCTTTAGTAAAATCAGGCCAAAGTACATCCATGATCACGTACTCGGCGTACGCGCTTTGCCACAGCAGGAAATTCGAGGTTCGGTTCTCACCGCTGGGGCGGATGATCAAGTCGGGGTCGGGCTGACCCTTAGTATATAAATGCTGTGAAACAAGCTCCTCGGAAATATCTTCCGGACTCAAAGAGCCGTCCTTTACCTCGTTCGCCATCTCACGGATCGCAGTCACGAGCTCCGCTCTGCCGCCGTAATTCATGGCGATATTCAGCACCATGCCGTCGCGATCACAGGATTCCTCCTCGTTCTCATTCATCAGGCTGAGCAGCTCCGGCGAGAACGCGGAACGGTCTCCGATGAATTTCAGCACGATGCTGTCATCCTTGAAATCGCGGATCGCTTCCTGCAGATAATCTTTGAACAATCGCATCAAGGCGTCAACCTCGTCGCTCGGACGGCGCCAGTTCTCGGTCGAGAACGCATATACGGTCAGATATTTGATGCCGATATCGCTGCAGTAACGGGCGATCTTACGGAAGGTTTGCGCGCCCGCGGTGTGTCCCGCCGAGCGAGGCAGTCCGCGCTTCTTCGCCCATCTGCCGTTGCCGTCCATGATGATGCCGATATGTTCGGGAAGCTGAATATCTTCTATGGAAAGCTCCTGAACTTGTTTCTTTTTGAAAAGAGCCATAGTGTTACTCCTAATACAACGGTATCATTGACACGCCGTGATGAATCTTCATTACACCGGCGTTGTAAAAGGTAAATTCAAGACGCGTGCGTCAGATCTCCATGATCTCTTTTTTCTTCTTTTCGGTCAGCTCGTCGATCTGCTTGATAAACTTATCGGTCGACTTCTGGACCTTCTTCTCGCCTTCTTCAAGATCGTCCTCGGTGAGCTCGCCGCTCTTCTTCATCTTTTTGAGCTTTTCAATGGTATCACGGCGCACGTTGCGGATCTGGACCTTGCTATCCTCTGCGATACGGGCGATATCCTTCGCGATCTCCTTACGCTTATCCTCGGTGAGAGGCGGGAAGATCAGACGGAGAACCTTACCGTCATTCTGCGGATTGATACCGACGTCGGACATCTGGATCGCTTTTTCGATCGACTTGAGCGAGGACGCGTCATAAGGCTGGATCACCAGTGTTCTCGCTTCGGTCACCTGGATGGAAGAAAGCTGATTAATGGGAGTAGGTACGCCGTAATAATCAACCGTGATCTTATCCAAGACGGCGGGATTGGCTCTGCCGGCTCTGATGGATTTAAACTCGTCTGTCAGATGGTCAATGCGGCGCTGCATGCGCTCATCGTTTTTCTTTAATACTTCTTTCATGTTGTCCTCCTTGTTATGTGAATAAAAATTACAACCGGCAATATATCATTTGCGATTCGTCACGAGGGTGCCGATATTGGTATCGCAAACAGATTCATAGATGTTTGAGGGATCGAGGATGCTGAACACCATCAGATCGATGCTGTTTTCCCTGCAGATCGCGGCAGCAGTCGAATCCATGACCTTCAGATCCTTTTCAAGGACTTCCTGGAACGAAAGGCAGTCATATCGAACCGCGTCTTTGTAGAGGTTGGGATCCTTGTCATAAACGCCGTCGACCAGCGTCGCCTTCAGGATAATCTCCGCTTCGATCTCAGCGGCTCTCAAAGCGGCCGCCGTATCGGTTGAGAAGAACGGGTTACCGGTGCCGCATCCGAAGATGACGACCCTCCCCTTTTCCAGATGACGGATCGCGCGATTGCGGATGTAGGGCTCGGCGACCTGACGCATCGAGATAGCGGTCTGAACTCTGACGTCAACGCCGATCGACTCCAAGGCGTCGGCTACGCCCAACGCGTTGATCGCGGTGGCGAGCATGCCCATATGGTCGGCTCTGGTGCGGTCCATCTTACCGCTGGAGCGTCCTCTCCAGAAGTTGCCTCCGCCGACGACGATACCGACCTGAACACCATCTTCAACGAGCTTTTTGATCGGCTCACAGTAAGAGGTGACGGTCTCGAAATCGATGCCGTGCTTCGATACACCGGCTAAAGATTCACCGGATAATTTCAATAAAACGCGTTTATATTTGGGTTTCACACATATCACTCCCATAATAATTTCATAATTGTATATATTGTACTACAAATTGCCTTTTTTGTAAAGTAAAACATGGTAAATGTTCATTAAAAATTCACTAATCAAACGATAAATATTTCTGACTTCACGTAAACAAAGAATTGAACACAAAAAAGAGCCGCCGCATTGCTGCGACAGCTCTTTGAAAAGTTGATTCGGTTGAATATGATTACTGCACCATGCTGGCAACTTCTGCAGCGAAGTCGTCCTGACGCTTCTCGATGCCCTCGCCCTTCTCAAAGCGAATAAACTTCTTGATGACGATAGAGCCGCCGAGCTTCTTGGCGGTAGCTTCGGTGTACTTGCCGACAGTCATGGAGCTGTCCTTGACGAACTCCTGATCGACGAGGCAGTTCTCCTTGAAGTACTTGCCCATCTTGCCCTTGACGATGTTCTGCAGAACCTGCTCAGGCTTATTCGCCATCTTGGGATCGTTCTTCATCTGCTCGACCATGATGCTCTTCTCATGCTCGATGACCTCAGCGGGAACCTCAGCCTCGTTGAGGAAAGGCGTGTTCAGAGCCGCGATCTGCATCGCGATGTCCTTGCCGTAAGCGACGAACTCGGGGTTAGAGCTGTCGATATCGGTTTCAAAGTTGACCAGAACGCCGATCTTGCCGCCTGCGTGAACGTAAGCGACGCAAACGCCGTCGATCTTCTCAAAGCGGCGGATCTGAATGTTCTCACCGATGGTCAGAACCTTTTCCTGAAGCAGCTCGGCAACGGTCATGTCGGAACCGACAGCCTTGCAGGCCAGCAGCGCTTCTACATCAGCGGGATTCTCAGCCATAACGGTCTGAGCGCAGGTGTTGACAAACGCCTGGAAATCAGCGTTCTTCGCAACGAAGTCGGTCTCAGCGTTGACCTCGATCACTACGCCGGCGGTGTTATCGTCGTTGGTGATAGCGAGAGCGATGCCTTCCGCAGCGATGCGGTCAGCCTTCTTCGCCTGCTTCGCCAGACCCTGCTTTCTTAATACGTCAATAGCGGCTTCCATATCGCCGTTCGCTTCGGTAAGAGCCTTTTTGCAGTCCATCATACCGCAGCCGGTCTTCTCACGAAGAGCCTTTACATCCTGAGCTGTAAATGCCATATATACCATTCCTTTCGTTATAGTGGTCAGTGATCAGTGACCAGTGACCAGATATTACTATAATATGTTGTCATCACTACTAATGACTTTCATCAACTGACCACTGGCCACTTGCCACTGGTCACTAAATAATTACTCTTCTACGATGTCGTCGGCTTCAGCCTCAGGCTCTACAGCGGCAGCGCCCATCTGGCCTTCCTTACCCTCGATGATCGCGTTAGCCATTGCGCCGGAGATCAGCTTAACGGCACGGATCGCGTCGTCGTTGCCGGGGATGACATAGTCGACGTCGTCGGGATCGCAGTTGGTATCAACGATCGCAACGATCGGGATACCGAGCTTCTTCGCCTCAGCTACGGCGATCTTCTCTTTTCTCGGGTCAACAATGAACAGAGCGCCGGGCATCTCGGTCATGTCCTTGATACCGCCGAGGAACTTCTCGAGCTTTTCGATCTCGAGGTTCAGCTTGATAACTTCCTTCTTGGGCAGCAGATCAAACGTGCCGTCCTCTTCCATGGTGCGAAGCTGCTTCAAGCGAGCGATTCTTCTGCGGATGGTGGTGAAGTTAGTGAGCATGCCGCCCAGCCATCTTGCATTTACATAGTAAGCGCCGGCGCGGGTAGCCTCGTCCTTGACGGATTCCATAGCCTGCTTCTTGGTGCCGACAAACAGCACGCTCTTGCCTTCCATGGAGATCTCACGGATAAAGTTGTACGCTTCTTCGAGCTTAACGACGGTCTTCTGCAGATCGATGATATAGATACCGTTGCGCTCGGTGAAGATGTAGGGAGCCATCTTGGGGTTCCATCTTCTCGTCTGGTGGCCGAAGTGTACGCCTGCCTCCAGAAGCTGTTTCATAGAAACTACTGCCATATTTTCCTCCTTAGGTTAAAAACCTCCGCCGCGGCCTTGTATTTTGACAGGACAGTTTTAGTGGTAAGTGACAAGTGGCAAGTGACAAGTTCATTATAAATCGGGTGCGGGCAGAGCCCGCCGACAACTGGTCACTAATCACTGGCAACTAATCACTATACTAAAACACCCGACTGTCAAACCGTCGGCGTGCGTAATGCCTAAATATTTTAACACAAATAAAAAAAGAAATCAAGCATTAATCTAAGAAAAATACTTGATTTCTTCGTGATTTTTGAATGTTTTATGCCGATTTATCAATAATTGAAGAATCTGACATAGTTGTACTGGACAACGAAGTCCTGAGCCTCATGCCAAGAGCTGGAGCACATGTTGGTCGCATAGAAGATGCGGATGTTGTGCTGTACAGCGGAACCGCCCTGATCAAAGATGTAGTTAACAACTTCTTTCGCGGTGGAAGAACCTGACATAGAAGTAGAGCCATAATAGCCGTTCTGCTTCAAAAGCTGAGCGATACTGCTGTAGTTGCCATTAACATAGGTATCTCTGATACACTGAGCAACAAGAGCCATACCGATATAGCCTTCGCCGCCTGCCTCGCCCATGAGGATGCGCTCTGTCATATCTCTGTCCTCATCGTTGAGAGATACGCTGTAACCTACATAGTCATAGTCGGGGTTGTCGATGTCTAACAAATAGTCACCGGATCCGGATGCAGAGATAGTGTTGCTATCGCTGTAGTCCTCATCGTCGGATGCGTAGCTGCTGTCGTCTGAATAATCGGTGGAGCTAACAGACTCGGAAGTTTCCGATGCAGTTGTCGCTGCGGCTGTTGTCGCTGCGGCTGCAGCTTCTGTGGGCGCCTCGGTAGCCGCCTTAGCTTCCTGAATGGCAAGCTGTTCGGTTACTACTTCCTGCGCTTCTTTCTTCGCTTCATCGATTACGATGGCTCTCTGTGTGAGAAGGTCATCTTCAGTCGATACTATATTATCGTTATCATTTTTGATTTCTGTTTTAGTGGCATCACTTGCTGCAGCACCTACGCCCGGCGCGAGAATCAGAGTATAAGCGGTCATTAAGATGGTTACGCAAAGACCGATCAACACTATTCTGCGAAATAAATGGGGTGTTGTCTTACTCAAAATTCTGCCTCCTTTAATAAGTATTGTATCGGTGATCCGATATGAAACGGATAGACTTCCCGTAGGTCGTCCTTCATTTCGTGTCCTATTTAACCACAAAATAACAAGAATTGCAAGTTTGTAATTTTTTGATTTTAATTCTAATTTAGAATCATAATCGGCTTTTAATTCCGAATTAGAATTTTATTATGTAAAAACTGTACATATTCCACAATATTAGACTGTGCAATTTGCCTTAAGACACAAAAATAATTGGTGACAAAATGTTACAAAATTATGACGCTTTTTTGCTTTTCTTGGCATTTTTTGCACAGAATTCTCGACTAAAATCGCATCTTCGCCTATCAAACGTATCTTTTCCCACAAAATATAGAAATCGTCACATTTGCCAAACAGCCCGAATAACCGGGGACGTCCGTAAACGATCAGCGCTACGACGCGGGCGCACTTGGTATCGATCTCCAGATCGTCCACATACCCGATCCTGCAGCCGTTGCAGGCGTTGATGACTTCTTTCTTTCTGAGTTCCTGTAATCGGCACGGCACACAATCACCTCAGGACTATGTTATGAATCATAACAGGAATTTATGAATATAGTTACGTGGATTTTTTGAACATGCTGTAAATACATTATGAACAGGACGTCACACAGACAAAAAAATCCCCCGACTGATATGGTGTATCAATCAGGGAATCAACAATAAAACATAACCATGTTTCCGCACGCCGTCGATGCAGGAAAGAAATTAATAATGCTTTGGAACAGGCGGACAAAAGACGCTGCGCGTCAATAGCCGTGCGCCTGCTGAAGCATCATATCCTTTACCTTCATCAGGCGGGTCTGGGTCGAGCGCTCGTTTTCATCGAGCTTGCGGGTGATATAGCGGATCTGCTCCTGCGTCTCGGGGATCATGACGTGCTCGAGCGCGTTGACGCGGCGGCGGGTCTTTTCGATCTCGTCCGCCATCAGCTGACAGCTCTTCTCTATCTCGGCAAGACGGATCAGATCCGGCAGTACGTCGGCAAGCGACTTGACCGCGTCGTCCAGATCGGCGGAAGTGAACGCAAAGCCGTAGGAATAGATATCGTTGGGATCGGGCGTACGGGTCTCCGTCTCAAAGACAGGGATATCGACGCTCATGACGTTGCGATAGGAAGTGTTGACATATACCTCCTGCTTCGGAGCAATCAGCGCCGCTTTCAGCGTTTCATCGCTCATCGAGGATTTTGCCAGTACAAAATCTGCATTAGCCTCTTTGAGTTTCTCTTCCACTTTCATGCGAAGCGCACGGTTCTCTCGCACCATCTCCAGGAATCGGCGCATCAGTTCGTCGCGCTTATCCTTGAGCAGCTTATGTCCGCGGGTAGCTGTATTCAGTTTTTTCTTGAGCCTTGTCAGCTCCATACGGGTCGGATTGACCTGTTTGACAGCCATGGAATCACCTTATTTTGGTGAACGGTGAATGGTGAATGGTGAACGGTGAATGGCGGGACACCCGCACCCGATTGATAAATAAACCGTTAACCGTTAACCGTTAACCGTTAACCCGAATTATTCTTATTTCTTCTCGTAATATAGATCGAGATACTTATCGTCGATACGTTTCAGCTCGGAACGCGGGAGGATGCGCAGCAGCTCCCAGCCGAGGTCGAGCGTCTCTTCGATCGAGCGGTTCTTATCATAGCCCTGCGAGACATACTCGTTCTCAAAGCGGTCGGCGAATTTCGCGTACAGCTTATCGATGTCGGTCAGGGCGCTTTCGCCGAGAATGACCATCAGCTCTTTCGCGTCTTTGCCGCGCGCGTACGCGGAGAACAGCTGGTTCATGGTGTTGCTGTGGTCGGAACGGGTCTTGCCCTCGCCGATACCCTTGTCCTTCAGTCGGGACAGGGACGGCAGAACATCGATCGGCGGCGCGACATTCTTGCGATAGAGCTCGCGGGACAGAATGATCTGACCCTCGGTGATGTAACCGGTCAGGTCGGGGATCGGATGGGTTTTATCGTCCTCGGGCATAGTGAGGATCGGGATCAGGGTGATAGAGCCCTTCTTCCCTTTCTGTCGACCAGCTCTCTCATAAAGGGTAGCCAGATCCGTATACATGTAGCCGGGATAGCCGCGGCGTCCGGGTACTTCTTTACGGGCAGCGCTTACCTCGCGCAGCGCGTCGGCATAGTTGGTGATGTCGGTCATGATGACCAGTACATGCATATCTGCTTCAAAAGCAAGGTATTCGGCGGCAGTCAGCGCCATACGGGGCGTGGAGATACGCTCGATCGCGGGGTCGTTCGCCAGATTGACGAACATGACGGTACGGTCGATCGCGCCGGTCTCTTTAAAACTCTCGATAAAGTAGTTGGATTCTTCAAAGGTGATACCCATCGCGGCAAAGACGACCGCGAACTGTTCATCGGTACCGCGCACCTTCGCCTGACGCGCGATCTGCGCCGCCAACTGAGCGTGCGGCAGACCGGAAGCGGAGAAGATCGGCAGTTTCTGACCTCTTACCAGCGTATTCAGACCGTCGATCGCGGAAACGCCCGTCTGGATGAACTCCTGCGGATAGTTTCTGGCATAGGGATTCATCGGCAGACCGTTGATGTCCGCTCTTTTGACCGGCAGGATATCGGGCCCGCCGTCGATCGGCTTGCCCATTCCGTCGAATACGCGGGACAGCATATCCGTGGATACGCCGAGCTCCATGGATTTACCTAAAAATCTTACCTTAGAATTGGAGAGATTGATACCTGCCGCTGAATCGAAAAGCTGTACCAGCGCGTCGTCGCCGTTGATCTCAAGGACCTTACAGCGTCTGACTTCACCGGAAGCAAGCTCGATCTCACCGAGGTCGTTATAGCTGACGCCGCTGACGCCTTTGACCAGCATCAGAGGACCCGCTACCTCCTGGATCGTCCTGTATTCCTTCGGCATATCATTCATCTCCTCTCTTGATGATGTTATCGATCTCGACGTCCAGAGCATGCAGGATGTCCTGATAATTCTCGTCGATCTCATTTTCCTTCACATACTTGAAACGTCCGATACGCTCTCTGATCGGCATATCGATCAGCGCGTTCAGCTGAGCGCCCTTCTTCAGCGCAGCGGCGCTCTTATCATAATACGCCATAACGAGCTGCATCATATGATACTGCTTGTTGAGCGTAGAGTAAGTATCGATCTCATGGAAAGCGTTCTGGTGCAGGAAGTCCTCGCGGATGGAGCGAGCCGCCTCGAGCTTGATGCGGTCGATATCGGACAGCGCGTCCATACCGACGAGCTTGACGATCTCTTCTAATTCGCTCTCTTCCTGTAAGAGCGCCATGACTCTCGCGCGCAGATCCATCCAGTCAGCGGCAACGTTCTCTTTATACCAGTTCGCCATCGTATCCACATACAGCGAATAAGAAGTCAGCCAGTTGACAGCCGGGAAATGACGCTTATAAGCAAGACCCGCGTCGAGACCCCAGAAGACCTTGACGATACGCAGGGTCGCCTGAGAAACGGGCTCGGAGATATCGCCGCCGGGAGGCGATACCGCGCCGATTACGGACAGGGAGCCTTCCTGATCCTCGGCACCAAGCGTGATGACGCGTCCGGCTCTCTCATAGAACTGAGCGAGTCGGGAACCGAGGTAGGCGGGATAACCTTCTTCACCGGGCATTTCCTCCAGACGACCGGACATCTCGCGCAGCGCCTCAGCCCAGCGGGAGGTGGAGTCAGCCATCAATGCGACGGAATAGCCCATATCACGGAAATATTCGGCGATGGTAATACCGGTATAGATAGATGCCTCACGCGCCGCAACGGGCATATCGGAGGTGTTGGCGATCAAAACGGTACGCTCCATCAGGCTGTGACCTGTCTTGGGGTCGAGCAGTTCGGGGAACTCGTTGAGTACGTCCGTCATCTCGTTGCCGCGCTCGCCGCAGCCGATGTAGACGACGATATCCGCCTCAGCCCATTTCGCGAGCTGGTGCTGTACGACGGTCTTGCCGGAACCGAAAGGACCGGGAACGGATGCGACGCCGCCCTTGGCGATCGGGAACAGCGTATCGATAACGCGCTGACCGGTGATCAAAGGCATATCGGGAGACAGCTTCTGCTTATACGGTCTGCCGATACGGACAGGCCACTTCTGCATGAGGCTGAGCTCATGCCTCTCCCCTTTTTCGTCTTCAACGATCGCGACGGTATCGGTTACTTTATATTCGCCGCTGCTGATCTCTTTGATCACGCCGCTGATCTTCGCGGGTACCATGATCTTATGCAGGACGATCTCGGTCTCCTGTACGGTACCGATGACGTCGCCGCCCACAACCTTATCGCCGATTTTGGCGGTCGCATCAAACTTCCATACCTTATCGCGCTTCAAGGCGGGTACAGAGATACCGCGGGTAAGGTTGTTGCCGCTGACCTTCATGATATCGTCCAGAGGACGCTGGATGCCGTCGTAAATACTCTCGATCAAACCGGGTCCGAGCTCTACGGAAAGCTGGTTGCCGGTGGAAACGACAGGCTCGCCGGGTCCTAAGCCCGAAGTCTCCTCATAAACCTGGATAGACGCGCGGTCGCCGTGCATTTCAATGACCTCGCCGATCAGGTTCATATTGGAAACGTGTACAACGTCGAACATATTGCAGTCGCGCATACCTTCGGCGATAACCAGCGGACCGGCTACCTTCTTAATTACACCTGTACTCATAATGTATCATTCCTTTTATTAGTTGCCAGTGACAAGTGACCAGTGGCAAGTAGAAAACTGCTCACGCACATAACAACATCAAATAATTATAATAACTAATCACTGGTCACTGACCACTAATCACTGAATATGTCGCTGCCGACAGCTTTTTCGACAGACAGTCTGACAGCCGACAGCCCCTCGCCCGTGTTGCCCGATACGCCGGGTATCAGGATGATTGCGGGAGAAGGCTCGCTGCGATATTTCGCGATCTCTTTATCCAGAAAGACAGCCGCCGCTTCGGTAACATAGATGATACCGTAATTTCCGCTCTGACACAGCTTTCTGAATACGGAAACATAATCCTCATCGGGATTGAAATAATAAGTATCAAGACCGAGAGCCGCGAATCCGTAAATGCTTTCCTTATCGCCGAATACGGCTATTCTCTCAGACATACATATCCCTCAGTCTTTCTTTGATCGTTTCATCAGGCAGATCGTTGAGCTTTGCGGACAGGATCATCCTCACCGCTTTGATCTCATTCTGCCGCGCAATAATATATGCCACAACCGGACCGATCCCGAACGGCTCCCACTTCTGCGGCTTCATGACGGAGGTCAGATAATCGTCGCACCACTTCTCAAAAGAGGACATGGAAACGCTGATCGCATCAACCGCGGAACGGTATTCGGTCGTACCGAGGTATGCCAGGACGGCGTCGCGTCCTTCACAGGCAGTCTCGCACAGTCTATCGATATCCAAAGAGTCACATTCAGCCAGCGCTCTGCGGATAAAGTCGGAACCTTTATTCGTTTTGGCACAGCGGATCGCGATCTTGATATCCGCACAAGCGACAAAAAGCTCGCAGTATAGGCGGATAATATCGTTGTCACTCTCTTTGCCGAGCTTGTATTCGTATTCCATGCAAGCCTTATCGATGATGATATCGCAAAGCTGGCCGTCGGAAGTCTGCAGCAAAGTCGTCATCGCTTCTTTGGCGGGCTCCTGTAAAAACGCGGGCAGCTCGTCATATTCGCGATTCTTGACAGCCTGATATATCTTTTCGGGATCAGCGATCGCATTCGTGATAAACATGTCATAAGGCTCGACGTCGCGCGTAATGCACTTGACCGCAACCTTGAGATTATGGAAATCGTTGGGCGCCAGCAAGAAGCTCAGCTCCGACATATCGTCGACCATTTCGGCGACGAGCTCCCAGAGCTTTTTCTCTTCAAGCGACAAAAGCTCCTCCGGTGAACAGTCGCTGTTATCGCCCCAGCCTTTGTCGCGCAAAAGACGGATACAGGAATCAACGTCCTTGGAAGCCATCAGCGAGCCGAGATCAGCGTCGGACAACAGCTTGGTTTCTCTGAATCTGATTCGGGCTACAGCATAAGTGTAATCCTGCTGCATAAGCTACCTCCTTATCAGAATAACAGCCGTCCGGCTCTGTCGCTGAGATTCTCGGCTTCGCTCGCGAAGATCGCGTCAAAGGAGCAGTTCTGTTCGATGCCGCCGTACATCAGGATAAACCCGGAGTCGATCGGCGCGAATTCACTTGACAGAACGATACCGCCCTTAGCCGCCTTGCTCAACTCATGGATAAAGCCGACGGGCAGTCGGTGGCTGTCCTTTTCACCGAAGTAGATCACACCCTCTTCAGAAAGAGAATACTTGGCGACCATATCGAGGATCAGCGCAAAGTATTCGTCCTTGGGAAGATTCTTTGCGGATTCCAGACCGTTTTGCAGCATCTGAGAAATGATCTGCTGTTTCGTCGTGAGCATCACGCGCTTTTCTTCCAGATCGGCAGCAGAGTCGCCGCGCTTTTTGATATCGGCAACATGAAGTGCAGTCTTCTCTTTTCCGTCGGAAACGATACGATCGGCTTCATTCCGGGCGTCGTTCAGGATCTTTTCCGCTTTTTTTTGCGCGCGCTCGATCACGGCGCTGCAAGCCTGTTCTGTATTTGATTCAATTTCTTGTATGATTTTATCAATACCGGACATAATAATTCTCCGAATTTAAAATTATACCTGAATACCGCTGATACCGTTAACAGCCAGAATGGAGATCAGCAGAGCAAGGATCGCGTAGGTCTCTACCATCGCGGGCAGGATCAGCGCTTTACCCATCTGATCAGGCTTCTTGACAACGGTGCCGATACCGGCGACCGAACACTTACTCTGATGTACCGCGGAGAAATAACCCGCGAAAGCGATCGGCAGAGAAGCCGCGAAGTACAGAGAGCCCTTTAACAGGGAAATCTCTTCTACGCCGCCGCCGAGCAGACCGACGTTAGAGAGAATCAGGAAGCCTACGAGAAGTCCATAGATACCCTGCGTCGCGGGAAGCAGCTGGAAAATAAGCACCTTACCGAAGAGGTCGGGCTGTTCGGACAATACGCCCGCCGCGGCTACGCCGGCTTTGCCGACGCCGATTGCGGAGCCGATGCCCGCTAAAAAGGTTGCGACTGCCGCGCCTAAAAGCGCGAAGAATAATCCTGAGTTATTGAGTATTTCTGCCATAGTTAGTTTTCCTCCTTGACTGTATAATGCTTGGTATTGATTTTAAATGGTTTGAATTCTTTTCCGCCGCCCGTATAGAACTTGCCGAAGAATTCAACAAATTGTAGCCTGTTGGTGTGGACGTACGCGCCGAGGGCATTGATGCCAATGTTGACGCCGTGTCCGATGATAAAGATCAGGATGAACACGATGATGCCGACGATACCGTCGCCCATCATGCTGCCGATCTTGTTGAAGACGGTCGCGATAACGCCGGTCGCGAGACCCAGCGCCAGCAAACGGCTGTAGGACAGGATATCGCTGAGATAACCGGTCGTACCATATAAACCGTAGGCTCCCTTGCACAGACGGATGATCGGGTTCCTGCTCTCTCTTCCCGCGAACAGCAGGATGATGATCGCGCCGACGCCAGCCATAATACCGCCTACGGTACCGTAGATCGGCGGCAGCGTAAAGCCCGCGATATTCTGCATCATATCCATGGTGAGCAGCGCCAGAATACCGCCGCCGACCAGCAGATACCAGCTGATGACGTCATAAATGACCGCCAGATATTCCTTTTTATATCGGATATCGTTGTAAGCCTGTATCGCCAGACCGGTGAACAAATGGATGATGCCGAGCAGGAAGCTGAACATCAGCATGCGCATCGGATCCGCGACAGGGTCGAACCAGATCGGCTTGACCAGTCCGGGGATATCCGGCGGAGCGGTATGGAAGAAGGTGTTGGAGATCACAGAGACCGCGTCGCCGAAGAAGGAGCCGAACATCAGACCCCAGAAGGTGGTCGTGATACCGCACCAGAAGAACATCTTCACGCTCTTTTTCAGCCCGGGCTCCATCCCCTTGAACTTCAACAGGACGATCGCGCAGGCGAGCGACATCACGATGCCGTAGCCCGCGTCGGAAAACATCATTCCGAAGAATACATAATAGAATATCGCCATGATCGAAGTCGGATCGGCTTCATGGTGATCGGGATAGCTGTAGGTCGCGAGAACCGTTTCCGTCGGTTCGGCGAATTTATTGTTGCGGAGCACCACGGGAGCGCCGTTCTCCGTCGCCTCCTCGATCTCGACCTCCGCTTCGTAATTCATCTCCAGGAATTCCTTTAAGCCTTGCGCCTGCGTTTCGGGAACATAACCGGTCATGACGAAGGTGTTGCGGGAAGTTGCGATATCGCCGTACACCGCGTAACATTCGGCTTTCATGACATAATAATCTTCAAGGAAATCGAGCTTATCGGCATATTCCGCACAGGAAAGGATAAATTCTTCCGCCGAAGCGATCCTTGTATCCCGATTGGTCAGATGCTTTTTGATCTCTGTTTCCCTCACAGAGGGCGCCACGGGAGATATGTAGGAAGGATATTCAAAGCCCGACCGTCTGAGCGCGTCGGAAACCGCATCCGCGTCGCCGCGCGAACACAAGACAAAGACGCAGGTCTGGTTGGAATCGGCAGAGATGATCTCGACATCTATACCCTCGATCTCAGGTATCAGTTCAGCCAAACCGGCAAGGATCTCGGTCGAGGTTTTCGAGCCGGGAAACTTTCCGATAAAGGCTCTGGTCGTCGCCGTACCGTTGAATGTCATCGGAACGTCAAGTCCGAGCCACGGCTGCATCGAATCAAGCTGTGACTGATACTTGATCTTTTCGGCGTTCCATGTATCAATATTCTTTTGTGCCGCTATGATATCATAAGCGACCTGAAGGATACTCTGCGTTTGATCGACCAGCTCTTCATATTGAGCGCGAGTCAACTGCTCCCTGCCCTTGAAGGAACTGAGCAAGCCCTTCTTATGCGGCGCATATCGGGAAAGGATCTCGTTAGCTTCCTTTGCGGTCGCAGCCGTACGCCGATAGTTTTCCTGAGACGAGGTGGAATCATCTTTATAAAAGACGCTGTCCTCCATCTCGAGATTCTCGATCTCGATCACGCCGCGCCGCTGCAGTGCTTCCAGAATATCCTTGCAGTATTTCAGCAGCGCGTATACATATACCCGCTGCATTTTGAGCATAGCCATGATGCTCCTCCTTACTGCATATTTTATAAATAGTATATATTATTATACCAAGGTTTCCATGATCAGCTTATCGATGACCTTTTGCTTGAGCTTCAGTGTCTTTTCGGATAAAGCCGCGGCTTCTTCCTTCGCCTGAGCTCTGCGCTTTTCGACGATATCATTCGCGCGGGTCTGTGCCTCAACGGCGGCTCGCTTATCGAAATCGGCTGCCTGCTGCTTGGCATTCTCGATCAGATCAGCCGCTTTCTGCTTTGCGTCAGCCACGATCTGCTCCGCTTGCGCCTGAGCCTTATCCTGACGATCGTTCGCTTTCATCTCGGCTTCTCTGACCCTATCTATTGTGGATAATGCCATCATATCACCACCATATTGTGCATTGTAATGATTTACATTCCCCTTTATAATAACCGTATTCGCTCATGAAGTCAATCGTTTTTTGACGTAATCATTACAAAAAACTGAACTTGATCAAAAAATATGACATATTAATTCTAAAGAAGAATTATTTTAACATATTACTCTTATCATCTGTAGAAATTTACGCTATCTTACAATAAATAATACATCCTCTTTGACATGTATCGCAGGATGATTGTGAGATAATAAAGCAGGAAACGGAGGGAAAGCATGACTGTATATGTAGATATCCTTCTGTTTGTCAACACGATCATCAACTATGCGATACTGATGACGGCGGAACGGCTGTTGAAAAGAAACATCCGGCTGTATCGGATCCTTTTGGGCGCATTTACCGGATCGTTGTTTTCTCTGCTGATATTTTTCGATGCAAACAGTCGATTCTTTTTATTCCTTCTGCGAATCCTTTCGTCGGCGCTGATCACCATGATCGCTTTCGGCTTTCATTCCAAAGCGGAATACATCAAGGCGGTATTATGCAGCGTTCTGACTTCCGTCGGCTACTGCGGGTTCTTCATTCTGTTTTATCAGATATTCAAGCCGCCGGATATGATCATCGTCAACGACGTCGTCTATCTGCAAAACGATCCGCTGCGGCTCGTACTGTTGACTGCGGTGATTTATGTCGTCTTACTGATCGTTAACAAATTATTCTCAGAGAGAATTAAAAGTACTGTCGTGACGCTTCAGTTCACGATAAGACAAAACACTTATTCCTGTGTCGGAAAGATCGACACGGGATGTCATCTGCGCGAGCCTTTTTCATCCGCTCCCGTGATCATAGCTGATTCTTCCGTCTTTGCTATAGATATAAATCAGCCCTTTCGCGTTATCCCCTATTCCTCGCTCGGCGGAAGCTCCATCCTGAACGGTGTGAAAGCCGATTCCGTGATCATCGATCAACGAACGATCGAAAAAGATATCTACATCGCCTCGGGTGATATCGGTAATCCGAATTATCAGGCGATCATCAATTCTGACATCATCAGGTGATACATATGCAATTCATCAGAAATATCCTTTTCAAAATACGGTTCATTTTTCTGTCCAACAGCGTATTTTACATCAATTCTTCTGCCGCTCTTCCCCCGCCTTTATCAAAAGAAGAAGAGTCAGTCATCATGCAGCAGATCAGAGACGGTGATGAAAAAGCGCGCGAACCGCTGATCGTCCACAACCTGCGGCTGGTGGTGTATATCGCCAAAAAATTCGAGAACAGCAACGTCAATATCGAAGACCTGATCTCCATCGGCACCATCGGACTGATCAAGGCGGTCAACACCTTTTCCCCGGACCGCAATATCAAGCTGGCGACCTACGCGTCAAGATGTATCGAAAATGAGATCCTGATGTTTCTGCGCAAAACGTCGCAGAATAAGTACGAGATATCTATCGAAGAACCGCTGTCGACCGACTGGGACGGCAACGAACTGCTCTTGAGCGATATACTCGGGTCAGATAACGATACCGTCAGCGCCGATATCGAGCAGGAGGTAGAGATCCATCAGCTGTTGGAAGCCGTTGGCAGACTGAATACACGCGAAGCGATGATCATGGAGCTGAGGTTCGGGCTGAACGGCAGCAAAGAGCATACGCAGAAGGAAGTCGCCGATCTGCTCGGCATATCGCAATCCTATATATCACGGCTGGAAAAGCGCATTATCGGAAAGCTCAAAACAGATCTGGAAAAAGTGATATAATAATATAGGACAGCTCGGATGATCTCACCGAACTGTCCTTTTTCTAAGTAAGCAGGAAGATTTCCTGCTTATTCATCTTCGGGCGCCGCGTTTCCGTCGCCGTCGTGATTTTCCAGATCGCCGACATTACCGTCGCCGTCTTCGACCTCACCGTCTTTGACCATATCTTCCCATTCGGTCGCGACGATATCGCCGACCGTTTCCATCATACTCGTCACGCTGTCGGTCGGCTTTGCTTTCTTGTTGTTATCGATAACAGCGCTGCGGTTCTCCGTCGGCTTCTCCTCTACCCTGCCGGCTGAGGTGTTCATACAGCCGCATAAGCTCATAGTTAAACAGAGCGCGGCACACATGAATACAAAAATTCTTTTCATACATATTTCTCCTTATGGTACATTTACCGTTTTACACGATATCAATAGTATGAGACACCATTCAAGAGAATATACATCAAATAAGCGCGGAATGTTTCCACTCCGCGCTTTCATCATGTTATTCAGTCAAAGAGATCTTCTTTTCGGACAGTTTTGTGCCGTTTTTGTCGTATTTTGAGATCAGAACGGTGTCGTCATCGAGATAATTCATCAGCACGGTACCGCCTTCGCTGAGCTCCTTGCAGACGAATTTGATCTCTCCCTCGGCAGACATGCGAACGCCGTTGCCCTCGGGCTTATTATTCACCCAGCGTCCGATGTGTATCGAGCCGTCGCGCGCGCTCACGCCGACGCCTACGCCGTGACGCACATTCTCGGACCAATCGCCACTGTAGCACAGGGTACCGTCCTTATAGAAATACGCGCCTTTTCCGGATCGCTTATCGTTGCGGTACATACCCTCGTAAGCGGTGCGTCCCTGATCGGTCAGCGTCCTGCCGTAGCCGGAGCGATTGCCGTTGTCATCGAGCTCGCCGTAATAAGTGTACACAGCGCCGTCCGCCATGATCTCTTTATCCGGCTTCAAGCCGGTGTTTTCGACAGGCTGTTCCTCTTCAGTCTCTGCAGCAGCTGTTACCGCATCATTGACCGAAACGGTCGTTTCTTCTTCGACTGTTTCTTCTTCGGGCGTTTCTTGTTCGACGGGTTCCTGATTCACCGTACTGCCGAAGCTCTTAGCCTGAGAAATATCGAGAGAAGCGGAAAGATTGCGCTTCATGTTGAAATCCTTCGCGTTGATCTTTTCGAACAGAGGCGCGTCGTCGCCGATAAAGCTCTCCTCCTGTTCGTTCTCCAAAGCAAAAGCGGCTTTTTCAACATACTCCTTGAAATGCGCCGTCTGCTCATCGGTCAGATACCATACGATACCCGCGTCAGTAGACGCGATCGCCGTATAATCCGTGAATTCATCGTTCAGCATTCGGACGATACGTTCGTCGCTGACGCCCGGCATCTCGGAAAGGACGACCGGCTCGGGAAGCCTCGTATCCGTATACAGCAGACACAAGCCGCCCTGCACCTTTCTGGGCTCCAGAGAACGCCCCACAGCGCCGCTGTCATCCATATACTCAGCCTTTAACAGCGTATGGTATTTACTGAACAGCAATCTTTTAAAGAGCTTATCGCCGCGATAAAAGTACAGATAATATCTGCCGCCGTCGGCAGGGATGACCTCCTGAACCAATCCGCCCTGAGGATTCTTCACCGTCCAGCGCAGGGGCTTATCCTTCTCGATACAGTAATCATACAGCATCGAGACGCCTTCGCTGTCATAAGTGATCTTATCGCGGATCTTTTCGGATGAAGCGAAATAGCTCTTTCGGACAGCGGACAGGATATCGCTCGCTAAATCGGTATCGTCGATCTCCCTGATACAAAAATTATAAAAAAATTGAATACCCATATCTTATCGAAATAAAGCGATCAGATCGAAACCTTCATCGCGATATCATAAAGATCCTTGTTGAACTGACGAGGCATATCCAGCGCCTCGGTGATATCGTAGTCGACGATCTTGCCGGCGTGAGAAGCAATAACACGGTTGCCGATACCCTTAGCGAGCAGATCGACCGCCGCGACGCCCATCTTGGTAGCCATGACGCGATCGCGCAGGGTCGGGGAACCGCCGCGCTGAACGTGACCGAGGATGGTCGCGCGCGTCTCGATTCCGGTGCGGTGCTGGATGTAATGAGAGATCTCCTGAGAGCCGCCGACGCCTTCCGCTACGATAACGATAAAGTGCTTCTTGCCGGTATCCTTCTGCTCATAAATGCGGGTGATCACATCGCGCTCCAGATCATATTCCACCTCGGGAACGATGATGGAGGTCGCGCCGACCGCGATACCGGTCTCCAGAGCGATATCGCCGCAGTGACGGCCCATGACCTCAACGACAGAGCAGCGATCGTGGCTCTGTGCGGTGTCGCGGATCTTATCGATCATCTCGACGGCGGTATTCATCGCGGTATCAAAACCGATCGTGTAGTCGGTGCACGCGATATCGTTGTCGATGGTGCCGGGAATCGCAACACAGGGAATTCCCTGATTGGTAAGCGCTCTCGCGCCGCGGAAGGAACCGTCGCCGCCGATGACGACCAGACCCTCGATACCGAGCGAACGGCAGTAATCAGCCGCCTGCTTCTGATATTCCACCTGCACGAACTTCTTGCTGCGGGCTGTATACAGAATAGTACCTCCGCGGCTGAGGATATCGGAAACGGAGCGAAGTCCCATCTCCTTGACGTCGTGATTCAACAATCCGTTATAGCCTTTAAAGACACCGTAAACCTGAAAGCCGCTGTTGATGCCGGCTCGAACGACCGCTCTGACCGCCGCGTTCATGCCCGGCGCGTCGCCGCCGCTGGTTAATACTGCTAATGATTTCGCCATAATAATGCCTCCTCAAAGAATAAAAATTTATACGAATATATTATAATACAAAATATATGGCAGAATCAAGTATTTATACAAAATTCATCAAAGAAAATCGGGAAGGATCAGCCAAACCGGACGATCCTTCCCTGTTATTATTTCAAGACGACGTTTTCCTCGCCCAGCTGAAAGCTCAGTTCCCCCATCATCGTGGGATTCACAGCCGTCCACAGACTGCGCGGAGCGAGCAGCTTCTCTTTCGTTTCACTCAGATAGAAGATAACGCGCGTATTACCGCCGAATATCTCAAGGATGTTCTTCGCTTTGCGATACTGTATGCTGTCAAGTGACGGTACGCGAAGATATAATGTTTGACCTTGAAGCGGCTTTCGATCGCGATCCGCCGGCTGTTTTACTCCGGTCGGTCGCACATCCGGTTTTCCCCTTTCGGGTGAATAATCCTTCAGCTGAGACGCGGGTGGCAGCGCGGTGATCTTATCCGCTAATACACGCGGCTCCTCCTCTTCCTTCATGCTCAGAGTACCGTTGATCTCAACAATAGCGCCGGGATACAGCGCGTCACGCGATTCTTCCAGCACATTCGGGAAAACAATGACCTCACAAACGCCGAAACGGTCCTCCACCTCGGTAAAAGCCATCATCTTGTTGTTCTTCGTGATCTGCGTCTTGTTCTTGTTGACCGACGCGATCAGCTTCACTTTACAGCGGTCGGAATACCGATCGTTGTCGGGATCCAGTATGTCGCTGATTCTGTCTGCGCGGATTTTCCCGGCGAATGAAGCATACTCGTCGAGCGGATGACCGCTGAGATACATGCCCGCGACTTCCTTTTCCATATTGAGCAGCTCGATCAGCGGAAATTCCTCCAGATCGGGGATCGCGATCTCAGAGGCGGTATTGCTTCCGCCTAAATCAAAGAGCGAGATCTGATCCGTGCCGCCCATACGCCGTTCATATTCCAGATCGTCAAGGATCGTCTTGGATACCGCCAGCATCTCGCGTCGGTTATGGCCGAGATTATCGAGCGCGCCGCATTTGATCAGGCTTTCGAGAGAACGGGCATTCAGCCCCTTACCGTTGAGCCGTCTGCAAAAATCATAATATGATTCATAAGGCTTTAATCGGCGTTCATTGATGATCGCCGCGATAAACGACAGTCCGAGATTCTTAACAGCGGATAAGCCGAATCGGATATTGCCGGACGAAACCGTGTACTTACTGTCGCTTTCATTGACGCTCGGCGGCAGCACGGCGATACTCAGGCGATGG
Organism: Ruminococcus sp.; assembly: GCA_017403985.1. Taxonomy (GTDB): domain Bacteria; phylum Bacillota; class Clostridia; order Oscillospirales; family Acutalibacteraceae; genus Ruminococcoides. The sequence continues at coordinate 25,012 of JAFRDE010000001.1, read as the reverse complement.
CACTCGCCGATATAGACGGCGGTCTTGTTCTGATTATCGATCACGGAAGACAGCAGCGCCGCCATGTACTCACGCTTATAGCGGCATTTCAGATAGGCTGTCTGATAGGATACGACGGCGTAGGAGGCGGCGTGGCTTTTGTTGAAGGCGTAGGAGGCAAAGCTCTCCATCTCGGCAAAGATCGACAGCGCCGTGCGCTCGTCGATACCGCGCCTGAGGCAGCCTTCCACCTCGACCTCGCCTTTCTCATTCACAAGACCGTGGATAAAAATCTGCTTTTCGCGTTCCATGACGTTGTGTTTTTTCTTGCTCATGGCGCGGCGCACGATATCCGCTCTGCCGAGCGAATAACCGGCGAGCGAGCGGAAGATCTGCATGACCTGCTCCTGATAGACGATACAGCCGTTGGTCACGATGAGTATCGGCTCTAAGAGCGGATGCTTATAGGTGATCTGCTCCGGATGGTGGCGGTTGCGGATATAAGTCGGGATCGATTCCATCGGGCCCGGACGATACAGAGAAATAACAGCGATCAGGTCCTCGAAGCGTTCGGGCTTGAGCTGAACAAGCACATTCTTCATACCGCCGCTCTCAAACTGAAATACGCCGTCCGTATAGCCGGCAGAGAACATATCGTATACCGCTTTATCGTCGTAATCGATGTTATCGATACTGAAATCAGGCTCACGTCTGCGGATCATCGTTTCCGCATCACGGATGACAGTCAGATTGCGCAAGCCGAGGAAATCCATCTTCAGCAGTCCGAGCTCTTCAAGCGCCGTCATGGTGAACTGCGTCAGGACAACGTCGGAAGAAGTCGCCAGAGGAACATAATCACTGACCGGCCGGTCGGTGATAACGACTCCGGCGGCATGCATGGTGATATTGCGCGGAACGCCTTCCAGCGCTTTCGCGACGTTGATGATCTGCTTCACCGTTTCATCCTGCTGATAACACTGTCTGAGCTCAGCGGACATGGTCATCGCCCTGTCGATCGTCATATCGATGCTGTTAGGGATCATTTTCGCGATCTTATCCACGGTCGCATACGGAATATCCAGCACTCTGCCGACGTCTCTGACCGCGCCGCGCGCCTGCATGGTACCGAAAGCAACGATCTGAGCCACATGGTCGGCGCCGTACTTGCGGATGACGTAGTCGATGACCTCGCCGCGGCGCTCCTTGCAAAAGTCGATATCAAAATCCGGCATGCTGACACGCTCGGGATTCAGAAAGCGCTCGAACAGGAGATCATATTTGATCGGATCGATACTGGTGATACCGATACAATAAGCGCAAAGAGAACCCGCGCCGGAGCCTCTGCCGGGTCCTACGGGGATATCTCTGCTCTTCGCGTACTGTACGAAATCGTTGACGATCAAAAAGTAATCGACAAAGCCCATCTTTTTGATGACGGACATCTCGTACTCGAGGCGTTCGATCAGCAACGTGTCGGGATCATTTCCGTAACGACGGTATAAGCCGTCGTAACAGTGCCGGCGGAAGTATTCGTAGTGATCCTCGTTATTCGGCGTTTTAAAATCAGGGAGCTTGCGTTTGCCGAATTCAAATTCTACATGACAGCGTTCGGCGATCGCGGCGGTATTTTCAAACGCCTCATCGACGCTGCTGAACATCGCGTGCATCTCTTCCTCGCTTTTGAGATAGAATTCCTCCGTCTCAAAGCCCATTTTTTTATCATTGATCTTACTGCCGGTCTGGAGACACAGCAGGATATCGTGCAGCTCAGCGTCCTCTTTGTTGACATAGTGGCAGTCGTTGGTCACGACCAATCCCGCTCCGATCTGCTTCGCGATACGGAACAGGTCAATATTCAGCTTCTGCTGTTCTTCGATCCCATGATTCTGCAGCTCGATAAAATAATTATCCCTGCCGAAAATATGCTGATAATACCGCGCGGCTTCCAGAGCGGCGTCGGGTTCGTCTGCAAGGAGCTTTTTCGACACTTCTCCCGACATGCACGCCGACAGGCAGATCAAACCCTCATGATGCTTTTCGATCAGCTCGCGGTCGATACGCGGCTTGCTGTAAAAGCCCTCGGTAAAGCCGAGAGACACCATTTTCATCAGATTATGATACCCGGTCTCGTTTTCACATAACAGGATCAGATGATAATAATTGCGGTCGTGTTCAACTGTCCTGTCAAAGCGGGAACGGGGCGCGACATAGACCTCACAGCCGATGATCGGTTTGATTCCCTGCTTCTGACATTCTTTATAAAAATCAATCACACCGTACATGACCCCGTGATCCGTTATCGCGAGCGCGTTTTGTCCGAGCTCCTTCGCCCGTTTGACAAGGCGGGAGATGCGGCACGCGCCGTCCAATAAGCTGTATTCGGTGTGTACATGCAGGTGTGTAAACGGTTTCATATTCTTCATATTCCTCTTCACTTATTCAATGCTTAATCAAAATATATCAGATTTATTCGACTTTTGCGGAAAAACTGCCGTCCTTCAGTCTGACGTCGATAATGTCTCCGCTTTTGACGTCATGAACGGAACTGACGTTATTATCGTCTTGTGTGATATAGGCAAAGCCGCGGTTCAGAACGGCGATGGGATTCAGAGCCTCAACCTTGGTGAACAGCTCTTTCGAACGGGCGGATACGGAATCCATACCGTGATTCGCGGCGTTGGACGCTCTGACAGCGAAAGAATCGACCAGTTCTCGATCTCTGATCACTGATTCCAGCGGAGAATAAGCCGACACCAGTTCGCTCAGTTTCTCGGCGTCCTGCTGTCTGATATCGATCTGTTTATTGACGGTATAGATCGACTGGCGAAGCAAGTTTTGAACATTTTCAAGCAGATCGACCCGGTTCGGTACCGCCAGCTCAGCCGCGGCGGACGGAGTCGGCGCGCGCAGATCGCTGACGAAATCGCATATGGTGGTATCCGTTTCATGTCCTACGGCGGAAATAACGGGGATCTCGCAGCGATAGATTGCTCGTGCGAGTCCTTCGTCGTTGAACGCCCACAGATCCTCCGCCGAACCGCCGCCTCTGCCGATGATGATCACGTCGGCGGCTTTATGCTCAGAGAAAAGATCCACCGCGCGTATCAGCTGTGCGGGCGCTTCTTCACCCTGTACCAACACAGGCGCAAGCACCAGGTCTACACAAGGATAACGCCTTCCGATGATATCCATGATATCGCGAAGCGCGGCGCCGGTAGGCGAAGTAATGATTCCGACAGTCTTCGGGAATGCGGGGATCGGCTTCTTATGCGCAGGGTCAAACAACCCTTCTTTATCCAGCTTTTGTTTCAGCTCTTCCAGCTGCAGCGCGCGCACGCCTACGCCGTCGGGCTGCATATCCTCGACACGCAGCTGATACTGACCGCCCGGCTCATAGACCGTCACCTGCGCGCGCATGATGACCTTCATCCCCGCTGCCGGTCGGAACTTCAGATTACGAACGCTCCATGAGAACATGACGGCACGGATCACACTGTCCTTATCCTTCAGTGAAAAGTACAGGTGACCGCTTTTGGCGTTGATATTCACATTTGACAGCTCTCCCTCGATGAATATCATCTTCAGTTCCTGATCGGACGAGATCAGGTTTGCGATACGGGAATTGAGCTGTGATACGGTAAAAACCTTCGGTGTGATCATTAATAACAATCCTTCATATACGCGAGTACCGCAATACCCGCCGCGTTATCGCAGGAAAACTCAGGCAGCGCAAATACACATTCATACTGTGATCTGAGCTTGTCCCGAATGATCAAATCAGACATCACACCGCCCGCGTAAACGAACGGCAGATCGCCGTACGCCTCACGGATACGGTCGCTCATGCCTGAGATCGCGGCGCTGATGAATTCCATCGTATAGCGCGCGATATAAGAGGGGCTTTTGCCCTCCTTCAACAGCTTTTCGGCGATATTCTGACCGCCGCTGAGACAGCAGTCCATGCCTTTCAGCGTCGCTTTCACCTTGATCGGTTCATCACACTGCATAGCGAGCTGTTCCAGTTCTTTTCCGCACGGGAAATGAAGCCCCAGCATCACGCCGACGCGATCGATCAGCTGGCCGGCGTTGAGGTCAAGCGTCTTTGCGATCAGTTCCGTTGTGATAAAACCGTCCGATCCGTTGACCAACAGGGCTTCGGTCGTGCCGCCGCTGACATGGAAAGCGATATGTTTTTTATTGAGCAGGTCAAAGCGATCGACGCTGTACAGCGCCGCGGCGATATGACCCTGCTGATGCGAAAAGCGATATACGGGCACTTTCAATACAGACGCGAGGATATTCGCCGCAGTCGTTCCGACAGTAAAGCACGGCATATAGGAGCCCTCGACAGAGCGGGGCTTATCGGACACGCCGATCGCCCTGATCTCATCCGAAAACCCGTCAAAGGCTTCTTCAAACATCGCCGGCAATTGCTGCACATGATGAAATACCGCGTCGCTCTGGCGCAATCCGCATTCGCCGTCTTTGACGGGAAGGAGCTTTCGCTTTGATACCGCTTCACCGCTGTCGGAGTCATACAGACAGACGGAAGTAGTATAGTTGCTGGTATCTATCCCGAGATAAACACTCATAACGACTTCGCTACAGCGCCTAAAACGCCGTTGATAAAGGCGGTATCTTCCTCGCTCGTGTATTTTTTGGAGAGCTCAACCGCCTCGTTGATGGATACTGAGACAGGGATATCATCCATGTACAGCATCTCGTAGACCGCCACGCGCATCAATGCGAGTGAAACCTTTGATATGCGGCTGATCTTCCAACCTTGCTTAAGGTTAGCAGAGATTTTCTCGTCGATGACATCCTTATGATCAACGACGCCTTTCGCGCAATCAATCGCATGATCGCTGAGAAATTCATCCCTCGCGTCACCCGCGTTATCGGCGATCTCGTCGATGTCCGCATCGGTAAATAAGGCTTCAAAACACAGAAAAAAAGCCTGTTCACGCTTTTTATACCGTGAGATATTGTTCCTGTTTTCAGAACGCGCTGTGTTCTCGTCACACATAGACGTCCCTCGCTTTCCTTTTTGTTGCGTTTTTATTATAACATATCGGTCAAAATTTGTAAATAACGGAACACAACGATCGTACAATCATAAAATATAACAAACAGGGCAAAAAATAACTATTCGACTATTGACAGATTTACTAATTTTTTAACAATATTTTATTAATAAGAACGGAATTTGCGGCAAAAAGATTACAGCCAATCAATAATTGTTGAAAATGAAATCGAATAATGATAAAATATCGTGGACAGAAAATATTAATCCGTAGAAAGAGAGGCTTTGCAATGGGTACCAACGCGTTTTATTGCAATAAATCCGATATCTACAATACTTATGAAGGCAACGATTTAGGTTATACCTATACCCAGGATGGCACCACATTCAAGGTGTGGGCTCCGTCGGCTGAACAGGTGCTGTTAAAGCTCTATTCCACCGGCTCCTTTTATGAGCAGGGCGCACAGGTGCTGAGCATCAGACAGATGCTGTTCGACGCAGCGACCGGCGTGTGGTCGGCTTACATCGACGGCGATCTGAATCATACCTATTATACCTATGTCATCAAGACCGAAAAAGGCACCTGCGAGACACAGGACGTCTACTCCAGGGCTGTCGGCGTCAATTCCATGCGCTCCGAGGTCGTCAATCTGTGGGAGACCAACCCCGAAGGCTGGGAAAACGACCGCCATGTCGTACCCGATAAGCCGAACGACGCGATCATCTGGGAAGTGCATGTCCGCGACTTCTCATCCTCCGACACCTCCGGCGTCAGCAAGGATCATCGCGGCAAGTTTTTGGCTTTTACCGAAAAGAACACCTGCATCCCCTTTTCCGATTATCCTACCTGCGTCAATTATCTGAAAAAGCTCGGCGTCACTCATGTCCAGCTGAATCCCGTATTTGATTTCGGCTCCGTCAACGAGGCGACCGGCGTGGAATATAACTGGGGCTATGATCCCGTCAACTACAACGTTCCCGAGGGCTCCTACTCCACCGACCCGTATCACGGCGAGGTGCGTATCCGTGAGTTCAAGGAAATGGTAAAGGCGCTTCATGAAGAAGGCATCGGCATTATCATGGACGTCGTGTATAACCACGTTTATTCCACCAAGCATTCTCCGTTTGAAAAAACCGTTCCCGGCTACTACTTCCGTATGCAGAACGGCAATTTTCTGAATTCATCCGGCTGCGGCAACGTTACCGCCAGCGATAAGATCATGTTCCGCAAGTTCATGATCGATTCGCTTTCTTACTGGGCGAGCGAATATCATATCGACGGCTTCCGCTTCGATTTGATGGCGTGTCACGATATCGAAACGATGAACCTGATCCGCGAGGAACTCGACAAAATCGACAGCCGCATCCTGATGTACGGCGAGCCCTGGACGGCAAACGACGGTGAAAACGGTATCTCCGGTGAGGACTGCTGTAATAAAGCCAACGCGAAGAAGCTCTCTACACGCATCGGCATGTTCAACGACGATATGCGTCACGGCATCAAGGGCGGTTCCGACGACGACAGCAAGGGCTTTATCCAAGGCTCCACGCACAGCGCATACAACGTGATCGCCGGTATGATGGGCGCTTCGTCCGTCACCTTCGGCAACTGGGCGAACGAGCCCTCGCAGTGCATCACCTACGCGTCCGCGCACGATAACCTGACGCTGTGGGATAAGATACTGAAATCCAACTGGTGCGATGATTACGATACCAACGATCAGCTGTATCTTTCTCAGAATAAGCTGTCTGCGACGCTGGTGCTCTCTTCCCTCGGCATTTCCTTCTGGCTGGCGGGCGAAGAATTCGCGCGCACCAAGAAGGGCGATCACAACTCCTATCAATCACCGGACTCGGTCAATTCCATCAACTGGGCGCGCACGATCCGCTACGCGAATCTTGTCAGCTATTATCAGGGGCTGATCAAAATCAGAAAGGCTTTCTCTCCCCTGCGCGACAGCACTACCAAGGCTGTCAACGACGGCTATATCGTCTATAATGGTCAGAGTATTTCGCTCACGCTGAAGAACGACGCCGAAGGCGAATGGAAAATGATGAGTGTGATCATCAACAATTCCGATAAGCCCTGCGAGCCGCAGATCAAATCGCAGTATGATCTGCCCGAAAACTGGTATGTCGTCGCCGACGCGGACAACGCGTCAGATAAGGCGCTGTATCCGTTTGAGCAGGATATGCTGATATCTCCCAGATCGGCGATGATCATCGTCGATGCGCAGAGCTATGATAAGATCAACGGTACGGATTTCAGCACCTTCGACACAAAGGAAGATTACCCCGATCAGGAACCCAATGACGACATCATCAAGATGCTGAAATAAGAATACTATAAACATCAAAACGGACGGTGAACCCGTCCGTTTTCTTTATCCCGCGAACACATGCTATCACACGTCGACAATGACGATATTATTGAATTCCGCTTCCGTCTGTGAGATGACCGCCTCTTTGATGATGATCGGCGAGTTGTCGTGCAGCTCGCTTTTGAGCACAGTGACCGAACAGCCGGAATCCGACAGGTAGCAGATCGCGCTCGGAAAGCCTTTTGCGGTCAGGATACCCTCGATATTGCTCTGCGTCAGTATGCGCTGCTCGATCGTATTCGCCGCTTTGACTGCTTCCTCCTTTGCGTCGTCGGAGCTGTCGGAGAGCGACAGGATGTTCCGCGCCGCTTCCAAAGCGCTGTCCTGAGCCTGAGTACGGTCGGTACGCGCCTGTGCGAGCCTTGCCTCGGGCGTCATCTCACCGGACGTCGTCTGCACCTCATCCACCGTGGCGGTCGCGTCGTTATTGACGTAGGTCGCGGAACCGAGCTCCTTGGAAGTCGGCGAGATCAGCGGGGTACCCGAAAACTGCCAGTTCAGATAGACCGCCGCCCCGAGTGCCAATACCAGCGCACCTGCCAGCACATGCTGTTTCTTGATTTTCATAATCATCCTCCTGTTTTTCAGCGACCTCCGGCAAGCGACCGGAGATCGGTTATGTTAATTACTTTTCTTTTTAAGCTACTTTGTGATACAAACTTTATCCGAGCTGATATTCAGCGCCTTGGTGACCGCGTCGAGCACTCTCGATTTGACCGTCGGATCGTCGCCGCCGTCGCAGACGACGACCACGCCGCGCACCTTCGGCTCGATACTGACCGTCTTTTGATCGGTATTTTTCTGATACACGTTTTCTCCGCTGTCATCCATCGTCAAAAAGATTTTGACCTCCCCTACCCCGCTGATCTGTGATACGATCTCCAGCAATCTTTCTTCAGTACGGGATGCGTATTCCCTCGCCTGATCCTGTCCGCCGTCGGAAAGATCGACGACCTTGGTCAAGCCGATCATCAGGATCGCTGCGATCCCGATGATTACAGCTGCTCTGATGACTCTTTTATCACTCAACCATTCATTGAGGCGTTTCCCCGGTAACATAGATTTCCGGCTCCTTTGCGATATTCCTGTATATGATACTTTCGATCTGAGCCGTTCTGTCTCGATCGGCTTCATTGATATATATGACGGCACGTACGACAGATATTCTGCCTTCATCGGAAATTTTCAGCGTCAGCTGAATATCCCGCGCGTTGATCCCCTCATTTTGCAGCAGTTCATTCAGCGCTTTTGTCAGATTATCCGCCGTCATCTGTGCAATACGGCGCTGATAATCCGCTTCATGAAATGTCGGAACAGTGATCTCAGTTGATATCGACTCGTCAATAGTGATCTCGTTGATCTGAGCCGAAACAGAAGCCGCGATCGTACTGATAATAAACAGACCTATCACAAAGCTCATCACCCGGCGGGTACGCTTCTGCGGCACTATCAGCGACACGATACCGACGGCGACGCAGGTATAGCATAGGGTAACGCAAACACTTTGAAGACCGCTCATGACTGACCGCCTATTCTGATCATGATCGCAGAGGATATGATGAATACCGCCGCCACCGCGATCAACACCGTTCTCAGAGCCGAAATGAACTGATTCAAGGAATGAAGGATCGAGCCTGCCGAGGATACGTTCAGAACTTCGCTCAGCGTTTTGGCAGCGCTCAACGCCGCCGACCACAGGATCGTTCTAATCAGCAGCGGTACAAAGGTCACGAACAGCGCCAGTATCACGAATACGCCGACGCCGGATCTCAGTACCGTCAGACTGTTCTGCAAGGTCCCGTACGCCTCGGATATCGAGGAACCGATCAGCGGGATAAAGGAGCTGAGTCCGAATTTCGCCGCTCGGTTGGCAACGCTGTCTACAGACGCCGAAAGCGTACCGTTGAGTCCGAGGATAGCGGCAAAGATACTCACCGCAAAAGTAATGATATATTTGAAGCCTTTGCTCAGCGCCTCCGTGATACCGGACAGTGAAACCCGTGAGGATAACGAGGCGCAGATCGATAACGAAAGGATCATATTCAGCAGCGGTGAAAGAACTGATGACGCAAGTCGGGACAGCACCTGTGCCGCCGTAACGGCAGCGGTATAGAAGCCCGCCGATGATATCGCGTGACCGGAGAACGCCATGATCCCCGCCATAACGGGCAGATACACGGTCATTACCGCGCTCGCACCCTGAATGACCGTTACAGCGTCGCTCACCAAGCCAGTCACGGGGGCGAAAACGACCGAAGCGGTAAACAGCGCTATCACCACGCTCATGATTTCTTTGGTTTCCGTATATCTCAGGGAATAATTATAGGATTCCGCCACACCTGCGATCAGCATAACTGCCGTCATCATCAAAAGAGCTGAGAGTGGCGCTGGACTGTTATGCGCGGTCAGATCAGCTATATACTCAAAGACTTTTTTACCGTCGATACCGGAAGCGATCACATCGTCGATCTCAGCGGCGCCGAGGCTTTCTAAATCCTGCGACGCTTCACCTGAGATACTCTCCTCGATCTGTCGGATTTCTTCATCAAACGTATCCATATCAAGGGCTTTAGCTGTAACTGTACAGCACATCATAACCGCTGCCGCGGCAATCATACAAATGATAAACTTCTTCATGTTAACGGTTCAGCGACGTGATGATATCCAGGATATTCTCAAAGAGCGGCAGAGCGGTCAGCAGGACCAGTATCTTACCGGCAAACGAGATATTCGTACTCAGCGACAACAGTCCCGCCTCGGTCGCGCAGTCGCAGGTGAATTCTGTCACGAAACAGATCCCGATCACCTTGAACAGGATAGCAACGTCAGCGGTATCGATCCCGCCGTCAGAAAGTACCGACCGAACGCCCGACAGCATATCCGGCATATTCTTCAGCAGACTGAGGATGATGACAGCTCCGGACGCCAGCGACAGCAGCAAGGCGCTGTGCGGGCTCTGCGAACGCAGCATCACGGCAAACACAGCGGTAAGGATCGCCGCGCCGCATACGGTCAGGATGCTCATCACAGCCCGAAGGTGCTCTTGACGGTGGAGAAGAGCTCGCTGATCTGTGAAATGATCATCATCAGCGCCACCACCAGACCCGCGATCGTCGTCAACAGCGCCTGTTCCTCTCTGCCGCTGCGCACGAGCAGCTGATTGAGTATCGCGACGATGATGCCGATCGCCGCGATCTTGAATATCATATCAACGTCCATGTTTTCAAATCCTTTGTTTTTCTTAAATCAACAAGAGTGCGATAACAGCTCCCGCAGATAGAGGAACGATCCTGAACGCCTTCGACTTTGAGCGGATATCCTCTTTAGCCGAATCGATCCGCTCCTGCAAAAGCCGGATATAAAGCTGTATATGCCGCCGCTGGGCTTCACTGTCAGCTGTACCGAGACCGTTCAAAAATTCATTCATCAGAGAAATATCGTCTTTCGTCAGTGTGGATGAGACGCTGTCGACAAAGTCGTGCCACTGACGGTCAAACGGAGCGTCACGGCAGAAAACATACGACGCAAAGTTATCCGAAAACGCCTCGCAAAGATCGCCCGCGTTGTATTCTATCTGAATCAGCGCGTGATGCAGCATCTTTTCAAATCCTGTCAACACATCATGACGCTTCGTCAGCCTGTGCGACAAATGCAAGCCCGTCACCGCACCGCAGAAAACGATGATGATACACAACAGCGTCTTAACCATGTGAATCACACATTTCGTAGATCCTGTCAATTCTGCCAGGCGCATCGGCGTTCATAAAAACGATATAACGAAAGGCTCCGGTATTGATCAAATCTTTGGTAATCACTCTGTTTCTCAGATCATGCATAGATGACGCGTGAACGGTAGCGATGAATGATACGCCGCATCTTAAGGAATACGACAGCATTTCGACGTCGCTTTGATCGCCCAGTTCGTCGCACACGATGACCTGAGGCGCCATACTGCGGATCGCCTGATGTGCCGCGATCCCTTTCGGATAACCCGCGAAAATGTCGCACAATCCCAAACCGAAGCCCATTTCACCGCGGCTGCAGGCTGAAAGCTCGCACCGCTCGTCCGCGACACTCACCCTGCAGCGATAGGACAACTGCCGCGCCACATCGCGGATCATGGTGGTTTTGCCGCTGCCGGGAGCGCCGCATATCAGTACGCCTTTCAACGGATCGATCTTCGACAGTAAACTGTCGGCGCAGCCTTTTACGTCACGTGCGATACGAAAACACAGACTCGAGATATTCCGCACATTAGAAACACGCCCGTCCGACATGACCGCCTGACCGCAAAGCCCAACCCTGACGCCGCCGCCGATAGTGATATAGCCGCTGTTGATCTCATGCTGGTAGGCGTATACGGAGTAATCACACAGGCGAAGAACGGTATCCTTCATCTCGGATGCACCGACAGTTATCATATCTCCGGTAAGTACAGAATCCGATAAATAACCGTTTTCCGTAATAAAAAACAGACGATTCGATTCATAGATACACAAGGGTCGCTCCGTGCGTAAAACGATCTCCGTCACCCTGTCCTCAAACGCTCCTCGTGCTTTTTGCAGCGCTTTTACCATCCTTTCGGGCAAGTTATCCATGATATAATCCAGACTTTTCTTTTCCATCGCTTTCACCTTCCTGTCAATAAAACATATGTGGACAAGAGGACGGATAGAACCTGTCCGTTTCATTCCAACAAAAGAAATCCCCGTCCTTTCGGACAGGGATCATAAATCAATTTTACTTATTCAATTCCGTTTTCGATCATTTGAAGCAGCTCCGCTTCGGTGATAATGCGAACACCTAATGACTGAGCCTTGGTCAGCTTGGATCCGGCGTCCTCTCCGGCTAAGACGAAATCCGTCTTTTTCGATACAGAGGACGAGGTCTTGCCGCCGTTCTGCTCGATCAGGAGCGAGGCTTCTTTTCTGCTCATGGTCGGGAGCGTACCGGTCAATACAAAGGTCTTGCCGACAAATCCGCCGGTCTTTTCCTTTCTCTCGAGCGGCTTCATCTCCACGCCGAGCTCCTTAAGCTCCGCAATCAGATGAGCGGTGCCTTCTAATCGGAAATAGTCGTACACGGACTTTGCCATGATCGCGCCGTAGCCCTCGATAGAGGCGATCTCCTCCTCGCTCGCTTCAAACAGCGCATCGACGGACAGGAAATGCTCGCACAGGAGTTTGGCGGCTTTCTCGCCGATATGGCGGATGCCTAAGGCGTAGATCAGGCGGTTAATCTCCGCGCTCTTTGACTTTTCGATCGCACGGATCAGGTTGTCGGCGCTCTTCTCACCCATGCGGTCCAGCTTCGCGATATCTTCCGCTTTGAGCTTGTATAGATCGGTGAACGTGCGGATCAAGCCTTCGTTCATCAACAGTTCCAATAAGGACGGACCTAAGCCGTCGATATCCATCGCGTCGCGGGAAACGAAATGGATCAGGTGGCGCAGCAGCTGGGCGGGACACTCGGTGTTGGTACAGCGCGTCGCGGCTTCACCCTCCTCCTTGACGAGGCGGCTGCCGCAGGACGGACAGCATTCGGGCAGGGTATACACGTCTGCGTCGTCGTTATGATGCACGACGCACAGTACCTCGGGGATGATTTCTCCCGCCTTGCGGATCTTTACCGTGTCGCCGACGCTGACGCCCAGTTCGCGGATGAAGTCTTCATTGTGGAGAGTGGCGCGGGAAACGGTGGTGCCGGCTAACAGGACGGGCTTAAAGACACCCACGGGTGTGATCGCGCCGGTCCTGCCGACGTTGATCTCGATGTCGATCAGCTCGGTCTCTTTTTCCTCTGGCGGATATTTGTACGCCTCCGCCCAGCGCGGGAACTTCGCGGTGCTGCCGAGCAGCTCACGGTCGGCGAGGTTATTCAGTTTTACCACCGCGCCGTCGATATCACATGGCAGATCGCCGCGGTGAGCGTCGATACGGTCGATCTCACCGAGGACGTCCTCGATATCGTCAAAGCTGTTGTAGGACGCAGTCGGAAAACCCGCTTCGGTCAGAAAGTTCAGCGACTCGGTATGTGTGACGAATGTCATCCCCTCTACCGCCTGTACGTTGAATACAAAGATATCCAGAGAACGCTTTGCGGTGATTTTGCTGTCCTTTTGACGCAGGGAACCAGCCGCGGCGTTGCGCGGATTTTTGAACGGTTTCTCACCGTTATTTTCCTGCTCGGCGACGATCCGCTCGAAGGTCGCGACGGACATATACACCTCACCGCGCACCTCTAAGAACGCGGGCGCGTTTTCGATACGCTTAGGCAGACTTTTGATCGTCATCAAATTCTCGGTCACGTCCTCGCCGGTCACACCGTCGCCGCGTGTGGAGCCGCGCACGAATACACCGTTGCGGTATTCACAGGACACGGACAGGCCGTCAATCTTCGGCTCAACCACATAGACGGGATGATCGATCACCTCGCGCACCTTGCGGTCAAAATCCCTGATCTCGTCCGCGCTGAACGAATCATGCAGGCTCTCCATCGGCACGGTATGGACAACGGGAGAAAACTTTTCACCCCTGCTGCCGCCGACTCGCTGGGTCGGGGACGTCGGGAGCAACAGCTCGGGGAACTCCGCTTCAAGGTTCTCGAGATCGCGCAGCATCGCGTCATACTCATAGTCGGAGATGACCGGATCGTCGTGATTATAATAACGGTCGTTATGGTAATTCAACTCTTCGGTCAGTTGTCTGACCTTGATTCTGGCTTCTTCTAAGTTCATATCATTCCACCTGAAAAACGTATTATCTAAATATAGGGACGGTCATCAGTCGTCCGCATGTCAATAACGTTTCACTCCTATCTAACGATTACGAAAAGCAAAACGCCCGTCATTCTGCGGACGAGCAATGCTCGTCCCTACGGAAACGTATCATTTTAAAAAATGTTATCTGCGGACTGCGGAAGTTCCCTTTTCCCTCAGATATGTGCTCTCTAAATCTGCTAAATGCAGCTTGACGGCGAGGGGGTATTTATCATACGCCTTGCTGACATACATGCCGTTGTTATCGTCAAAGCCGCCCATATGCCAACGGATCGCCATCGCCTCGTCCAGCTTCAGGCGCATAAAGCGCTCGATCAGAAAGACGCTCTTTTCACCGTGACCGTACGGGAAACCGTCCTCGATCGTATAATACGGCACCTTTTCCCACTGACCGGTCTCATCATTCTTGACGTTGCGGGTTGAGGTCTTGTAGAACTGCGCCTTGCATAAGTCGTGCAGCAGCGCGCAGATTGCAAAGCTCTCCATGCTGTCGGTATCTTCATCGAAATGCTTCTCTACCAGCGTATTGAACACGCTGACGGAGTGCATGACAAGACCGTTCTCACAGGCACAGTGATACTTCGTGCTGGCGGGAGCGGTAAAGAAATCGGTCTTCTGGATCCATTCGAGCAGCTCCGCGGAACCGCGGCGGGTGATGTTCTCGGTATAGATCTTGATAAATTCGTCTTTAGCAGTCATCATAACAGCACTTCCTTATAACAAACTCTCATCATATACGGCGCGGGAGCCTCCGATAAACTTTGCTCTGGTGCGCGCGGACGCGACGAACGCCTCGCCGATCTTCTTCTGCGGCAGGCGCAGAGGCACAGCAGTCTCTTTCAGATGCATTCCAATCAGCGTACCGCCGATATCAACGCCGGCGTCGGCTTTGATATGCTCCACCAGAACGGGATCGTCAAAGCGCGCGTACGCGGTAGTTGCGCTGCTGCCGCCTGCTTTCGGCTGAGGCACGGCATTCACGATCGGAATATTGTACTTTTCGGCAAGCGCGCGTTCAACGACCAGCGCGCGATTCAAATGCTCGCAGCATTGAGCGGCAAGGAAGATTCCCTTTTCCTTAAGCAGATCAAAGAAGCCGTCATAGATCGCCGCGGCGATATCCATGCTCGAATGGGTGCCGATCCTGTCGCCGCCGACCTCGCTGGTAGAACAGCCGAGGACGACAACGGAGCCTTCATGCAGCTTTGCGGTTTCGATGAGCTGAGAAAATACCGCGTTGGTATCCTTTGTGATTTGTTCAAACATCATTATCAAATCCCTTGTATCATTGACCGGCGGCAAGAACCGGCGATCAGTGATGTGTATTATAAACAATATTATAATTATTATACCAGATACACAGCAGCGTTATATTCTGATATAGATAAATGGCGAAAAAAACAGGCGCCCTTACGGACGCCAGTTCATATCAATTATTCAGCTTCCTCTGCGGGAGCTTCTTCAGCCGGAGCAGCTTCCTCAACAGGAGCCTCTTCTGCAGCGGGTTCCTCAACAGGTGCCTCTTCTACGGGAGCAGCTTCTTCTGCGGGAGCTTCCTCAGCAGCGGGGACCTCGTCCTCGAGCTCACGGATCTCAGGCTCTTCCTCAGCGGGAGCCTCAGCCTCCTGAACTTCCTCAGCCTCGGGCAGCAGAGCGCGGATCGACAGGCTGACACGCTTCTTCTCGAAATCGATGCCGGTGATCTTCGCCTCGACCTCGTCGCCTACGGAGAGTACGTCGGAGGGCTTATCGATGCGCTTGTTGGAGATCTGAGAGATATGGATCAGACCGTCGATGCCGGGGATGATGTTGGCGAAAGCGCCGAACGCGGTCAGACCGACGATCTTAGCCTTGACAACGGTGCCGACAGGATAATCCTTCTCGAGGATAACCCACGGATTGTCCTCAGTCTTCTTGTAACCTAAGGAGATCTTCTTGGGGGTGACTTCGGTGTTGATGTCCTTGATATAAACTTCAACGGTATCGCCGACCTTGACGACCTCGCTGGGATGCTTAATGCGGAGCCAGGACAGCTCGGAAATGTGGATCATGCCGGATACGCCGCCGAGATCGACGAACGCACCGTAAGAGGTCAGGGAGCGGACAACGCCGGTGTATACCTTACCGACCTCGCAGTTCTCCCAGAACTCAGCGCGCTTCGCGGCAAACTCGTCGCGGAGAACGCTCTTGATGGAGCCGATGATCTTTCTTCTTCTGCCGCGCTGGGACATCTCGATCAGGCGGAACTTGACTTCCTGGCCCTTGAGCTCTTCCAGATTCGCGTCGCGCTCCATAGCCGCCTGAGAAGCGGGGATGAACACGCGGATATCGTTGCAGACGACGATCACGCCGCCGGATACGACTTCGGTGACAACGCCGGTGAGGATTTCTTTCTCATCGTATGCCTTCTGCAGCTCTTCGTAACCCTTCTGGGCGTCGACTCTGCGCTTGGAGAGCATGATGGTACCCTCGACGTCATTGGTTTTCATAATCAGCAGTTCTACACGATCGCCGACCTTGACAACTTCATCGGCGCTCTGAATCGGAGTGGATGATAACTCGTCAAATGGGATAAAGCCAGTCTGCTTTCTGCCGTCTACTTCAACATACACTTCGTTCGGAGTGATGCTCGCGACAGTACCCATAACCCTTTCATTAGTGTTTAAACTCTTCAGAGATTCTTCTAACATCTCCTCAAAGTTCTCAGTTTCGTTTACGCTGGATGTAGTGTTTTCACTCATTGTATCCAGTACCTCCTTTATATTCCTTTCCGGTGTAGAAGCGCCGGCTGTTACGCCTATGATCTTAGCATCGGCATACATGCTCTTATCAAGCTCGGCGGCTGTCTCGATCAGATAAGTGCGCTCACAGTTCTTTTGACAAATGGTATACAGTTTGTTGGTATTGGAACTGGAACGATCGCCTACCACGATCATACAGTCGCAGCGCGCTGACAAAGCATGCGCTTCTGCCTGTCTCTTAGACGTAGCATTACATATTGTATCAAAGATTTTGGCATTTGTATATAGTTTTTTCAAAAAAATTATACAATTTTTCCAAATTTCTTTGTTAAAAGTCGTTTGAGCAACGACACAAATATCATTATTATTCTCAGGCGGAATTATTTTTGCAATTTCGCTTAAATCTTCTTCGTTTGAGAAAACATAGTACCTGCCTACGCAGTTGGAGAGTATTCCCTGGACCTCGGGATGGTTCTTGTCGCCCGCCAGTAATATGATATAGCCCTGACCGCTCATATCGGATACGATCTGATGTATCTTTGACACAAAGGGACAGGTCGCGTCGATATACTCGACGCCAAGCTGATTCAGTTCATCATAGACGGAGCGCTTCACGCCGTGGGAACGGATGATGACGGGCTCGCGTCCTCCAATCTCTTCGGGGGTATCGATTGCAACGACTCCCCTGTCGGACAGCTCCTTGACCATTTCCTTATTGTGGATGATCGGTCCGAGCGTACAGCCACCGTGACGCTGATCAGCGACGTCAAAAGCGATATTCACTGCCCTCTTGACGCCGAAGCAGAAGCCAGCGGACTCAGCCAAAATGATCTCAGCCATTCTTCTTTGCCTCGTAAGCCGCCTGATCCTCCGCGCGCAGCGCTTTGATATGATCCATGATGATGCGGCTGGCGTTGCGGAATTCGCGCGCGCCGCCCTTGTCAAAGCCCAGATCCTCCATCGAGAGCGGTTTGCCGTAGTGGAGCCATACGCGCTTGCCGATCTTGGTGTGACAAATGGGGATGACAGCCGCTTTGGTATCCCACGCGATCAGGCTGCAGCCGTTCTTCGGCGGCAGGAACTCGCCGTCCTTAGAGCGTGTGCCTTCGATAAAGATACCGATCAGAGAGCCTTCGTTCAGCACTTCTTCAAAATGGCGGATCGAGCCGGTGTCAGCCTTGCCCCTGTCGACCGGGAAAGCGCCGAGCTTGCGGATAAACCAGTTGACAAATTTATTCTTGAACAGTTCTTCCTTCGCCATGAAATGGATCTCTCGCTTCAGACCGATGCCGATCAGGATCGGGTCGGTGGCATGGCAGTGGTTGGACGCGAGGATATATGCACCATCCGCGGGAACGTTTTCTTTACCGATATACTTCGTACGGTATATCAGTTTGAAGAGGGGCATGGTAAGAGCCCTCCAGAAAAAGTAAAAGTGATTGCGCTTCATAGATGATCCCTCATTATCTGTAATAGTTTATTGACCGACGTCTCCAGATCCTCTCCGGACGTATCGACCATGATCGCGTCGTCGGCAGGCTTGAGCGGAGCGATATCGCGGTGAGAATCGGCATAATCGCGGGCAATAACGTCACTGAGGATATCCTCATAATTGACGTCCATCCCCTTTTCAATCAGCTCGTCATAGCGGCGACGCGCCCGACATTCGGGCGACGCGGAAAGGAAGATCTTGATCTTCGCATCAGGCAAGACGACCGTGCCGATATCCCTGCCGTCCATGATCACGTTATTAGTATGTGCCATATCGCGCTGCAAGTCGAGCAGAAAGGCTCTGACCTCGGGTATCGCGGATACAGCGGACGCCATCATAGATATCTCAGGCGTGCGGATCAAGCCGCTGACGTCCTCCCCGTCGAGCAGAACGATCTGTTCGTGCTTTTCGTTGAAAGCGAGCTCTACTTTAATAGACGGGAGCATCGCGACGACCGCGTCCTTATCGTCGGCTGTCAAGCCTCTTCTGAAAGCCGCCAGACCGATCGCGCGGTACAGCGCGCCGGTGTCGACATAGATGAATCCCAGTTCCTTTGCCGCCATGCGGGCGATAGTGGATTTTCCGGCTCCCGCGGGGCCGTCGATAGCAATAGCGATAGACATAGTGTTCTCCTTTATATCAGTGACCAGTGGCAAGTGACCAGTGACCAGATTTTATATTAGGTTGAGATTGCCACGGCTTGGCAACCCTACGCCCTTCGGGCACCTCCTTTAGGAAAGGGAGGCTAATGAGCCGCGCTTTCTCCGGCGAGTCTGCCGGTGGAATAAGCGATCTGCAGATTAAAGCCGCCGGTGTAGGCGTCGAGATCGAGCACCTCGCCCGCAAAGTACAGACCTTTAACGAGCTTGCTCTGCATCGTGCGCGGATCGACGTCTTTGACGTCCACGCCGCCGTGGGTGACAATCGCCTCGTTGATCGGACGGAACGAATGAATATGCATCGTAAACCGCTTGATCTGCTCGATCAGCAAATGTCGCTGCTGAACCGTCATGACATTGCATTTGGTATGCGGATCGATTCCGGAACGCTGAATGACGACCGGTATCAGCTTTTTAGGCAGCAGCTTTCCAAGCGAATTGATGAGATCCTTATTCGCAAATTCCGACAGGTCGCGCAAGAGGCGCTTATCGAGCGTTTCATCGTCGAGAGCGGGCTTCATATCGATGACTGCTGTATAACGATCGGGCGACATGTTCCGCATATGGGCGCTCGCGGATAAGACCAGCGGTCCCGAGATACCGAAATGTGTGAACAGCATCTCTCCCTTCTCAGAATACACCTCTTTTTCGGCAGCGTTATCCGTCACCGTCAAGCGGATATTCTTCAAAGACAAACCCTGTAAAGCGGCGATATCATCATCGGAAGCGTTCAGCGGTACCAATGAGGGCAACAGCGGCGTGATAGTGTGCCCTGCCGCTTTGGCGAAGGTGTAGCCGTCGCCGGTGGAGCCGGTCGCTCTGTACGACATCCCGCCGCAGGCGATGATCACCGCGTCGGCATACATGATCTCATCATCAAAGCGTATGCCTTTTACAGCGCAGTCTTCAATCACCAAGCCTTTGGCTTCCTTTAGGATGATCTTTACGCCGAGACCGGTGACATAGTCATATAAAGCATCGACAACATCCAGCGCTTTATCGGACTCGGGAAAGACGCGATTGCCGCGTTCGACCTTGGTTTTCAAGCCGCGTTCTTCAAAGAAAGCGACGGTATCGTAACAGGAAAAGCGATTGATCGCGCTGTACATGAAGCGGGGATTCGCGGTCAGATGAGCGATAAAGGTCTCGTTATCACAAAAGTTCGTGATATTGCAGCGGCCCTTGCCGGTGATGGCGAGCTTACGTCCGACGCGCGCGTTCTTTTCGATCAGCACAACGTCCGCACCAGACTCGGCGGCTGCTCCGGCAGCCATCATTCCCGCGGGACCCGCGCCGATGACCAGCACCTTTTTCTCATTCATTTTTATCGTCCTTATCAGATCGGTCGGCAGCATAGACGTTCTGTTCCTTCCACACTTCCTCCAGATCCGTAAACGTCTTTTTGATATCCTCCTTGCGCTCGATAACGATCGCAACCAAAAGCGCGTTGATCAGGCTCAGCGGAGCGACAAGCGTATCGACAACGGAGGCGATATCGGACCGTGCCAGTAATACTTCGTCGGCGTCCTGAACAACGGGAGCTACCATGCTGTCGGTGATCGCGACGACCTCGGCGCCGCGCTCATGCGCGAAATTCATCGCGTCGACTGCCATCAGGGAGTAGCGCGGGAAGCTGATGCCGATCATGACGTCTTTTTCCGTGATGCGGAAGAGCTTCTCATAGGTCGTCGTCTTGGAGGTGGAGTCCAGGATATGAACGTTGCCGAAGATCAGATCCAGATAGTATGCAAAAAAGTTAGCGATATATGAAGCAGATTTCACGCCGAATACATAGATATTCTCAGCGTTGATGATCGCGTTGACCGTTCTCTTGAAATCTTCGCGCGATACCTCGTCGATGGTGCGGCGGATCTTGTCGATATCCTGATTCAGCACGCTTTCTACGACGTCGGCGTCACCGATCCTGCCGGTCGTCACCTCAATGCGCTGCACAGAATTCAGCTTATCGCGGATCATTTCCTGCATCGCCTTCTGCAGATACGGGAAACCGTCATAGCCGATCTCGGTCGCGAAACGCACGACGGTGCTTTCGGACACGCCGACGACCTCGCCTAATTTCGCCGCGGTCATAAATGCCGCAGAATCATAATGCTCTTCGATATAGTCGGCGATCTTGCGCTGACCTTTTGAAAAATCTTTGCGGGACAAGTCGATCCGGACAAGTAGATTATTCACCATAAGAATCACTCTCCAATGAAATCTCTTTCATTTTATCACATCATCCTGCAAAATTCAATAAATTATTGTCTTAATTTCAGTGAAAATGAAATATTCTATCAGTAATATTTCAAAATCAGGTTATTCATCCTCGCTGTCACGCGTTTTGGGGATACGGTCAAAGACCTCTGCGACCTTATCGCGCATCCACAAGGACGGCGTGATCCTCAGAGAATAACCGTAGCCGTTGTCGCAAGCCCAGTCAAAAGGATTCGCCTGCGGCAGTCCGTAAACCGCGAGCAGTGTATTCATGACGCCGCCGTGCATAATGAATGCGGCGTCGGTCGTACCGGTCTTCATCAGTCCGTCGACGATACTCTCGAACATCACACAGATACGGCGGGTAAAGTCGGCGGTGCTCTCCCCTCTCGGCGGTTTTGCGTTCATATCGCCGGAAAGCCATTTTGAAAACGCTTCGTCGCCTTTGAGCTCATCAGCAGTCTTATTCTCCCACTCACCGAAATGACATTCGGATAACTGATCGACGACCAGCGGCTCGATATCGTGATAAATACGGCGCGCCGTCTGCGTACAGCGCTTTAAAGGCGAAGTGAACACGACCTTTGCGTATGGATAATCCATAGTCGCAGCCATTCGTTCGATATCCTTCTTTCCCTGATCGGACAGCGGAACGTCGGTCACGCCGATGTATCTGCCCGCAAGCGTCGGGCTGATCGCTCCGTGACGGATAAAATGAAGATAATACGATTTCATATTGTCCTCCGTGCTTTACAAAACGTAGAAAATATATTATACTGATTGTATATTAATAAATATATCGAGGTGATACTATGAACAAGGATTTTGCCCGCAATATCACATTTTTAAGAAAAGAACGAAAGCTCAGCCAGAAACAGGCGGCGCTGGAACTCGGCATTTCACAGGCGCTCCTGTCTCACTACGAGAAAGGCATCCGCGAATGCAGCCTCGATTTCGTCGTCAAAGCGGCAGACTATTATAACGTCAGCTGTGATTATCTGTTGGGCAGAACAGCCGACCGCGAATACGATATCAGCGAATCGATCAAAGAAGAGCTGCCGTCCAGAAAGCAAAGCGCGGCACAAATCGTCAACCGCCGTCTGATCGCCAGCATGATGAACGTCATCTACGACTTTGCCGCGACAGCCAAAAACCGCAGGCTGGACAGGACGATCAACAACTACTTTATGATCATGCTTTACCGCGTATTTCGCCGTCTGTATTCGGCAAACGGAGAGAATCCGACGGAGCTGTTCAAGGTTCCCAAGGAGATATACAGCGGCTACGCGTACGCGGTCATGGATAAGTACTATACCGATATCGGCAGCATGACCGACAAGGACAGCGCGTGGTATCTGGAATCCTTTGACAGGCTGAACACATCGCCCGAACAGTTAGCGGAAGAATATCCGGATTCCGCAAGCGAGATATTCAACGTCATCCAGCAAGCGGAAAACAGTATCCAAAAGCTGAAATTCTGATTTGTTCAACAGCGGTCAGCGTAAACGCGCGGATCAACATCAGATTTGATAAAATACAACAGGTGGGTAGCGTTTACCCACCTGTTCGCTTATAAAGTGTGTTGATACCGGTGAATCAGTTAGAAGATGATGAGCTGCTGGTCTTTTCTTTTCCTAAAGAAACCTTCATAACGATCTCAGAGCCGGATTCGACCTTATCGCCCGCCTTATGACCGTTGAGCTCGATGACCTTGCCTTCGCCAACGGTATTGCTGTACTCAACTTCCTGCAATACGATAAATCCGAGATTCGTCAATTCCTCCGCGGCGGCGGTATAGGATTTATCCACAACCTCGGGGATCTCGATCAGTTCGGGACCTTTGCTGATCAATACATACATGATCGCTTCCGAACCGGTATCGGAGATCGGCTCGCCCGCCTGAGGCTCCTGCGAGATCACACAGCCCTTCGGGACTGTATCGCTGTACGCGCCATCGGCGTCAACCTTGACGGTACCCTGGAACGAAGCCTTGACGTCTTCGAGCTTCTTGCCGGTATAATCAGCCATCACGGGACCGGTCCAGTCCTCAGTCGGCGCCGCTAATGTCGCGGGAACGGTAGAGCCGTTTGTAAACAGACCCATCAGCGGATTCGTCGGCAGCCAGAACAGACCGATCGCGGCAAAAATCAACAGCGCTACCAAAGTGGCGACCAGACCGACGATCGTCGGATTGACTTTTGACTTTGTACCTTCATTCTCGGTCTGGATCGGCGTCATGCTGGCAGTGCGGGAGATCTCATCCTGGATCGCCTGTACGGTGGAAGAGACGGAAAGCTGCGCTCTGAGCTCGTCGAAATCGGCGATACGCGCCTCGCTCTTCATCTGCAGACCGTTCGCGAGAGCCGCGACAACATGAGGCGGCAGGCGCTTGACGGTATTGTTGCTGATCAGAAGACGGGAGTCCTTTTCGCGCTCTTTCGCGCTCAGCGGCAGATTACCGGTCAGCGCATAAAACAGGGTCGCGGTCAAGCCGTAGATATCGGTAGCGACGTCGAGCGTCTGATTATCAAGGTACTGTTCGGGAGCGGCACAGCCGCCGTAAAGCTGAGATTTCAGCATCGTACCGCGCTTGCGCTCGTTCTCGGTAGAGAAACCGCCGAGCTTGAGCTTACCCGCGGAAGTAACATATAAATTGGAAGGCGATATCGCATAATGACCGATACCGAGCTTATGGATGTTCTCGATCAGGGTGATGATCGGCATGAACAGCGGACGGGCAGCGTCCCATTCCAGATGACCGCCCTTATGATCCACATACTCCGTAAAGGAGATCCAGTCGTCGTTCTCTTCGATCACATACGCCGTATTGTTCTCGGTGAACATATCGAGGATATTGACCATCGCCGCTTTATCGGTCAGCGTATTGAGCGTTTCATAATAATGAACGAAGTCGTCGAGCGCTTTGGAAAAATTATCTCTGTCCTGCGGCGCTACAAAGAGCTTGGTTTCATCCTCACCGCGCTCGAAAAGTCCCATCGGAAGGAACTCGCGGATCGAAATCACATTACCGGTAGTTTTATCATAGCCGAGGTAATGGGTGCTCTCACCGTTGGTATCGGTATCTCTTGCTACAACATATTTATTATTCAAAACGGTACCGTAAGGCAAAAGCGGTGCGCTCTGCTTCTCGGAATTATTAAATCCGCATACTTTACATACCGAATCCGACGCGGGAATTTCATTTAAACAACCCATACATACAGGCATAATACAGTCCCCCAAACATAACGACATGATAAATGCCGTCTGAATTCAGAATCATAATTCTGTTAAGCAAATAAAAATGCAAAACACATACTTGCACAATTTACCAATGTATTATAGCACAAGGATTATACGAATATCAAGGCTGTAAAAGAAATATGAGATTACATTTTTGTAAATTTGCCTTTTGAAAAATGCGCTTTTGCTTATTTTGAGGGCACGGTCGCCTTCGATCCCGTCCGTCTCCGCTTAGTCAGTTATAAAATGAGGACATACCTTTGCGGTATGTCCTCATTTTAATAATATGGTGGAGACGGACAGAGTTCAGACAGTCGGTTCTTGTCTGCCCCGTCTTCGGAGCGTCACCTCCTGTCGCGAGTTGCGCCTACGCTCTCCCTGAAAACAGTCCTCTGGACTGTTTTCACCCTCAAAATGCGCTTTTGCTTATTTTGAGGGCACGGTCGCCTTCGATCCCGTCCGTCTCCACTTTGCTTGTATAACAAAAGAGAGGCACCCT
>JAFRDE010000035.1 GCA_017403985.1 Ruminococcus sp. | reverse complement strand
CGACGTTAACAAGAAGGGCACCGGTATCGGCAACTGGTATCCGGACGGCATGGACAACAACCAGCAGGTTGCAGAAGACGGCGAGTACATGGTTTACTTCCGTCCCGCAGGCGACGGCACCGCTGAAGACGGCTACAACTACATCCCGTATGTCGGCGACAACAGCGGTCTTGATCCTCACGGATGCACACGCGGCGGTTATATGTTCAAGTTCGAGAAGGTTGGCGAAGCTCCGACAACAAATCCCGATGAGACCACCGAGCCCGAGCCCACTACGGCTCCCGGCGAGACCATCACCGTGAAGTTCACTGACGCTCAGTTCTACGGCGACGTGAACGTATACTACTGGCCGAACGGCGGCGACTGGCCCGGCAAGGCAATGACCGAGGTCGAGACCAACGAGTACAGCCAGAAGGTCTACACAGCTGAGATCCCCGCAGACGTTGACGGTATCATCTTCAACGGCAACGGCAGACAGACCGTAGATATCAAGACCAACATCGCAGACGGCGCATGGTGGTACACCGTAGAAGAGACCGACGATCAGGGTCACAACTATGTCGAGTTAGTTGGCGAGCAGCCCACTACTGCTCCCGACGAACCCACCGAGCCCGAGCCCACTACGGCTCCCGAACCCACGACTGCTCCCGAACCCACGACTGCTCCCGCAGAAGGCGCGTATTATGTAGTCGGTACGTTCAATGATTGGGCGGCTGACGATGCGTACAAGCTGACCGCGTTAGACGGCGCAGCTGTAGAGGAATACACCATCACTCTGAATCTTGACAAGAATGATGAGCTGAAGGTTATCTACACCGACGGCGAGACCACCACATGGTTCCCGGAGGGTATGGAGAACAACTATGTTGTAACAGTCGGCGGCACATACGACATCTACTTCCGTCCGAACTATGACGGCAACGAAGACTGGTTCAACGGCTGCATCTATGCCGCGAAGCAGGATGTTCCCGAGCCCACTACCGCTCCCGATGAGACCACAGCTCCGACTGACGAGCCCACACCCACTGACGAGCCCACTACCGCTCCTGTCGGTTCCGACAAGTTCTATCTGGTCGGCACCATGACCGATTGGGAGATCGACAGTGATTATGAGATGTTCAGAAATACCGCTGCCGAAGGCTTTGAGTATTCTCTGAGAACCAATCTCACTACTACCGATGAGTTCAAGGTTGTCGGATTCAACGGCGTGGATCAGACTTGGTATCCGACCGGTACGGACAATAACTACGGTCAGAACGGCGAGATCACGGCAGACGGCGAATATGTCATCTACTTCCGTCCGGATTATGACGGCGGCGAAGACTGGTTCTACAACTGCATCTATGCGGCAAAGCAGGATGTTCCCGAACCCACCGATGCTCCCACACCGACTGACGAGCCTACTCCGACCGATGCTCCCGAGCCCACCACCGCTCCCGTAGTGACCAGCAATTACTATCTGGTCGGTACGATGAACGACTGGGAGATCGACGACGCTTACAACCTGACCAAGAACACGGCGGCTGACGCTGAGGAATACTCCATCCAGGTCAACCTCACCACTGAGTCTCAGTTCAAGATCGTCGCTCTTGAAGGCTACAAGATCGTATGGTATCCGACCGGCATGGGCAACAACTACGGCGAGAACGGCGAGATCACCGCTAACGGCACCTACACCGTATACTTCCGTCCGAACTATGACGGCGGCGAGGATTGGTTCAACAGCTGCATCTATGCGGCGTTTGAGACTCCCGCTCCCACCGACGCTCCTACTCCGACGGATGCTCCCGAGCCGACTGACGCTCCCGAGCCCACCGATGCTCCGATCATCGGCGGAACCACCTACTATGTAGTAGGCAACTTCACCGATTGGCAGATCGATAATGCTTACGCGCTGACCAAGAACGAAGCGGCTGAAACTGACGAGTATTCGATCAGCGGCATCGAGCTGAAAGCAAATGATCAGCTGAAGGTATTGTCCTTTACTGCCGGCGTTGAAGGCGGCAACACCACATGGTATCCGGAAGGCACGGAGAACGACTATGTTGTTGCGGCAGACGGTATCTATGACCTCTACTTCCGCCCGAACTATGACGGCGGCGAGGATTGGTACTACAATGTGATCTATGTGGCAGTTCACGAAAATCAGCCCACCGAGCCCACCGAGCCTCCTGTAACGGTCATCTACGGCGACGCTGACGGCGACGGTATCGTTACCGCTATGGACGTCACTCAGATCCAGCGTTATCTGAGCAACATGGTTACATCCGTTACCGACGAGAACAAGGCGGTATGTGATGTGGACGGCGACGGCAACATCACAATCATGGATGTTACTTACATCCAGCGCTGGCTGGCTAATATGAACATTCCGGAAAACGTCCACATCGGATAATTATTCATTCGTTCGGTTGAAATCCATTGTGAATGACGCTGAAAACTGAATAATGGCGCGCCCGCTGCAGAAGTTCACTTTTGCAGCGGGCTTTTTTGCGCAAAATCATTTACAAGCGCAATAAAATAGTTTATAATATAAATGTATAACTATCAAAAAGCATACATTTTGAAATCTGAGAAGGAGGTCATCTTATGAAAAAGATCATACGGCGCAGTACGGCGCTGTTCCTTGCTGTTCTGCTGGCGGCGACGATGCTCTTCGGCACGGCGGTAACCGCTGCCGAACCGACCGATCGGGGCGTTCGGCTGTATCGCGGAACCTTTCATTATACCGGCAACAAAGACGACTTCTATTATTACGACAGCTATTTTGACGTTCCCGGCGACGTTGAAAACGAGCATCTGAGGACCTTCTCTGCGGCGATGGCGTTTTCCGTCTTGGGAACCTCCCCGCAGGATACGGTCGATCTGATGACGGATATCGGCATGGAGCCCGACAGCATCGTGATGGAGGATATGGTCTGGGGCACACCGGACACTATCGGCACGATTATTGCAAAAAAAGAGCTGAAGGATATGCCGCTGATCGCGGTCGCCATCCGCGGCAGCGACTATGCCGCCGAATGGGCGAGCAATATGCAGGTCGGCTCCGAGGGCGACGCCGCGGGCTTTGCTGCGGCAGCCGCGAAAGTGTCCGAGAGGATACAGGCGTATCTGACCGAGAACGATATCGCGCAGGCGAAGATCTGGGTCGTCGGCTACAGCCGCGCCGGCGGCGTAGCGAATCTGGTCGGCAAGGCGCTGAACGAAGATCCTGCCGCCTACTGCACGACCGCTGACGATATCTATGTCTATACCTATGAAGCGCCCCGCTGCTCAGCGGACGATACGCTGTACAAAAACATTTATAATATCTATGACGTCAACGACCTCGTCCCGCACCTCTGTCCCGAAGACTGGGGTATGCACCTCAACGGCGTGCAGGTGCCGATCGGCGATCCCGAGGATACCGTGGATGCGAAATGCTTCTATCTGGCAGCCGAGAATTACATGAAAGAGATCGGCGAAAGACCCAAATCGACCTTCCTGAATGATTTCGAGGCGTTTGCCGCTTCGACCGTCAGCCGCGAGACCTACGCGGAGAACTACGAGCCGTATTTCTGCAGCCTGTGCGAGATCTGCCTCGGCAAAAGCCGGGCGGAGCGTCAGGTGCTTCTCGATTATCTGTCGAAGGTCGGCGAACTGGTAAAGAATTATCCGGAGCTGAATTCGCTGGTCTGGAATCTGTTGAACAATCCTGCGAGCGATGCCAATATCAATACGGTCAGCAATTTGTTGTCCGGTTGGCTGGACGAGGCGAAAGGGACTACGGACCCGCCTTTTTCCGATGAGGAGTATGCCGCAGTGCAGGAGTCGGTCAGACCTCTTGTCACCTTTTTGCTGACATTAGCGGCTGCGGATCGCTATTATAAGGAAACGGGGGAGAACGGAAAGACGACGCCGTATCCTTTCTATCATCTGATCACCTTCTTTACCAATCTCGAAGATCTCATCATGCCGCACCTCAATATATATATCTTTGAGCAGCTCAAGCAGATGGATTCCTACTATACCGCCGGCGTGCGGATCATGCCCGGCGACGTGTATATCGGCGAGATGCACTACACCTTCAACGATACCGGCTGGCCGCTCGAGGATACGCTGGAATATGCCGGCTTCTCCGAAGAGGATCTGCAGATCTGGCGCAACGGCTATGATATCCGTCTCGAAAACGTGCTGACGCTGATCCCCGACCCGGATATGGATCTGTATATCGCGGCAGCGGGAAAATTCGACAAGAGCATGAGCATGTTTGAGTTCTATGAGCTCACGATGACCAAGACGGTCGGCTTCCGCAGCTATCCGGTCGATCCTCAGGAAACGCCCGTCAAGCTCAAGGAGAATCCGATCTGTCTGACCGTCCCGCAGGAGATTGCGAAAAAATGCGTGCGCTACGGCGTGGTGCGGGTAGATGATTTGGGCGTCAATCACCAGTACAGGCTCGACACGCGTGTCGAGTTCAACGAGAACGGCGACGCGCTGCTGTGGGCGGACGCCATCCGTCCCGCCGTATACGCCTCCGCGATCGACGACCGCCGCTGGTGTACCTCCGCGGACGTTGACCGGGATGATGAGGTCACCGTGATGGACGTGACCCATACCCAGCGCTATCTGGCGAATATGGAGAGATTCGATGACGTCCAGATCATCGCTGCGGACGTTGACGGCGACAAAACGACTACCGCCGTAGATGTCACCTGGGTCCAGCGATGGCTGGCACAAGCGAACGATGTTCCCTATGCTATCGGAAAAACGATTTCCCTTCAGGAGCCCTGATACCGTCAAAACGATTGATAAAACCGCCGCGAGGAGCTGCCTTGCGGCGGTTTTTTGCGCTTCTTTCTTCATCCGTCGTCATTACTGCCAAAGGAAGGATATTTTTCATGGAATTTTCCTGTTATCATCAGCGTTTTGTATAACCGATCCATCCTCATGTGATCGGCGTTTGTCGATTGTGATAAAATATGAAGAGATTACAACATTTTAAACAGTTAATTCCAACAAGGAAATATAATTTGTGTCAATTTTGTTATGATTGAGAAGGTAAATAATCAGAATGGCTTTTTATGTTGTTTTGAGTATTTTTCAAATAAATTTTAAAGAAAGGAGATACGATTAATGACAAAAAAGCAAAACCGTTCGCGCGGTTTTGGTAAACGTTCGTTGTCAGTCCTTTTGACCGTTCTGCTCATTTTGTCGACGCTTGTCGTGATGCTGTCCGCAACCTCGCTTTCCGCGAGCGCGGCGATCAGCTACTGGAACGTCGCGGGCGACTTCAACAGCTGGGGCGATTCGCTGAACAATACCTCGTACAGGATCAACAGTTCTGCGGGCGACGTGACCATTCCCATCAGCAGTTCGGAGCATTCGACCATTACGTTCAAGATGGTCGCGTACGAAGACGGCTGGAAGTGGTGCGGTAACTCCAGCGGCAGCATGACTGTCGGCAGTGAAGGCGAGCTTTCGTGGAACAGCGGTAACGACATCAAAGTCAATTTGCCCTCGAACACCGTCAGCGTCAACTTCAAGATCGAGGTCAAGAACGGCAAGAACTATCTGACAGTCACCGCTAATACGTCAGGCGGCGGCGGTGGCGGCGGCGACACAAGCGGCATGTTTTATGATGCCGGCGTCAACAAGCAGAATCCTGCCAACACAGCCTCTAATCTGTTCTGGGCGACAGCTACCTATTACGACTATATGTCGGATACGGAGCTTTCCGATACCCAGTGGCTCAAGCCGCTTCAGGCAGGCACCCATAACTTTAACGGCGCCAACGACGAGTGGTACCCGTTTTACCGATTCAACCGCGAAGTGGTCAAAGCACAGGCTGACGCGCAGTCCAACTGGGCTGAGCCGTTGTATTTCGGTAACTTCTGCGATACCAACAACGCCTATGACAGTGCTCACCACCAGAACGGCTACGACAGCTATGGTTACAGAGAGGCGACGAACAGCTACAACGTCACCCGCTTTGTGCACATAGCAAACAACTCCGACTACAACCAGGCAGGAAGCGCCCATCTGGCGAACATGAACTGTAGCTATCAGGGCTTGATGAGCGATCACCTGAGCTCTTCGGGCGATCTTCTGCTCCCGAACGGACAGACCGCGCCTTACTTCAACGCCTCTTCATTAGAGGGCAGAGCAAAGGTAGTCAACAGTTCTTTCCCCTTTAAAGTGACCGAGGTCACGGACAGTTCGACAGGAGGAAAGTATAAGAAGTATACTTTCAACTCCAAGAACGCGACCGATAACGTGTACTTCACATGGGCTACCGACGGGAACGTGACCTACCCGACAGGCGTCAACTACGGCGCGGGCACTACCTACGGCGTGTTGGACGGCGTCAGCCGCTTTATGAACGGCGGCACCTCCGGCTACGGTATCTTCCCGTTCAACAACGCTTCCAACAACTATAAGGGTACCAAGACCAACGCGAATGAAAACCTCAACTACGGTTTCGGTATCAAGACACAGGTGAAATTCCGTGTTCCCGCCAAAGGGAAAACAGGAAACACCTCCAGTAACCATACCAAATTCAATTTCTCCGGCGACGACGATCTGTGGATGTACATCACCGATGAGGACGGCAACTCTCAGCTCGTTCTCGACATGGGCGGCGATCATAAGGAAAGTATTGGCGAGGTAGACTTCTATACATTAACCTCAACTGTCCAAAAAGTTGGTGCTTCCGGCGGCTCCAAGACCAAGAGCTTTACCTTCGATTACAACAAGACCTATACCATGACGGTATTCTACATGGAGCGCGGTCTGATCGAAAGTAACTGCGAGATGGAATTCACCCTGACTCCCATGGGCAACAGCTTTATCGTTACCGAAGAGATCGATACGGTGGGTGTCAACGCGGGTCTTGTAGATGCTGTCAAACAGCTTTCCACCTTCGGCTTCAATACCTTGAACAACGGTTCACAGATCTCCGACCAGGAATACGGTGATTTTGAGCTGGGCAACGGCGGCAGAGCCGATATCGGCGATAATGCACTGCCGATCAATTCCAACGTCAAGATCAGACAGTACGCTCCAAGCAACAGTTATCTGACTTATAACGCCGAATGGGATTATTATGACAACGTCGGCTCAAACGGAAAGACGCTGTTGGGAAGCGGTACCGGCGTGACCAGCAACGGTCAGACGACCGTTACCGAAGAAAATACACTGATCAATGTATCCGGCAATGAGTACGATTACGCGGAGCTGCAGGTCGACTATAAAAACACCCCGCAGATCGGTTCCTTTACCGTGACGAAGCAGATGGAGGGCGGCAACACCGGCTTTGAAGATCAGGAGTTCCCCGCGACCATCTATCTCCAGTTCAAGGAGCCTGTTGCGGGTACGAGCCCCGATCAGTATGAGCAGATGAGCACCTATGATCTGGTGGACGACGCCGGCGTGACGCATCGCGCAGGCCGCGTTACCCTCAAGCCCGGTCAGCCGATCACCTTCAGCGGCGTCCCCATCGGCACCCGCGTGCTGGTCGTCGAGGATGACAACATATTATATACGACGACATACAGCCATTCGGCGGACGATCCTTATATCGTCACCGATAGCGTAGACGGCATTACGGTCACCAATTCGCTTAATAATCCAAATAGGGTATACGATGATCTCACGAATCTGACCAAGAAGCTCGACGGCAAGAATTATTCCGGCGATCTGTTCAACTTCAACCTCGACGGTTTGCCGAAGCTCAACAGCGACGACAGCGACGCGGTGGACGCATCCGACGTCCATATGCAGTCGTTCTCGGTTGAAGCTGGCGAGTTCTCATTCGAAAATATCCCCTTCGATCAGGCGGGCACCTATCGTTACCGTATCTACGAGGATATGGATTATCTGAGTGAATTTGACAATGATAACGACACCACCTTGTCCACTGATTTCTACAGTGACGGCGACCAGTATCTCGTGACGATGGAAGTGACCCAGAGCGGTCTGGATCTGATCGTCGGCGATCCCGTGTTCTATACCTACAGCGGCGACGGAACCAATATCACCTTGGCTGATTTTGATTCGTCCAAGAGAGTCAATCCATCTGCCGTTGAATTCAATAACCACATCAAGACCGGTAAGGTCAAGGTCGAAAAGCAGGGTCCCAAGAACGATAAGCTCAACGACGTCATTTTCGAAGTCATCAAGGTCGATGACGGGATCAGCGGTATCCTCGCTTCCTATGACAATGACGCCGACAGATACGACGCGATCCAAACCTACATGAGGACGCACAGCGATCTGCACGCGAGCAGCGCCATGACCGGCGAAGCCGGTTCCGACGGTACTCCCGCCGAGGACGGCGTCGCGATCATCGCGGATCTGCCGATCTATGAGGACGGATTTGTCACACAGACCGCCAGCGGCGTAACAGTGACTTCCTCCGGCACGCCTGTCTATCAGAATTATATCCTGATAGAGAACTCCGGACCTCCCAATTACACGATCAACAAGACCATCAACCGGTTCTCGTTCCCGATCAACGGTCAGTATGAGCTGACCTTCTCCGAGGACAAGGCGTATGTCAACGGTACGATCAAGCACCCCGACGCTTCCGGTCCCGGTATGCTGATCCTCAAGATCGCAGGCGTGACCATCATCCTCTTCTCTATGGCTCTGTTAGGCTGGTACGTTTTGAACGGCAAAAAGAAAGCTGCCCAGCCCCATCAGGCAAGACATGTGAGGAGAAAATAATCCTACTGATCCGTCAGTATATAATCGTTTTTAAAGTTTTTCATAATAAATAATAAAAAGGAGTATAATGAAATGACAACTTTAAAGAGAATCATGGCTGTCGTTCTGGCAGTGATGCTCGTTGCTTCTATCGCTGTATTCAGCGCTTCCGCAGAGGGCGAAAAGCTCACTATCAACGGGAAAGATAACTTTATCTTCGATGTTTACAAGGTAGCGTCCTTCAAGGGCGAGACCACCGGCGGTTACGACGTCGTCAGCGGCGTAGACGCAGCTGTCAAGACCTATATCGAGACCCCCGGCAACAAGGTCGCCGGCAAGACCTTCCTCGAGACCATGGACGCCGCTACCAACCCCGGCACCAAGGTCGCGACTCTGCAGACCGGCTCTCTGAGCTACACCACCACGGCACCCGGTATCTACTATGTCAAGTATGTTGACTACACCGGTTCCGGCGAAGCGGAGATCACCAAGAACTCCGTTATCGTATGGCCTGAGTACAAGAGCTCCAACAGCTCCTGGGATTACAAGCAGACTTCCGGCGCTTACACCATCGACCTGGGCAATAAGACCAGCTCCGAGTACATCACTAAGTATTTTGCAGGCGATCCCACCCTCGATATCGACGACAAGGTCGTTGAGCAGGGCGAGATAGTTGATTTCGTCCTCGAGGCTAACGTAGCCGGTTCCACCGACAACAAGCTCGACAAGTTCGAGATCTGGGATAAGATGTGCCCCGGTCTGGAGTACAACAACGATATCGCTGTTCACTATGACGCAGTAGACGCTGCCGCTACCACCGATTTCGACGCGATCGCTGTCACCAACTCCACCGAAACCGATACCGCTTACAAGAACGGTACCAAGTTCACCATCTCTGCGAAGGCTGCTACCCTGTCCGGCGACGCTTTCTACAGCCACACCAAGGTATTCGTTACCTATTCCGCAACCGTAAAGAACACCGCTCTGACCGGTTCCGCAGGCAACCCCAACAAGGACGGCCTGACCTACAAGTTCGCTTCTGAGAGCCAGCCCAAGGACAAGGACGGCAGAGAGGTAACCGTATTCACCGCTTCTCTGAAGGCGAAGAAGATCAACGGCAACACCGATGCAGCCCTCGAAGGCGCACAGTTCGCTCTGTACAAGGTCTCCGCTACCGCTGAGACCAAGATCGCTGAGGGTACTTCCGGTGCCGACGGCAACATCATCTTCAAGAAGGATTCCGCTGATACCGAGAGCATCAAGCTCGGCGTAGGCTCCTACAAGGTCGTTGAGACCGCTGCTGCTCCCGGCTTTGCGAAGACTACCGCGGAGTACACCTTCAGCATCGACGAGACCTATGCGAAGACCGGCACCGCTATCTTCGAGGTCAAGGATTCCGGCAAGACCGGCATCTGCAACTATCCCACCAAGCTGCCCGAGACCGGCGGCATGGGCACCACCCTGTTCTATGTCATCGGCGGCTGCCTCGTACTGTTCGCGGGCGCAATGTTCGTCATCATCATGAAGAAGAAGTCTTCTTCCAAGTAATTGATCCCGGATCAATAAACCGTATCTCTTAATACATATATATAATGTATACGCATCCGCGGCGCTTCGGCGCCGCGGATTTTGCATGCATTACAAAAGCCTTCCCCTTGATGGGGAAGGTGGGCAATTCGCGTTAAGCGAATTGGTCGGATGAGGTGAAAGCCTTTCCGATCAATCAATGAATGGGACGGAGCTGTTGTCTTATTTCCTCCATATGTCATTGCGAGGCTCACAAGAGCCGCGGCAATCCCACAAAGAGGAGTAGTCGTCCTCCGCAAGGATGACTGAGGGATTGCATAAACGGAGCGCAGCGACCGACCTTTTCGTCACATCGACGAGTTTTTTATGATCCGTTACCGAAATGTTCACATTCTCTCCATTGAAAAACAGCCTGACAGGAAGTATAATAATACCATTGAAAGGCTCCTTTTGGGAAAAGGAGCTGTCACCGAACGGTGACTGAGGAATTGTATTAATTGTCCGAGCGACAGCGAGATACATATTTAATGAATAAAAGGAACCCTTATGAAAAAAGCCTTGCCGCTGATCGCGGTTTTACTGATTTTTCTGGTGGGCGTCGGCGTACTCCTGTACCCGCTGATCAGCTCCGCCGTCAATAATATCGCCGCCCGACAGGGCGCGGAGGAATATGAGGTCTCGGTCGAGGAAATGGACACCGACGAGATCGACAGGATGTTTACCGCCGCCGAGGCGTATAACGAGAGCCTCCATCGCGTCATCCTGACGGACCCGTTCGATGAAGCGTCCTACGGTCTGATCGGCGAGGGCTACACCGAGAGCCTGAACGTGGACGGCAACGGACTGATCGGCTACGTCGACATCCCGAAGATCGACGTCTATCTCCCCGTCTACCACGGTACCTCCATCGAGGTGCTGTCCGTCGGCGCGGGACATCTGGAGCATACCGCCCTGCCGATCGGCGGTCCCAGCACCCACAGCGTCATCTCCGCCCACTCCGCTTTCCCGACCCAGACCTTCTTCGATTATCTCGAGGAGCTGGAGATCGGCGACGAATTCTACATCCATGTGCTTAACCGAACACTGAAATATGTGGTGGACGATATCAACGTCGTCCTGCCCGACGACACCAAGGATCTGTACATCATCGAAGGCGAGGATCACTGCACCCTTCTGACCTGCACGCCCTATTCCGTCAACACGCACCGCCTGCTGGTGCGCGGCACGCGCGCGCCTTACACCCCCGAGAGCGCCTCCCGCACCGAAACGCTGAAGTTCTCCGAGGGCTCCGTGTTCCTGCTGGGCTACCGGGTGACCTACCTGACCGCGGTGCTCGTCATCGGCGGCTTCGTCCTGTTCGTCGGCGTGGTGGTGTTCCTGCTGATCCGTCTGCGCCGCGGCAAAAAGAATGAAAAATCGAAGCATAGCGCGGAAAAAGCGGAAGAACAGACTCCGGACGATACCGGCGGGGAGGGGTAGTATGCGTAAAAAGATACTGATCATCATCGCTGCCGTCATCCTGCTCGCGGGCGTTGGCTTCCTGCTGTTCCCGACGGTCTCCAACTTCATCGGACAGAAAAAGGCTGAATCCGCCGCGGAAGCCTTTGACGATACCGTCGAAAATATCACCGAGACCGTCGCCGCCGAGGACGGCGCGACGATCTCCTCGCTGCAGGAAGCGAAAGAGCATAACATGGTCGACGAGGACGGCTTCCCCGTCGAATCGGTCACACAGAGCGGCGGCACCATCGTCTACGGCAGGCGTATCGTCTACAAATGGGACCTCGACCGCCTGCTCGCCGACAGCCTCGCCTATAACGAGATGCTCCTGACCGGACAGGGCACGGCGGACACGATCCAATATAACAAGCCGGTCTTCAACCTGAGCGACTACGGTCTCGACGATGAACTTTACGCCTATATCGATATCGACGCGATCGGCATGCGCCTGCCGGTCTACCTCGGCGCGGATGAGCTCGTGCTCAGCTACGGCGCGGCGCATATGTACGGCACCTCGCTGCCGGTAGGGGAGGGCAGCTACAACTGCGCGATCGCCGGACACACCAACTACGTCGGCAGGATCTTCTTCGACAACCTCAAAAAGCTCGAGGTCGGCGACAAGGTGCAGGTGACCACCTACTGGGGCACGACGGAGTACGAGGTGATCGACCACAAGACCGTCCCCTCCGACGCGACCGACGACCTGCTGATCCAAAAGGACAGACAGCTGCTGACCCTGATCACCTGCATCTGGTCGGGGCAGGGCACGGAATTCGACCGCTACATCGTCACCTGTGAGCGTAAATAACAAAAATTTGCCATAAACGGCGCCTTGCTGCCGTCAAAAAACGGTAAACGAATCCCCAAAAAATACCCCCTTTTATGCATTAGTTACAAAGTTATTTCGACTTTGTTAATCTTGTACATTTTATTGCAAAAATGTAATCCGGAAATCGGAGTTTTACCTATTTTTTAGCAAAATATTCTATTGACATTACCGATTTGAGCGACTATAATAAGAGTCGTATAAGAGCAGGGATAGGGCATCTGCGCCCTCTGCAACGGTCACAAATGTTCTTGTACAAAAGCCGATTTCATATCTCAATTATCGTTCCGCGATAAGGGGATTTGGAATATACACAGCCGCGTAAGGCGTGTACAAGCCTTATCGGCGACTCACAACCCGGACAGGGGTTCATCTGTCCCCGATATATCAATATGTGGGATTGCGATATGTCGGAATGAAAACCTTTCCCGCAAATATTTGAAAGGAGCTTGGTCATGAACAAGCGAATCTTATCTATCTTGCTTTGTTTAATGCTGGTTGCTTCCTTGCTGGTAATGGCCGTACCTGCAAGTGCCGCGTCTGACAGCGTGGATATTAAAGTAACCGCAAGCAAAACAGAAGCAAAACCCGGTGACGACGTAGATCTCACCGTAACCATGGGACCGATCGCCGCAGTTGACGTTTTGGAACTGAAGGTGCTGATCCCCGACGGCTTGACCGTCAAATCTGCCGAGGTCGGTGCTGAGCTCGACGCCGCAAAGGACAAAGGTTCTTATGCAGTCAATCCGAGTGGTGCTATCAGCTTTTACACCGCTTCCACTCCTCCTGACCCCGACTTCAACTACTCCAGCGAGACCGACACAACTGTCGCAGTCTTCCACTGCACGGTTGCCGATGACGCTTCCGGCACTCTGGAGATCAAGTATGACGAGAACAAGTTCTGGTTCACTTCTGTAGAGAACAAGGACGGTCTGGAGTACTCCGCTCAGGGCACTTCGATCACCATCGGCGGCAGCGAGACTACCGCTCCCACTACTCCCGAGACTACTCCCGAGACTACTCCCGAGACCACTCCCGAGACTCAGCCTGAAACTCAGCCCGAGACTACTCCCGAGACTACTCCCGAGCCTACCGCTCCCGCTCACGTACACGACAATCCTCTCCAGCACTTCGACGAGGTTCCCGCTACTGAGACGGAGACCGGTCTGAAAGAGCATTACTACTGCTCCGGCTGCGGCAAGTACTTCTATGATGGACTTGCTGCCAATGAAGTTGTGAATTACCCGGATGATCTGGTCATTCCGAAGCTCACTCCTTCGACTACTCCCGAGACCACTCCCGAGACTCAGCCTGAAACTCAGCCCGAGACTCAGCCTGAAACTCAGCCCGAGACTCAGCCCGAGACCACTCCCGAGACTCAGCCCGAGACTACTCCCGAGACTCAGCCCGAGACTACTCCCGAGACCACTCCCGAGACTACTCCCGAGACCACTCCCGAGACCACTCCCGAGACTACTCCCGAGACTACTCCCGAGACTACTCCCGAGACTACTCCCGAGACTACTCCCGACGGTACTTCCGCTGTAGAGCCCACTAAGACTCCGGCTACTTCCGATCAGTCTACCAAGGATTCCTCTACTAAGGATTCTTCCACTAAGGATTCCGGCACTGCTAAGACCGGCGACAGCACCCATCTCTATCTGTGGCTGCTGATCATGCTCGCTTCTATGGCAGGCGTAGCTGTTGTTCTGTACACAGCTAAGAAAAAGGGAATATTTACAAAATAATTAAGTAATATTCGCTAACCTGAACAAACGGGCGGCGACGGGTTTCCGCCGTCGCCCTGATGTTTTTGGTATTGAGTTTTCAGCCGTATTGAAGATTGAATACTGAGAACATGAGGCTCCCTTCCATAAGGAGATTCCCCTTTTGTGGGAATGTCGTCATCTTAAGCGTCAATGCGAAGCAAATCATACGTTTCCGTAGGGACGAGCATTGCTCGTCCGAGAATGACGAACATTTCAATTATCGAAAACGTCAGATAGGAAACAAGTGTTACTGTCATTTCGCTTCGCGAATGTCGCTTATCGCGACACGGACGACCGATGGTCGCCCCTACGGAAGCAGGTATTTTTTCTTTTTCTGTGACACTGTCTTGAGGGGAAGGCTTTATAACAGTTTGCACTTAAGCGCGCAAGCGCTGTTTTTATATGATATTTATATGAAGGATTGATTCTATGAGCAATTACACATCCAAGCATTCCGCCGGCGGCTCCCATTCCGGCAAATCCGGCAGCAAAGGCGACAAGAAAACGCAGAAGATCCTGATTATCGTGATCATATGCGTTCTGGCGGTCATCATCGCCGCCGCGCTGATCTTTATCTTCGTGCCCGGCGCCGAGTCCGGCGTGTCCAACCTGTTCGGCGGCAAGTCCGACGGTTATGTCCCCGAGACCCAGTCCGTTACAACAAATATCACGCCGTATTATAACGACGGCGTCCTGCCGACCTCTTCCGATCGCCATGATATCGATATCATCTACGGCGGCGGCGCGAACGGAGCCGATCTGTACGGCACGTGGAAGATGAACGACCATGATACCTATATCTTCGACGGCTTGGGCAGAGGCATTTTCCTTGCTGTTAATAAAGACGGCAACATCGACTTCAAGTTCACCTTCGTTTACAGCGCTCAGGACGGTAAGCTGGGCATCGACTATGACGGCGACAACGGCGAAGACCGTTTCTATGACTATACGATCGACGGCGATACCATGACCTTGACCTTCAACGGCAATACTTATACTCTGGAAAAGGTTGAAGAGGAACAGTGAAGCACGCGATAGA
This sequence comes from Ruminococcus sp., assembly GCA_017403985.1. Lineage (GTDB taxonomy): Bacteria > Bacillota > Clostridia > Oscillospirales > Acutalibacteraceae > Ruminococcoides. The sequence continues at coordinate 1,837 of JAFRDE010000035.1, read as the reverse complement.
CGCCCCCGCAAAGAATAAGAACAAGAAAAAGGGCAAGACCGTCGTTCTGATTATCCTGTCGGTCTTTATTGTCGGCTTTATCATCGGTGCGGTCATGCTGACGATAACGCTGCTGAACGCCGCGCGCGAGCAGGAGACCTTCAACGAGCTCGCCGGCTTGGTGCAGGACACCGACGAGACGGACGAAGACGGCGCGCTGAGGAAGTATGACGAGCTGTATAAGAAGAATCCCGATTTCTTCGGCTGGCTGAAGATCGAGGATACTAAGATCGATTACCCCGTCATGTACACGCCCAACGACCCCGAATACTATCTCCACCGCGATTTTTACGGCAATTACTCCGACAGCGGCATGCTGTTCATCGACGGCGACTGTCCGAAGGACGGCAACTATTACCTGATCTACGGACACCATATGAACAACGGCTCCATGTTCGGCGAGCTGCCGAAATACGCCGACATCAAGTTCTATGAGGATCATAAGACCGTGTTCTTTGATACCCGCTATGAGCTTAGGGACTATGAGGTGTTCGCCGCCTTCTACGCCAAGGCATACCCGAAGGGCGAGGAAGAGGGCTTCTGTTACTATACATACAAGGATCTGCGCTCCCGCGAATCCTTTGACGAGTATGTTTCCAACGTCAAAACGATCTCGATCTATGAGACGGGGATCACTCCCGTCTATGGCGACGAGCTGATCGCGATGTCCACCTGTAATTACCACACCGAAGACGGCAGATTTGTCGTGGTGGCGCGCAGGATCAAGGACAGCGATAACAAAGCCGCCACAGAGTCCGGCACCAAGACAAAATAACTTATCTTAAGAGCTCTCTTGCTTCGGTAAGGGAGCTTTGTTATCGCCTTTTGTGAAAAGTTTGTAAAAATTTGTTTTTCCTGTTTTTTTGTATTGCACTTTAAAGGATTCTTTGGTACAATATAAATAATTAGATAGGCGTATACAGCATGTCTCGTGATTTCCTTTTTCGTATTCACGCTGATTCGCCGAATTAAATTAACATTAGGAGGAATTCTTATGAGAAAGTTTCTGAGCTTAGTGCTCGCAATCGTAATGGTAGCTTCCGTCGCTGTCGTATCCATCAGCGCTGCCGATTCCGGCGTCGCGACCGTTACCTTGAAGGGTATCGACGGCAAGACTGTTACTACACAGACTTATGCTGTAGGTGAGACCTTTACCGCCACCACCTATCTGAACGTATCCGAGATCTGCAACGCATGCAGCACCGGTTTGGCTTCTCCGTGCGGTCTCGGTTCTATCAACGGTACACAGTACTACACCAACTCGATCCTTACGCTGGCTGACGAGTACGATCCCGACGAGGGCGACATCATCGATACCGATGCGATGTTCCCGGTCCTCAAGAGCAATGTTGTCGCGAACGGCATATGGGTCGAGTCGAAAGAAGATTCCGCCAAGGGCGCGATCTACTTCAACGCTTCCACTCCCAACCATGGCAGCGGCAAGGGCTTTAAGTTCGCTTCCGACGAAAGTATTATGATCGTTTCTCATTACACCGTTAAGGCGGCGGGCGAAGCTGTGATCGAGAACCCCTTCACCACTCTCGCTGTCGCAGACTACTATCTGACCAGGATCATCGACCAGGGTGAGATCAAAAAATCTAACTTCTCCAGCCCCGTAGCGCTCTCCGAGCCCACTATCCCGATTCCTTCCGATGGATTCACCGTCAGCGGTAAGGCTACCAGCTATCTGACCAACGAAGGCGTAGACGACGTTACCCTGAAGCTGACCGGCTCCGACAACGACTTCACCGCAGAAGTTACCGTGACCGCCGACTCCTATAAGGGCGTCAAAGCGGAT
>JAFRDE010000034.1 GCA_017403985.1 Ruminococcus sp. | reverse complement strand
CTTTCCACGGGCGGAAATAACACCGTAAGGGGTTACATGAGCGCCGAGGGCGTCAAGCACCTTCTGCGCGTCGTCATGCGAAGCGACATGATCAAACCACTTAGAATCAAAATCCGGGTGTGACTGAGCATTGAGATATCTTTTGAGGAAGTCGTCGGCATTATCATCTGCTATGCTGAACTCGTACTCCATAGCCCTGTCAAAAACCTCGGGCATGGCAGTCAGATCGGAAATGCCTTCGCCCTCAATGATCATCTTAAACAGCCATCTCTTTCCGATATCATGCTTCATATAAGCGTTCGCGACGGCGTTCAGATCTTCGACCTTCTCCATAGTATCAAAGATATCCTCGTCGATATACGGGATGGCTGTTTGAAAATCAGAGCAGACGCAAGACTGAATGCTGTCCGCGCCGAGCTTCTCTGCAAATTCGTGCAGCTTGTCGGCGTCTGTAGGGAGTTCCAGCCATTGTGCGTCATCTGTAACCTCGCTCGGATCATCAACTAAAACTTTTGATACCAACAGACGGAATACGACATTCTCGGATTCATCCGTCTGAGGAATATGCTTTCCGTCATATACCTCTGTTGATTCATAATTAGCTGTGGCGACGTATCTGCCGTCAACAAAGACGCCCTCGTCGTTATTGAGCTGCTCCTGACCAATCGCTTCATAGTCAAGGTACTTCAGCGCGGAATCGGGCAGGCCCTGCAGATCCTCGATAAAGTCGTTTTCCACAGCAAAGTTTCCGAGCTCGGCAAGATCAGAGATTGCCGGGATGACCTGAACCGTATCGAGATCATAGGTCAGGTTAATCAGTTCCTTAACAGAAATAAGATCATCCTCATCTAACCCGGAGAAGTATTTCTCCGTAAGCGCTTCAAAACCGAGCATATCCTCACGGGAGAGCGAATCCATGCGTTTGGCAAGGAAGTTGAGTTCCTCGATAGATGTGGTATCCAACCTGACGTTGTCGAGGCTGATCCCTGTCGATTCTTCAATTCGGATATCCTGAAAGCGTTTCGGTCTGTCGCTGTATCTCGCTCGTTCCTTAGCGTCATCAATCTGCAACTTCATTGCGGGCAGATCAATCATAGTAGAGAAATATCCTGAATAATCGGGTTTTTCAGCGATAATCTCAATTGATATTTGTGTACTCATAAATTTTAACCTCACATACTCATGACGAAACCTTCGTCGCTGTCTTCGGATTCGTCATCTGTCAAGACGTCATCCTCGTTCTGATCAAGCGAGTCGGTTTCGTAGATCGTTTTTCCGCGGTAGGTAATCTCAGCAATATCCTCGGGATGGAAGGAGCTGTATCTGCCAAAGCATTCTTCATAGCCCTGACGATCCTTCGGTGACATTTCCCATGTACCGTAATCGCTGTTCGAATACCGGCTGAGTCTGTCAGCGGGATATTTAAAGGTGAATGACCGACCGTCCTTTTGGACAGTGACATTTACAGCTTTTGCTCCGCTTTCCTGCAGCGCGTTAATGATGGCGCGCTGCTTATGAAGCGGATGGTCGGCGTCAGCTTCAATCTCACAGAGCTTCTGACGCAGGATCTCGTTCTTGCGAAGATCTAACAGGATATCGTCCTGATGATTCCTCCAATAATCAGTCGCTGCCTTTTCAACCGACGCAACCGGATATTTTAGGTATCTCAGCATCAAGGAGTTATCCTTTCTGTCTATCGTAAAACTACACTCATAGTGAATGGTTTCGGGCGGTTCACCGTTAAGAAACATATTCCGTACCGTGGAATCTGCATAATTTTTCTCGAAATCATCTATAAGATGATTGTATCGATCGTTTTCAAAAAACGGATTGCGCAGATTGCTGACATCATCACCGACGATTTCTTCGATACGAGAGCAAACGTCTTTATCAAAGTCCTGGTATAGATCTATCATGGATTTCGTCGAGTCGATCATCGAGAGCTTTCCTCTCAGAGCCTGCTGAGCGTCATAGATCTGTCCGTTCAGTTTGTTGTATATACCGCAGTATGATAAACGAGTGGAGGTTACCGACTGTCCGTTATAGTTATCCTGATGGAAAATAAAATCGAAGTCATCATCATATGGTACACGGATAAAGGTGTTAACTGTATCACTGTTTCTGATAACGGCAGGCTTCATTATGTCATGCTGAAGCCAGTCATATAGCTCGTTATAGTCTTTCATAGTCTTCACCTCACAATCTGATATTTATCATTAACCGCTTTGATCCTTTGACCTACAGCAGTCACCACAGGGACGGTTACGGAGTTGCCGGCCATTTTATACAGGCGGGCGTCGGAGATTCCCATCGTCTGAGCTTTGTTAAACTGTTCATCGGTAAAGCCCTGAAGACGCCAGCACTCGATCGGCATGAGGGTTCTGATTCTGCCCTCATGCACAACGCCGTGTCTGTCGGTAGCGGTAATCGTGAACATCGGCTCATTGGGTTCTTTGACGCGCCTGCCGTTCTGTCGGACAGTTTCCTTGTTTGGGGAGATGATCGCCCTCGGCTTATCCTCAATAAGCACGCCCGAATTCACGCCTTTGTGATTGGTCACACCGGCATTGTGTCGGGCAATGATCGTCCGTGCGACATCTGTGATCTTCGGATCGGGATTCATATCGATGAAATACAGTCCCGTTTTGCCGCCCTGACCGCCTGAACCGGCGCACTGCGTACAGGCTATGCCGTCGGGATCGTAGACCCGCTGGCCTTGGCTGCCGCCGATAATCTGCCTGAGATTTTTCGCATCGCGGCTATCGAGAGGAAATATTTCTCCGGCACATCGGTCATCAAGATATCCGACAATGTACAGCCGTTTTCGCTGTTGGGGAACGTAATATCTGCTGTCAAGCACACACCATTCAAAACTATACCCCATTTCAACAAGCGCGGAGAAGATGGTTTCAAGTGTCCTGCCCCCGTCATGCGATAACAGTCCGACGACGTTTTCCAATAGTAGAAATGCAGGCCGTTTCGCTTTAAGGAGGCGGGCAACCTCAAAGAAGAGAGTGCCTCGGGTATCCTCGAAGCCGAGCCGTTTTCCCGCCACGCTGAAGCTCTGACAAGGAAATCCCGCGCAGATAAGGTCGAAGTCGGGCATTTCATTCGGGTTGATTGTTCTTGCGTCCTCACAGTAATATTCACCTCTCGTATCAAAAATAGCGTTATATGCTTTGTTAGGGTAGGGGTCGATTTCGCAGTGACCGATGCATTCGAAACCGCCGACTGCTTCTAAGCCGCTGCGAAATCCCCCGATACCCGAAAACATATCAAAAAATCGAATTGCCATAAGGCATCCGACCAAATAAGAAGCATACCCCCTTTACATACTCATTGAGTATCCTTCGTCCTCGTCCTCATCTTCATCGAGATCGTCGTCATCGAGATCCTCATCGTCGAAATCGGCGGGATCGAATTCTTCTTCATCGTCCTCTGATTCATCCTCAGAGTCATCCTCAGATTCTTCGTCGAACTCATCCTCGTCGGAATCGTCCTCAAAATCCTCTGTGGCGTCGTCTTCGTCGAGGTCGGGGTCATCCTCGTCCTGCTCGCCTTCGTCCTCAAAATCGGCGTTCTGGCTCTCACAGGCGGTCTGTTCGCGGTCGAGCTCCTGTTCGATGAGACCGAGCAGGAACTGCTTCTGTGTCATGTGGTTACGGTTCAGATAGTCCTTGATGCGCTGGAACAGCTCCTCGGGTACCTGAAATGCTACGGTTCTTGTGTTTGCCATGTTGTTTCCTTCTTTCTGATCATATTTGGGGTGGAGCTCATTGTCCAAGGCAATAGCAACGAACTCCGACATTGTCATACCGTGCTCGCGGATGTACTCTGTGACTTCGGCATGAAGCGCCGCGTCAACCTTCACGGTAATTCCTTTTTTAACGCCGTCAGGCATTATCGGTCATCCTTCTTTCTAAAAGTTTTTTGATTGCCGATTCCACGATTTCCTCTACGGACAATCCGGTCTCGGCCGCACGCTGAAAGAGCGGCTCCATATACTCGTGCGGGATTTCAATGGTATTGTTCATCATGATAACCTCACATTCCCATCGTCGGAGCTTCGCTCTCATCAACAGTCTGTTCTTCCGCAAGTTCCTCATCGGTGAGAGTGCGGAAGCTATCCTCGCCAGGAACAATGCCCAGGCCACGGCCGTTATCGAAATCGCAGTGGATAGTTCCGATATCGTCCACTGCTACCACAGTGGCTTTTGTATTTGGCTCAACCGGACGCGGATCACTGCCCATCTGAAGCAGCATGATTCTTGTTCCTGTGGGATATCTCTCTTTCATGATTTGTGCCTGTTTGTGCAGGCGATCCCATTCTGTCATATGTGTACCTCCATTTAGTTATAAGATTTGGGGTTCAGCCAATCAATCCGCATCACTCCCTTCAAGGTTGCTGTTTCGAATTTTTGCTATGTCAAGAATTTTGACGCCATATCGCTTGATCGCCATAGCCATACAAAGCAGTTCGAACAGGAAGGGGGATATAAGATTCTTATCCGCTAGATCACTGAACGTAAAATGCTTTGAGCCGAGATAGACGTCCTTCGCGGCGCAGAAGGTGGTGTAGCCTGTTTCGGTACAGTCGGTCGGCTTGAAGGTACCAAAGCAGATTCTGTTCTTCTCGACAAAGCGCTTTGCTTGTTTCCATAGCTTGTAATCTGCTGTGAGTAAGTAAACCGCCGACATCATCACATTGTTGTTTTTGTCTATTCTTTCAATCGCCTGTTCAAAGCAGCGCTGATGATGCTTTGTCAAAAATCCATTTTTCATTTTGATAACTCCCATTGTTTTTAATCTTTCAGTAAACTCCTGATTGTCACACTCATCGCAAAGGGTATTCAGTATTGCAGTTAACCCGTAATCCAAACGACAACGCTTATTGCAACTTTGCCGTACAGCATTATGATACGGTCTTATGTCTGTCGGCTTTCCGAACAGAGTTTTGACAAACGGTTCAAGCGGTACTTTCTCAGAAAGGTATATTTGACCGTTGATCAGTAAAAAGTAATTCATTTCAACCTCCATGTGTAATTTTTTATAGAAAACAAAAAAGACCAACCGCTTATTTCTAAACGATTGGTCTCTCAGAATGAATATATTTATCTGTCGAATAGCAATAGATGGGGGAAGAGTTTGCTGACTTTTGAACCCCGACTTGCTGATTGTGTTGTTTATTTATTGTCTTTACGGGAGTTCAAATCCCTGAAGAATAGGAAAAAATCCGTTTTTCATCTATGATTCGTGACACTCGAAAACATGCCCCTGAGACGCGAAAAAGCCCGATAAAATCGGGCTTTTTCGGGCGAATATCTTTTTTATTCGCATAGGATGGTGGGCCATCAGGGACTCGAACCCCGGACCGACCGGTTATGAGCCGGTTGCTCTAACCAACTGAGCTAATGGCCCCTGTGTTTTTAGCTCAATCATTATAGCAAGGAAAACGGCGTTTGTCAACACGGATTTTACAGGGAGCCTTATCCGTTTTTCTGCGTTTCATTCATGTTATTTTTCCGATACGAAGATGATACGGATCGCGCGAAGGGAAGCAAAGATTTCGGATAAAAACTTTATCATCCGTATTGTAATCGGCTGTTCCGCGGTGTATAATATCAGCAGGGTGAAACGGAAAGAGGCGGTATCCATGCTGGAGATATATTACGGTGAAGCGAAAGGCAAAACCAGCCTTTGTACAGGCGTTGCCGTGAAAGCGGCTTTGAAGGAAAAGAACGTGCTGCTGGTGAGTTTTGAAGAGGATTACGGCGACTACGGCAGGCTTTTTGATATGGCGCCGCACATCACGCGCCTGACGCTGCCGCAAAGCGCCGGAGTGCGCGAGTATTTCGACCACGCGGCGCGCATGGCGATGACGTTCCGATATGCGGTGCTGATCCTCGACGGCGTTTTTGACAGCGTCGAGCGGGAGTCGCTCAGCGAGTCGGAGGTGTATGAATTCCTTTCCAACGCGCCCGACAGCATGGAGATCATCTGCACCGGCGTTACGGTGCAGGAAAAATTCCTCCCGCTTGCCGACGAAATTGTGGAGATGAAAAAAGGATAATTTGGTAAATAATCACATAGCGGAGGGAGATATCTCTCCGCTATTTTTCTTGAAAAGAATGTTGCGTTTCGATCACCTTTTCGGTTTTTTTCACAGGAGAAAAATGGCGGATGATTTTAGTCATATTTACCAGAATTTATGCGCTATTCGAAGAATAAACCTATTTGACAGGCGTACCCTCGTATGGTAAAATACAAACAATCAATTATTCAACAAATCTTTAAGGCGATACTGTGATATCGGCAAGATCTGATAATATGGATACGGGTCAGCGTACCCGGGATTTTGTGTGTGCAGTCTCGCCGTGGGTGAGGCTTTTTGTTTAATAGAATTGAGATAGAATTGAGAGCGAAAGGAGAATGACGATGGGCGAGCTGAAGATTTATTCCTGTAAGAAACTTGATATGACAGATGTTTTGCCCTCGGTAGACCGCGCTCTTTTCTGCCCTGAGGACTTTTCTCAGTGCTCGGATAATATTGTTGCCTTTCCCGGCTTTTGTGATGTGCATGTGCATTTTCGCGAGCCGGGATTTTCTTATAAAGAAAAAATCGCCACCGGATCGGCTGCCGCGGCGCGCGGCGGATACACGACCGTGTGTACGATGCCGAATCTGGATCCCGTCCCCGACAGCGTTGAGAATCTGCAAAAGCAGCTCGAAATCATCGAGCGCGACGCGGTGATCGATGTCTTGCCCTACGGTGCGATCACCGTGGGCGAGAGGGGAGAACAGCTTGCCGACCTCGAAGGGATGGCAAAGGATGTTGTCGCCTTCTCCGATGACGGCAGAGGTGTGCAGAATGAAGCGATGATGCGCGAGGCGATGACAAGAGCAAAAGCGCTCGGCAAATTGATCGTCGCGCACTGCGAGGACAACAGCCTGCTGCACGGCGGCTATATCCATGACGGCGACTACGCCAAGGCGCACGGTCACCGCGGGATCTGCTCACAGAGCGAGTGGGGCCCGATCAAACGTGATATCGAGCTGTGCCGTGAGACCGGCTGCGGCTATCATGTGTGCCATATCTCGACCAAAGAGAGCGTGGAGCTGATCCGTCAGGCGAAAGCCGAGGGCGTCAACATCACCTGCGAGACCGCGCCGCATTATCTGGTTATGGACGACAGCGATCTCAAAGAGGACGGGCGCTTCAAGATGAACCCGCCGCTTCGGGATAAAGCTGATCGCGAGGCGCTGATCAAGGGTATTCAGGACGGGACGATCGACATGATCTCTACCGACCACGCGCCACATAGCGCCGAGGAGAAGGCGAGAGGACTGGAAAAATCTGCCTTCGGCATCGTCGGGATCGAGACCGCTTTCCCGGTACTGTATACCAAGCTCGTCAAAACCGGCGTCATCACGATGGACAGGCTGATGGAGCTGTTGGTGTTCAACGCGAGAAAGCGATTTAATATTCCAATGAAGAATAATGATTATACGATCTGGGATCTGGATCGGGAATTCACCGTCGATCCCGAAGAATTCCTGTCGATGGGCAGGGCGACGCCTTTTGCGGGCTGGAACCTCAGCGGTGTTTGCCTGCTGACCGTCAAAGATGGTAAGGTCGTGTATAAAGCGAAAAAGGTATAAACACATTTACATAGATTTCAAAATGTCGAAGAGTGCAATAGAAATCGGGCAAGGGTTCCCTCCCGAAACGCTTCACTATTCACTCTTCACCATTCACCGGCGGCAGCGCCGCCAAATTTGGGAGGTATGAAAAATGGCAAAAAGAACAGATGTGAAAAAGGTGCTTATCATCGGCTCGGGTCCGATCGTGATCGGTCAGGCTGCCGAGTTTGACTACGCCGGAACACAGGCGTGTCTGGCGCTGAAAGAGGAGGGCTACGAGGTCATCCTGTGCAACTCTAACCCCGCGACTATCATGACCGATACCCAGATCGCGGACAAGGTCTATATGGAGCCGCTGACCCTCGAGTACATCGCGAAGATCCTGCGCTATGAGCGTCCCGACGCGATCGTCCCCGGTATCGGCGGACAGACGGGTCTGAACCTCGCCGTACAATTAGAGCGCAAGGGTATCTTAAAGGAGTGCGGCGTAGAGCTGCTCGGCACACCGTCCGAAAGCATCGAGCGCGCCGAGGACAGAGAGCTGTTCAAGGAGATGTGCGAGTCTATCGGCGAGCCGGTCATCCCCTCCGAGATCACTTATGATCTGGAAGAAGCCAAGAAAGCCGCTCAGGAGATCGGCTACCCCGTCGTTCTGCGTCCGGCGTTTACCCTCGGCGGTACCGGCGGCGGCTTTGCGAATAACGAAGAAGAGCTGATCGAGATCGGCAGAAATGCTTTTGCCCTCAGCCCCGTGCACCAGGTGCTGATCGAAAAGTCCGTCAAGGGCTATAAAGAGATCGAGTTCGAGGTCATGCGTGACTCTAACGACAAAGCGATCACCATCTGCGGCATGGAAAACGTCGACCCTGTCGGCGTGCATACCGGCGACAGCATCGTCGTCGCGCCGATCCTCTCGTTGAACGACCATGATCTGAAGATGCTCAACGACAGCGCGATCAAGATCATCCGCGAGCTGAAGATCCACGGCGGCTGCAACGTGCAGTTCGCGCTGAATCCGAATTCTTCCGAATATTACCTCATCGAGGTCAACCCCAGAGTATCGCGTTCCTCCGCGCTTGCATCCAAGGCTTCGGGTTATCCGATCGCCCGTGTCACCGCGAAGATCGCCATGGGCATGGCGCTCGAGGAGATCCCCGTAGCGGGCGGTACGGCGGCGATCGAGCCTTCGCTTGACTATATCGTCGCGAAGTTCCCTCGTTTCCCGTTCGATAAATTCGCTGACGCCCCCAACACCCTCGGCACCCAGATGAAGGCGACCGGCGAGGTCATGGGCATCGGCTCCACTCTCGAAGAATGCTGCCTCAAGTCTGTTCGTTCTTTGGAGACCGGCGTATGTCACTTCCGTCTGGAGAAGTTCGACAGCTTCACGGACGATGAGCTGTTCGACTATATCAAAGAATTCAAGGATGACAACGTCTACGCGATCTTCGAGCTGCTCAGACGCGGCGCTTCCATCGAAAAGCTCCATGAGATCACCATGATCACAGAGCTGTTCCTCGAGAGCTTCAAAAAGATCGTCGATATGGAGAATACCATCAAGGCGAACAAGGGCGATATCGAGACCCTGAAAGCCGCGAAGATCATGGGCTTCTCCGATCAATATATTTCGATGCTCGGGGATATTCCCGAGATCGAGATCTATCAGACCAGAAAAGAAAACGGCATCACGCCGATTTTCAAGATGGTCGATACCCTGCATACTGGCAAGTACATCGCCTACCTTTACTCCTCCTACACCGGTGAGAACGCCTCCCGCCTAAGCGATAAAAAGAAGATCATCGTGCTCGGTGCGGGTCCCATCCGTATCGGTCAGGGCGTAGAGTTCGACTACTCTACCGTCCACGCGGTTCAGACCATCCGCAGGGCGGGTTATGAAGCGATCATCATCAACAATAACCCCGAGACGGTTTCCACCGACTATACGACAGCGGATAAGCTCTACTTTGAGCCCCTCACTCCCGAGGACGTTATGGCGATCATCGACTTTGAGCAGCCCGAGGGCGTTATCGCTTCACTGGGCGGTCAGACGGCGATCAATCTCGCCCAGCCCCTCATGGACAGAGGCGTAAAGATCATCGGTACCGACTGCGAAGCGATCGAGAGAGCGGAGAACAGAGATTCGTTCAACGCGATCATCAAGGAACTCGGCATCCCGCAGCCTGCGGGCAGAGCGGTCACCTCGATCGAGGAAGGCGTGAAAGCCGCCGCCGAGATCGGCTATCCGGTGCTGGTTAGACCTTCCTTTGTATTAGGCGGTCGCGCTATGCAGATCGTATCAAAAGAGGAAGACCTCAGACACTATCTGAAAACCGCAGTTGAGATCGACGAGGACAAGCCCGTACTTGTTGACAAGTATATCATGGGCAAAGAAGTCGAGGTCGACGCGATCTGCGACGGTCAGGACGTTTTCGTGCCCGGTATCATGGAGCTGGTCGAAAGAACCGGCGTTCATTCGGGCGACTCCATCAGCGTGTATCCCTCTTTCTCCATCAGCGACAAGGTCAAGGGTATCATCCTGCAATATGCCAAGAAGCTCGGCAAGGCGATCGGCATTATCGGTCTGTACAATATCCAGTTCATCGTTGACGACAACGACGACGTATATATCATCGAGGTCAACCCGAGATCTTCCAGAACAGTTCCGTTCCTGAGCAAGTCTACAGGTTATTCACTGGCGGATATCGCGACGGAGGTCATCCTCGGTAAGAGTTTGAAAGAACAGGGCATCTTCAGCCTTTATCCCGAAGAAAAACAGAGATATTACGTCAAGGTTCCGGTCTTCTCGTTCCAGAAGATCAAAGGTCTGGACGCGTACCTCTCTCCGGAAATGAAATCGACCGGCGAGGCGATCGGCTACGATAAGAGCCTGTCGAGAGCGATGTACAAGGCG
>JAFRDE010000033.1 GCA_017403985.1 Ruminococcus sp. | reverse complement strand
GTTTCTCATCATTGTATAATTACCTTGCTTTCTGTGTGGTTTTCTTTGGCGATTAAATTATACTATGAAAGCACTGACCGGGCAACCCTTTCGGGCTGCCCGGTCTAGTTTTTAGGGATGTCTTAGTGCGACAGCCCTTTTATTTTCACTTATAATTTTTCCAAAAAACCGATCAATTCCTCATACGTTCCCTGTCTGAAATCGTCGAACGGCATGCCGTGGGTGATCTTGTGATCCGTGACGAGGAAGGTGTCGATCCCGAGCTCCCTGCATGGGTACATATCCTCCCGCACGTCGTTGCCGATCATCAGCGCCTCTTCGGGCTTGACGCCGAAGCGGTCGAGGATCTCCTGAAAATAGAGCGTATTGGGCTTGCAGTAAGAGCTGGTGTGGGCGGTCGTGACGTGATCGAACATCTCCGGCTTCAAGCCGACCCAGCCCATCCGCATGGCGACGGCTTCGATCGTGAACACCGGCATCGTCGCGACGACGGCATACTCCGCCTTTTGACGCATCAGCTCCGCGATCTTTACCGCAAACGGGTTCGGCAGGGTGATATCGTAGACGTTTTCAAAGGTCGTGGAATAGTATTCGAGGGTCGGCGGCTCTATCAGATCCCGCGTGTAGCCGCTGATCTTTTCGACCTCTTCGTAAAAGACCTCGATATTTTTGCGCCCGCTTTCATTATACAGCATCGCGCGGATACCCTGATTCACGCCGGAGGCGGCGCGTACCGGGTCGAGTCCGTAAGAGAGGAACACTTTTGAGATATCGCGGAACCATATTTCGACAAATCTGTCCTGCGTATAGATCGGCAAAAGCGTATTATCAAGGTCGCTCATAATCAATTTGTACTTACTCAAATCCATCACCATAGTATATATTAGCACAATTCACAAAATCACACAATACTTATTGTCAAACACGAGGTTTCATGCTATCCTGTAGGCAACAAGGGATGAATCATCATATAAACCGGGTGAGGGCGCAGCCCTCCCGCAACCATTCACCCTTCACCAATATGGAGTTGATTTTATGAAGCATTTTAACCCCGCGAACATCCTTTTACCCAAGAAGGATTTTGAAACATGGGCGGTCGTGGCGTGCGACCAGTACACCAGCGAGCCCGAATACTGGAACGATGTGGAAGCGATCGTCGGCGACAAGCCCTCCGCGCTGCACATCATCCTGCCGGAGATCTATCTTTCCGACGACAACAGCGCCCGCGTCGGCGCGATCAACGCCAAGATGCAGGAATACCTCGACGGCGACGTCTTTGATACGCACGAGAACAGCATGATCTATGTCGAGCGCGAGTCAAACAGCACCATCCGCCGCGGCATCGTCGGCATCATCGACCTCGAGGACTATGACTACCGCAAGGGCGCGACCTCCGCGATCCGCGCGACCGAGGCGACCGTGCTGGAGCGCATCCCTCCGCGCGTACAGATCCGCAGGGACGCTCCCCTCGAGATGCCGCATATCCTGCTCCTGATCGACGACCCGCAGCTCTCCGTCATCGAGCCCCTCGCCGAACAGAAGGACGGCTTCAAGCAGGCGTACGGCTTTGATCTGATGAAAAACGGCGGTCATATCGACGGTTATTTCCTGCCCGACGAGGTCATCGCGCAGGTTCAGGACGCGCTGGAGGCGCTGATCGCCGACAAGGAAGACAAGCTCCTCTTTGCCGTCGGCGACGGCAACCACAGCCTCGCCACCGCGAAAGAGTGCTATAACCAAAGTAAAAATCCCCTCGCGCGCTATGCGCTGGTCGAGGTAGTCAATATCCACGACGAAAGCATCGAATTCGAGCCGATCTACCGCGTGATGTTCAACGTCGATGCCGAGGACTTCATCGAGAAGTTCTCCTCCTACACCGACGCCCACGGCACCGGCATCCGCCACACCTTCCGCTGCATCACCCCCGACGCTGACGGCGAGCTGGAGGTCAAGTCGACCGCCAAGCTGCCCGTAGGCACCCTGCAGACCTTCATTGACCGCTATATGAAGGATCATCCCGAGGTAACGATCGACTATATCCACGGTGAAGAGGTCGTCGAGAACCTGTGCAGGCAGGAAGGCACCTTGGGCTTCATCTTTGAGGGCATGGGCAAGGACGAGCTCTTCCCGGCGATCACCGCCGACGGCTCCCTCCCCCGCAAGACCTTCTCGATGGGCCACGCGCATGACAAGAGATACTATATCGAGGCGAGAAAGATCAAATAAATATGGATAAATGTCATTGCGAAGCCCTCAGCATCCCCGCTTGGGGGATGTGCCGCGGATACGCGGCAGGCTGTGGCAATCCCCTTGTCATTACTGCCGGTTGCGGGAGGAAGGGGATTCCCACGTCGGGCTCTGTCGCCCTCCTCGGAATGACAATGGTTTTCTGAACTGCAAAAGCGCCTGAGCATCGCTCGGGCGCTTTCCTTTGTTTATTGATGATAATCGTTATCCTCTTTTTTCGGTGCTTTGACAAAGTGATGCACGATCAGCAGCATGATGAAACCGCAGACCGCGTTGCCGATCCACACGGCTTTCATATCCAGCACCATATGCGTCATGCTCATGTACCAGTACAGTCCCGCGACGACCAGCCCGAGCAGGACGAGGGTGATCGCGAGCGAGATCAGCCACTCGACGAGCTTACGTTTTGTTTCTTTCTTCATTCATACACCTTCAATAATAGTTATCAGTTGCGTTATGCAGCTAAACTATAACACAGTTGACAAATAGATTCAAGCTGATATTGTAAACAATAGTCTCAACCCTCAGTCAGCTTGCGCTGACAGCTCCCTTGGAAAAGGGTGCCTTATGTATTGAACATCGAGAACATCCTGCCGAAGCGCTCGAAGGAGGCTTCCGCGCCCGCGACATAGCTGCCGGGGTACCAGTAGGCGTAGACCAGACCCATGTTGATGAACAGGCAGGCGAACATCATGATCAGCAGGAGATGCTCATAGATGCGCTTCGCGTCCTTGCCCTTGATATTGCGGTAGAACAGGAACATCACGAGGAACGCTCCCGTCAGCATCTGCCATGCGAAGTCCATCATATAGCGCGTGCCGTAGCCGCTCTCCCAGATGGAGGCGATGATGACGCAGGGCGCGATGATGGCGGCAAGGCCGAACAGCACCGCCGTGCGGGCGCGCTTTTCCTTATCGACATACTTGAGCGCGAACGGAGAGGCAAAGAGGAAGAAGGTCGGCAGCGCTCTGAACAGCAGTCCCGCGCCGTTGTTGGTCGCCTCGAAATAGTAGCCGTTGACGCCGAGCTTGGACAGCGTACTCTGGACATAGGGGAACTCGCCCGTGAACGACGGCGGGGCGAAGAGATAATCAAAGAAACCGATCGCGGAAAGCTGCGTATGGAACTCGGTATGGGTAAAGTCGTTGATCGTCAGCGAATAGGCGATGCCGAAGTCGGTGAACGAGCCGAACCGCGCGTAGTTATAGAGCATCTGCGCGCCGCCGATCACGACGAAGGGCAGCAGCGCCGCGACAAGATATTTGATATAAGCCGACTTCTCGCTCTTCTGTCTTCTGAGCTTCAGCACACCCGCGACGATGAACGCCACCGCGACCAGACACCATACCACCGTCGTGGGACGGCAGGTAACCGCGATCGCCAAAAACAGCGAGGATAAAGCCGCGCGTATCGGCTTGACCGGTTCCTTGTCGCCGCCGATCACGTTGGACGATACGAGGAAATACGCGCCCATGATCGTGAAGCAGAAGCCCGAGCTCTGGGCGATCTCATAGAAGTTCGCCATCACGGTGCAGTACCACACGCCGCAGGAGGCGAAGATCATCACGAGCGCCGCCGTGTACATCGACAGCGGGATATCCTTGAACAGCTTTTTCATCAGCACATAGAAGGTCATGCCGAGGAAGATCAAAGCTAATGTATTGAACAGCACCACGCTTGGCAGACTCGCTAAATAGTGCCCCGTGATCAGGTGATACGGCAGGTACAGCAGGATCACCGGACCCACGCCATAGTAGGAATAATACTTGCCGTTATACAGCACATGGTCCCATTTCGCGTTGACATTCTGTTCCACGCGCTCTGACCAGTCGTAGGGGTTCTCCATGTTCAGCAGGTCCGATCCGGGTTTGTCCTTGAGCTCGACCTGTCCCGCTTCAAACGCGTCCACCAGCTCCTTGGTGATCTGGTTGCCGCTCGGGTCGTTGAAATCCGTCTTGAGATTCAGCCCGACGGAGGACATGATCAGCGAGATGACCACAAAGACGATGACGACGGTCGCCGTGACCGCCTTTGCCGCCTGCGGACGGTCGCCCAGCGCCTTGCGGAAGTTCACGCTGCGCTTGAAGATCCATACGAACGCGACGCCGAGCAGGATCAGCGCAAAGCGCAGATAGGAGAAATGCGTGGGATAATTCGCGTTGAGGGTAACGCCGCTGAGTGTGACGACATTATCCTTGAGGTTGATGAAATTGATCTTGAGCTTGCCGACCTTACCCGAAAAATCACAGACGACGTATTTCGTCTGTTCGATATCGTTGAACACCGAGCCTGTCACCAGACCGGTACGCAGATAGTAGGAGGCGTTGGTCTCGTCGGTAAAGTCGATGGAATAATCGGTTTTATACGCGGTGCCCTTGAGGTCGAGCCTGATCACGCCGATCTTCTGATCGAGAGCGGGGAACTCGACCGAAGCGCCCTCGCCGCTGCTGACATATTCGCTGCCGCTTTTGGTCATGCCGGTCACGACGGCGCTGTTCAGGTCGACAGCCGTTTCGTCATAGCCGCCCTTCCACAGGTGGTAGCTGTTGAAGTTGAAACAGATCGCCTCGAGCAGCAGGACGACCAGTATCGCCTTAGCCATATAACCGGCAAAGGCTTTGACGCTGTCCTTTTTGAACCGATCCGAAAACATCGTCAGCAGGAAGCTGATCACGGTAAAGATCGCGATACCGATCGAAAGCGAGCGCAGATAATCCGCCGCGATCGCCGAAACCAGCGACAGCACGACCGCCGCGCCGCAGGAGATATAGCGCACGATCTTCGTATACTTTCGCTCTTTGAGAATGCTCGCGACCGCGAACACCAACAGCGAAAGTATCGCAAAAGCAAAAACGATTTTCATAGAGTCCTCCTAACTAATCACTAATCACTGGTCACTAATCACTAAATTCGGATGCATCCGTGAATAATGAAAAATATACTGCTGGGCGATACCGGCGTACCGACCGAAATCCGACGGCTCCAGCCCCGGGAACAGCACCGCCATCGCACGCTTCATCCACACGTCGAGCGGGAATCCGTCCAAACGGTGCAATCCGTAGAGCAGGACGCAGTCGGCGACCTTGACGCCGACGCCGGTAATCTGCATCAGCCGCGCCTTCGCCTCGTCATACGGCAAGGTGCGCAGGCTCTCTAAATCCACCGTGCCGTCCGCGACCTTTTGCGCCGCGTCGATGATATAGCGATGGCGAAAGCCCGCGCGGATGGGCGCTAAATCATCGGGCGATAATGCCGCCAGCCGTTCCGCGGTCGGGAAAGCATAAAGCGTCTCCCCTATCCGTTCTCCGAAATGCTCGCATAGTCTGTCAACGATGCCCGCGATCCGCTTGATGTTGTTGTTCTGTGAGATGATAAAGCTTATCAGCGCCTCGAACGGCTCCTG
Organism: Ruminococcus sp.; assembly: GCA_017403985.1. Classification (GTDB taxonomy): domain Bacteria; phylum Bacillota; class Clostridia; order Oscillospirales; family Acutalibacteraceae; genus Ruminococcoides. The sequence goes on along the minus strand of JAFRDE010000033.1, from coordinate 1,388 downwards.
ATTAAGGATGCGTATGCCCGGCGCATAGCACGCCGCCTCGGCGAGCGTCGGATGGATCGCGGAGAGTTCCTCTTTCACCGCACCGTAGTCGAGCCCGAGGTCGAAGTAGTCGAACCACATCGCGCGGTCGGCTTCCTCCGCTCCGTCAAGGATCAGCTTGTCGTTTTCCATACGGACGCGGGCGCTCCTGCCTTGGACGACGCCCTCAAAGCCGCCGTCATCCGATGCTTTCCACCGAAAGCACTGACCGCAGTCCAACGTCTCGCGCAGGTCAAGGTCGCGTACATTTTCAAATACAATACCCATAATAAACCCATTTTCAAAAAAATGCAAATCAAGTATACCATATTCCGAAACAATATGCTATAATTTATGTAAAATAATTGATTGAGATTTCCTCATATCAATCGGGTGCGGGTGTCCCGCCCTCAACCATTCACCATTCACTATTCACCAAACCGGAGGTTCCCATGAAACCGAATATCACTACTATCCCGATCACCGATCTTTTTTCCGAGACAGAGGGCTGTCCCATCTGCCGCATGTACCGCATGCTCGAGGAACAGTACTCCGAATACATCACGGGAGCCGCGATGATGGCGCCCGACGTGCGCGTGCAGACCAACAAGGTCGGCTTCTGTCACCGTCACTTCTCGATGATGGTCAACAACGGCCCGCGCCTGTCGAACGCGCTGCTGCTGCAGACCCATATCGACGAGCTGCGGAAAAAGGTGTTCCCGAAAAAGCTCACCGACGCGCCCGATAAAAAGATGCTCGCCGCGATCCGCGAGAACGCGCACACCTGCTATGTCTGCGACCGCATCGAGCACGATATCCTGCATCTGCTGGCAACGGTCTACATCCAGTTCGGACAGGATGAAGCCTTCCGCGAGCAGTACAAGGCACAGGACTTTATCTGTCTCGATCACTACGCGCTGATCATGTCCAACTTCAACAAAAAGGCAATGGACAAAAAGAGCGCGGAAGCCTTCTTTGAGGCGACGAACACCCTGTCAAAGGGCGTTATGGACACACTGTACGACGACGTGACCCACTTCACGACCATGTTCGACTACCGCAATCAGGGCGGCGACTATAAAAACAGCAAGGACGCCATCGAGCGCTCCGTGCGCTTTTTGACGTCCTATCCCGTGGATGAAAATCTCAAGTGACAAGTGACAAGTGGCAAGTGGTCAGTAAAATAGGCGGGTAGTACCCGCCTACAGCTATAACTGGTCACTGGTCACTAGGGTGACTGTAGTAATCCGAACCTGCTGAAAATGGCAGTATTTCGGCAATTTTCGCCTTATCAAACTTGGCAGGCGCCAGCCTGCCTGCGCTTTCTGCGCCGAAACTTACTCGAAATCCTACTCATTTTCAGTCCTACG
>JAFRDE010000063.1 GCA_017403985.1 Ruminococcus sp. | reverse complement strand
TTCCCGTCGTTCCTACTGAAAAACAGAAGGAGGGGGGGTATCAATCAAAAATTTATTTTTTTACAATGTCCGATGCCTTTAACGGCCCGGCAAAATATTTTATTTCGCACCCTACTACGTCGTAGCCACGCACATCACTCCATCTTGCCTTGCCGGTTATGTCGCACCGATGAAGGACGAGGTAGGTTCTCTCTCCGTCCACGGTGCACTCGTAGAGTCCGCGCTGCTCCGGGTAACCGCTCTTGCCTTCGTTGTTCATGTTGTCGCTCCCCCGATTACTTCTCTATATGTTTTGCTGTTCCAATGCTCCGCCAGGATCCTGCATCCTAAATCCCGGAGTTCCGCGTCGTCCTGCCGCCAGATCCATCGTTCTAACTGTCGCGCTTGCATGAAAAGGTCCGCCGCCGTCTTTGATCTCGACAGCGATTCCGTGTTGTCGAAATAGTGGACGGCGCTTACCGCGTCAATACATGCGATGTATTTCTCCTGCGCCAGGCAGTCCAGGTTGAACAGTTCGTCTTCTCCGAACCTCATTCGCTCATGGAACCTTACGGCGTCCGCGATGTCCTTCCTGTATGCCTTGTTCCAAACCATACACCATAGCTCCGGCAGTCTTTGTGGTCCGTACCATCCGCACGGGTTTATGTATTTCAGCGCGGTCTTGTTGATCTTCGTATAATGCCGCTTGTGGTTCAGTTGTACGATTCCCGCGTTCGTGTTTGCTGCGACCTTGAATGCTTCGTGCGCCTTGTCGTCGAGTGCGTCGTCTGCATCCAGGAACGTTACCCATTCTCCGGTCGCGTGGTCCAGCCCCGTGTTCCTCGCTCCGCCCGGTCCTTTGTGTCTCTCGTTGTCGAGAAGGATGAAACGGTCGTCCTGCTCCGCGTATTCTTTTGCGATCTCCGCGCTGCTGTCTTCGCTTTCGTCGTTTACCATTAGGAACTCAAAGGCTCCGGGTTGTTTCGTCAAACTTTCGCAGGCTCTCCCTATCCACGGCCCTGCGTTCCAAAATGGAACGATTACGCTATATTTCGTATCTGCTCGGTTCTTTGAATTGTCCACGTATGTAATCCCCCACGCGCCCGTTCTTGAATGCTCCGTCGCTTGTAGAAACGAACCTCCAATCCTTGCCAGGGATGTCGTTGTTGTTCTGGATCTTGACGTCGTTCATCAATGTTCCGCCGATGCTCCAGTAGTTCCCGTATAGGCTCCGGAACATCGGAACGCTTGGAAACTTCTGCAGGACCTCAAGGCCCTTCTTCCGGTTTATCAGCATCGGGACGTGCAGGGCGTAATCGAGACGGTCCTTGCCGTCTGCTTTTAGAACCGCGAGGGTTCTCATTAACTGCTCCGAATATGGAGACGGCCGCCCTTCTGTTTGTGCTTTTATCTTCTGGCATCTGTATGCGAGCGAGCCTTGGACCATCGGTTGCGTTGTCGTTAGCTTTTTCAAAATAAAAAAGTCGTCGTTAAAAAGCCACACGTCTTCTGTGAGGTCGTCGTTCCTAAATGCGACCGCCAATGTTTCCGCTACCTTTTCCCACTTCGTTGCTCCGTGTTGTGTCAGTCTCACGTAATGATCCGGCTTTAATTCTGCCGGGCATCCTCCGTAGAACCAAACGCTTTTATATGTCATGTTCTGTTCAACGGATCGCAGCGAGTATCTTAACTCGTTCGCCTTTATATCGTTCTTCAAAACGTACACGATGTCGTGTTTCTTCATGTTTCCATTCCCCGGCGTCTGGCCGTTCGCTCCATTAGTTCCCTGCCCTTGTCCGTGAGTTCTCGCGTTGTCCGGTTGTGGAGCTCGTCGTGTGCCTTGCTGCTAACCGCGACAAGGTTCCACGGTTCCCATCTGTATTCCGGATAATCGTCTGCCGGGAAGATGTGGTGCACTGTGTTTGCCGGTTCGTTCCTGCCGTACCGCTTTGCGATCTGGCACTGGTATCCGTCCCGCGCGAGGACCGCTGCCCTCATCCGTTTCCATCGTTTGCTCTTGTAAAATGTCTCTCCCATTACTCAAAACAAAAAGGACGCCGGTATTCTCGACGCCCTCATGACGAAGGTAAGGTGTATAAGTGATCTTGCGGATCCCGTGGTCTTTGTTCCTCCGGTTCCGCTATTTTAGTTATACCACCGAACCTATATGTAATTCTATGAAATATTTGTCTTTTTATGCGTTTTTCCCAACCTGGACGCCCGCTCTGTTTAGCGCCGCAACGATGCTCGATGTCAGCCTAACGTTTCCCTCCTGGCGCTTCGTTTGTTCTTCTGTTAGGTTCTCAAGGGCCACGATTCTTGTCTTCAGCATTGCCACCTCGCTGCGTAACTTGTGGATCTCCAGGCTGACCTGTTGCTTGCTTTCCTCGTTCAACGGTTCGTCCTTCTTGTACAGTTGTTCGTCCTGGATGCTTACTCCGATGAATTGCGCTATTGTTTCGAGGTCCTTCCTGGTCACTCCGTTTACTCTCATATTACCGAGGAAGTTGTCGTTGTGTCCGAGGCGTTTACAGAGGGCCGTGTGGCTAATTCCTAACTCCCGGAGCTTGTGTCCTATAAACTCGATGTTTATGTTTCGGACCATGTTCCCGTCTTCTTTTGCATGGTCTGGTGTCTGCTGCACTCCGTTCGTGTATGTCTCCGGATCAATGCCGAATTTGATTTCTGCCACCTTTGCAAACTGTTTACTGATGCATCCCCTTGCTGCGCTCTGGCTTATGTAGTTGCGCGCGTAACCGCACCCCTCGCTGACCTTCTTTTTCGTCAGTCCCATTCGGTCGAGTTCCCTCTCGAATGCTTCGTTGTCAAATGGTACAAGATTTCCCTTACTCATCGTCGTTCCTCCCGTTTAATAATTTCTGCACTTCCTGCAGCGCTTTGCCGTGAAGGTTTATTGTATGTCTCCACGTGTAGTTAATGTCCACGGCTATCTGTTCGAACTTGTCCCCGTCGATATATCTTTTTACTATGATCGTATAGAGGACCGCGTCCTTTATCTCTCCGATTAATCCGTAAACCTCCAGGCGCTTACTCCATAGCCGCGACTTTTCCTGCAGCTGCTCGTACTCGTACTCTAAAAGCTGTTTGTGTAATTCCCTGCATCGCTCGAGGTTCTGGTCCGCTAATCTGGACGCCGTTGTCCCGGTCGGATCTGTTGTCTTCGTTCCTCGCGGTTGTCCGTCCGGCCACGCGGATCTCACGGTCACTTCCGTTAGCTTTTCGATCTCTCGCTTTAGCTTTCGGATGTTCGCGTCTATTACATCCAGCTTGGCCTGGATGGTTTTTATCTGCATCAAATATTCCTTTGCATCCATGCGTCCTCTCCTTCCTCTATTGAAAAGTAAACCGGCACTCCCCGCTGCTGCGCCCACTTCTTTTCGAGGTTGCATCCCCTGGAGGCTTCCCATCCGGGCATCATGTACATAGCGTCGATGTCTCCGGAACAAATCGTTATCTTTGCCAGGGCCATGTACGTGCGCCAGGTCAATCCCCAGTCTGCCATGTCTATCGGGTTCACGGCCGTGTGCCCTTTTGCCTGGATCTTTACGGCCGCGCGGTTAAACCTAAACTTCACGCCCTGGATTTCGTTGTTCGTTATCGGGCCACTTATGTAAATACGCATCTTATTTTCCTCCCTTGTAGTTCCTCATGTATGATCCGCAATTCGGGCAAAACTCGAACAGCACCTCTCCGTCCTTTAGATTTTCATCGTAGTAGTATACGATCTGGCAATTGTCGCACCAGATGCCGTCTTCGTCCTCGTGCCAGAACGACTCGCTGCGCTGGTTCTCTTTTAGCTGTTGTTCGAGGTCTGCTATCTTCCGGACCGCTTTCTCGTAGTTAAGTACAGCCGGCTTGTTCATCGTTTCCTCCCTCCATTGAATGTCGCGACGACGAGTATAATCATGGCCGCGATTATTATTGCTTCGTATGCTGTCATTTTCTCTCCCCGTTCTTTTCGTTGTAGAACCTGGCCCGTTGCTCGTAAGTTTTTAGGCAGATGCTCGCGTTCGCGCAGGTCCGTCTAACGAAGTATGTCCCGATGTCCGCTTCGTAGCTTTCTTCCTCCATTTCGAACATCCGGCAACCCTCGCACCACTCGAACGGGACTTCAACCTTGATCGTTATCTGTGCCATTATCCTCGTCCCTCTCTACGCGGGTGTGCTTTTCGATGTCCGATGCTTCGATCACTCCCTCAATGTGTATTATGAGGTTCTTGTACAGGTCCTCGTTGTCCGTCGTGATCTCGATAGAGTGTCGTTCTTCTCCTTCGAACTCGTCAAAGTATGTTCTGTATTCTCTGTAGATCTCCATGTTTATTTCCTCCAGTAGTTTGCTTGCGGACAAGTCGTAAAGTGTGAAATATAACCAAACGTTTCAGAACTTGCGTCGGCCTTTGCTTTTACCACCCGGCCGTCGGAAGTCACGAGGGTAAGGTTTCCGGTCGGATTCTCCTCGTATGGTATCGGTTTGGCATCGCAAGGCATCACTTTCCCGTTTGCGGTCGGCACCCAGATGATCTCCGCGCCGCAGCTTTTGCAGTTACTCATTGTCTTCTTCCTCCTCCATGTACTGACCGGCTACGTTCTTGAAATGCGCGGCGTGTTTAATGTCCGTCGTATGATCGCACCCGCCGTCTTCCCCGCTGCAGATCGCGCATCGTCTCCGGTCGCAAACGTACGCGATTACCGGTGCGGGTTCCGTTTCCGGCTCGTCTGTCGGTCTGTCGGCTGATGGTAGATTGTGTACATCTCTGCGTAGACCATTAAATATATAGTCTTGCATATCTATGTTGGCTGTGCTGAACATTGCCTTGTTAATTAACGCCAAAACTTCGTCTCTGCTGATAAGGTCAACCATCTCGGTGACTTCACCGCTATGGGCATTTTCTTCTTGACAAAGCGTGGCTTTTGTGATTATTGCCTTTGCTTGATGTATTCCGTCTTTGTCGGGCAGTTGTTCAACATCGTATTCAACAACCACATTTATCGCATCTTCTCTGCTGATATTGTCACTCATTGTTGCTCCTTTCTCCGCTTTCTGTACTCTCGTTGTTTTGCTCTCTTTATGTCTGCTTTTTCCGCAAGATAGCCCTCTCGCAAATCCTTGTAGTGACAACGGGCTTCTACGCCGTAACGTATCTCTCTGCAATCAACTTCGTGCCACGCTGTTATATTCCATACAGGAACGTCCTTGTAGTATTTGAGTAACCGTTCCGTTTCGGCTTTGTCGTGATAGTTGTAATTCTTTGTGAGATAGAAGTCTTTCATTCTCCTTGTGCTTGCTTCATCACACGTTAGCCATGCGTCACCCATAACGACAGAAATGCGGATAGGGTTGGTATAGTTGTGAACTACTCTGAGTAATTTTTCGATTGTTATTTCGTATTCTTTACACTCTCGCATTGTTTTCCCTTTCTGCCCTTTCGGGCGAGGGCGAGATAGCGTTAGTTTTTCGTATACATCGGCACTATGATGCTATCTCGGAATACCGACACTCCTTTGCCCTCAATCCTAAGCGACATCTTACAAGCCTTCCCACCTCTCACTTGCTGAACGGCAACCATACTTCAAAGCAACCTCGGTTTTGCCTATCGTGGCATAGTCTAACTGCCTTGTCCGTTCCCCATCTGCTCGTCAGCAGACCATTTGGATAGCCCATACTACCGTCATCTTATACGCTTGTCCCGAAGGAAACCCCGTGCACAGGGCTATGGGCTATTGGTATATCATCGCTTATGCGGTGGTATCTAATGTCTTTCTACCATGTTCTTTCTTTGTTTCTTCTCTGTTCATTCAATAACTCTCCCCTCTGCTTTGTCCTTGTAATAGCCTTCTCGGTCTTCTACGCAAGTTAATCTGTTCAACTTCTGCGTACTGGTAAAGTCAACCACAAGCCCGTGCCGCTTGCACTCTGCTAAACCGCTTTCGTAGCACTCTCGCCCTATTTTTAATGGCTGATACCGAACATGGAAGTCTTTACAGTCTTTGCATCTTGTCATATCTTCACGCTCCTATGTCGGTCAGGTCGTCTATCGGGATCTCGCCATTAAGTACGTCGGCTCTCGATACTCGCTCTGATCCCTCTATAACATCTACAAGGTCGTCTGCTATCAGCTCTACGATCTCCGCGTCTTCCTCGTTTGAAAGTCGGACCAGGCAGTTTCCTCTGGCTATTGCGTCAAGCCTCCAGATGCCGAGCTCTCCGTATGCTGCTGCTCTTCCGTTAGCAAACGCCCGGTGCTCCATGTCTTCCGTGTGCGTTCTCGCAAAATCATGACAGCGCTCTCTTATGTATTCTTCTGGTTTCTCTTTAAGGACTTCGATTGTGTCCTCAAGCTCGATTATCTGACTTGCGAGTATGTTGTTCGCCGCCTGTACTGTTTCGTGTGCCCTCTGCAAGTTGTCGAGGGTTTTTTTCGTCTTCTCGTACTTTTCCTCGTATGATCTGATCCCGAGGATCTCCGCTACTAAATCCTTGAAAGCCATCGTTTACACCTCCTCCTCGATCGTTATTGTTACTTTTGGAGCTTTCCCTGCTTCGACTTCCGCTTCTGTCATCTGTTTGCTTGACACGGCCATTTCCGCAAACTGAAGAGCGGTTATTCTTTGTTCGTGGCAAAACTCATAAACCTCCCGCCATCCGGTTTCGACCGTGTACTTAAAGCGCAGTTTTTTGCTCATTTTTTCCTTATTCATTTTTCCACCTTTCCTTCCTGGCCTTCCGGCCGTTATTGAAAAACTTTTATATTTCCGTTAACTCTCTGTAAATCTCCCGGAGGTCTTCCTGCTGGGCGATTGTGATTTTTGCCCGCTTCATTTGCTCCCCTCGCTTTTTCTTCCGGTATGCCGGACACTTTCCGTCTACTATCCAGAGGCCCTGGCTCCGTCTGGTCCTTCCTTCCTCCAGGGCATAGGCGCACCCTTCTTTTTTCTTGTTCCCGTAAAAGCAGGACGCCATGTGAGTGCAGATCTGCGGGTGTCCGTTTACGACCAGGCAGTCCGTCCGCTTCTTTTTCTCGCGTTCCTCTTTTTTTCTTTGCTTCTGTCTCTCCCGCGATTTCCCCCAGCTTTCCTTGTCCCGGATGTCCTGGCATGATCTGCATCGGATCTGGTTCGGTGACTTCTGCAGGAAGACCTGCCCGCAATCGACGCACTTCTGGTATTTCGGTTCCATCATTTCGCGCCA
>JAFRDE010000032.1 GCA_017403985.1 Ruminococcus sp. | reverse complement strand
TTCGATACATATATCTCCTGATTATGTATGGTGATCGTTCTGCCGCGTGACTTTTCATTGTTGGAAACTACGGTGATCGTCTGCGGCTTCTTTGCTATGATTCCCATTTCATAAAGCAGCGACATACCGGAATAGTATCCGAACACATCATCGTCGCGTCGGATATACTTCTTAGTCACCACTTTATCCACCGAGATTCTGTTGTCGAAAATTATATCGTATTTCGGAATATAGTACACCCCTGTCGCGAACCGCGATAGCCGTCGCGATGATATCAGAGATTTCAAAGTATTATAAACCCATTGACGAGAATGGTCCGGAAACATGTTCAGGATTTCTTCAAACAGGATCGGCTCGTTAGGTCTGAACTTTTGCAGTATTGTTTCAGTCTCTGCCATCATCTTCACCTGACTTTCAACCCGATTTTACAAATTTAGGATGTCGTTGTCAATATTACAGTAAATTTTTAAAATATTTTCTTAGAAAATTGGCTTATTCAAGCCGTTTTTGCGAGATTTGAAATTGTTCCCAACTTGACAACAGCAGGTGCCATGGCGGCGCCCATGTTGTTTTGGTCGGTGATGTTGTAGTCGATGATCCTGCCGAGGCGGGCGGCATATATCGTCGGAACGGGAAGGCAGTCATCTGTACGGTTTGTCTCTGAATCGGAGCTTTTTTCGGCGACGCTGTTCTCTCCTGTGTTTATTCCATCTTTATCCGGTTTCTCTTTTCGCGCGGGGTCTCTGTTGATGCCTGCAGCTGACGGCTGCACGGAAGGGTGATTCGTCCGACGACTGTTCTTCTCGATAATGCAGGCGCCGGCGCCGGTGACGGTCCACTGTGCTGTCGGCGGGCGCTGGGAGCCATATTCGAGCGGGAAGCGGTACTGGCGCTCCGCCGTACAATAGTGCGATGACGCGGCGCATATCGCCCGATTGACCGCGCCGCTTTCCACCGCGATCGCGGACAGGATCATCGACAGCGCCATGGTGGAGCAGGCGCCGTAGACGCCCGCGTAGGGGATCGCGAACCGTCGCATCGCGAAGCTCGACGCGACACACTGGTTCAGCAGATCGCCGCAGCAGGCGAGATCGATCTCCTGCTGTGTATAATGCCCCTTGTTCAACGCCAGTTGAACAGCCGTGTTCATCAATTCGCTTTCCGCCTGCTCAAAGGTATCCCTGCCGGCATAGCTGTCGTGGATGACCCGGTCAAAATACTCGCGCAGCGGCCCCTCCCCCTCCTTTTTGCCGACTGCGGACGCATAGCTCGCGATACGCGGCTTTTGTTCAAAAATCAAGTTTCCGTCAATGCTTTTCATATGAATACTCCTTATATAATCTCTGACTAAAAGTAAACTTTCTCCGTTGTCCGGTTTCCGCAATACTTCGTTGGATTCTTGTATTATCTCAAATAATAGTATTCACAATATGACAAGCATCATACCATCGGACGTAAAAACTCCCCCATCAGCTTGATGGGGGAGTTGATTGTATTTTATCCGCTGATCAACGATCGCGAAAGCAGATCGCTTTCTGAAATCACTGAACCTCTACATACTCGCCGATCGGATAAGGTGTATTCAGGTTGGCGAGATAACGCTGGATGTAGGTGATATCGATCGACTCGAATCTGCCGTTTCTGTCGACGTCGCCGTTTCTCTTCATGATATTCTCATCAATAGAACCGATGCTCATGTTCGCCATGTAGCGCTGGCTGTAGGTTACGTCGATCAATTCTACTCTGCCGTTGTTATCAGCGTCGCCGAGCAGATAGGTTTCACCGGGCTCATCTTCGGGCTTGGTGAAGGACGCCTTACCGCCGATCTGTTTGCCGTCGGCTACAACGCCGTCTTCAACGATACGGGTAATAGCCACATCGGCTGCGGCAACATTACCGAGAGCGTTCCTGATTTCCGCGTCGCCCGCGGCGGTAACCTTATAGTTGGTCTGGATCAGGATCGCCTTGTCGCTGTCGAACTTGAAGGCGTTTCCGATATTCGGGGTAGAAGCGTTATATTCGGTCTTGCCGTTGGTGATCCTTGCCACCGTCTGATCGCCGAGGATCGGGAACATCGCGGTGTTATTGGTAACAATGCCGTCGGCGTCGACCGCGTCGGTCGCCTGCAGGATGCTGCCGGTGAAGGTCTGGGATCCGCTGATGGAAGCGATCATGCCGTTTTCGGCAGCTTTGCTCGCATCGAAGGTGGTATAAACGGTGAAGGTCTCGCCGACACTGTATTCCTTCATCTCGGTCGTGCCGTCGATGCCGTAGATGGTTACGTTAGCCTTCTGCTCGGGCTCTGTGGGAGGCTCGGTGGGCTCGGGCTGAGACGGATCATAGAAGGAAGCAATACCCTTGATCTCATAGTCGCCCTGTACAACGCCCTTGTTGACGATACGGGTAAGTGAAGAGTTGTCGGCAGCCAGCGTGACAAACGCGTTTCTGACTTCCGCGTTGCCGGCAGCGACGACCTTGTAGTTGGTCACGGCTACCAGAGCGTTCGGGTTATCGAATACAAATCCCTTGTTGACGCCGGGCTTGGAAGCATTGTAAGAATTCAAGCCGTCGTCGATCTTCGCAACAGCAGCGTCGCCGAAAATCGGGAACATGGTCTCTACATCAACGACAGAATACAGCTCGTCGACCTCGTCGGTAGACTGCAGGACAGACTTGGTAAAGGTCTGTTCCGCTTTGACGGAACCGAAGCCGTGGAAGCCTAAGTTGCTGCCGTCAAAGGTGGTGTATACGGTGAACTCGTCTCCGATGTTGAAGGTCTTGGTCTTGGAGGAACCGTCGAAGCCATAGATGGTGACGGTAGCCTTATTGGAAGGAGTGGTGGGCTCAGGCTGAGTAGGCTCAGGCTGAGTGGGCTTGGGCTCGGTAGGACCGGGCTCGGTGGGAATTACGGGACCGGGCGCGGTGAAGGAACCGGACAGGGCATAACTCTGACCGGACTGGGTCTGACCGTTGAAGACGATCTTAGTCGCGGCAGCGTCATCCTTGATCAGGGTCTTGAGGGTGGTCTTGACGGTGGCTTCGCCGGCTGCGAGAACCTTATAGTGGGACACGATCAGCAGAGCTTCATCGGAATTGAACGCATAACCGCCGCCGACTGCACCTCTGGTAGCATTGAACTGGATGTTGCCGTTGTTAGCGGCAGCAACCGCCTCGTCGCCGAGGACCGGGAACATCATCGCGGTATCAACGATCGTGTTATACTCGCCCTCGACCTCATCGGTCAGCTGCAGCTTCGCGGTGGGATAGTTCTGGGTGCCGTCTACGCTGGCGATGGTGGTGCCCGCGTTCAGTACGGTATATACGGTAAAGGTGTCGCCCTTGTTGAATGTTTTCTCAACCTTGGTGTTATCGGGGTTGATGATGGTGACCTTCAGCGTGGTGGGCTCGGGCTCGGTGGGAGGAAGCGGAGGCTCGGTCGGAACCGGAACGTCGGAGCTGAAGGAAGCGGGCATATTATAGCTCATGCCGGACTGGGTCTCGCCGTTGAATACAATACGGGTGAGATCGTCGTCGGCAGCAGCCAGTGTGTTCATCTTATTGGTGATGTCGGCATAACCGTTCGCCTTGACGCGATAGGTCGTGACGATCAGAAGCGCATTGTTGGAATTGAAATCAAAACCGGTGGTGGAGGAACCGGCATACTTGATGACGCCGGCGTTCTTCGCGCTGCCAATCGCCGCGCTCTTCATCACGGGGAATACGGTATCGGGGTTGACGATATAGCCGTCTTCGTCGACAGCGTTGGTCAGCTCCAGAACAGCGGAGGTGTAGCGCTGGGAAGCGTTGACGGAAGCGATCTTGCCGTTGTTGACGGAAGAAGCGTTCAGAACGGTATAAGCGGTAAAGGTGTCGCCTACGTTGAAACTCTGTGTCTCAACTCTGCCGTCAAGGCTGTGAATCCTGACCTCTGCGTGGTCGATGGTGGGAGTCGGATCGGTGAAGGTCGCTTTGCCTGCGAAGGACTTGCCTTCCTGAACCTGACCCTCGAATACGATTCTGGTCAGATTAGCGTCGTCAGCCGCGAGGTTTTTGAGCGCGTTCTTGACTTCCGCGTTGCCGGCAGCGTTGACCTTGTAGGTGGTAACGATCAGCTGAGAGGAAGCAGAATCGAAGGTAAAGCCTTCGCCGACAGCGGGCTTGGATGCGTTATAGACGATTTTGCCTTCCTGTGCGCCGTTCGCCATGGTGAGGTCGCCGGTCACGGGGAATACCTTGACGAGGTCTGCAAACTCGCCGTACTGACCGCTGATCTCATCGACCAGAGAAAGAACGGAAGCGGTGTAGGTCTGGGTACCCTGGACAGAGCCGACCTTTCCGCCGGTAACGGAAGCGGATACGTCCAGTGTGGTATAGACTGTGAATTCGTCGCCTACGTTGAATTCCTTGACTTCGGTAGTGCCGTCAAGGCCGTAGATCGTGATGGTCGCCGTTTCAGCGGCGTTTGTTGCGGTAATGCCGACAGTAAGCACTGTAATCATCATAGCAAGAACCAACAACAGGCTGATAATCTTTTTCATGTTAATAATCCTCCTCGGGATATATTTTCAGACAATATAATTCTAACATATTCTTTTTGATTATTCAACGATTATTGTTGATTTTTTATTAAAGATTTTTGACTCAGTTTTGTGTATTATGACAAAAGAATTACAAAAACGCCGAATTTGTTATATCGGCGACCGTGTCGCGGATGAGAATCAGCGCGAAAGCCGCCGCGCCGACGGGCGCCGCTGACGTTAAAACGAAACAACCAAAACAAGCAAAACAAGCTATGAAAAAGAAAAAGACGAATATAAAAAGACAAAGACAATGTCAATGATAATGAAAAACGCCGCAGACGCGGCGCTCATTTCATCTCATATCATTTCAGATGATCGGTTATGATTCAGCAGAAATCATTATTCATTTTTCATTCTTAAGTCTTATTTTTTCAGTAAAACCGCTCCCCCTGCCGAAGCAGAGGGAGCGAAAATGCTTTAATCCTTATTCAGGTCCGCTGATCAGACGTCAGTTTACGTCTTTGCCGATGGGCAGATTCTGATCAAGACCTAAGAGCCAGCGCTGGATGTGGGTAGCGTCGAGCGTGGTCAGGCTGCCGTCGTTATCGACGTCGCCGAGCTTGTTGACCGCTTCGATGCTGATATCTGCGCTGATGGGCTTGTTCGCGAGGACGCGCTGGATGATGGTTACGTCGAGGATAGTGATCTCGCCGTCGCCGTCAACGTCGCCGCACTTGCCTGTGGGCTCGGGAACGATCATCGGGATACGGATCTGATCCCAGGTGAGCTCGGTGGTGCCGGTAGCGTCGGCAAAGTACTTGCCGCACTCCTTACACTCGAAGTGACCCAGCCAACCATCGGCAGTCTCGGTCGCGTTTCTCTTGGGAACATACTTCATCGAATGAGCGAGCATATCGATGGTCTTCGGTGTGCGGGAGAGTTCCGCGCCGCAGGAGGTGCAGTATACGACCTCTTCATAAGAGCCTTCTGCAGTACAGGTAGCGGGATTGACGTTCTCCTGAACGGGATCGCCCGGAGTATGAACGTGGTCGAGCTTCGGGATGATCAGCCATTCGTCAGTCGCCTCGATGGTGCCGTCGGCATCCTGGAAGCGCGCGTTGCAGACGGTGCACTTATAATGCGCCTTCGTGCCGGCAGCGTCCTCGGTAGCGGGAACTTCGGCAACCGGAGTCAGGGTATGGGTGATGATCGGATACTCACCGGGAACACGGCTGATCTCATTGCCGCACTCGGTGCAATAGGTAACTACATCAAAAGTAGTCTTGTCATGAGTGACGTTTTCATTCTCATGAACAGGATTGCCGGGGGTATGATTGCCGGTAGCGGGATCTACTACGTTGTACTTGCACAGATCGTCGAGCTGGTTCCCACATACGGTACATTTTACGATCTCGTCATGCTTGCCGTCCTTGCCGCAGGTAGCGGGAGTAACGTTCACGAACTCGGGATCGCCGGGGGTATGATTACCGGTAGCGGGATCTACTACGTTGTACTCGCACAGATCGTCGAGCTTTTCCTTACACACGGTGCAGTATACGATCGAGTCATGCTTGCCTGCCTTGCCGCAGGTAGCGGGGGTGATATTCTCGTTCACGGGATCGCCGGGAGTATGATCGGCAAGCTCATGATACTTGGTCTCACGGGAGAGCTCTTCACCGCACCCGGTGCAGTAGATGACCTCTTCATAGCTACCCTGTACGGTGCAGGTAGAGTTATGATCGTTCTCGATCACAGGCTCGCCAGGAGTATGGGTATGAGGAGGAGTGACCTCGCCGGGGAGCGAAGACTGCTCGGGATCCCATGCGGACTCAACGCCGGAAGCCGCGATCGCATCATAAACCTGCTGCTTGGTCAGGCTGAGGCCGGTGCCGATATCATCGATCATCTGCTGCTCGGTCTTCTGGCCTGCTTCTACGACAAAGTGATAAGCGTTCTGGTATTTAGTGGTTTGGGTGGTATCGTCAACAACCGTCAAAAAGTCGTTGAACAAAGACTCGTCGGTGGTGCCTTCCTCGAGGCAGGTACCGACAACATTACCGATAGAGGAGATCTGCTTTACGGGACCGACAACGGTAGCGTCCATGTCGTGCCAGTAAGCAGCGAGAGTCTTCTTGGAGCTGTCTACAGGGTTCTCGATCATAGTACCATCGCTGTAAGCGACATGACCGAAGCAGTCAACGGTAAAGAGCAGGTCATAAGTCTGGTCGCCCCAGTTCTTGCCCTCGGTGCGGACAAAGATGACCTTGTACTGTACGCCGGGGTTGAAGGTCTGACCGTTCTTGGTGGGATCGTATTCGAATACGCCGGTCAGACCCGCTGCAGCGGCGCCGATCTCCTTGCTTGAGCCCCAAGCCAGGGTCTTCTCAAGGTCGCCGCCGAAGATGTGGAACGCGACCTTGTTCTTGCTGCCCATTTCCCAACCGGTGCCGTCGGTATCGAAATAGAGCTTAGTGGGATCGAGCTCAACGGGATCGGTGTAGACTGTCTCACGGGAGAGCTCCTTGCCGCAATCGGGGTCGGAACAGTATACAACGGACTCATAAGAGCCGCCCGCCTTATAGGTAGCGGGTACTTCGTTCTCATGAACGGGCTCGCCGGGGGTATGCTCATGCAGAGAAGAGGCTTGATAATCCCAAGCGGACTCAATACCTGCGTCTGTGATCGCCGCCTGAATATCCTGCTTAGCAAGGTTGAGACCGGCGCCGATATCGTCGATCATCTGCTGCTCGGTCTTGGTGCCGGAGTTGACCGTGAACTGCATAGCGTTCTCATATTTGGTTTTGCCGGTGGTGCTGTCAACGACGGTAAGGAAGTCGTTGAGCAAACCCTCGTCGGTTTTGCCTTCCTCAAGGCAGGTACCGACAACGTTGCCGATGGAGGAGATCTGCTTAACGGGACCGACAACGGTAGCGTCCATATCTTTCCAGAAAGCCGCGAGGGTCTTCTTGGAGCTGTCTACCGGGTTCTCATACTCGGAACCGTCGCAGTAGGCGACCTTGCCGAGACAGTCAGTCGTAAAGAGCAGATCGTAGGTCTGGTCAGTCCAGTTCTTGCCCTCGGTGCGGACGAAGATGATCTTGTACTGAACGCCGGGGGTCAGGGTGTATCCCTGCTTACCGTTCTGGGGATCGATCTCAAACACACCTGTTTCGCCCTCGGTAGCGGCGCCGATGCACTTGCTGGCGCCCCAGGCAAGAGGTTTCTCAAGATCGCCGCCGAAGATATGGAAAGCGACCTTATTCTTGCTGCCCATTTCCCAACCGGTGCCGTCTGTATCAAAATACAGCATGTTGGGGTCGGGCGTAAAGCCATCTGTCGTCGCCGCAGAGACGGAAACAAAGCCTACCGTCATAACGGAAACGATCAGCATCACTGCCAAAAGCAGTGATAAAAATTTCTTACACATGTTAATTACCTCCTAATAGATTATTTGTGCATACTTGTGCGCTTATATTATGCCATAAATCAAATAAAAAAACAACCGTTTTTATTCGATTCGGGTATAAAGATTTTTGCTTCAGTTTTGTATATTATGACAAAAAGGTTACAAAACGGAAAGGCAAAAAAGTCCTGCATCACTTTTAAACCCTGAATAGTTTATCGTGAAAAACTTCTCGCTATACTCGGCCGATCAACTCAACACTTCATTCGCACGGAAAAATCAGTTAGAGTTGCCGTCATGATTCATGATTCATGATTCATTTTTCAGTCTTCAGTTTTCATTATTCACTAAAAAACGCTCCCTCTGCGCGGTGCAGAGGGAGCAAAGTTGCTGTAATGTATTTAATTTACAATTTATTATACGTCGGCGCCGATGCCGCGATTCTGCTCGAGACCTACAAGCCAGCGCTGGAGGATGGTGACGTCGATAGAGGCGAGGCTGCCGTCCTTGTCAACATCGCCGAGCTTGTTGACAGCATCCATGCTGATCGATGCGCTGATCGGCTTGTTCGCGAGTACACGCTGGATGACCGTTACGTCAAAGATCGTGACCTTGCCGTCGCCGTCGGTGTCGCCGAGCTTACCGGTGATGGAGGGCTCAGTGGGAGCCTGAGTGGGCTCGGGAGCGTCGGTGGGAGCCTGAGTGGGAGCAGGCTCGGTAGGAGCCTGAGTGGGCTCGGGCTGAGTGGGCTCGGGCTCGGTGGGATCCTCGCCGGGCTGATAGCCTACGTGTACGCCGTTCTTGAAGTGATCGGGGTTGCAGCAATCCTGATCAACGTCGCCGGTGTAATCGTCGCAGCCTTCAAAATAATGACCGTAGCAGCCGTTGCCGTAGTAGATGTACCAGTTAGCGCCACACTCCTGCTTGTTGGAGAAAGCGTTGATAGAAACCTGGTCAGGATCGATAACATAAATGCAGTTATCGAAGCTGAACTCGTCGGGAGTACCGTCGGGCAGAGAGTCATAGTCGCCCGGCCATGCGCCCTCGACGTTGGTGTTGCTGGTCTGAGCCGCCTGATAATAGATAGGCTTCGTGCTGTCGGTGCCGCCGTCAACGCCGTTGTTGAAGATCGCTACGACTACGGAAAGATCGGTATCGTCGGGATCGTAGGGGATGTCGGCATAGTAGATGCCCTGCTCGTAGTTTTCGATCTCCATGCGATAACCAACCCATGCGCCGTCGGTAGCAGCGGGTCCGCCCCACCAGTAGACGCCGGCATAGTGTTTGCCGTCGTAGATGTTGTTCTCGTTATACCACGAGGGAGCCTTGTCGCCCTTATGGATCACGATCTCGTCCCATGCCGGGGTGACGATCTCGCCGGTATCGGGGTCGATCTCGTCCGGATGATGGAGATTGACGTCCGTCGTCGCCACAGGACCGGTCTTACCGTTCGGCATCTGGAAATAGACGCGCTGTACTCCGAGGGAGCCGGGCTCCAATCCTTCCGCTTCCTCATACGCCGCGACGCCTTCCGAAACGGACATGACGTAGGGTTCGCCGGTTTCCGGATCAACGTCGGAAACGGACAGCGCGTTGAAGGATACAGCAAGCGCAGCAGTAAGCAGTGCCATTACTAACAGTATGCTAATTACCTTTTTCATTTTAATCCTCCTAAAAAGATATTTTCATGCATATTAATATTACCATATGATCCTTCAAATTTCAACCTATTTTTATATAATATTTTTATAATTCTCAGCTCACTATTCTCTGTTCACTAAAAAAGCTCCCCCTGCCGGAGCAGAGGGAGCGAAAGCTTATATTAAGCTGTTAAAGCGTTTTGTGATACCGCGGATTATGCTTCCTCGGGATAAACGGGTTCGCCTACCGGGAACTTCACAGTCATCTCAGCGAGGTAACGCTGGATGATCGTGACGTCGATGATGGTAACAAATCCGTCGCCGTCAACGTCAGCCGCATCCTGATTGAAGGTAGCGGGAACGGTCATCTCTGCATCGAAGCGCTGGATCAGAGTAGCATCCATGGAGGTAACGTTGCCGTCGCCGTCAGCATCGCCGAGGATGTACAGAGGCTCGGGCTGGCTGGCGTTAACGAGCTTGAACATGTAACCGCCTACGGTGCAGCCGTGGGTCTCTTCGCCGGTGCCGTCACCCTCATAAGGGATGTACTCCCAGCCGTCCTCAGCTGTGCCGTCGCCTGCGGGACGGAAGTAGATGGTGTACTCGCCGTCAACGGGAACAACACGGTTGTTGTCCATGCCGTCCGGATACCACTGACCGATCGCGGTGCCCTTCTTGTTCGGGCTGATGACCTTGATCATGTCCTCAGTGGTCAGAGCGATCGGGCCATAGGAATAGAGGCCGTCGCCTTCGTCG
>JAFRDE010000062.1 GCA_017403985.1 Ruminococcus sp. | reverse complement strand
GCATACAACACCGGCGAACAGACCGTGACACAGCTTTCCGCAGTGTCCAAGCTGCAGAATACGGTAATCAACCTGCTGACAAACCACGGCTTCGAGAAATCCTCTTCCGCTCTGACGAACTGGACGGCGAGCAATGCGAGCAGCATTTCCGTGGATACCAATGTGCGAAAAGAGGGAAGCCGCAGCGTCAAGTTCACAAATGCCTCTGCGGAACTGACACTGTCCCAGACCGTACCGGTGGAGATCGGCAAAACCTATACGCTTTCCGCATGGTTCAAGGGCGCGGGACAGGGACAGGTTCAGGCAATCACTGGAACAGACATATTCACAGGCGATCCCGTTTCGGTCAACGACGAGGATTGGACACGCGCGACGGTGACCTTTACGGCTACGGCAAGCACCGCGTCGGTTCAGCTTGTCGTGCCGGCAAACAACGGCGTTATCCATGCGGATTCGGTGCAGCTTGAAGAAGCGCCGACTCCGAATCGCTACAACATGGTGGAAAACAGCAATTTCCGCGACGGCCTCACGGAATGGAACAAAGGCACCGGAAACGTGAACTGCGTCGTTTCGCTGACGGATCCCGATTATACGGCATATACGGACAATCATCCGGCGTCGCTCGGAAGCAATGTCTTCTTTATCAACAGCGCAGCACACCCGGGTACCCTCGGATATGAAGACGTATCGCAGACGATCCCGGTGGTAGGGCAGGCTGGCGATACATATTCCTTCGGCGGATGGCTGATGTCGACATGTCCGCCGAAGAGCGAGCAATGGATCAACTCGCACAACACGCCGGTCGGAGTAAAGAGCATTACGGTGGAATTCCTTGCGGCAAACGGGTATGTGACGGCGTCTTCGACGGTTGAATTTGCGGCGGATACGACGGAGTGGCAGTACGCAAGCGGAGTGGCCGTAGCGGCGACCGGCTACAGAACCATCCGAATCAAGGTCAGCGCGACACGGTGCATAGGCGTGACGCTGACGGACGGACTGCAGTTATATCGTGAGTCGTTTTCACAGGCGTATACCTACGACAGCAAGGGCAATCTGACAGGGTATAAGTCGCTGATCGGGCAGCAGAACAGCTTTGAATACGACGACAATGACAACGTCACGAGCAGCACCGATCCGCGCGGCAACGAAACGACCTACACGTATTACGACGGCACGCATCTTGTGAAGACGGTCGAAACCGAAGAGGGCGTCAAAACTGCGTATGTCTACAACGACAAGGGACAGACGACGGAAACGACGGTCGGGAATACAAGCTCTCTGTATACCGGATCGACCGCGGCATATGACGCCGCAACCGGACAGACGGCGTCCGCAACTGACGCGCGGGGAAACACGGTTACGTATGCGTACGATCCGAATACGCGCCAGAATACGGATATTACCGATCCGAAGGGAAACACGACACATTATACTTACGGCGACGAACATACGATGCTCCGCCTTGAAGAGATCGCAGCTCCGGACGGCGGTGTAGTACGATACGGTTACGACGCATACGGGGTGCTGGAAACGATCGAGGTTGGCAGGTATGACGCCAACGACAACTGGGTGCTCCACAACCGGTATCTTCTGACAAATGACGCATGGAACCGGCCGGTAACCACCGGGGTAGGCGAGGAAGGAAGCGAAGAGACGCTTTCGACCAATACCTACTATCCTGACGGCAAGCTGTGGAAGGTCACGTACGCGAACGGGTTTTCGGCACAGTACGAATATGACAATCTGGATCGTGTGGAGAAGATCTGTCAGGCGCAGAACGTTTACAGCGCAGATCCGGATGAATCGTTGTATGTGCCGACCTACGAAATGATCTACAACGG
>JAFRDE010000061.1 GCA_017403985.1 Ruminococcus sp. | reverse complement strand
GTTTCTCATCATTGTATAATTACCTTGCTTTCTGTGTGGTTTTCTTTGGCGATTAAATTATACTATGAAAGCACTGACCGGGCAACCCTTTCGGGCTGCCCGGTCTAGTTTTTAGGGATGTCTTAGTGCGACAGCCCTTTTTCATATATCGATATAATGATATCACGTTTCTCATCTTGCGTTGATGCTCATTTGCCAAAAGCTTTCGAGGCTGCCGGTGTATTCGAGGTCTTCGGTGAATATCGGATGACCGGTATCGCAGCCGACGTACGGCGCGTCGATGTACTCTCCGCTTTTGACTTTTTCGCGCAGCGCTTCGGCACGGGGAGAATCCCAGATCTCTTCAAAGCTCTGCTCATGCAGATTGCCGAGAATGGGTTTGTAAGTAAAGCAGCATACCGAAACGTCGCCGTTCGAACGCACCTGAGCCTGTCCCCACAAGCCCATACAGGTGATGTGCTTTGCAGGCTTTGACGAATCGTAAGAATCATACATCCGGTGAATATGGGTAAGGTTTTCGATGATCTTAGCCGAGACATTCGCGTACCAACCAGCGAGGGCGACGCCTTTCGTCTTAGCATACTCGCAGAGATCTTCGATCTTGTTGCTGATGTTGCCGATCTGTTCCTCCGTAAACCTCATGTCCTCAGAGACAAAGCCGAAGGGCGCTATCAGCGCGCCGCCGATCTCCGTCACGCCGATATCGGCGGCAAGGCGGCAATCGATCTCAGGTGATCGATATTCAGCGCCGAGATGACGCTGTGGATCCGCAGAAACAGGCTGCCGCTGCTCTCTCTGAGCAACTTCAAGCCTCTAATCGTTTTTTCAGTCGCTCCCTTTACGCCGCGGGACATATCGTTTACGGCAGGATCGGGGTGATCGAGCGATACGGTGATCATGTCGCAGAGCTGAGCGAGCTGTGGGGCGTTTACTTCGTCGATCAGCGTGCCGTTCGTCCACAGATGGACATAGACGTTGTAAGATTTCAATATTCGCATATACTCGGTCAGGTGGGGATCGGTCAACGGTTCGCCGCCGATAAACAGAAAATAGCGGACGCCGAGCCGACCGACGTCATGCAGAAAAGCTTTGACGGTCTCATAGGGCAGCTGATCCGCCCTGTGTCGATCGAAATCGTTCTTTTGGGTGCGGTCGCACATGGGACAGCGCAGGTTGCATTCGATGGTGGGTTCAAAGGATATCCTGACGGGAGCGCGAACGGAATCCAGTATATCGTCGATCTTCATGACTGCTCCTCCTTCACGGGGAATCTGCGCGGATCGCAGGCTTCCCTGATCCTTTCGTTGATCTCTTCTTCGATCTTATTTTCCAACGGTCTGTCCTTGAAATAAAAATGCCTGTCGTCCTCGGTGATCTCACGGATCACGCGGCAGGGATTACCCGCCGCGACCGTCCACGCGGGAATGTCCTTGGTAGCAACGGAACCCGCGCCGATCACGGAATTGCTGCCGATCTTCACGCCGGGACATATGACGGTATTGCCGCCGACCCACACGTTATCGCCGAGTTCGACGCCGACTCCGTAGGTGTAGTTGCCGTTTCTCGGAGCGGGATGGATCGGATGTCCTGCCGTATAGATCGAGACGTTGGGACCGAGCAGGCAGAAATTGCCCAGCTTGATCTTTGCGACGTCGATAAAGGTGCAGTTGTAATTGATCAGGCAGTTATCGCCGACCTCGATATTGTATCCGTAGTCGCAGTAAAACGGCGGATTGAGCAAAAAATCACCGCGGCAATTCAACAGCACTTTTGCAAGCGCTGTGATCCCTTCGATATCGGTCCTGTCCATCGCGTTCAGCCGCTGTATCAGCCGCCGCACCCGGTTCATCTGCTCGACCAGCGCGTCGTCCGTAAGGAACAGCATACCCTTGTCGCGCCTTTCGGTATGATCCATAATGCCCTCCGACACTTTTTTGATATTATATAATACATACATGCCGTGGAAAAACCAAGTGGTCAGGAGAAGGCGAATCATCCGAACCATGTTTTTGAAGAACATCATACGACCTGCCTTTTGTTTTCAAATCCTACGGCTTTTAGGGAGAGTGCAGTCGAACCGCAATCGCCGATAATGAGTTGTTTTCCAGTCTTTATCGGCTTATCGTCGGTCGCAACCCGTCAGGGTTACTCCTCCTCTGCACCGAAAAACCCTTGAAAACAATCTCATTCTCGGTGCAAAGCAGTTTTGGGGGAGCAGATTTGAGTCTGATCGAGGAAAAACCGCAGTGAATACTGACGTATTCACGAGGATTTTGACGATGAGCAGGCACAAATATGCCGACAAAAACCGATTGGTGTTCGAATACACTCTCCCTAATCATAATATTCTATTGCATTGGATATTTTTATGTATTATAATAATTATATATTATTTCTATTACTATTTCGCTAATCCACACTATTATCATCCATCATAAGGAGAGTATCATGAAAGAAAAAAGCGAGAACGTCAATCACGGCAGCAATCCTCCGGACAACGCGATCAAAGACAGAAAAACAGCTTTGACAGCCAAAAGGATCGAAACCGTCGTCGCGATCCTGCTCGGCATCACCACGCTGCTCTCGGCATGGGCTTCATGGATCGGTCATCTGCACGGCGGGATCCAGTCCATCAACTTTACAAAGAGCAACAATATGGCGTCGCAGGGTACCGCGGAATACAATCTGGGCATGCAGCTGTATCTTTCCGATTATATGGCGTGGAACGTCGCAAAGGATTATTACTATGAACTGGAAGCGGCGAAGCTCGACGGAGATCAGGCAAAGATCGACCTGATCAGCGATAAGATCCGGACGTTCGAGGAACAGAACGCGAGCGAAGTTCTGACCGAAGGCGTAGCGTGGATGGAAGAAAACAACGAAGACAATCCGTTCAAAATGCCCGGTATGGCTGAAAAGTATTTTGAAACGGCAAAGGGAGATTTCGATCAGGCGCAGGAGCTGCTGGAAGAAGGAAAACGCGATAACTCAAAGGGCGACTCCTATATGCTTGTGACCGTCATCTACTCGCTGACGCTCTTTCTGCTCGGTATCGTCGGCACATTCAAGAATATGCCGAACCGGATAGCGGTCCTGACGATCGCCGTCGTTTGCTTGGTGATCGCTTTCGTTTATATGTGTACGATACCGCTGCCGACAGGCTTTGAAAATATGAATTTCTTTGAATTCAACAAATAAGGTAACGGGAGTCGAACCTCCAATCGGTTCTTGGCGGCAGATTTGCGCCCGCTCATCGTCAAACTCCTCGTGAATACGTCAGTATTCGCTGCGGTTTTTCCTCGACCGGACACAAATCTGCTCGCCAATAACTGCTTCGCACCGAGAATGAGATTGTTTTCTTGGATTGATCGGTGCAGAGGAGGAGTAACCCTGACGGGTTGCGATCGACGATAAGCCGATAAAGACTGAAAACGACTCATTATCGGCGGTTGTGGTTCGACTCCCGTTACCTTAAGAATATAAGAATAAATCCGAACCTTTCCTGATAAGGATGAGGTTCGGATTTTTATATATGTTGCAGAAAAATGATTAACAGCGGTTGTGATTCGAGGCACATTCACCTCGTCTTAGGTGCATCCAGCGAACGACACAAGGCTTCTTCTACGCTCTCGTTAAAATCGTGCCGCCGGCACGATTTTGTCTGCGCCGTGCGCGCGGCTTACGGCTTGACACACTCGCCTTCAACTCCTGTTACCTGCACTTTGCGTGTAAAAGATTAACGGCGTATACAACTTTTTTCTACCTCGTCTTAGGTGCATCCGGCGAACGACACAAGCTTCTTCTACGCTCTCGTTAAAATCGTGCCGCCGGCACGATTTTGTCTGCGCCGTGCGCGCGCTTACGGCTTGACACACTCGCCTTCAACTCCTGTTACCTGCACTTTGCTTGTAAAAGATTAACGGCGTATACAACTTTTGGTGTATACGCCGTTAATGGTGCAGGTAACAGGAGTTGAACCTGCATGAGCGTAATGCTCACATGGACCTGAACCATGCGCGTCTGCCTATTCCGCCATACCTGCATTAAGCTCTCTCATAATTTTTACACGGTGGAGAGAACACCGAGGCGGAGCTTATCGCTTAATCCACAAGCGATATTATAGCAAATACATTCGCGGTTGTCAATACTTCTCGGGATATTTTTCTGTATCAGGCGGCACATCAAACAACGGACGCGCGTCATGCAGCGTCCGTTGTTCAGCCCCTGAACGGGTCGAGGGCAGTCTGTTACATTATACTCAGTTGATTTGCGGATTATTCCTTTTGACCGTTCAAAGCTATTTCTCAGTCGTCGGAGCCGATCACGCTCAGCGGATCGATCAGCCGATCGCCGACGCGGATCTCGATGTGGACATGCGCGCCGTCGTCGCTTTCACACGGGATGTGCCCCACCGTACCGATGGTGTCGCCGGTGCTGACCTCCTGATCCTTCTCCACGAGGAAATCGGTATCCAAACCGCAGTAATATACCGTAAAATCGCCGCAGTCCACCTCGAGGATCACACCGTATAATTCTGATACAGAAATATCCTTAACGGTACCGCCGCACATTGCGTAGATGTTTTCGCCCTCTTCGGCTGCAAAATCACAACCCGTATGCGCGCGATAGTCGTGCAGCGTATCACTGTATACGCCGTCTTCGCTGTACGGCTTTGTGACCTGCTGACTTTTCACGGGATAAACCAGACTTTCGTCGATCTTCAGCACCGCCTTCAGCGGCGTAGACGCGTCGTCGCTCATAACGTCCCGCGTGGCGTCGGGATTGTTCTCACTAATGATGATATTGTGTTCCGCTTCGGTCGCCTGCTGTTCGAGCTGCTGTGTCTCTGCCTCTGTAGGCGCCTTCGTTTCCGGCTCGGTAACGCCTGTCATCTCCTGCGCGACGGCGGCATTCTCGGTCGAGAGAGAGGAAAAGTAGGTGACGTCGCTCGGCTGCGGCGACTCGGTGAATGTGGAATACGCCGACCACGCGGCAAAGCCGACCGCCATCAGGCAGACAGACAGCGCAATGTAAAAGCTCACGCGCTCCGTAGGTTTTTTGTCTTTTGCGTGTTGATATCTCTTCATAAAAAACGCCTCCGCCCATAGTATGAGCGGAAGCGCGAAAGTTTATTCAATTCATTTTATCTCAGCGTCGCGAATACCATCGTCGCCGCGTAGATCAGTATCATGATGATACCCTCGGTACGTCTGATCTTATTGGTCAGCGCAAAGATATAAACCAGAATCGACGCGACGATCAGAATCGAAAAATCGATCATCGAAGCAAAATTGACATTGCTCGGGTTCACCGTAGAGGATACGCCGAGGATCAGGAGCATATTGAAGATATTGGAGCCGACCACATTACCGACAGCCAACTCGTTCTCTCCCTTGCGGGAGGCGACGATAGAGGTGACCAGCTCGGGCAGCGATGTGCCGAGCGCGATGATCGTGAGGCCGATGAGCGTTTCGCTCATGCCGAAAGCCTTGGCGATCTCCTGAGCGGAGTAAACGACAGCCTGACCTCCGATAATAATCAGCGCCGCGCCGAGAATAATGAAGATCATACTCTTGACAGGCGACATTTTCTTGATAGAGTCGCCCTGCGTCTTATTTTTCAGCGCCGAGTAGATCAACACGCCGATATAACCGACAAATAGCACGATCAATCCGATACCGATCGGACGGGAAACGACCGTTACATCGTCCATCATCTTAACCGTGGAGAAATCGACATTCTTGAAAACGCCGATTGAAAGCGCCGCCAGCAACAGCAATTCGATCAGGATCGCGAACGGATAATCGCGCTTTCTGATCGCTTTTTCGATCGGGACAGGCTTGATCACCGCACAGACGCCGAGCACCATCAACAGGTTAAAGATGTTGGAGCCGATGACGTTGCTGAACGCGATCTCATTCGCGCCCTTTATCGCCGCCGAGGTGCTGACAGCCAGTTCCGGCGCGCTGGTACCCATTGCGACGATCGTCAGACCGATGATGACCGAAGGGACCTTGAAGATCGCGGCGAGCGATGAGCTGCCGTCGACGAAAATATCCGCGCCCTTGACCAGTCCGACAAAGCCGACGATCAGCACAACGATATATAATACCATCATCATAATTATTACTTCCTTGTTCAGTATCCCCCGCTGTTGCGGAGGATATTCCGGATACGACACATCCGTATCCAGTATTATTATAAACCGACAATAAGCCTTTGTCAATCAAACATGCGCTAAAGCGAATCTGTCATTGATCAGGTTTTTTGGCAATAGTCAATAAAACAAATAGTTTGCCGCATAGATCGGTGATGTCGGATAAGGTCGAAAAGGTTCGATTCCAATAGTCTCCTCTTTGCTTGTTAACATGATAAAAGGGAGTACCATGCGGTACTCCCTTTTATCAATGGTGGAGACTATTGGAATCGAACCAATGACCCCCTGCACGTCAAGCAGGTACTCTAACCAGCTGAGCTAAGCCTCCGAAATCTTTCGACTACATTACTTTACCATATCTTGCCGAAAAAATCAAGTATTATTTTTCAAGCTGCCTTATTTTATACAAATCACTTCAAACAACAACCCCCGCCTCATCAAAAGCGGGGGTATCGTTCATATGTGATTTAACGATCGTTCAGGATCACTCAGCAGTTACAGTCCACAGAGACTTCTGCTCATTCGCGTGCTGGAAGATCGCTTTCGCGTCACCGGAGTTGACTCTGTTAAAAGGTCTTGCAACATCAGCACAGGCAAGCTTATAAGGATCGGTGATTAATGTCTGCTCATTGCCGTGCTGG
>JAFRDE010000007.1 GCA_017403985.1 Ruminococcus sp. | reverse complement strand
CTGTTTCTCATCATTGTATAATTACCTTGCTTTCTGTGTGGTTTTCTTTGGCGATTAAATTATACTATGAAAGCACTGACCGGGCAACCCTTTCGGGCTGCCCGGTCTAGTTTTTAGGGATGTCTTAGTGCGACAGCCCTTCTATGATATATGATAACCCATCTATGACCGCTGATTATGTATCATCCCCGAAGGGATGAATCAGCATTTGCCGCTTTTGCAGGCAAAGGAACGACAGTCCACACATTTCTCGTCGGTGGGATGCTTTTCGTGAGATGCAACTTGGATCGCGTCCAGCGAACAGAAATTTTCGTCGCCGCAGTGGAATTCGCAGCCCTTGACGCTGCAGTGGATACTGTGATTGGCATTGGTTTCGTTAAACATAATTTCACCTCAAATGATTTTGTCGGGAACCCGACGTCATTATTATCATCCGACAGGATGAAACTATGCACAGAACGCCGCAATTTCGATATGATAGAACGAGGTGAATTCAATATGTACATTATCGCTATGATCATTCTGGTTTTCTTTGGCGTGATAGGACTGTGCGCTTTTATCACGGCGCTACTTGACAGATTCTACAAAAGCAACATTGAATCCGAGCTGGTTCTCAAAAATCTCAGTCCCGACAACGCCGAAGCGCGCATCCGCTCCGCGGCGCGAATCTGTCTGCATCACCGCGGGATACAGCTCGTCTGCATCTGTGACGAAAGCGATCCCGCCTATGATATCTGCCGCCTGATGCAGAAGGAATATCCGTTCATGACCATCATTCCGAAAGACACAGACTGATATCAAAAAAGCCTCCCGAGCGGGAGGCTTCATCATTACAGCTTGATCTGATTGAACTCGTCGCCGAGGTGATCGGCGACCTCTTTGAGGTGACCGGTACGGCTGTTCTTCAGCGCATAATGCTGTACCAGACCGTAACCGGGGTACTCGTTGCCCTCGACCAGAACGGGACCGTCCACCGTGAACGCGACGTCCCAGCCAATGTAACGGCACTGAGGGATGCGCTTATGCGCTTCCACACACATATCGAAGGCTTCCTTCACGCCGTGGATGTACACATCCTTGAACTTCACGCCGGTCAGAGGGTGAGTATCGTAGACCTGACCGTAGTCGTCGACGACGTTGCTGTCGATCTTGCCGTCCGCGCCAAGGCTGAAATACAGGTCGTTGGTACAGCCGATAACGACGCTGTCGTCCTGATTGACGCGCAGAGCGTTGGCGATCATCTTGATCTGGCCCTGTTTGTTCATCAGGGTGATGACACGGAAGGAATTAACGACATTGGGGTTGATCTGGTTGAGATCGGGATGCTGTCTGATCGCGTCCTCGATCAGGAACTGTCCCTTTTCCTTGCACTCGTGATAGAACTTCTCGACGTCTTCGATATCCTTCACGATGATCTTCGAGATACCGTGACCGCCCTCGCCCTTGGTCTCTTTGGCGAATACGGTGGTCTTTCCGTCGAGGAACTTCTTCAGATCTTCGGGAGAGCTCTTACGGAGGTTGATGAAATCACGCTTGAGATACTCGCGGAACACCTCGTCGAAAATCAGCTTATCGCCGAGAACGACGATATATTCCTCGTCGTTGAGATAAGCCATAAGCCGGTAAAAACGCTTGGCGGTAGCGTAGGTCTTTTTCTCTTCTCTGGTTCTGTCAATAAAATGTCCGCGGAAATAATCCGTGTAGCCGGTACCCTGCGTCAGAAAGTTCCACGCAAGGCTGCACTTGATATAGAATCTGGACTTGCCGCTCTCCTTGCTGATGATCTCGATATGACGGTTCATCCTGTCCTTATTGATATCCTTAAATTTGTTCATCAGCCACTTATGAACTGACATTGCCATAATAATCACCCTCCTGTATAAAAGCCTTCCCCTTGAGGGGAAAGCTATATCATTTCACATATACTCTCTCGTTGTTCTTGCCGATACCCAGCAGGATCTCCGCCAGTCCCAAGCCCGACGAACGGGAGAAGCGGCCGAGGCTGATGCCGCCGCCGAGGACGGTGACGGTGTCGGTGAGCTTGACGCGGTTATCGATCTTGACGCAGCACATATTCATGCCGATCTCGCCGATGATCGGATAACGCTTGCCGTTGATTTCCACGACTCTGCCGTAGTTCGCGTGTCCGATGCCGTTGTTGTATCCGACCGGCAGCACCGCGATACTGATCAGCTCCTGCGCCTGATACTCCGCGCCGTAGCCGACATACTCGCCGGCGTTGACGTCCTTGATCTGTAAGATACGGCATTTATACTGCATTGCAGGCGTCAGATCGAGCTTGATATCCCTGAAGGTCTCCGTCAGATGATACTTGCGCTGATTGCGCTTGTCGCGCAGATCTCTGAGCCTGTCCTTGACGCCGCCGCCGTAGGACGACGGTCCGATGTTGTAACCGTACATGATCAGCCCCATACGGGTCGCGGTAGCGATATCGATCTTCGGATGAGCCAGAAGCGATACGCCGCTGCCTAAATGCACAATCGGGATCTCATTGAGATTGATCAGCGAGGTCAGCTCTTTGAACCTGCGGATCTGATTATCATAATGGGGATCAAAGATGCCCGCCGTCGAAAAGTGCTGATAAATGCCCTCAAGGAAATGGGAGGAGTTATTGATGAGCTGGACAGCCTCTTTGATCTCGCCCTTATCCTTGAAGCCGAGTCTGCCGAAGCCGGCGTCCACCTGTAAATGCAGCTTGAAGCTGTGCGGCACCTCCGACTCGAGCATCGCCCTGAGGTATTCGATGTCGGGGATTGCAAGCG
Organism: Ruminococcus sp.; assembly: GCA_017403985.1. Classification (GTDB taxonomy): domain Bacteria; phylum Bacillota; class Clostridia; order Oscillospirales; family Acutalibacteraceae; genus Ruminococcoides. The sequence goes on along the minus strand of JAFRDE010000007.1, from coordinate 35,133 downwards.
TCAGGTCGAGATCGGCAGCCTCATTGAGGCGTTCGATTGCGACGGGCTCCAGACACAGCACCGGGACATGCGCGTTAAAGACGCGCAGATCCTTCGCCTCCTCCAGCGAAGACACAGCGAAATAGCGGATACCGCCGTTATGGAACGCTTTGACCGAACGCATACCGTGTCCGTAGGCGTCGCCCTTGACGACAGCGATATAGCTCCTGTACTCAGGATATTTTTCCAAAATCGCTTTGACGTTGTTCGTCAGCCGCGATAAATTGATTTCAACATAGGAATCAGCCATAACAATCCCTCTACTTAGTTGATAGTTTTTAGTTATTAGTTTATCGATAAATGGAAATCAGCAATTCCATACTCTAAAAACTCGAAACTAACAACTAGAAACTATTTTATTTCTTTCTACGAATTAAAACGATCGGCGTCGTTTCCTGTCCCTGACCGCAGGGATTGTCCGCGATCAAGCCGTGGAGCTCTTCCTCGCTGAGCGTGATATCGGAGGAGTAACCCAGTACTTCCTGACCGAGGTCGTTCGCGTCGACGATCATACAGGACATACCGAGTTTCTCTTTGATCTCGTCGCACACGCCGGAAGGATTCTCGGGGTTCTCGATACCGATGTCGCGGTACTCCGCCCAAACATGATCGTAAAAGCCGTCCAGACCGGCGACTTCGCTGCCTACGATCTCATAGAAAACGCCCTTCTTGCCGAAGATCTTACATACGCCGCCGGCAAAGGAAGCCCACAGCACCTTCGGCAGACCAGCCTTTTCGATCGCGTACTGCATCTTGATGGTCTCGCCTACGCCGACGCCCGTATCCGGATGGGAAGCGAACTTAGACAAAAACTTCGCCCAGAAGCCGATCTTCAGCTCTTCTCGCTTGACGACGCGGCCCTGACACAGCGCGATGATCTTCTCTGAAGAGCTGACGATATCGCCCTCCTCATAGAGCGGCTGTACATATTTTCTGAAAATCTCGATGTAATCCTCGCCCTGCTGAACAAAATGCGTCTTGATCGCATGGCGCATATAGGTCACACCGTTCACGGTAATTTCTACATTCTTGCCTTCGTTTGCAACAAATTCCATGATTTCACCTCTTACCCTTCCAAAAAGGTAGCATTTTTACAAAATATATGGTATACTGTTTTTTATGATACAATATATGCGGATATAGCTGTCTTTCCTATTTACACACATATATGAGTATTATAAGATAATTTGCCGAAAAATTCAACAGTAGAATTACCGATATTATCATTTTCACGCAAAGGATTATTATGACTAATAACGAACAGCTGTTTCAAATAAAAGGACAGATCGAAAACATCATCTACCGCAGCGAACGCGACGGTTATACCGTTCTCGAGCTCAGCACGGAGGAATCGACCGTCACCGCTACGGGAATCATGCCGCTGATCAGCACCGGTGAAAGCGTGATCCTGTACGGCGTTTTCAAGAACCATCCCACCTACGGAGAGCAGTTCGCCGTGTCGACCTTTGAGCGCACTATGCCCGAAAACTTAGACGGTATCCTCAAATACCTGTCCGGCGGCGCGATCAAGGGCATCGGTCCCTCCACGGCGCGCCAGCTGGTGCTGGAGTTCGGCGCTGACACGCTGAACGTCCTCGAAAACGACCCCGAACGCGTCGCAAAGCTCAAGGGTATTTCCCTGAAAAAGGCGCAGGATATCAGCGAACAGCTCAAAAGCGCTGTCGGTATCCGCGAACTGATGGTCTATCTCGCGGGCTATTCAATCTCGGCGGCTTATGCCGTAAAGATATGGAAAAAGTACGGAAATGAGGCTATCGCCGCTATCGAGGATAATCCCTATATCCTGTGCGAAGAAGGCTTCGGCATCTCGTTCGATACCGCCGATATGATCGCGCTCTCCCGCAACAGCTCGAAGGACGCCCGCATCCGCGTACGCGCCGCGCTGGCATATGTGCTGAAGCACAACCGCCTTAACGGTCACACCTGCCTGCCGCAGGACAGGCTGATCGAGGCGACGGCGAGCCTTTTGGAGATCGAGCTGCCATCCTGTGAATCCGCGCTGAAAGAAATGATTGAAGATAACACGCTGATCATGAACGAGATCGACGGAAAGGAATTCATCTTCCTGCCCTCTCTTTATGACAGCGAGACCTATATCGCCGCGCGCATCAAGATGTTATTGCGTTACCCCGCGATGGCGATCGAAGGCGCGGAAGATAAGATAAAAGCCGTTGAAAAGGATGCCGGTATCGAATACGCCGAATTACAGAAGAAAGCCATCCGCGACGCGCTGAACACCGGTCTGCTGATCCTGACCGGCGGTCCCGGCACCGGCAAGACCACTACCTTAAACGCGATCATCCGCATCCTCAAGGAAAGCGGTCAAAAGGTCTCGCTCTGCGCTCCTACCGGAAGAGCCGCCCAGCGCATGTCGTCGGTCACCGGCGAAGAAGCCAAAACCATCCACCGTATGCTGGAGGTCAGCTATGATATCGAGGATAAGCCCGTCTTCAAGCGCAACGAGCGCAATCTGCTGAACACTGAAGCATTGATCGTCGACGAGGTCAGCATGGTGGACACCGTCCTGCTCGAAAGCCTGCTGAAAGCGCTGCCGCTGTCCTGCCGGTTGATACTGGTCGGCGACAGCAATCAGCTTCCGTCCGTAGGCGCGGGCAACGTCCTGCACGACCTGATCGCCTCCGGGCTGATCCCCGTCGTAGAGCTCAACGAGATCTTCCGTCAGTCGATGCAGAGCCTGATCGTCACCAACGCGCATAAGATCGTCAACGGCGAGATGCCGGATATCCGTGTCAGAGACAACGACTTTTTCTTCATGCGCGACTTTCCGCAGGAGCATATTGCCGAGACTGTCGGCGACCTGTGCGCCCGCAGGCTCAAAAACGCATACGGCTACACCCTGCACGAGAATATTCAAGTGCTCTCCCCTACCCGCAAGGGCGTATTAGGCACCTTTGAGCTAAACAACCGCCTGCAGGCGCTGGTCAATCCGAATCCGTCGAGAGGCGTGAAGGTCGGCGGCTTCACCCTGAACGAAGGCGACAAGGTCATGCAGATCAAAAACAATTACGATATCCTGTGGAACAAAGATAACGGCGAATACGGCGAAGGCGTTTTCAACGGCGATATCGGCGTGATGGTCGAGGTCAACAACGCCTCCAAGGTCTACAAAGTTCGCTTTGACGACCGCACAGCCGTCTATGACGGCGACAGCGTCGGCGATCTGGAACTTGCCTATGCCTGCACGGTCCATAAAAGTCAGGGCAACGAATTCGACTGCGTCATCCTGCCGATGTTCCGCGGCGCGCCTCAGCTGATGTACCGCAATCTGCTGTATACCGCCGTCACCCGCGCAAAAAAGATGCTGATCATTGTCGGCGATGAAAGCGCATTACAACTTATGGTCGAGAATAACCGCCGCGTATCGCGCTATACCGGACTGAAACAATTTCTCCTGAGGGATTAGTATGCAATTTTTCCGTAAACTGACCGCCCTGTTCTATCCCGAACGCTGCCCCTACTGCAGCGCTTTGATCGAACCGTGCGAGATCGCCTGCCAACACTGTTATGACGAGATCAGACGCAAGCATGTGCCGATCACCGGCGGTGCCAAAGGCTTCCGCTGCGTATCCACTTTTGTATATGACGGCAAGGTGCGCCGCATGATATTACTGCTGAAATATCACGACCGCACGCAGTATGTACCGCAGATCGCGGTGCTGATGGCTGACGATATCCGCGCGGCTTACGGCAGCGGCGCATTTGATATCATCACATACGTCCCGATGCACAAGAAGGATTTTCACAAGCGTCAGTATAATCAATCACAGCTGTTGGCAAAAGAGCTGTCATCCCTTTTGGATATACCCTGCCGCGAGACGCTGATCAAGGTGAAAAAGACAAAGAAACAGCATCAACTCAAATACGCAGAGCGCAAGACCAATCTCAACGGCGCCTTTCAGCTGATCGACAAAGAAAGCGTCAAAGGACAGCGGATCCTGATCATCGACGATATCGTCACCAGCGGCTATACCCTCGGCAACTGCGGCAAAACACTCAGCCGCGGCAAGCCGAGCCTCATCTGCTGCGCTACGATCGCCTCCGCAAGGAATAAATATCCGGAAGAAACCGTTATTTGATACGAAAAGGTAACGGCGATTAGGTTCGATTCCCGTTACCTTAATGTAACTTGAAAACAACCGATCGGTCATATATAATATTAGTATCTCGTTAACACTCGATCAATCATACAATTCCTCAGTCACCATTCGGTGACAGCTCCCTTTACCAAAGGGAGCCTGAATGACAGAAACCAATTCAACAAGGAGAACGCTATGGATATCGCTTTGGATTTAGGCACCGCCAACGCCAGATTAAGAGTCAACGACAGTGAAAACGCGATCGACCAGCCCTCGGTCATCGCCTACAATAAAGACAACAACGAGATCCTCGCCGTCGGCGACGAGGCTTACGCGATGCTCGGCAAGACTTCGGCAAAGATCAACGTCATCTTCCCCCTCGAGGGCGGCGTGATCGCCGAATCCGGTCTGGTCGAGGAAATGGTCAACATCTATATGGCGGAGGTATGCACCAGCCGCGTCGTGATGCCCCGCGTCGTTGCCTGTATCCCCGGTGAGATCACCGAGGTGGAAAAGCGCGCCATCGTCGGCGCGATATCGAGCTTCGGCGTCAGACGCGTTCTGCTGATCGAAGCCGCGAAAGCCGCCGCATTCGGAAGCGGCAGGGATATCATGTCGCCGCACGGCACGATGATCATCGACATGGGCGCCGGTACGGTCGATATCGCGGTCATGTCGCTGGGCGGTATGTCCGTCAGCAAAACCATCAAAACCGCCGGCAACGCCATGGATGAGGAGATCATCAAATACGTCCGCCGCAAACACGGTCTGATCATTGGCAAGGCGATGGCGACCTCCTGCAAAGAGGCTGTCGCCTGCGTTAATGATCCGGATGAAAGCCTGACCTTCCGACTCAAAGGCAGAGATTCCCTGCGCGGTCTTCCCCGCGCCCAGATGGTCACCTCCGTCGAGATCGCCGAGGCGATCTCCGATATCACGACCACCATCCTCAACGCAATCATCGATGTACTTGAAGACACGCCGCCCGAGCTGCTCGGCGACATCCAGATGGACGGCGTCACCCTCACCGGAGGCTTGGCGAATCTGAAAGGTATGAAAGATCTGATCGAAACAGAAACCGGCATCACCGTACACGTCGCCAAGAATCCAGCCGACTGTGTCGTATCCGGTTGCTTCAAGGCTACCAAGTTTATTGAGGAAGCCGAGACCCAGCGCTCCACGCTGAATCCCTTGATGACGGTCTATTGATTAAATGAGGAATTAGGAATGAATGGCGGGCGCTGCCCGCACCCGATTGATATAGCATCCGACTGAAAACTATTCTTACAGAAATAACGCTCATGGCTTTCTCAAAGAGTCATGAGCGTTACTGTTATCAGACTGTATATCAATCAAAACGCGTCAGCGTTTCTCGAAATTCCTAATTCCTAATTCCTATTTCCTAACTCCTAACTCATTTCTCGTTCTTCCTTCTCTGGAAGCCGTACGCCAGCTTCAGCAGCGTCTTTTCCGGAACAAATCTGCGGAAGAATAATCCCGCCTTCATCATCCCGCCGGGAATGATGATCAGTTTGCCTTTCAGCGCGCCGTCGATCGCGGTATGAGCGCAGAATTCGGACGAAATACCATCCACGGCGAATTTCACCTTTGCCACCTGATTGAACTCGGTATTCACCGGTCCGGGACAGAGAACGGATATTTTTACCTTACTCCCCTTGCGGCGCAGCTCTTCATATATCGCTTCGGACAATCTCAGCACATAGTTCTTCGTCGCGTAATAGGTCGAGAGCAGCGGTCCGGGCATAAAGCCTGCCGAAGAAGCGACATTCAGGATTATTCCGTGATCTCGTGCGACAAAATCCCGCAGGAACAGCTTGGTCAGGATATGCACCGCGCGAACGTTGACGTCGATCATGTTCAGCTCGGTATCCATATCGGTCCTGACAAACTCGCCCGCCAGACCGAAGCCGGCGTTATTGATCAGCATGTCGATCTGATCGTCTTTCACTGTCTCATACAGTGCGAGGCAATCCTCTACCCTGCCGACGTCGGTCGTGATACAGCGTACACTAACGCCGCTGAGCTCCTTTTGCAGTTCCTTGATCCTGTCCTCTCTCCGCGCGACCAGTATCAGATCAAAGCCCTTCTGCGCCAGATACCGCGCCATGTCGCGCCCGATACCCGACGACGCGCCCGTGATCAACGCTTTCATCATTCTTCCTCCCAACCAAATCGTTCGGGAGGAGCAAGCCCCTCCCCTACTTTTTTATATAAAAGTTTACATCCTAAGCCTTGCATTTGTCAATCATTTCCGATAGAATATTATCAGCAAAATAATCATTATTATTCGGAGCTGATAATATGGAAAAAATCAAAGATTTCTGGGACGGTTTCTATACCGCCGTCACTTCTCATCTGCCTGATCTGGCGGGAGCGCTGATCATCGCCGTCGTCGGTATCCTGATCGCTTTTTTGACCGTACGCATCACCCGCAAGGCGATGACGAAAAAAGAGGTCGACGCTTCGCTGATCGCCTTTGTGTGCCGATCCGTCAGGCTGCTCATCTACGCGTTCACGCTGCTGGCGGCTTTATCCGCGCTGCAAGTTTCCATTACCGGTATCGTCGCGTTCTTCTCGGCTGCCGCGGCGGCTGTCGCCCTCGCCCTGAAGGACCGACTCAACGACGTAGCCAGCGGTATCGTCATCCTGTTCTCCAAGCCTTTTGTCACCGGCGATTTCATCGAATTCTCCAAGTACAAGGGCTTCGTGCAGAAGATCGACATCATGCACACCAACATCCTCACCTATGACGGCACCAACGTCATTATCCCGAATTCCGTCATCTCCAACAGCGAGGTCAACAACTACACCGCTCACCCGCAGATCCGCGTCACCATCATCGTTCCCATCCCCTACGACGCGAACATCAAAGAGGTGCAGGGGATCCTTATGAAGGTCATCGACAGCACCGACCTTGTGCTGAGCGGTGAAGAATACCCGCACAAGGTCAGGCTGGAGAATTTCGGCGACAGCGCGCTCGAGTTCTCCGTGCGGTGCTTCTGCGAGTATCAAAACTATTGGCCGGTCTACTACGCGCTGATGGAGGGCATCAAAAACGCGCTCGACGAAAACGGCATCGCCATCCCCTTCAACCAGCTCGACGTCCATATCGCGCAGTAATGTCAAAGCGGCTGTTATCTTCAGCCGCTTTTTTCTATATCAGAATAATTAATCATATCCATACTTGACTTATCCGACGGAAAGTATTAGAATGAACTGGACTAAAAACCCTTTGAAAGGAACCGAAAACATGAAACTCGATCCGATCATCATATCCCTGCTGGATACCGACCTGTATAAATTCAACATGGACCAGGTCATCTTCCATAAACATACCGACCTGTGCGGTAAATACTACTTCAAATGCCGCAACGAGGGCGTGAAATTCACCCCCGAGATGCTCGATGAGATCAACTCACAGATCGATCATCTCTGCACCCTGCGCTTCCGCAAGGACGAGCTCGATTATCTGCGTTCCATCCGCTTCATCAAAAACGACTATGTCGAGTTCCTGCGGCTGTGGAGACCGATCCGTGAATACGTCACCACCTCGCTGAGTGAGGACGGCGAGCTGTCCATCATTGTCGACGGTCCGCTCTTCTCGGCGATGCAGTTCGAGATCCATCTGCTCGAGATCGTCAACGAGGTCTACTTCCGCATGTCCTACGACTATGACATGCTGCTGAAATCCGCTCATGAAAAGCTCAGCGCGAAGATCGAAGCGCTGAATGACGGCACCTACACCTTCAAGTTCGCAGAGTTTGGCTGCCGCCGCAGACTCTCCCGCGAATGGCAGGACGTCGTGGTGCGCCGCCTGTCCACCGAGACAGACAAATGCATCGGCACCTCGAACGTCTATCTCGCGATGAAATACAACCTCACCCCCATCGGTACCTACGCGCACGAGTTCGTGCAGATGTATCAGGGCATCGACCGCTATCCCCTCGCCTACACCAACCACTACGCGATGCGCGACTGGTACGACGAGTATGACGGCGACAACGGTACCGCTCTGACGGACACCATCACCACCGACCTCTTCCTGCTCGACTTCAACCGCTCCAACGTCAACAACTACAACGGCGTGCGCCATGATTCCGGCGATCCGTATGAATGGGGCGAAAAGATCATACGCCACTATGAAAGCTACGGCGTAGACCCGCGCACCAAGCAGCTGCTGTTCTCAGACAGCCTTGACTTCGACCGCGCGCAGAAGCTCTTTGACTATTTCAAGGACAGAGCGAAGGTCGCCTTCGGCATCGGCACGTACTGTGCCAACGATACCTGCGTCGATCCGCTGAACATCGTCATCAAGCTCCAGTACGTCAACGATAAGCCTGTCGCAAAGCTCAGCGATAACCCCGAAAAGAGTATGTGCCACGATGCGGAATACCTGAAATACCTCAAGCGCTCCGTCGCCTTCCGCCTGAAAAGAGAAACACTCTAAAAAGCCTTCCTTTGGGAAAGGAAGGTGGGCTCGCGTAAAGCAAGTTCGGATGAATTGTATCAATTGACCGACCGAAGGGAGATACACTATCATAACACTATTCACGAGGATTTTGACGATGAGCAGGCACAAATATGTCGACAAAAACCGATTGGTGTTCGAATACACTCTCCCTATACGATGTAGAATAATGATGATACTCGCTTCGCTCAAACAACTTAATACAATTCCTCAGTCTCCGTTCGAAGACAGCTCCCTTTTCCAAAGGGAGCCTCGAAAACGCTCTGCTCCTAATTGATTATTTATATTTCAACACAAGGAAACCCCGCCGTACTCGGCGGGGTTGTTTTTACTTTTCTTTCAGCTTTGTTTTTACCGTAGTATTCAGATCATAGCGGTTCCCCATCAAGGCGTTATATCGCTGGATGACGGTCGCATCGATGATCGAAAGCGTATCGCCGGTCAGCGTCGCGCGCAGTGCGAGATGTCCGTCGTCGCCCGGTACGCCGAGACCGAGCAGGCTGCGCTGAACAGCGGTCACGTCGAGTACTTCGATCACGCCGTTGCCGTCGGCGTCGCCGCGCAGATACTCATAGGCGAACAGATCCCAGTAATCGTACAGCCACGAATTGCGCTCGCTGAGCCAGTTCTTGAGATAGTCAAGATTCTCCTGATAGGTCGGGAGCGGCTTTTTCTGGTAATTATACCACCATTTCGACGCCGGCCAGACGGTCGCGTTGCGCTGGAATAATTCGCTGTACTGTGCGCTCCATATATCCAACTGACCGCCGTCGGTAAAGATGCCGCGGATATAATCGTAATGATCCTCATATACCGCTTTGACCTCATCCATGAACCAGCTCTTATTACAGAGGAATTTATAAAGGTTTTTATCACTCTGCATGATACCGTCGGACGCTGCGGTTTTCTTGGGTCGGGAATTGTTGAGATTTGCGTTGGTGTTGCCGGTGGACATATCATAGTCCCACGCGGGACCCGCATAGAGCTTGCCGTCCTTGTAATAGAAGAACACGGAGCTCATATCGAAGTCCATGGTTTTGAAATACTCGTTCAATAGATAATAAGACGCGAACGACGGCACATTGATCACAGCTTCGATCTCTTCCCTGCTGCCGCTTTTCAGCGTATTGGTGATATCGGTCATGGTATCGGTGATATATGCCAGCTGGTCCTCGTTCGGCTCTTCGGGCTCGCTCGCGATGAATCGCAGACCGTTCACGGTGAAGTAGGTCGTATCCTCTTCCACTCTCTGCGCCTCATATTCGATCAGAAAGTCCTTCATACCGTCGTTGCTCTCGATATCGATATCGACGCGCTCTTTGCCCTCCTGCACCGGCTCCGTCAGCTCATAACATCCGCGGTAGGAACCGTCTACAAACACCTCGACAAAGCGGTGGTTGGAAGTGTAGGACAAGCCAAGCTCATTCGCCAGTTCGAAAGCCATGGTATTACGCAGCATCGTCGGATCGAAGGCGTTCGCGAGCAGCGCCCACTTCTTGCCCTTGCCCAATCCGAGGACGTCCTTTTTCTTGGCGAATTTAAAGGTATATGCCTTTTTCAGCACAAAGGACATCGCGGTGGTATTGCCGCGCACCTTAAAGGAACAGGCGTCGGTGAGCGTAGAGCCGTCGGTATCGGTGATCGTGATATTCGCGTTCACATAGCCGTCTTCCTTTTGCAGGGTCGTGCCGTTGCCGTTTTCGGTCGTAACAACTACACGCGGCGCGATCAGCGGATCTTCAAGCGTTACGCCGGTAGACGCGAGATCTGCATCCGATTTGCCGGGATCACCGGCAAAAAATGCTTCCTGTGCAGGACCGGGTTCAATGATCTCTTCCGCCTGAACAGTGAGGCTCACCACCGCAGCGGATATCATCGTCAGGCACAGGATCAGGGAAACAACTTTCTTTATCATTAGCTTTCTCTCTTTCTCAATTTCTATTCTCTGATATATACACACATCAGCAGGCGAAACGGCTGCAGGCAAGATAAAAAAACTCCGGTCAATTCTGCCTGCGCTTTTTGAATTCTCTCCTGATGCGGAAAATCACGCGCTTGATCGGTCTGAAATCGCTCCACAGATGCGCGTACACGCGCTTTTTGAAGCTGTAAACCGAGATACTCTCTCCGTCGCGGATGATATCGGTCAGCATGCCGATGATATGCCTGTCGGTGATGCCGCGCTCGACATCGACACGGTTGTCGCCGCAGATCAGGTATTCGTCCCCGCGTACTCCGACGATGCGGTGCAGCACATACTGACCGTTATCGCGCTTGTACAGCGGGATATCCAGACGCTTCATCGGAAGCTCGGGCTTTTTGATCACCAGCAGGTCGCGCGGCTTGATCAGCGGATACATACTGTCACCGACGTTGGAATACACCAAAACGCCTTCCTCGGCGATCACCTGTTCAAAGGTCGACTTAGCCATCGATCGCTCCGATCGCGCGAAGCTGAGCAATCACGTCGGCGATATCGGCGCGCATATCTTCTTCGTCGCCGTCAAAGCGTTCTTTCATCACAGAAAGTATCTCTTCCTCCGTCGTATCGTTCAACAGACAGTTCAGGATAACGTCTACCGTCTTGTTGCCCTGTACCAAGCCGTGGAACGCAGCGCCGGCGGTCGGCACCAAAAGGGTCTCATCTCCTACGTTATGTACAATGAATTCTTCTTTTAATCTCATAGCGACACATCCAAAATATCAGATAATCCAATCATCATTTGATCGGACTGTATGCCTTTTCCTCAGAACGGAACACATAAGTCCCATCAAATAACATCTTAGATTATGCCATTACAGGGCAAAAAAGTCAATGACTTCAACGAAAAAATCGGCTGCCGTACGGCAGCCGATCATGAAAGTGTTTATTTCAGCGATCAATAATAGTAATAGCTGTTATATGAAGAAACGCTGTACGCGCAGGCGGCAATGATAACGATGATCAGAATGACTACGAATACGATGCCGAGGATCATGCCGACCAGACCTAAGATCTTACCGACCTTGGCTCTGCCGGTGAGTACATAACCGGCTCTGACATATGCCTTTGCTTTAGCGAGCGCGATCGCGCCGAAAACGATACCCAGGAAAGAGAGATAGTAGGTGCAGGCAAACGCGATACCTAAGATACCGAAAATGAGAAGCTGCTTGGAAAGATTACGCTCAACGGGATCTTCCATACCGGGAGCAGCGTACTGGGTCTGGCCGTACTGGGGCTGGCCGTACTGAGGCTGACCGTACTGGGGCTGGGTATACTGAGGCTGAGCATACTGCTGGGGCTGACCGTACTGAGGATCAGCATACTGCTGAGGCTGGGTGTACTGAGGGTCAACAGGCTGAGAGTACTGAGGCTCAGCGGGCTGCGCGTACTGAGGCTCGGCAGGCTGTGCGTACTGAGGCTCGGCAGGCTGTGCATACTGAGGTTCGGCGACAGCATCGTTGGGAGCGCCGCAAACGCCGCAGAACTTCGCATCGGGGGCGATTTCATTACCGCATTGTTTACAAATCATATGTATATCCTCCTATAAATCTGACCGGCGAACCGGCTGTTGATGATACTGATCCGCTCTCGGCAAATCAGTTTTGTATTAGAAAACCGCTCATTGCATAATATTGCGGATAATCTATGAACCTATTATATATCCAAGTCGGTGAAAAAGTCAATTACAGTTTCGTCATATCTTTCGGGAGCGTTGACGCGAACGCGCGAATGGGCACCCTTATCGAACCATACGAGCTTTTTTTCGCTCTGACAGCGGTCATAAACACGCTGTACCTCCTCAGGCAGAGAAAAGACGTCTTCTTTGCTGTGGATGAAGAGGATCGGCTTTTTGAGCTTGTCGATACGGTAAAGCGGTCCGTCGTGCACAACGTCGGCGCCGGTGAACAGACGGATATAGTGCATCACAAAGAACGTCGCGGGTTCTTTGCTGTGATTTCCGTCGATCAGGTGATTGACGAAAGAATCATGGAAGGTCGTGTACATACCCTCGGCGACCATCCCTCTGAAATAATCGGGACATTCAGGTGCGCAAAGCGCGAACAATCCGACGCTCGAGCCGATACAGATACCGTGGATCACGATGCTCTTCTGACGGAACCGATCGTGGAGAAGCTCTCCCCAGCGAAGAATATCGCGGTATTCATTGAAGCCGAGCGACAGGAACCTGCCCTCGGACAAGCCGTGCGCGCGGTTGTCGATCACAAGGATGTTGTAACCGAGACGGCGGTACGGCTCGGCGAAGTAATAGGAATACAGCAGCGATTCCATCCTGCCGGCGATGATGATGACCGACGTATCGGAGCCGAAGTCAAAATACTCGCCGACCAGCTTGAAGCCGTCGCTGACGACCTCAACAGGGGTTTTGTACGACGCGTATTCCTTATCCCACGCAATGCCGATATCGAACATGCGCTTGTATTCTTCGTCATCGGGAATACTGCACTCTCTCCCCCATTTCTTCTTGGAGGTTCGCACCAGAAGAACGGAATAGAGATAAAAGCCCAGTATCGGGAGCGGCAAAACGCCGAACACGATGACGGCTATGATAATGATCCAAATCCAGAAAGGCATATATACTCCTTTGTCGGGTGAAGAGTGAAAGTTTCTCGCTTCGCTCGATCAATCATGCAATTCCTCAGTCGCCTATGGGCGACAGCTCCCTTTCCCAAAGGGAGCCTGTTTTTACGCCAAGCCGATGATCCAGTGGTAGATCTCCTGACCGCCGTCGATGAACTCGAAATCCATCATGGGGTACAGCGAGGACAAAAGCTCATACAGCTCCTCTTCCCTCTCTTCGGGGACGTCCCTGCCGCGGAACAGAACGCAGGTCTCTTTATCGTCGATATCAGGAATGACCGCTATGGTATCGACGATCGTCTTAACGTAATCGGAACCGACGCTGACGATCTCGCTGTCGAGCAAGGCGATCTCGTCGCCCTTTCGGCAGCTGATCTCATGATAACTGTAGTCGCGTGAGGCGACAGTCTGGCTGACGGTAGCGATATTATCGATACCGCTCTGCATCTGGGAGATACGGAACTTCACGTCGTCGCTGTCAGGGATATCCATCGCCATCGCGAAATAACCCTGCGCGGCGCTCTTGGACTCTACGACGGTGATATCGCGGCGTTTACTGAGCTCGACCGCCTGTCGGGCGGCCAAGATGATATTGGGATTGTTGGGCAGGACGACGATCGCGTCGGCGTCCACCTTATCAAAGGCTTCCAGAAATTCCGCCGAAGAGGTATTCATCGTCGTACCGCCGTCGATCACGATATCGCAGCCGAAGTTCGAAAACAGCGTTTTCAGTCCCTCGCCGTTGACAACAGCGATCACCGCGAGCGGCTTATGCTCTTTTTTCTGTTCGACGATACGATCGTGTTCGTTGTGCTGCACCTGCATATTCTCCATCTTGAAGGTCAGAAATTCGCCGTACTGCTGGGCGAACGCGATCACCTTCGAGGGATAGAGCGTATGGATATGCACCTTGACGCGCATCCCGTCGACGATGACGGCGATCGAATTACCGAAAAAGCGCAGTTCGGAAATGAAATCCTCTTTATTGAACTCCTGCTGATAGCGGGAATTCACCAAACGCTGGAGAATGAACTCGGTGCAGTAGCCGTCGGCAAACTCCGAATTCTCGTTAAAGAGCGAGAGATCGACAGGCGCGTCCGTATACGGCTGAGGCAGCTCCTTCGGATCGATCACTTCGCCGTACAGGCACTTGAGCATACCTTCGGCGATCAGGATGAAGCCGTAGGCGCCGCTGTCGACAACGCCCGCCTCCTTGAGGACGCTGAGCATCTCGGGCGTAAAGGAAAGCGTCTTACGCATTTCCGCGATATACATCGACAGGATGCTCTCGATCGAAGAATTACGCGTGATCTGGGTGCGGATATGCTCGATGCCCTCGCGGACGACGGACAGGATCGTTCCCTCCACCGGATGAACGACCGCTTCATACGCCGCGCGGTAACCGCGGATCAGACCGTTGCGCAGTTCGCCCGGTCCGATGATCGGCGAACGCGCAAGCTCAGCCGCAAAGCCTCTGAAAAACTGTGACAGAATAACGCCGGAGTTGCCGCGCGCGCCGAGCAGCATACCGTCGGACAGGCTGCGAAGATACGCGCCCGCATCATCGGATGATTTCGCATAGCGGACGCCGTTGCCGAGCGTGAGTACCATATTGGTGCCGGTATCGCCGTCGGGCACGGGAAAGACATTCAAACGGTTGGCCTCTTCCTCATGCTGCTGCAGGTTGGCGAGACCGTTCTTGATCATTTTTTCCAGATGTATTCCGTTGATTCTTTTTGTTGACATAGTGCTTGATTCCAATCTTTTGGGTTGCAATTCAGTCACCGAGTTAACGAAAGATGATACCTGATAGTCCTATCTATCGTTTTCGATAACTGAAACACCCGTCATTCTACGGTACGTCGCAAGCGCCGTACCCTACAGCAAACGTTTCATTTGCTTTACGTGAAACATATTCGAAAACTGAAACCTTTATCAAAAAGGAGCCTTTTATTTTGCCTCAGCGATAAACTGCTCGATCAGGGCTCGCTCAGCGCTCAGGTCCTCGGAGATCGGTTTGCCGACATAATATGCCGCCATCAGACCGGGACCGATATTGATGCCGCAGAACGGGAAAACGTCGATGATGTAGACCGCCTTGGGGTTGAATTGTTCCTCGATCATCTTCTTATACGCCTCAGCCTGCGGATAGCGGCTTGTCTGGGCGATAAAGATATACTGATCCTCGGGATCCTCGATCGTCGCTTCGATGTACTTCATCAGAACGGAATAAGCCGCCTTGGCTCCCTTGGCTTTGCCGAGAACAGTGGTCAGTCCGCCGGCGTCGAACTCGCCGATGGGCTTGATGCCCGCGAGCTGTCCGAAGAACGCCTTAGGATGGGTGATCCTGCCCTTTTTGGCGACAAAGCTGAGATCATCCAGCCAGCCCGCCTGATGGAAGCGGTTTCTGTTCTCTTCGAGATATTTTACTACCTCTTCAAAGGATTTGCCGTCGGCGCGGAGCATGGAGGCGTGCACGAGCATCAGACCGAACCCGGGACCGAAGCGCAGGGAATCGATCAGCTTGATCTTAGCGTCGGGGTATTTAGCAAGGATATTCTTGCGTGCGGTGGTCGCGAAATCCAGCGCGCCGGAGATCGCGGAGGAAATGGTCACACAGATGATCGCTTTTCCCTCCTTGATATACGGTTCGAAGGCGGTCTCATACTCGGTCAGATTCGGCGGAGCAGTTGCATAGTCGTTGGGGTTCTTTTTCAGCTCGGCATAGAACTGCTCTCTGGAAACGTCCTTCCACTCCATAAAGGTCGGAACGTCGCCCTTGCCGGGCAGTACCAGATGACCGTTGATGATCTTGATATCATACTTTTCCTGGAATTCAGCGGAGAGGTCGCAGCCTGCGTCCGCCATCAAAATATAATCTTTCATGTTTTTCCCCTTCCTGTATTATGAAAATATTGATGAGTTGATTATGTAAAATACTGATTAAGAAAACCAGTCACTTCCGTGGTCACCTGCTCTTCATTCGTCTGAAAAGCAGTTGTATGCGCCGCCCCGTCAACGATGACCATACGCTTTTCGGAGGAACAGGCGTCGTAATTCTCTTTCCCCTCTTCGAGCGGGACGGTCATATCGGCTGTTCCGTGGATGAAGAGGATCGGTTTTTGTGCATTCTTCAGATGCTCCGTGGTGCGTTCGCTGATATCGATACGCTGATCCCAGATGCCGATACGGCGCATCATCGGAACGAGCAGCGGCGGCATATGCATCTTTTTGCAGTCGTGCCTGAGCTGATTATCCGTGGAGATATAGCCGCAGTCGATGATCACGCACGGCACGCGCTCTTCATCAAGCGTATCGGAAAGATACGCGAGCGTGGTGCCGCCCATGGAGGTCCCGTACAGCAACACATACTGCGCGGGATTTCTGTCCAGAATGTACCGCAGCCATGTCAGCACATCGTTCTGCTCGATCAAGCCCATGCCGCTGCGCTTTCCGCCGCTGCAGCCGTGAGCGCGGTGATAGATCACCAGCACGTTGAAGCCCTGATCAAAGAGCCACTTTGCGGGAGATACCAGATTCACATACGGGTCGGCGTTGTAGCCGTGGATCATGATCGCGGTTTTGGAAGCGCCTTGATCGTAAAGATCGCCGCAGAGGGTCACGCCGTCAAACGCCGTCACGGACACGCGCTCAAAGCCGTGTTCTTTCAAAGCGTTCCGATCAGCGAGCATCTTCTCTTTATAGGGCTCGATCGCAGGCTTATACAGCTTGTCGTCATCCAGCGGGAGTACTTTTCGTCTGCCGAAAACCGATAGGTAGCACACGACAGCCGGCGCGATAATAAAGATGATCAGAAATAACAGAATCGCGAGAATTATATAAATGTAAATCATAGTTCCGTTACCTGTTTCAAATCAGTTGTTATCGGTATGAAAGCGCCGCCACTTTTCGCGGACGGAGCGCTCCTGCTCCGACACCTTTTCGCCGTAGACGATCTCGTTGACAAAGTGCTCGCAGTTATTGTGGATGATATTATATCCTCCCTCGTCGATACGGGCTCTCGCCATAGCAACGGTCTGTTCGGGGCTGCGGCGCTTCATCTTCTCTTTCAGGCTCGGTACTGCCGTTTCAACGAGGTTTCCGCAGGAAAAGACGTCGATGTCGGTCGCGAGCACCTTGATGTCCTGCCGGTTCTTCAGGTTCTCGGCTGTCGGAGGTAAACCAAAGGCGATCACCTCGTCGTCGCTGACAAATATTCCGTAATGATAGACGGAACCGAGCTTCACGCGGATGATATCACCGAAGCGGCATTCCTTATATTCCCATTTCATGTAAGCTTTGCCTCGATATAAGTCACGACGTCGCCGATCGTAGGAAAGTCGTTCATCGAAACA
Source organism: Ruminococcus sp. (assembly GCA_017403985.1). GTDB lineage: Bacteria > Bacillota > Clostridia > Oscillospirales > Acutalibacteraceae > Ruminococcoides. Next base: position 17,550 of record JAFRDE010000007.1, on the reverse strand, counting down.
TCATCGAAAACGATGCCGAAGCTCTCTTCGATCGCGATGACCATGTACAACACGGACACGGAGGTGAAGCCGAGGTCGGTCACGAGCTTGGTGCTCTCGTCGCAGTTTTCGATGATATCACGGTTCTTTGCGTCGGCAAAGATCAGGATCTCTTTCAGCTTTTCAAAAATCTCGGCTCTCGTCAGCATTTTTTATACCTCTTGATCTTCATGCTGGGCGTGCGCTCAAAGTCTGAATCACGGACGATGATGCGCGACACGCGCTGTTCGGTCGGCAGGGTGTTGTTGATCTTCTCCAGCTCGTCGGTGATCACCTGTACGGGATTCACCTCGCCGAGCTTCGCGATCTCGGGCGCGCGGGGCACGACCTCAAGCGCTAAGAAATGGCTGCCTTCCTCGGTCACGTCCTCATAGACCTGAGCGTCCTGGATCAGGTCGAGTTCGAGGAAACGCACCTCCAACTCAGCCGGAGAGATGTTTTCGCCGGTCGGCAGGACGATGATCTCCTTGATCCTGCCGGTGATGTATAAGAATCCGTCCTCGTCGAAGCGGACGAGATCGCCGGTGCGGAAGTAGCCATCCTCGTCATAGACGCCCTCTTCCTCTTCGCCGATATAGCCGAGCATCATATTCGCGCCCTTTAAGCGCAGCTCGCCGTCGACGACCTTGACCTGCTGGTTCGGGAACAGCAGGCCGACGGACTCGGGCTTACTCAGGTTTTCGGGATTACCGGAAACGAGGTTGGCGCTCTCGGTCAGACCGTAACCGGGAAAGATATCGATACCGAATACATTCTTGTATTCGCGGATCAGGTAAGGCGGTACCGCCGCGGCGCCGCAGATGATAGTTTTCAGCGAATCGCCGAGCATGTTCTTGCCGAACTTTTTGGAAAGGTTCAGCGCCATTTCCGCGAGCGCCGGTACGACGACCAGAACGGTCGGGCGGAACATCGCGATATCGCGGAACATATCCTTATTATTGCGGCAGATAAACAGCACAGAACCGGTGTACAGCGCGGTCATCAGATTGCGGATCAGACCAAAAACATGCGACAGCGGGAGCACCAGCAGATAGCGCTGGGAGAATACATCTTGATAACCGTAACAGCCGTTGACCGTACCCTGCATGACAGCGGAATTAGACAGCAGAGCGCCCTTGCTCTTGCCGGTGGTGCCGCCGGTGAACATGATCACGCAGGGCGTATCGCCGGAAGGCATGATCATATCGGTAGGCGTATCGCACACCGCATCGGAAGCGATCAGCGTCACGTCGGGACGCTTCGCGGCTACGATCGCGGTATTCTCGATCAGCGACGGATGATAGATGATCTGATCCAGGTCGAATTTCATCGTACAGCCGAACACGGTCATCGCGTCGAGCTGTGCGGGCAGGATCACGGCGGTATAGCCGAGCGTGGTCACGGCGAGATACGCACGGACAAAATCATAGGAGTTCGGGCAGTAGATGCCGACACGAAGGGCTTTATCTCTCTTGACCAGCGTGCGGAGTCCGCTGACGTCCGCTTCGATCGCGGCATAGGTATACTGCTTGCCGTTATCCTCGATCGCAGCGGCGTCGGGGTAATTCTTGACGGAATTGCTCCACATCTCGGACACGCTGTCCATATCGACGATCTTTTCAAACGTCTCGGGATCGGTGTATTTTTTGAAAGTTTCTTTGCTTGGGTTCAACATAATAGCCTCCGAAATTTATTTTCTGTCGCGCCGAAACGCGATTTCTTTCAATTCATTTTCTTTATCGAACAGCATCGCCGTTACGTTCTCGATATCCGTCATCGACGGCCGTCCGTCAAACATCTTGTTGATATCGACCGCCTCGCCGACAACGATCTTCAGCCGGCTGCTGCGGGGCTTATGCTCGCGGACATAGACCGGCACGATCGGCACCTTGGCGCGCATCGCCATCAGCACCATGCCGCTTTTGAACTGGCGCATCTCGCCGGAACCGTCGTTGATATGTCCTTCGGGGAAGATCGAGACGATCTCGCCGCCCGTCAGATGCTCATTGATCACTTTCATCGTCTGAAAGCCGGTATTCTCGATATCGATCGGGATACACAGGACGTGTTCCAGAAACCACTTTGCTTTTGTATTATAGAATTCCTGATTGCAGATAATGTGATGACGGCGGTACCACAGCGCGATCATCAGGTAGACGGGATCGAAAAAGCAGTTGTGATTGCACATCACCAGCGCGCCGCCGCGGACCTTTTTTTTCGCCGCTTCATTCTCGTAGGTGATCTTCGGCCGATACCACAAGAGTGTAGGTATCGCGCCGGTGATCCTGACGAAATCGACGAACCAGTATTTCGGCGAAAACAGCTTAGCTTTGTTTTGTTCTTTCATTCAATTCTTTTCCTAAACTAATGATTTTTTCACGCATTTCGCGATTCAGCTTCTCGATGTTCTCCTTATCGCTCAGCGCGGGATCGGCGATCTCGGAGGGTATCATCGGCGTGCCGATGATCACGCGGGCTCTTTCCTTGAAGTTGAAATACGAGCCGTTGGTAAACATCGGAACGATCGGGGTATCCGTCGTCAGCGCGAGATACGCGGCGCCGGTCTTGAACTCCAGCGGTCTTTCTTCACCCTTGAGGGGTATCCGTCCCTCGGGACAGATGCCGACGACGCCTCCCCTGCTGAGGATCTTCTCGCTTTTCACCATATATCCGTAGTCATGGGATGTGCGGTCGACAAAGATACCGCCGAGCATCCGCAGCAATACGCCCAGCACGGGCTTCTTCATCACGAGCTCCGACATATGGAAGCGCAAGGTACGCGTCCAGAAGACGAATATCGTGACGGGATAATCGAAAACGGAAGTATGATTGGAGATCAGGATCGCCTTGCCGCGGATATGCCGCGACTGGACGGATTTATCTTCATAATATACTTTTGTGCGAAAACAGACGAGCTGGATCAGCCAGCCGGTGATCTTCGCGAACCAGTTGAACAAACAGTAAAACATTGTATATATCTTTGATCGGTTGAGATTGCCGCGGGGATAAATCCCCTCGCAATGACTATTTTGAATAAGTGCAGAAAACAGGATCGCCTGTTTGCGGTATTGCCCTAAATCCTTTCTGACAGGAAAGCGTGGAAAGCGGCGACGGTGGACAGCTCGGCGCTTTTCTCCACGGGGATCTTCACCGAAAACTCGTTTTCAAGGGCGGAGATCATGCCGAAGTAGTCGAGCGAGGAACCGCCTAAGTCAAGGAAGAAATCAGCCTTATCGGCGATATCCTCCGCCTTGATATTCAGCGCGGCGGCAAAGAACTCGCGGATCCGCTGTGCCAGCTCATCCTGCAGTCCCTCATCGGAGCGAAGCGGAACGACCTGCGTAAACTCATTGTTCTCTAACTGCTGACGCAGACGGATGCGGTTGAGCTTATACTCGTCGCCGACGATCAGCCTGTCGCTGACGTACATCAGCTTACGGATCTCGGGCGAAAGGCGCATTTCTTCGAGCTTTTCCTTGACTGCCTTATCAAGCGCGGTGAGCTTCTCTTCGGAAATGAACCGGTTGACCGAGAACACCAGCGTCGGCACGACCTGAGCGCCCTCGCGCGCACCGATCAGGCACACCTCGTTCACGCCGTCGAGCTTCAGCGCGGGCTCGATCAGATTCGGATTCAGATTCTCGCCGGAATAGCCGATGACCAAGTCGTCTTTTCTGCCCAATATTTTATAGTGACCGTTCTCGCAAACCGCCAGATCGTGGGTTTGGAAAAAGTCGTTGTTGATGATCTTGCGCTCGCCGTCCTCGATGATATACCGCGCGATCGCCTTGCCCTTGACTTCGAGCTCGCCTTCGGCGTTGATGCGGTATTCCATCCCGTCCATCGGCTTGCCGATGTAGCAGTCGTTGAGGATACTCGGCTTTTTGGACAGCTCGACCGAGGTGATGCCGATCTCGCTCATGCCGTAGCCATCAGCGAGGTGATAGCCGATGTAGTTGAAAAACTTCACCGCGTCTTTAGAAATCGAAGAACCGCCGGTGATCAGAAAGCGGATGCTGTCGCCGAACAGATTGTCGCGCACTTCTTTGAACGCGAGCTTTGAAAACGCGGCGCCGGCAGCGGAATCGCCGAGCTTATCTCTCAGGTTCATCGCTTTATTGAACTTCTGCTCGGTCGCTTCGCCGCGCAGACGGATCGTCTTCTTTGCCTGCTCATAGACCTTTTCCCAGAAAAGCGGCACGGCGAAGATATGGGTCACATGATGACGGCGCACGGTGCCGGTAATGGTCTCGGGCATCATATCCTTCAGTTCTACAAAGGTGCGGGAGAAGAACGAAAACCAGATGTATACCGCTACTAAGCCAAAGGCGTGATAAAACGGGAGAAACGTCAGCAGCTTCAGGTGATCCTGATAATGGCGCTTGATCAGATCACATTCCTGAATGATACCGTAACTGCCCTTGATCTGATAATACAGCTCCTCCGCCGAATAGGCGCAGAGCTTGACGTGGCGGGAGGTACCGGACGTCATGACCAGTATCTCTTCGCCGAAGTTATCGGGCTTGAGGCGTTTATCGACCAGCTTGACGTCACCGCTCATCACGGTCTTGACGGAATAGGTGCGGGAATCGGATACGACCGCTTTTGCGCCGCAGTCACGGATCGCGCCCTCGACCATATCCTGCGAAAGCCGCAGATTGATCAGCAGCGGCTTGTACCCGCACAGCAGGATCGACCAGAACATCTCGATCCACAAAAGAGAATTCTCCATCGAGAGTCCGACAAAGGAACCGGGCTCGATATCAGAGAGCATCTCCTTCAGCGACACGGCGCGCGACAAAATCCTGTCCTCCGCCTCTCCGTAGGTGAAGGTCTCGATACGGTAGCCCTTGCTGCGCTCATACATGATATTATCTTTTTCCTGAAACATCAGCGAAAACAGCGTCTGCATCGTCAGACCGCGCTCTTCAAATTCGCGCAGCTTGGATTCGACATAATCCTTGATGCTTTTATATTTTCCGAGACCGATATCGCCCATAAGCCTGTTATCTCAGCAAAATGCCGATACTCTCCTTTTTAACATTATCGACAACTATCTTATCACAATCACCCCTGAAATGCAAGGAAATTCGACATGGTTCTTTATGGTATAGCAATTAGAATATATTTTTATCAAACATATTGCAAATAACGAAAATATATATTATCATATTATCAATCAAAAGCATTTGATGATTTTTTAAGAAAGAGGGAAAACATGAACAGATTACCTAACGAACCCCAAACAACCGCAGCAACAAAAACAAAGAATTCTTTTTTAGCATCCAATCCCGTGATGCGCAGGCTCAACAAGGTAGAAGAGTATGATGAAGTCAATTCCGCTACCTACGGCGGCATCACCGCGAAAACCGTCTATTTCCTGCTTTTCACAGTCGCGGGCATCATCCTGCAGCTGATACTCGCCAAGACCCTTGCGACCGGTCAGACCTTCGACATCAGCTACAAAGGCTTTGAGGTCACCATGTATTTGACCGAGACGATCGCTCTGGCTGTCGCCGTAGTACTGGCGATCGTGTTCCAGCTGCTCGCGTTCTTCGCGAGAGGAACCACCCCCGTCACCGGCGCCTTATACTGCGTCACGCAGGGATACTTCATCTCTTTTCTGATCTTCAAGGTGCTCCACGGTAAGGAATATCTCGGTCTTCTGGCGCTCGTGATCACTATGGTCATTATATTGGTGATGGCAATCCTGTATACCAAGGGGATCATCAAGGTCACCAAGAAATTCAAAACCGTCATGATGACGCTGTTCATCACCGTGATCGGCGTATCGCTGCTGATGGTCGTCGCGGCGTTCATCCCGTTCACACAACCGCTGGTACAAGCGATGCAGAACAACCTTTTGCTCTCCATCGGCTTCACGGTCATCTTCATCATCATCGCGGCGCTGTTCCTGATCTGCGACTTTGATACCATCGACCGTGTCGTCACCAACAAGCTGCCGAAGAAGTATGAATGGCAGGCGGCGTTCGGTCTCGCGTTCACCGTTATCTGGCTCTATCTCAAGGTGCTCGACCTGATCATCACCATCTCGGGCAACAAAAAGTAATAACCGCACCACATAAAAACGCGTACAGACCGCAAAATCTGTACGCGTTTCTTGTTATAGTATCACAATTCAAAAGTCAAAGCGACAAACAGCCGCCTCTTCCCTATCGTTTATTCTACGGTAAGGATATCGGAGAAGCCGGTGACCTCAAAGATCTCTTTGACGACATCGTTGGGATGGAGGATCTTCATCGAGCCGCGGGTATTCATTGTCTTTTGCAGGGATAAAAGCAGTCTGAGACCGGCAGAAGAAATATAATCGAGCTTCGAAAAATCGAGCGTCAGCTCGGTGATATCATCCAAAGATCCTTTTAATTCCTTTTCCGCTTCGGGAGTCGTGCCGGTGTCCAGACGTCCTTCTATGATAACATTCATTTTATTGCCGTCTCTTTTTTTGGTAATCGTCATGTCAAAAACTCCTTTTGAATAGCTTTTCGAGTCCATTATAACATAAGAAAAATAAATTACAACTGTTTATGAGAAAAAAAATAATGTTTTATTCGGCAAGTGCCTATCACCCGCGATTTGCATTCTTTTCTGTAGTATGATACAATATTGTCAATACAAAAGAGGTAAGGAATATGGTTGCTTTTTTGATTGTTACCGGCGTGATCCTGCTGATACTGGCTGGATTGTTCGCCGCCTATCACAAAACATTTTACTCGCCGACAAAGGATATGTCCGAAACGAAGAGCCCTCCCTACATCAAAAAACTCGCCTACGGGTATAAAATCGATTCACGTGTTGAAGAATTAAGCTCCCTGCCGTGTGAGTTCTACGCCATACGCTCGTATGACGGGCTGAAGCTCAGCGCGCGATACTATGAGGGCGACAGCGATAAACCGCTGTGCATCTGCTTTCACGGCTACCGCGGTTCGGCGGTGCGCGACTTCTCGGGCGTCGGACTGCACCTGATCCACGAGGGATACAACGTGCTGATCGTCGACGAGAGAGCCCACTGGCGCTCGCAGGGTCACACCATCTGCTTCGGCGTCAAGGAGCGTTACGACGTCGTATCTTGGGTGAAGTTCGCGCGGAAGCGGTACGGAAAAGGCAAGAGCATCTTCCTGTTCGGCATCTCCATGGGCGGCGGCACGGTGCTGATGGCTTCGGGTCAACAGCTGCCGTCAAACGTCAAGGGAATCATCGCGGACTGTCCGTTCAACTCGCCGAAAACTATCATCAAGCACGTTTGCCGGATGATCAAGCTGAATCCGGAACTGTGCTGGCCTGCCGTTTGGCTCTCAGCGCTGATCTACGGCAGACTGAGGGTTAACGCAACAACTGCCGCGCGCGAGGTCAAGAAAACAAGGACGCCGATCGTCATCATCCACGGTGAAAGCGACGACTTCGTTCCGATGTCGATGAGCAAAGAAGTACAGAAATCGAATCCCTCGATGATCGAAATGCATACTTTCCCCAACGCGGGTCACGGTTTGTGCTATTTTGAAGACGAGGAACGCTACATCGGGATCGTTGATGATTTTATCGAAAAGCATAGATCGTAACTGTCGATTTCAAGTTGTATTACAATATATAATACATCCGCTGCGGCATTAAGATTTTGCTCATGCTGATGAATTATCAAAATTAGATTTTGCGGTCGCATTGAATAATGCCTGATGAAAGACAAAACAACAACCAGATTGCAAGATGATTGCAAGATGTAAGGGGTATAGCACAGTTAAACAGAACAGCCGAAACAAAAAAACAACCCGAAAAGGACTTAGTGATCGCCTTTTCGAGATGTTCCGCGTGGCAGGGGCAGAATACAGAGATAAAGCAGATGAGCTTCACCTCGCCTTGTCCCGGTCAGCAACCGGAAAGCAAGATAATCGCTTTCCCTAAAAATGATTCACCGGATCATTTTTACCCGCCTTCGGCGGGCACGGTCGCCTTCAAGTCCTTCTGCTTTTAATGATAAAACAAGGAACCACCCTTATGGATGGTTCCTTATTTTATGGCAAGGGCAGAATACAGAGATATAGTAGATGGGCTTCTCCTCGCCTTGTCCCGGTCAGCAAACGGAAAGCAAGATAATCGCTCTCCCTAAAAATGATTCACCGGATCATTTTTACCCGCCTGCGGCGGGCACGGTCGCCTTCAAGTCCTTCTGCTTTTAATGATAAAATAAGGAACCACCCTTATGGATGGTTCCTTATTTTATGGCAGGGGCAGAAGGACTTGAACCCTCGGCACGTGGTTTTGGAGCGTATCGACGTATTCATTAAGAAGTAATTTTTATTCACTTTGAATATGATACAGTCTTCTGAATGCCCATATATCTGTATAATTCGACAACAGAAATGGGTAAAAACCCGGCAACTTTGCAAGTTTTCTGCACGTCGGTTAGAAAAGTGTTAGAAAAGCCTTGCAAAAATGTGTTAGAAAAGCAATTTACAAAGTACAATAAACAGTCAATCAATCGCATTGTGTATTTTCCATAACAATTGCTATTATATAAACGGTCATCATTTAATAATTTTTTTCTTTTGTAGTTCTTTATTTACTTCAATACAAAGAGACTTGGCATTTCCAGTAAGTATAGGTATAAACATATTTTTTAATTTGTAAATAAATTTACCCATATCATTTATTTTGTTAAAGTTTATTTCAGTCAGTTTTTTAGTATACTCAAATACAACTTGCCAAAATAATTCATGCCGTAATATAGAATGAAAGTATAACACCATATCTTTTATGTATATGTAATTATCGTCTTCTTGATCCGGCAAATAGTAGTTTAGTTCCTCTTTATAATCTGTTGGTCGTAATAATAGCTTCCAAAAACACTCATCAATTGTTATGTATCCTAAATATAATTCGCTAAATAAATGCTCGGCAATTGCGCTTTTGTACTTGTCATCAGAATCATAGTCTTCCGGCTTAACATCTTCATTTATTTTGTTAAAGATAGTAACGACATTTATGAATTTATTTAGGCTTTCTTTCTCTGCTAAGGAGAGAATGCAATGAAGGTCTAAAACTAACTCATAGGCTTTATGCTTTATATTTTCTTCTTCAACTAATCCTATATGTGCAACCTTGTTTCTTAACTCGGGAATATCAAAGGCAAAATAAGGATATAATGCATGCTTATTTTGAGGATTATTACTGAATGTTTTATCAGCTTTCTCTGACAAGGTTCCTTGATTTTCCTTTCCACCATACCGTATTGTTACAAGCTCATAAAACATTCCTTCTATTTGAATTGCGGCAGTTATTATAAAAGTAATATATTTTTCTTCTTTGAAAAGAGCAGTCATAGTATCAAATATCTCTTTACGCTTATGGAAGTGATAGTTCATCGCTATCCGTTCTGCCATATTTTCTAGAAGGTTATTACTTTCTACTGTATCAATAACTACATTATAATACTTTTCTTCATCTTCTTTCTTTAAGACAATTGCGTTTTTTATTTTTCGATAAGAATCTAAAACGCTTGTATTTGGTGTGTTAACAAACTTTGCGTATGTAGAAAAGTCATAGTTAGGATCATAGTATTGAGCATTATAGTTATAGTCATAAGTCGGTCCAAACATCCACATTTTTTCCACATCATTACGGTTAATCAAATCTGAATAAGGATCATTATTCTTGCTTAGATACTTTTCCAACCCGAAGCACAAAAAGTTTACTATTTCGTCTTTCGCTCTCTCGTTTTTCTTTTGAAAAAATATTAGCTTTCTACAAGGATAACACTCTCTGTTTTTAAATTGACTGATATGTTCTTTTATTTCTTTTATTCTTGCTTCGATTTCAATTAAATAATTACGTGCGGTTAATGTAGCAAACAAATAATTTCGAATATAGATATCTTCATTTTCTATCAATTCTTTTTCAATAGAAAGTGAATTCAGCAAATAGTCGATTGTTTCTGTTTTGGGCTTTTTGGGGGTTGAACTCCCTTCAAAAAAGCTTTTTAGTTTTTTAATGTTTATCTTCGATAGTTCTTCTGAGTTTATTGGTTTAAATTGTTCATCCATTAGGGCTCTCCTTAGTTTCTTCATGCTGGCGCTTTCTCTTTTTATTCTTATCAAATTCTTCTGCGTATGGACGAATTGGACCTGCTGCATGTGCAGGTAGGCTTACATCTAATAAATCTGGATTAATAGAGAAAAAACTTAGTTTTATACTATCATGTACACTTGGATGAGAAGTTTGAATCAAATAATGATTGCCTGCTCCAAATACCGGAATATCAAACGAATACTTTGAATATCTATATTTAATCAGACTACGGATGTAACTCTCTTTTTGATGGTTGCTGAAAAAGATAGTTTGATATGCGTTAAGTAAGAATAACTTATTAAGCTCATTGATTTGACTTCCGGATTTTACGGTTATTATACCATCCATTTCCGGCTTATACATCGTTCTATCATATACGCAAATACATACTTCCGGAGATAGAGGAAAGAAGATCTGTATTCCCATGTGTCCTAACCCATAGTTTCTAAAATAACGTCTAAAAACAAAAAATTGATTATAACGCACAACAGGATTATCAGAAGTGATAAAACCCCGATTACTATTATTCACAATAAGGATGATATCAAGGTCAAATAAAATTGGATATATTTTTAATGCTGATTTCAGAGGAGTTAGATTAGGTATTTTAAATTCTACATCAAGAGTCTTGTTTTGACCCGTTTCTAGTTTATAAATCAAACCATATATCGCATTAATCTCTTTGTTGTTATAATCAGCGGTTAGAGCTGTACGAGCTTCGGTAACGGTAATAAATATCAATAAATTTAAATAATCTTCCTCTGAAAGATTAATTTGTTTTGTACGAATGATTTTTTCAATAATCTTATTCCATAAACCTTCATCATGAGCAAGAGCGTTTTCGATATCATCATCTTTACCGTATAGATGCTTTCTATAGGCAATTCCTTTTATGGAAGCGTGCTCTACATATTTATGGTTGCTTAAAAAGTACGCTCCAACGCTTTTCTTATTGTTTGAAAACTTTTTTAGATAGAACTGCGGAACAAAATGATGGTTATTCTTTTGATTTTCCATTTGTGTTCTTCTTTTTACTTTAGATATTTAAACTATTATTTCTTTTGATCATGGATCTCTTTCAAATCTTCTATAGCAAGCACGGGATCCATTGTGTGAAACATCATATAATTGCGCTTCATTGTTGCGGCAGGAGCCTGTCGTATGATTTTTGCGCTGCTCTCGCCGGTGTAGTAATGCCAATAGCGGTAGATGTAACCGATCCAGTACATTATTTCCCTTTGGTAGATCTCACCAGTACCGGACAGGGTATCACCGGCAGCAGACATGATCTCTTCCAGCAAATATTCCTCACCCATCCACTGCATACGGTTGTAGCGAGAATCCAACTCCTTTGCGGTTTCAGAGGTCATAAAGGTTTTGATAAACGCGGCGCTGGAGATTTCCTTTTCACCGGACAACTCAAACAGTCTGCCCTGTATGTCGCACAGCTTCAATTGCAGTTCGTCCATCATTAGCCTCCGTTCTGCGCTTTTTCAAGGATCTCGTCAAAGAACAAGCCCTCGCGGCGATAGCTCTTGCAGATATCATTAGCGAGGGAAACACCCTTTGCTCGATTTGCTTCGGCAACCTCTTTCATGAACAGGCGTTCCAAATGGGATATTTCGACTTCAGCTTCGATCCGGACAGCATCGCAACCCTTCTGTGTTACGGCAACATATTGTTTGCCGAGTTGCAAAGCCGATAGGCTGCCTACCAAAGCGGCGTCTGTCACATTGCCGATGAAGAAGTTATCGATCACATAGAACATTCGATCATTGGCGATACTTCCGATTACCAAATCTTTATCATCAGCCATTTTGCGGTACTTCTCATAAAGAGTAGTACCCTTTATTTTTTCCATCCTGCCACGATGATATGCAACAAGCATAGCCCACTCGATATCGGCAGGAACTTCGATCATATCGAGATCAGACAGATCAACAGACATAATATAGAACTTTGACTTGTCATAATCGCAAATCAGCGTCAGCGCTTGACTCGGATCGGTACCCATGTAAAAGCCCTTGCCAAAATCACATTGAGAGCGACTTTTCGGTTCGATCTTTCCCTCGATACCCGATTTCGAACCGTGATAAAGAATGATACGATTGTTTGGCAGAACAATATTGTTTGCAGCTTTGGCTATTCTGTTGAGGGTGATATCGTAGACGGGCACAGAGTTATCCTTACAAATCTCATAGAGAGTAGTTTGAGCCAGTTTGTTGGGAACAGCCCGGCCGTTCTCCCAGCGATTGACCGTTGCAAAGGTGACATTCAACAATTCTGCAATCTCAGTTTGGCTCATATTCAGATAATCTCTAATTTGCTTTATGAGAGATTTCATGTTCTTCACCTTCTATAACATTATATGATATAAATAATATATCATATGTTATATAAGGAATCAATCCCTTTTGATGAAAAATACATTTTTCCTTCAAGTATTTCTAAGTATACTATCTGTTTTACTCGTGTAATTGTATTGATATTGAAATATAAACAATACAAATGTGATGTGAATAAAAACAACATCTATTTAGAATTATACTATCCTAATTATATACTTGAGGAGACTGAAAGCATACAGTACCAAATAATTAATAATAGGTGTACTGCTTAGATGTTTTAGATTGATGATTTTGAGTAGATAATATAGAAAAAACATTTGATAATTCTGTTCACATTTTTGTTTATGAAAAAGTGTGATTACTATACAAAAAAACTATTAAAATTTCTAAATCAAATAATGTAGAAATATAGCACTTTTTTACGGAATATAATATAATAATATAAAAAGGAGGAAATCTATGGATTGGGTAAAAACCGTATTGGAAATAATAGCTCTTGTTTTTGCAGGAATACAAATACTTTTGTTGACTAAACAAATTAAAAATACATTAAATTGGAATAAAGACAAGAGTACTTTTGATGAGATTGAAAAGTTAAATAGATGCATAGGGCAAGTCGACGCTTCACTTATCGAGAAAATTGGGTTATTAAAATCCGATAAAGATCCCGTGGATAGGAGTGTTTATGAAGCTTTAATGAAAAACGACCAATATAAAAAAGATTTATACTTAATAACATATTTTTATGAAACATTTTCGATTTCTGTATTGAGCAAGAGAATTAATGAGAATATTGCAAAACGATTATTGTATATAAATTTAACGCGTGCTTATGATAAACTACAACCGTACATCAACCTTCGAAGCGAGACAGTCGGGGAAGGTACAGCCATATGCGAACACTTTCAACAACTAAGTAAAAGATGGAAAAATAATAAACCGCAGTATAAACGTGGCGATTATAAAGATAAGAGGAAATAATATGGATATTAATATTTTTGCAGATAACTTAAAAAAGACAAATATTGTAAGTAATACGGACTTATCTGGGTTTCAGTTTGATTATTGTAAGACGATTTCAGTTGATTGCGAATGCATATGCAGTAGTCATGATTTAGTTAATTCGGCAGGCGAATGTGATGGTGTATGTGTTTGCGCTTGCGCTTGTACGCCATTACACCGCAATGAATGTGCTTGTCCCCAAGATCGGTGATTGTGTGAAAGATATGGATAAGAAATATGCTTGTTGGATTACCGTTAATAGACAATGTAATTTGCGTTGTGAGTGGTGCTACGCAAAGCAATCAAAGTATGAGCAGAAAAGTAATTTAAGTGCTGACACTTTTGATGATCTTTTGGGAATTGCGAAATCCATGAACGTTACTCATCTTACACTTGTTGGTGGTGAACCAACACTGTATAAGGATTTAGAATATGTAATCACTAAATCACATAAGCTTAGTATTTCTTGCGGTATAGTTTCCAACGGAGTTCGTTTTGCCAGCAGAGAATACACATCAAGACTGAAGAAAACTGGTGTTGATTGTATCGGATTATCGTTAAAAGGCTTTTCTAAGGATAGTTTCATTTATACTACAGGTAAAGATCACTACACAAATTGCATGAATGCAATTAGAAATATTCAAAGAATAAAGATCCCATTTATTGTCTCAATGGTTTTGACCCCTAATAATATTGATCGTTTTCTTTTTGGAGTAAGAGATGCAATTAATAATGGTGCGGAATACTTTAGCTTTTCATTTGAATTTAATTTTGACAATAATAGCCACTATTCTATGAATGAATGCTTTAAACTATTTAGATTAGTATATGGCTTTTGCAAGCAATATGATGAATTATGTGCGTTGACAAACAATCAATTCTCTTTACATCAAACTCTTCCGCTATGCATTTGGAATATGGAGTTTCTTTTGAAAATGAAAGAAAAACAACAACTGTATACAACTTGTCAGTTACTACAAAAGAATGGTCTTATTTTTAATACAAATGGAGATTTATTAGTTTGTAATGCTTTGTACAATTATCCTATTGCAAGATATGGAGTGGATTTTCATGACGCCAATGATTTCAAACAAACACTTGAAAGCAAATCGATTAATAGCATTTATAACAAATTATGTGCTTTACCTTCTAATAAATGCATTGATTGTTCTTTATGGCAACAATGTGGTGGAGGTTGTGTCTCAAACTGGTGTCACTATAGTTTAGAGGAATTATTATATTATTATAAAGTGTTTAAAAACTCACTTGATGATAATTATTACATATAGGTTAACTACATGATATAGAATTGGAGCGAGGATGGTCAATTTCATCCTTGCTCTTCTTTTATTTCGATTGCTTAATCATATGTTTCACTGCAGTTGAAACTATACTATCATCTGTCATATCCTTTGCCCATTCATCCCAAAACTTCACTGTTGAACTGTTTGGTTCCGGATTGGGGCGCTTAATGATAATACGACTGGGAAGTAAGCAGGCGTCACCGACAACTAAAGCTTCACCTACATCCAGAATAGGAAGTATGTCGCCGAAGTTTCCGATGCTATCAGGAAGAAGTCTCTTAATTACATTTTGGTCATCTGAGTTTGTTAATCGCATAGCAACATAGTTACTGCTTTGGCTGAGTACTGTTCTGTCAACCTCCGAGGGGCGCTGCGTGATAACTACTAATCCTATTCCGTATTTTCTTCCTTCTTTAGCGATTCTCTCAAAACTATTTAAGCTGAGTGTCTCAACGCCATCCTTAACATTTTGAGGAATATAGAGATGTGCTTCATCACAGAAGATTGCAATAGGCTGAATATTCTCTTTTTCAACCCACTGCTGCACGGAAAACACTAATCTGGCAATTAAAGATACAATCAGCGGAAGAATATCTGAAGGAACTTCAGAGAAGTCAATAATTTTAATTCCACCATTATTTGAAGCGGACAACATAAGCTTTTTGAACAATATATCAATATATTCATATTTCAATAAGCTCTCGTCTTTGCAAAACATAAAATTCAAGCGCTTGTCGTTGACCTTGTTTTCAAGTCGTTGAATAAAACGAGATAATTTGCCGTAATAATCGCCTTGTTTCTTTCCTTTTGTACCATCGACCATCTCAATATTCAATCTGTTGAATTCAGATAATACTTCACTTATGCTAAATGGTACAGGACTATCAATCGTAATGTTATCAATTAATTCGCTATGTTCATTTTCTGAGAGAAAGGATTTCTTTTCATTCAAAACTGTTCTGCTAAACAGCATTGCTTGGTTAGGGGCATTTTGATCGCCTCTATCTATTAGCATTGCCTGCATTTCTTCATATGTCAGTAACCAATATGGCAGGAAGAGAATATTATCTTCATACGTATCTGTCGGACCGGCGATTCGATAATGCTTAATACTGTCACCCTCAATAGGAGCATATTCACCGTGCATATCAAACAATATTGCGTTAGCCGATTTAAGATTAGCTATTTGTTGAATAATTGTTGCAACAGTGCATGACTTGCCCGAACCGGTGCTTCCAACGATAACAGCGTGTTTCTGGAAAAATCGATTACCATCCAGATAAGCATCTGCGTGTTTATTCAAAGCATATGTTCCTATATTTAACGGATCGGTACCTTCTGCGCTTGTTGCTGAAATGACATTCATAAATGCAGAAAGGTTTTCATCATTCATGATATATACTTCAGAGCTTATTTCAGGCACAGATTCCAAAGTTCTCTTAAAGACATTTTCCCTCAGTCCCTCTTTATCCAGAAGAGTACCTATCATGTTGACTTTTACAATATCGTTAGAATTTGAAGTGAGTTCTTCATCAGGATCTATGACATCGTCAGAGAAGGTTCTAATTATCTTATTAACCATTCCGATTAATGTTTGACGTGTTTTTGAAGCTTGGATGATGACAAGATTATTGACCTGTATATTAGATAATACATCTTCATTTTCGACTTTGACAACTATACTCGCTGTATCTACAGCTTGTACATTACCAATAAATGACGAGTCTCTTTCTGTGAGATTAAATATTGACATACGCTTCTCCTTTATATGATTTCATTAAATCCATCAATTGTCCAATATGTACCGTCAATTGTAACGTCAGTTTTATTAACAATGAATCTGGTTTTTCCATCTTCGCCATCAAGAATCACTGCATGTCTTTCACTATTATTGTTTATGATCCCTAATGCATTATCGGTTAGTTCTTTTGTTACCACGACAATAGGACATCCAGATTTTATCTTTTTTATCATCAGTTCCTGAATTTGGGAATCATTAAACCCGTAACCAATGCACAAGAAATTAGTTGCTTTGTTAATTACAGTGTCTGCATGATGCACCAATTGTCTGCTTGCATTCGTTAAAATAGCTTCATACTTACTAATTCCCGGTGTGATTATGTCAGGAGTAAAACCTCTTGGTATAGAATCTTGAATCGGAATCGATATGCTTTCGTTCGTCAAATTGTCTTTGAATGTATCTAATGAACCGTGAACTTTTAATAAGGTGACATTATTCTTTCTTTTTGAAAAGCTCATATCTGACGATTTAGTGTATATCCCTTTATATCCGTTATCGATTTCTATGCCATACTGATCGCAACAGTATTCGATATATCTATCATAATTGGTGGTGATAATGTCAAGATGACGTCCGGTAACTTTTAAAAATTTACTGAGAATCTTTATAAATGGAGCTTTGCGACCGAACAAATGTTTCTCTCTGAAGTATTTTATATCAGCAGCGTTCACTAATTCCCATGTACATTTCTTTATATCATTCAGTAAATCAACACTTAATTTGTCCTCTGATAAGGCAGTTTCGAGATCAATACCGGAGGCTATTTTATCTGAAACGCTGATCCATGATGTATTAGTTTTATATTTTTCGTCTAATTGTTCACGTAAATAATCAGCTAAGGCCCACATTCCGGGTATTCCTACAGGAATCGTAAGACCTGTCCCTGCGAGGATTAACGGAGGGTTCGATGTGTACTCTTGAATAACGCGGAATATTTCTTCTTTTTCCATATTGGACTCCTTATGCTTTATGTGAATAAAGGATAACTATCAATTAT
>JAFRDE010000031.1 GCA_017403985.1 Ruminococcus sp. | reverse complement strand
TGACAGGTTCCGTAGAGAAAATGCACAAGATATTAGAAAGAAACAAACGGTCATGGGCACATTCCGATCATCCTTTTGACTATGAATTTGTTGATTAGAAAAGCAGCAGATTTCAAGATGAAAGTTTACGAGGGTTCATATCTGTTTACAACTTTTGTCGAAAATATCTATTTTGTTCGGGCATGCCACCCGAAGAGTCCTGTAAACTTCAGTGTTTACAGGACTTTTTCTTTTTGCCCGATCGTGCATTATTGTTCGTATTTAGAATTATACACGAATAAAATATGAATGAGAAATACTTTATCATTTGTATATCCGTTTCGGAGGAAGGTCATCACTCCTCTTTGTCGAGAAGATCTTTCATTAAATCATCTACATTATCGAATGAGTTTGATCCGCCATCGTTAGCAATACTTTCAGTTTCGATTCTCGCTATTTCATTTTCATCAGCGAATAAACACAAGAACGATTCAATTTATTCATCGGACATATTTTTGATAACTTTCATTGCTATCTCTCTTTTAGTCATTGTTTAATCACCTCGATGATTGTTTTATGTACTTATATTAATTCAAATATCTCTTTTTCGTATTGCTCTGTGCATTGATACTTCTTGCCGAACAAATACCCCCTTATGGCAGATCTTTATATTCCGCCATAAGGGGGTGATTTTTCTATTTATCCGTTTTTACCGGACCAGTTCACGGCCGGTCAAGGACTTCTATTATATTCAGAAGGTTAAGCCTTAGTACGGCCATTCATAGGTTTTGTAACAGAGATCGGGATTCTCGGCGTCGATATCGACGAAGATGTCAGCCTGAGCGAAATACTCATAGTTATTGTAAGCCTTCGCCGTAACGGTAGAACCGAGCGGCAGGTTGACGGACAGGAACTCGAGAGGCTTGTAATATCTGAAGTCTTCTAAGGTATTATCATGCTCGAGGTCGGTGTCGTAGACAACGTTGTCGATACCCGTCTGCTTGTTGTGATCGCCGCTCTGGAAGGTGAAGCGATACGCCATAAAGCACTTGTTGACGTCTGTTCTCAATACATAGTCTCCCTTCGGAATAACGAAGGTCTTCGTAGCTTCGTCAAAGCTGCGGTCGCCGAATTCGTCAGACAAACGGAAGGTATAAACAACCGTACCGCGCAGACCTAAACCGTCGTCGGAATAGGTACCGTGGTTGGTATGCAGATAAGCAGTCTCTTCGGGGTAGAAGGTCTCATAGGGCTTATGAATCTTCTTTTCACCGTCGACAGTTCTGGTGCTCCAGTCAACGCAGCACATCTGGAAGCGATAATCCTTGCCGACTTCGACGTCTTTTACATAATCGCCGCTGTAGTAGACGGAACCGTCTTCAAAACGGACAGCCATCGCAAGAGGCGTGATAACTTGGAGACTTGCGGTTTTCGCAGGCTCTTCCTCGGGGTCGTCGCCGTCTGCGGGAATAACAGGAACAGAGCTGTCGTTGCTGCCGACATGAAGTTCAAAACCGTTCGTGCCGGTCAAACCGTTCAGAACGGAGGTTCCGCATACGTTGGAACCCTTGCCCGTCAGATCGGCGTCGGGAGCCAACAAAATGCCGTATAATTCGCAGGAGGTCATTTCGATCTCTGTTGAATTGACCACATTGATGATAATGTTGCGGTTATAGCTTCTCAGATCATTCGACGCCATACTGCCGTTGATCTGAACAGCGCCGTTATTCAACTCGATCTTGTCGGAGGACGTCAGATTGACGATGATCGTCTGACCGTCGGCAATCGTGAAGTCGAAGAGATACGAATTAAATACCGCATCAGCAACATTGTATACCAATACGTCCGCATCCGCGTTGCCGACAAACGTATAAGTGCCGTTATCTACTTCGCATACGCCGTTAACCGGGAGAGCTTCAACAGCAGCCTTTGCAGCATAGGCGGTGCTCTTCGCGTCCGCAAAGTATTGCGCGGAGTCCGCAACGGTGTACTGACCGTTTGTAGTATCGGAAGGAGTCACATTTGACAGGTGATAGGTGTTGCCTTCCGCGCTGCCGATAACCGTCTGTCCCCAGACGTTGCCGTAGCCGTTGATGACTGCGTTGCCGTTCACGAGGAACGCGACGTCGTCGGTCGACGCGGGATTCGCGCCGTAAGCGCCGCCGTTAACGGATAAACCGTTGGTGGAATTAAAGTTTCCGCCTACGGCAAGCGTACCTTCCACATCGATGATGTTGTTTGCATTTCCGAAAACGATACCTGTCCAATCGAGCAGATCGCCAAAGGCGTTGCCCGATGTTGCGCCGTTGAATACCAGCGTATCACCGGTCTCTACATGACCTGCGGCATAAGCAGGGATGCAGAATGCCGATACCGCTAACAACGCAACGAGGAGTAATGATAATAATTTTTTCATGATTGCACCTCACTCTCTTTTTGTTAAGAATAAGCGCCTATTTGTAAAAAAAATAAGCACCTATATAATGTTCAAAAAACGAACACACATAGATGCAGCCGGACGACCATAGTGTTAAACACCTTAGGCTCTTCGCTTTGCGTCACTGCCTTTCGACAGTTTTGCCTTTATATCACTTTAATTGTATAACAGAAAGGATCATTTGTCAAGGCTTTTCGGAAAGTGAATGATCTTTTTTAAGAAATGAACTTTTTTAAGAAATTATATGTATTGTATCTAAGAGATTTGAGGCGGTTTGTTTTAAACTTTTGAGGTAATGCTTTCCCAAATACAAATATATCATATGTAAGCGGTGTTATCTCAGAACTCCCCATGTGCCCCTGTGATTTCTTTTTCAATCGATGGATTTCAAGAGACCGCCGGTTCGACTCCGGTCATTCGACCCACCCTAAGACAACACCGTTCATGCAATAACGGTGTAGTCCGTCTCGTTGATATATTTCAAGAAAATTTCGACCAGCTTCGGATCAAAATGCGTTCCCGATTCTTCCTTGATGATCTTAACGGCTTCTTTTGGCGGAATCGCTTTTTTGTAGCAGCGTTCGCTCGTCAGCGCGTCGTAGACGTCCGCGATCGCCATGATCCGCGCGCAAAGCGGGATCTCCTCGCCCTTAAGTCCCTCGGGATAGCCGCTGCCGTCCCATCTTTCGTGATGATACGTTGCGATATCCGACGCGAATTTCAGGTAGCTTTCGTCGGTGACGCCCGAAAGGATCCTGCGGGCGATAACGCCGCCGGAGCGCGCGTGCTCCTTGATCTGCTCGAATTCCTCCGGCGTCAGCTTGCCCGGCTTTTTGAGGATGGCGTCGGAAACCACGATCTTTCCGACGTCGTGAATCGGCGCCAGTGTATAGATCAGGTCTACATACCTGTCGTCGATCTCGTCCGTGTAAACGCCTTCTTTCATGGCTCCTTCGGCGATGAGCTTGACGTGTTCCCTTGTCCTCGAAACGTGAAGCCCGGTGTCGGTATCGCGGCTCTCAATGATGCTGGCAAGTCCCGAGATTATATCCTCCTGCATTTGGGTGATCTTCTTCTGACCTGCGATCAGTTCTTCGCGCGTGTCCTCCTGTACGAGATCGTTATAGTAGATGTAGCACAGGCACGCCGCCATGCCTATGCTGATATACGCGGTGTGTATATTCAGAAAGGTCACCGGCACGATGCCAGCGATCAGCGTCAGCGCGATCATGAAGATTGTCGATTTGTCGCGGTGTCTGAAGTTCCGCTCTACGACCAGCATACTGACCATCAAATAGATCAGGCTGAGGATGTAGAAGGCAGAATAAATGACGAAAAGCTTTCCCCTGTGATACCCGTCCGCGTCAAAGTGAAAGATCCAGCTGAACGGCGCGAAGACGATCTCGATGAGCATGTGCGGGATAAAGAACAGGAGCGCGATCCTCGCCTGCCTGTGCAGACCCAACGCACCGGAAAAGAAGACCGCCATGCACGGGGCGACGGAAAACTGTATCACGGTCAAAACCGTCAAAGGAACGGCAAACGCCGGATCATAGCTCCCGCAATGCACGGCATATTCCGCACCGGCGCAGAACAAAACGGATATAAAGGTGACGATATACCATGTTTTCTGCTGCCTGTTGAAGCCCGAATACCGGATCACATGGATGGTCATCGCGATCATCAGCAGAGATATCAAAATAATAGAACTCAAATAAAAATCCATATAACCGACCTTTCAGCGATGTCGTTTTATACTAATCTTATCCTTTCAACCGGAATCGGTTGATTCATTAATGAGCCAAATAGAGTTTATCACGAATAACGATTGATTGCAAGCCAATAAAAAATGTGCTGTAACAGCATCGGTTTTTATTGACAGAACGGCGGTATTTTTGTATGATACAATTATAGACATTTGTCAACGCAAAACCTCTTAAGAGCGGCGGATAAAACACCGTCTCCGAACGGAGCCGCCGACCTTGTTCAACCCTCTTTTTCATATCCAGGAGGACGTGTTATGGACAGATATCGATTCAGTGACGCAGAAAGAAAAACATTGGAAAAGCTGCGCACCCCTCTCGCCGTTTATCAGTTTTTGAACAAGCGCGTTGTGACGCTGCTGCTGTCCGACGGCTTTCTCGCTCTGCTCGGTTTAACAGACAGAGAAAAAGCGATGTATCTGATGGACAACAATATGTATGAGATGACGCATCCCGATGACAAGGCGCGCGCCGCAGATGCGGCGGTTCGTTTTGCCACACAGGGAGGTCAATACGATCTTGTCTACCGTACGCGCCTGTACAACGGCGATCCGGAATACCGTATCCTTCATTCAAAGGGCGAGCACGTCGTAACCGACGACGGCACACGGCTGGCATACATCTGGTATACCGACGAAGGTCTCTACTCCGCGGATAACAGCAATCAGTTTTTGGCAGGTAATGAGATCAGGCACGCGCTGAACGAGAAAAGCGCGGACAGCGTCGGAAATTATGATACTCTGACCGGACTTCCGACCATGGCGTATTTCTTTGAGCTCGTGAACCAGTGGCGCCGTGAGAACAGAGGCGGCAGCGGCAAAGCGTCCATGCTGTATATGAACTTGTGCGGGATGAAGCACTACAACCGCCGCTTCGGCTTTACCGAAGGCGACAACCTGCTGCGCCGGTTCGCCGGGATCCTCAACCGCGTCTTCGGTCACGAAAACTGCAGCCGCTTCGGCTCCGACCACTTCTGTGCCTTTTCACAGGCGGAAAACATCGAAGAGATCCTCGAGGGTATCTTCAGCGAGTTCCTCACCGATAAGGCAGGTCCCTCCCTGCCCGTACGCGTCGGTATATATTCCGAGACGCAGGGCACGCTGGGCGTCAGTTCCGAATGCGACCGCGCCAAATACGCCTGCGACACCATACAGAACATCCGCGTTTCCGACTTCAGATACTTTGATAATACCATGCTGGCGGATACGGAAAAGCGGCATTACTTTATCGACTATCTGAACAAGGCGCTTGAGGAAGGCTACATACAGGTCTATTACCAGCCTCTCGTCCGCTCCGCCAACGGCAGAGTGTGTCACGAAGAGGCTCTGGCGCGCTGGGTGGATCCCGCCAGAGGGATCATCCCTCCGGACGAGTTCATCCCCGTTCTGGAAGAATCAAAGTTGATCTACAAGCTCGACCTCTATGTCGTGGAACAGATCATACAGAAGATCGCGATCCAGCAGCAGGAGGGGCTTTATGTCGTTCCGATGTCCGTGAATCTCTCGCGCTCGGATTTTGATACCTGCGATATCGTGGACGAGATCCGCCGCCGTGTCGACGCCGCCGGCGTCAGCCACAGCCTGCTGAACATCGAGATCACCGAGAGTGCGGTCGGCAAAGACTTTGAATATATGAAGCTGCAGATCGAGCGCTTCCGCGAACAGGGCTTCCGGGTATGGATGGACGACTTCGGCAGCGGCTATTCTGCGCTCGATATGCTGCACAGCATCCATTTTGACGCGATCAAATTCGATATGCTCTTTATGAAACAGTTCGGCGTCGACGACAAGAGCAAGGTCCTGCTGACCGAGCTGATCCGCATGGTGATCTCGCTGGGCATGGATACGGTATGCGAAGGCGTAGAGACCAAGGAGCAGGCGTCGTTCCTGCACGAGGTCGGCTGTACGATGATGCAGGGCTACTACTTCTGCCGCCCTATCGCTCTGGATAATATCCTCGAGAGATACCGCAAGGGCATCCAGATCGGCTTCGAGAACCCCGAGGAATCGGATTACTACGCGGCGATCGGAAAGGTCAACCTCTATGATCTCACCGTATTCTCCAACGATGACGAAGAGGCCTTCGAGCATTATTTCAACACCATCCCGATGGCGATCCTCGAATCGACCTCCGAATCCTATATGTTGGTGCGCTGCAACAGCTCCTACCGCGGTTTTCTGGTAAAGCTGTTCGGCTATTTCCCGTTGGCCAAAAAGGTGAACATCGACGAGGGCGACGGCGTCACCGGCAGGAGCTTTCTGAACGCGATCCGCGAATGTGCCGAAAAGGGCAGCAAGATATTGATCGAAGAAAAGCTGCCGGGCGGCAGCGTGATCCACGCCTTTTTAAAGAACATCGCCCGCAACCCCGTGACCGGTAAGTGTGCGGTAGCTGTCGCGATCCTGAAAATCGAGAAGGACGTGAAATCACCCGTCACCTTTACCTATATCGCAAAAGCCCTGTCCTCGGATTATATCATGTTGTACTACGTCAATATCAAGACGGATAAATTTATCGAATACAGCTCCGACACCGAGCTGGGTGAGCTGGAGGTTGAGCGCCACGGCGATGATTTCTTTAAAGCACGCCGCCGCGACGCGCGTCAAGCGCTGTATCCCGGGGATGTACCGCTGTTCCTCAACGGATTTACCAAGGTAAATATCCTCCGCGCGATCGAGGAGGAGGGAGCGTTTTTGATGTCATACCGGCTGATGATCGGCGGTGATCCGACCTTCGTCAACCTAAAGGCGGTACGCATCAAATCCGACGAAGACCATATCATTATCGGCGTAACAAAAAAGAACGAATCCACGGTCACCGAAACCGACGTCAGCGCTGCCCCGGACGGAGGTAAGTAATGTCGTATTCCATCATAGGGATCATCGCGATCCTTGTGCATCTGATCATCAACCGGGATATGCTGTGGCATTATCAAGAGAACACCCACGTTCCCGCTTATAAGGAGTACCGCGACTATATCCTCGGTATGCTGTTCTTCTGCGTCACCGACGTACTGTGGGGCTTTTTGAACGATCTGCATCTGATCACGCCGCTCTACATCGTCACGGTCCTGTTCTTTCTCACCATGATGGCAGGCTTTCTGCTGTGGACGCGCTATGTCGCCGCCTATCTGGAGGGTCAGAGCAACAGCGTCTTCAAAAGGATACTCACCGTAACGGGGATCGTGCTCTTCTGCTGTGTGGTCGTGATCCTTGTCGTCAATTTCTTTGTCCCGATCCAGTTTCACTTTGATGAAAACGGTGTTTATCACGCCGGCGGCGCGCGTTATGTAACGCTGTCGCTGCAGGTGATCCTCTTCCTGATGACGTCCGTCTATACGTTCGCTGTCAAGGCGCCCACCGCCCGCGCGACAAAGCAGCTGCGGCGTTCCGTCGGGTACTTCGGCGTGCTGATGGCTGCGCTGATCGTGATACAGATCTTTTATCCCCTGCTGCCACTGTATTCTATCGGCTATCTGCTCAGCAGCTGTATGCTCCACTCCTTCGTCGTGGAAGAGGAAAAGGACGAGTACCGCAACAGCCTTGAAGAGATGCTGCACCACGCCAAGCAGCAGAGTCTCGAGCTCGGCAACGCCAAGCGCAAGATCTACACCGATCCGTTGACCGGCGTAGGGAGCAAGCAGGCGTATATGGAGGAAGCGGAGGAGCTGTATCGGCGTATCGGCAGCGGCGCCTCAGAGGACTTCGGCGTGGTCGTGTTCGACGTCAATGATCTGAAGACCATCAACGATACCATGGGCCATGATACGGGTGACATCTATATCTATACCGCCTCGATGCTGATCAGCGAGTTTTTCAGCCGCAGCCCCGTTTACCGGATCGGCGGCGACGAATTTGTCGTGATCCTTGAGGGTGAGCCCTTCCAAACCCGTGAAGAGCAGCTCACCGCCTTTGACGCTCAGATCGAAAACAACCTGCGCGCCGGCAAGGTAGTGGTCTCCTCCGGCATGTCCGAGTACAGAAAGGACGTCGACAAAAGCTACCGCGCCGTCTTTGAACGCGCCGATCTGCAGATGTACCGGCGCAAGCGCGCGCTCAAGGAGATGCAGGAAAACCTTGCATGTCATACTGATCACTAACCACATCACTAACCGCAAAAAAGGGAGAGTGAAATCGAACGATCACGGTTCGACTCCACTCTCCTTTATTATTTAATATCTTTACAGAACGGATCATACGTCGCGCATCGTCAGCGAGATGCGCTTTTTCTTTACATCGACGGAAAGGATCTTAACCTTGACGATATCACCGACCTTGAGCACCTCGGACGGATGCTTAATGAACTTATTGCATATCTGCGAGATGTGCACCAGCCCGTCCTGATGGACGCCGATGTCCACAAACGCACCGAAGTCGATCACGTTGCGCACCGTACCTGTCAGCTCCATGCCCTCTTTCAGATCTTCAATGCTGAGTACATCCGTGCGGAGCATGGGCTTAGGCATTTCATCGCGCGGATCGCGGCCGGGCTTTGCCAGCTCCTTGACGATGTCGTCCAGAGTAGGCAGACCGATTTGGAGCTGTTCAGCGAGATTCTTTGTGCCGAGTTTTTTGACTCTCGCGGCAATATCGCTGAATTTTGCTTCTTTGATCTCTTTATCTGTGTAGCCTGCGAGCTTCAGCAGCTCCTTTGCGGGCGCGTAGCTTTCGGGATGAACGCCGGTATTGTCGAGCGGATTGCGGCTTTCCGGAACGCGCAGGAAGCCCGCACACTGTTCAAAGGCTTTCGGTCCGAGCTTGGGGACCTTCTTTAATTCCGCTCGGGAGCCAAAGGCGCCGTTCTCTTCACGGTAAGCCACAATGTTTTTACAAACGGTTGCATTGAGTCCCGATACCCTTAACAGCAATGCTGGTGAAGCAGTGTTCAGATCCGCACCGACGGAGTTGACGCAGTCCTCGACTACGCCGTCGAGGGTCTCCCCCAACCGCTTTTGCGGCATATCGTGCTGATACTGACCGACGCCGATCGCCTTCGGCTCGATCTTGACCAGCTCCGCGAGAGGGTCTTGCAAGCGTCTGGCGATAGATACCGCACTCCTGAGCGTCAGATCCAGTTCGGGCAATTCTGTGGCGGCGAGCTTGGATGCGGAATAGACGGACGCGCCTGCCTCGCTGACGACCATGTAATAGACTTTATGATCGGCTTCCTTGATCGCATCGGCGGCGAACATTTCTGTCTCCTTGCTCGCAGTGCCGTTGCCGATAGAGATAATATCTACATTGTGCTTCTTGATTAACTCAAGGAGCTTTATCTTTGATTGGGCGATCCTTGCTTCGGAATGAGTAGGATAGATCACCGCTGTATCGAGCACCTTGCCGGTGTTGTCGACAACCGCAACCTTGCAGCCCGTGCGATAACCGGGATCGAGCCCGAGTACGGTCTTTCCCTTGACGGGAGGCTGCATCAAAAGCTGCTTCAGGTTTGTCGCAAAAACCTTCATCGCGTTTTCGGCGGCGGTCTCGGTCAGTTCGGAGCGTATCTCGCGCTCGATTGAGGGGAAGATCAATCTGGTATAGGCGTCCTCGCCAGCCGCTTTGATGATATCCGAGCACAGCGGATTTGAGCCCTTATCCAGCTCACGGTTGACGATACTCAAGGGATATTCGCTGTCGAGTACGATACCGACCTTGAGAAAGCCCTCTTTCTCTCCCCTGTTGATCGCCAAGATTCGATGACCGGCAATCTTCTTGACCGGCTCCGAAAAATCATAGTAGTTGGTATAGACGCTGTCCTGTTCCTCGTCCGTTGCGAGAGATTTCAGCGTGCCGCTGATGTGGAAAACGGCGCGCAGTTTCTTGCGGATATCGGCGTTATCGGAGAGCATTTCGGCGATGATATCCATCGCGCCGCCCAACGCCGCTTCAACCGTGGGAACTTCCTTTTCCTCATCGACGAACTGCTCTGCGTATTTCATGGGATCAAAGCCCGGTTCCTGCCTGATGATCTCCAAAGCGAGAGGCTCCAAGCCGCGTTCCTTCGCGACCGAAGCCCGAGTTTTTCTCTTCGGTCTGAACGGACGGTAAATATCTTCCAGCTCGCTCAATGTCTGCGCCTTGTCCAGAGCCGCACCGATCTCCTCGGTCAGCTTTTCCTGACCGGCGATCAGCTCGCGGATCTCCTCTCTGCGTTTGTCGAGACCGCGCAGATATTCCAGTTTTTCGCTGAACTCGCGGATCAGCTGGTCGTCCATCGAGCCGTGCATCTCCTTACGGTAACGGGCGATAAACGGAATGGTGTTGCCTTCGTCGAGCAGGGTGATGATGTTCTGTGCGTACTCCTCTTTGATATTGAATAGTTTTGATAAGGTTACTGAATAATCCATAATTCTCCTTGATTTCCGATCGACACGGATGATGTCGGTTCCGTCATTGTATTCTTTCTGCTGCACTCAACGTTTTTTCATAGAGCAATACTAATCATAACAGAAAAACCGATTATTGTAAACAACACGGCAGCTTTTTTCGGATGAAACGATTGTTTGACGCTTTACCGTTAACTATTTGCTTCATATATAATACAATTTCTGCAGATGATAGGTTTCATTAAAGGAGAGAAAACCATGAATAACAGGCTGATCGACTTCTGCGAGAAGGTTTTTCCGTTTGAGGACATGGAGGATTTCTGTGTCGCGGGCGCGTCCCTTGAAACCGCTCAAAACAAAACGATTAAGGGACTGCCGCAGACTTTATGCGACAGCCCCCTTAATAATTGGCAACTATTCTCCGGAGAGTTGATATCAAATAGTGTTATGCTTTATGCTTCCTTGTCAATCTGTTCTCCAGTCTTGTTTTCTTGGCGATCCACAACATCAGCAAACCGCACAGCACGCCGAGCAGCAGTCCGCAGAGAACGTCCGTCGGATAATGGAAATACAGATACAGCCGCGAAAATGCGATACAGATCGTCAGCACGAGAGCGATAACGCCAAGCGCTTTCTTTTTGGCAAGGAGCACGGTGGTCGCCGCGGCGGCAAGACCGCTGTGCGTCGAGGGGAAGCTCGACCCGGACGGAGCTTCCATCAAAAATACGATACTTGTGTTGATGGTGAACGGTCTGGGACGGTTCACGATGTGCTTAAGCAGAACGTCGCCGAGCAAAAAGACGGCTGCCAGCGCTGCAAGCAGGATAATACCCGCAGTACGCGTTTTACGGAAAAACAGCATAATGACACCCAACGCGATCCAAAGGATACCCGAAGTCATCACATAATTGAGGATCACTACGAAAGAGTCAAGAAAACCGCAGCGCAGAGTCGACTGTATCCAATCCAAAATTGCAAAATCAAAATTCAGTATAGCTTCCATTTTACACATTACCTCCTGTTACCTTACCGTCGGTTCAAGGATTAACCTCTCCGACATAATATCATAATAACATATTAAAACCATCAATACTTTCCATATTGCTTCGGCATATCTTTTATTTTGTGCTTCCTTTCAATCGGCTTGAATCCCAACTCATCCTGCATCAGAATAATCAAAGGTATACCGATACAGAACGGGAAAGCCGACGAGTTGATCAGCACCATCACAAAAAACAGCGCCGTGTTAACCTCGGGATAAGACAGTGCTACAAACGGCGTGATCATACCCGCCACCAGCAAGGCGTCAATAATAATAACCAAGGTATGTTTCAACAGATTCCGGCCTTTCCGGAGATGGAATTGATTCTTTGACAGTTTGATCCAGAACAGATAATATACAAACGGTCCGATGAAATTCGCCGCAAAACCCGCGATCGACGACCACTTCAGGCTGTCGCTGACGATATCGGTGATCAGATTTCCCACCGCATAGGCAATGCATCCCGGAATCCCGAAGAAGATTCCGAACACCGGCATCAGCATGGAAACCGGTCGAATATCCGTAAAACCGGGGATGATCTCCATCACCTTGAACGGAACGGCAACGATCAGGTAGACGATAATCAAAAGGACGAATACCGCCGATTTACGCCAAAAGCCTGTACTGTTTTTCTCAGCCAAGCTGCTCACGCCCTTTCCCTATCGCTTTGACGCGAGAAAAGTCGACAATCTCCGCCAGATTTCCGAGGATAATAAACGCTGCGCCGATCATCATATATACGTTAGGTGTGACAGGATCGACCAGATCAGCCGGCATGGTGATTCCCCAAATAAGCGAGAATATGATCTCCAGCGAATAGATGATCGTTGCCGAGGCGGCGGTGGCGCGCCTTTGCGCGAAGATATTCAGCGTCTGTGCGAACGCAACAATAAAGTACGCGTAAATGAACAAGCTCGCTATGACCTGAGAATTCCACTCGATTGCACCGAAGGTTGCGGGTTGGAAAATGAACCAGATTGCGTAACTTATGACGCCGACGATGAGTGAAATCAGCGCCGAGAGCGTCACGGGATCATGCTCTTTGGCATAATCGTTCAGCTTGATGATATAGACCGCGCGTATCACACAACCGCCCACAAGCGTCAGAAAGCCATATAGATTGACGCTGTCGATCTTCCCGATATAGGAGAATGCGATACCGACTAACACCAGTAAAGCCGATATCCATGTTTTTTTGCCGACGCTCTTTTTGACCATCAGCAGGATAACCGGCAGAATGACCACGGTCATCGAAAGCGTGAACGCGCCGGTGGAAACGTCAAAGAAATCCAATCCATACTGATAAAGAATATTATAGCTGCAATTCAGCACAGAAAGCAAAAGTGTCCTTAACAGCAGCTTTTTTCCGCCCTTTTTGATTTCCGCTTTGATCCTCTTGAAAAAGCAAAGGAACAGCAGCACAGCACCGATCAGGCCGGTGATCGACGTCGTTGCAAAGGGAGAAACACTGTCGGGTATACAGGCGAATATGATGACCTCGGTCGACCACAATAACGTGACGCATATAAGACACAGATTCGCCTGCAGTTTATTCATCCCCATCTGATCACCGCCAAACTAAATCAGTTAATTTTCCGATTTGATTCAATCCCATCGCCGCTGTTACTTTTGAATCGCCGCAGCCAAAACGGCAATAATGATCGGCGAGACAAGCAGAACGATACCAACGATGAGAAGGATATTGAACAGCTTATTGGAGCTGTAGCGGTGCTCCACCGCATCCTTCGGATTCTTCGGATTATACCAGATGGGACAAGCGTCTCCGACCTTATCCGCATGCGGGTTGATCGCCGTTGACTTGAACTGGTACTCGATCCCGTCCACACGGTAGGAATAGACCTTCATGCTTGGGAGTCTGCCGTCGGAATTATAGCGCTCCCTGATGTCGATCAAGGTTCCCTGTGTCTGTGCGGAACAACGGTTATTCTTTCTCTTTCCGATCGGAGCAACGATGACAAGAATAAGTCCCACGCCGAACAAAAACAACGCGATACCTGCAATGCCCATGATAACACCTCCTCATTGATATTCTTCAATGTCGATTTGATTATACCGCATCGCGGGAAAGTAGTCAAGGCACCGCCCGCCGGGTGAACGCGCTCCGAATGTTTTTCCCATCAACTAACAGCCGACCGCTGACCGCATAACACTCACCGCCGGTCACCGGTCACTGAATAAACGTTGACCGGGCAGCCCTTTCGGACTGCCCGGTCTTCTTTCGGAACTGTCTCAGCGCAACAGTTCCGCATGATTATTTTTTTGGATAGGCTGTTTTCTCAGCCGTCAACTGCACTTCAGGGATCAATGCGCCCAGGTGTAATCGTTCACGCTGGTGAGGAGTTCGTCGTCATAAACGCCTTCGCCGGAATTGTTCGCGACGAATACATCAGCGCTGTCGATCTTATCGCCGCCGACGTAAGCGTCGCAGGCGATGGTAGAACCGAGCGGAAGATTGACAGAGAGGCTCTCGAGAGGCGTATTGACAACCTTCTCGATACCGGTCGTCTTGCCGTAGCCTTCATGCTCAAAATGGAATCTGTACGCCATGAAGAAGTTGTTGACGTCAGTCTCAAGGTGAGTATCGTCGGCGTCGCAGTTGACGATGATCAGCTTGGCTTCGTTGTCGATGATGTCGATACCCTTTACGGTATATCTCTCGGGGTTTTCCT
This sequence comes from Ruminococcus sp., assembly GCA_017403985.1. Taxonomy (GTDB): domain Bacteria; phylum Bacillota; class Clostridia; order Oscillospirales; family Acutalibacteraceae; genus Ruminococcoides. The sequence continues at coordinate 79,519 of JAFRDE010000031.1, read as the reverse complement.
TAGCGGCGCGTGCGCGCTCGAGGAAATCGTCGCGATGAACAGCGATCATTCTGTAAACAACAGTACCGCGGATACCGTTACCGTCATCGTCAAAGAGTCCGTTCTCCCAGTTCACAGAGCACATCTGGAAGGGATATTCCTGACCGACAACGACCTCTTTGTTCTCGCCGCCGTAGTAGACGGTACCGTCCGCAAAAGCGACAGCCATCTTCTGAGGAGCGTCGATACGGATGGTGGCGGTGTCGGAAGTATTGACCTCGGGATCAACAGGATCATTGCCGGAAGTGGGATCCGCAGAGGAGATCGCCGGAATGAAACCGTCTTCGTTGCCCTTGTTGATCTCAAAGCCGTTTGTTCCGTTGAGGCTGTTGATGATAGTTGTTCCGCATACGTCGGAGTAGCTGCCCGATAAAGTGGCGTCGGGAGCCAAAAGGATACCGTACAGGTCACAGTGGAACATTGATACCTCGGGAGCGTTGGGTAAGTTGACGATGATATTACGGTTATAGTTCCTCAGAACCTCCGGCTCCAGGCTGCCGTTGATGCAGAAAGCGCCGTAGCTCAGGTCGATATTGTTGGCAGATGTGAAGTTGAGGACGATGGTCTGACCTTCATCGATATTGAAGTCAAAACGATGCGAATCGATAACCGCGTCATCGATGTTGTATACCAGTACGTCCGCATCCGGATCGCCGACAAGCGTATATACGCCGTCAGCGTATTCGACGGTTCCGTTAGCCTGCAGGGCGTTTACGGCAGTCTGCACGGCTTCAGCGGTGCGCTTTGCGTCAGCAAAGTAAGCGGTAGAATCCGCAACGGTATACTGATGGTTGGTCGTCGCCGACGGAGTAACGTTCGTCAGGCGATAATCGTTGCCTTCCGCATTGCCTACGACCGTCTGTCCCCAGACGTTGCCGTAGCCGTTGATGTTGACGTTACCGTTAACGAGTAACGCAACGTCCTCGGTATCAGCGGGATTCAGTCCGCCGAGACCGCCGTTAACTGATAATCCGTTGTTGGAAGCAAAATTGCCGCCTACGGCAATCGTACCTTCCACATCAATGATGTTGTTTGCATTTCCGAAAACGATAGCTGTCCAATCGAGCAGATCGCCGAAAGCGTTGCCCGGTGTTGCGCCGTTGAATACCAGCGTATCACCGGTCTCTACATGACCTACGGCATAAGCAGGGATGCAAAAGACCGAAACCGCTAATAACGCGACGAGGAGTAATGATAATAATTTTTTCATGATTGCACCTCTCTCTCTTTTTGTCACCTATAGGTGCTTATTGTAAAAAAATAAGCACCTATAATATGTCCCAAAAACGAACACATATAGATGCAGCCAGACGACCATAGTGCCAACGCACTTTAGGCTCTTTGCTTTGCGTCACTGCCTTTCAACAGTTTTGCCTTTATATCACTTTTATTATATAAAGAAAGCGGCTGTTTGTCAACGGTTTTTTGATGATTTTTTCCTGTTTTTATTGATTATTTTTTCTGATTTTTATGATTCTTCCGCAATGGAAAAATAGAAGAAAAAACGACGGTTTTCCCCTCCTTCCGTGACGATCAAAAAGTACCGGGCGCCTATGATGAGCCCGGTACTGCATTGATGAATTATTTGGTTTTAAAAGAAGGGAGAGAACCGAATTCTTCAGTCATATCATCATATGATTCCTTTAATCTTTGAGTATACTCGGGCTGATCAAGCCCGCTGAATCCGGTATCGTACAGCTTGATCTCTCCCCCGTCGCCCGCGCCGAGCTTGACGGTCTCAAACTTGGTGAATTCGATTTTATCGGAGGTCAGGGGAGCGACGCACGTCATGGTGCGCGGATTCTTGATCCCCAGCAGATACCATGCCAGCCGTATCTCGAGCTTCTTTCCGCTCTGACAGAAATCAGCCTGAGAACAGAAGTCCTCGCTGTCGGGATTGGCGTTTCCGTAACGGAGCAGTCCCGTTTCAACCGACTGAGGCTCAAGCAGACGCTTCTCCTCGGGCAGATACATCTCGTTGGCGACCAGCATCCGCATCTTATGATAGAGACCGCTGTTCTTTTCATACGGCGACGTTTTCTCATCGCCGAATATCTTCTGCAAAACGCCGTATTTGTAGTGGTAAACGTCCTCGTACGCATCGGTCAGGATCCTTGTGTTATCCTTTCCGCTGATGACCAGCAGACGATCCGTTTCTTCAGTGAAAGTCAGTTCTCTTTCAGCGTCAAAGGTGCTTCCCTCGCCGCTGACCTGGATCGGTATATAGTAAGTATCTTTGTCGAAATCGAATCCGTCGGGAAGCGATACCAGCAAATGCAGATATTCCGCATCGTACTTGATGCAGATACCCGTATCCTCGATCCCTGTTTCCGTATTCCACTCGGAGGTATCGCCGTCGGGATAGCTGACCGCCGTATCGAACGCAAGCACGCCGTAGCTCTGTTCGGCTGAGGAAAGATCGTGGATCCGCTCGGAGGGCTTTTCGGGATAATACATATCCATGTTCCACGTGCGCTTGAACCACTCGTCCTGCCACGAAAACAGCAGCCCGCCGCAGCAGCCCGCTTCGCAGATGTCGCGGGACATACGCGCGTCAAGCTCTCCCTGTTCCTGCTCGGTCAGACCGCCCTGCTGATAACCGTTCAGCCCTAAGTGTCCGATCCCGCGGGAGGTGCTCAGTCCGTACTCCGATATCATCAGCGGTACGCTGTAAGCGGTCTTCAAATCCTTCAGATAAGCGAGATAATTATCGTCTGTTTCCGTATATTCACTTTGATAGTTCATGAATTCCGGATAGTACGGATAGACGTCGACAGCAGCGAACAGCCCCGCATAATAACCGTCCTTCGCGATGATCTTTTCGGTATCGACGCTGATCGTATCCTCTTCATAGGGAAAGGGCTCCGCGGGATGGGTCAGCGTATCGAGCGTCTGCCAGTTGAGAAACGCGACCGGTCTCTGACACGAAAAGGTCTCGGACTCATACTCGATCAAGGTGTCCCCCACCTCGCATAAAAACGCTTCAAAGGGCGCAGAGCCCTCCGCCGTCCGCAGATAACCGCCGTTGTAATCCGCCTCGTCGGGGTGCGAAACGTTGGTCTCGTTGACAAAGTCGGGCGGATATTCCAGACCGAGGATGTAGCCGACGACATAATCCGAAACATCGCGATCGTAGATCGCGGGATCGAACCTGCCGTAGACCGTGTAATTGCTCGAGCCGTGGATGATATCGATCGTCTCGGTCACGGAGCGCTTAAAAGCGCTGATCAGGATCTTATCACTTTCCAAAGCGTCGAGCAGCTCGGTCATCAAGTCCTCCGAAAACCAGATCCCCTGTACCAGATACAGCGGATCGTCGGCATGCTGTGCGTTATAATCGTCCAGCGCGCGGTAGAAATCGGGGTTCATGACCGTGAACACCCTGACCGTATTGGCGTTCATTTCTTTTATCTTTTGAAACCAGTCAATGAAAGTATCATAGGTGGTATCGGGAAAGGCAAGATCCGTCTCGGGCTCGGAAAGTCCCATGTTAACGCCCTTGACATAGAAAATCTCGCCTTTATTCTCGGAAACGCCGCGATAAATATATCCGTTGTCCGCGGCATAAAACGGCAGATCGATCCCCAGGGTATCGGGAAGATCGACCTGTGCCGCAACGGTATTTTCCGCTTTTTTAACGTTATCACCACAGGCGGCAAGGGTAAACAGAACAGCCGTAACCAGCAAAAAAGCGATTATTCTTTTCATCCTGCCGCCTCCTTTATTCAACTATTATTTCTTGGTATTGGTACTGTTACTACTGCTATTACTACTGCGGTACTGCTCCAGATATTCCTGAAGTTCATAATAGGACGGCTTGAGCCGCTCATGCCATGTGGGCATATTCCACTCGGGGTAGGAATAGCTGCCGCCGAAGCTGATGCTTACGTCCTCTTTATCCTTTGCCATACCAAGTCCGAAATTGAACGAATCATACGGCTGCGGCGTAAAGACCTGATCCTCCCAGAAATCGCTCATCTGCTGTTTGGATGAAGGATCCATCACGTTCAGCAGCTGCCACGGGATACGGATCTCGACCCCGCCGTCGCCGTAGCAAAAGTCCGTCAGCGATGCGTAATCCTCCGAATCGGGATTGCCGTTTCCGTATTTGAGCTTTCCGGTCTCATACGCCTTATCGGGCACTTGGGCGCCCGTGCCGCCAACCGTCAGGTGATAGCCGTAGCACATCAGCATCTCGTCAAAGATACCGCTGTCCTTTTGATCGGCGTCCTTCAGCACGGGATAATCGCTGAGGATACGCGAATTCACATAATGATAGTTGAACGCGTCGTAATAACGGTCGACATAAATATGAGAATCGGACGCGCCGTGGATCTTGATCAGAAAATCCGCGCCGTCGTCAAAGGACAGATTGTAATCATCCGCAGTGGTGTTCCCCTGGTCCGCGATCGTATCGACCGGGATATATAAGGTATCGTTGTTGAAATCGAAATCGTCCGATTTGACAAGCAGATAAAGATAGCGCTCGTCATGCATAATAGACAGCTCGCCCGCGTCGGATATCACAGACGGCTCCACCGCGCTCCATTCGCCGAGATCGCCGTCGGGATAACTGCGGACATAGTTCGCGCCCGGATCAAACGCCATAACGCCGAAATTCTGCTCGGTCGTCTGGATATTCGACCAGAACGGACGGCGGTCGGCGATATCGAACATGACGTTGTTCCATGTACGCTTGAACCACTCGTCCTGCCATGTGAAGATCAGACCGCCCGCATAGCCTGTTTCGTGGATCGAATCGATCATATCGGTCAGCATAGCGCCCTGAGCGTTTTCATCGACGCCTCCCTGATTATACCCCATCACGCTTTCATGTCCCATGCCGCGGGAGGTCGGGATACCGAACTCGGCGACCAGGATCGGGAGCGTGTGGACCAGCTTCAGGTCCTTCAGATAAGCGGAATAGGTATCGACCTTTCCGTCCTTATCCTTGTTCTGAAGATAATCCTCCTGATAATTCAGACTGTCGGGATAATACGGATAGATATGGTAGGAAGTGAACATCCCCGGACCGAAATTTCGGAACTTGATGCTCTCGGTGTTCACGATCGCCTTATCCTCGTCGTAATGCGGCTCGTTGGGATGGGTAAGGGGGTCGGTCGTGATCCAGTTGGTAAACGCCAGCGGCGCCTGAAAACGGTACTTTTCCGTTTCGTGATTGATCAGCGCGTCGCCCGCCCTGCACAGGAAGGCTTCAAACGGCGTAGAACTCTGGGTAAACAGATAATCGCCGTCATAATCGCGCATATCGGGATGCTGATCGTCGGTGTTGAGGACAAGGTTCGGATCCCATTCGATGCCGATGATCCATCCGGCGAGCCAGCGCGATACATCGGCGTGATAGGTACCCGACGCTTTGCCGGGGCTTTCGGGAATGACCGCATTGCCGTGGATGACGTCGCAGATCGTGATCGCGTCGTTCTTGAAATCGGTCATGATCTTTTCGTTTTCGGCGTAGACGTCGCCTAAACGCTCGATATCATCCTCGTTGACCCAGATGCCCTGAAAAAGATAGATCGGGTTTTCAGCTGTCGCGTTAAAATCGCTGAGAGCCAGATAGAACTGCGGCCGCATGGTCGTATAAACGCGGATGCAGTTGGCGTTCATCTCGCTGATACTTTTGAACCAGCGAAGGTAGGTGTCGTAGCTGATGGTAAGGTCACCCGGGAAAAGCGCAGGCTCGGAAGCGCCGATATTGACGCCCGTCATAAACTGCTGATCCCAGCCGCCCTTGGTGTATAGATGGAAGTATCCGTCATCCGCCTTGAAACGGTAGCTTACGTCGGCGCCGGCTTCATAATACTCTTCGCCGGAGCTTTTGGCTTCGTCAGCGGTAGCTTCATTCCTTCGGAAGATGGAAAGCTGTTTGATGCCGAACGGAGTCAGCAAGCCCGTTTGAGCAAGGAAAAAGAGGACGACGATCGTAGCGACAACAGAGATAACAACCTTTTTCATTGTTCAAACTCCTTTCGCTTGATCTTACCCCATGTTTTGCGCAACTTGCGGTACTTGATAATACCCTCCATACGGAACAGGGTGATCATCTGACGGTAGCCGAAGTTTTCCAGTACCGCGTAAACGGAGATCGCGATACTCTGCTTCGCGCTCATCGCGGCTCTGTGCGTATACTGCTCCAGTACCAGACTGCCTTCGGAGAGGATAACGCCCAACGCGACCGACAACAGGAAGTAGATGACAAAGAAGAACATATTCAGCTCTCCCATGATCAGGGTGAACGGTATCAGGAAATAACCGATCGCCTCAACCGCCGCTCCGAACAGCTCGAAGATCCAGTTGTAGGGGACCGAAAACAGTCCGACCATGCCGTAGCGCGGGTTAAAGGTCATACCGGCGTGGGAAACCAGCGTATCCATCAGACCGATCTGCCAGCGTCTGCGCTGACTGCGGATATCCTGTATGGACATCGGTCCCTGCGTCCAGCAGATCGAAAACTCATTGAATTTGATCTTGTATTTCTTTCTGTTCTTTCTCATGTAGCGATGGATACGCACGATGATCTCCATATCCTCGCCTATCGTATTGCGCTTGTAGCCGCCGACGTCGATGACCGTCTGCTTGCGGAACAGACCGAAAGCGCCCGATACGATCAGCAGCGAATTGGAGGCGCTCCAGAAAACACGTCCCATCAGGAAGGAACGGTAATATTCGACGATCTGGAAACGCTCGATCAGCTTCTTGGGCATCGAAAAGCCCTTGAGCTCGCCGTTGACGATCTTGGAACCGTTGGCGATACGCACCAGACCTCCCGCTACAACGGTGCGCGAATCTTTGATGAATTCCATGGAAAGGCGCAGCAGCGCGTCTTTTTCGATTCTGGAATCCGCGTCCAGACAGGTGAACAGCGGATAGCGGGAGATGTTGATACCCGCGTTCAGCGCGTCCGATTTACCTCCGTTCTGCTTTTGGACATACAGCAGATTGGGATATTTTTTACTGAAATAGATCGCCTCGATCTTCTGGGTAGGTATCTGGTAACGGATAGAGGTCTCGATCTTATGCATATGGAACGCGTTGACGACCAGATCGCCTGTTTTGTCGGTCGAGCCGTCGTTCACCACGATGATCTCAAACATCGGATAATTGATCGTCAGCAGCGACTTGATATTCTGCACGATATTCTCTTCTTCATTATATGCGGGGATGATCAGAGATATCGGCAGCAGATTATCGCTGTCAACGTAGCTGTGAAAATCATCCGAGAACGTTTTGTTATAATTCTTGTGCACGCGCACCAGCGAAACAAACAACTGGATAATATAGATGATATCGAGCAGCAGCGTAAACGCCATGCAGAAATAGTTGAATATGACGATAAAGCTTCTTATCGCGTTTAAAAATCCCATATGCTTTTCCCCCTTTCCTGTGATTTTCGGGTTGATCCAATTATTCGGTGTCGACCTGTCTGTACAGGACGTTTTTGACGGCGTCAGCCGCAAAGCGGTCATAGCCGCCTAAGATCTCTTCCAAATCGCTCGGAGAGATATCCATTTTTGTGATGGACTGAGCAGCCGCCTGTCGCACCCACCACTCTTTGTCGCTGAGGGCGTGCTTGACGGTCGCGAGCGCCGTCTGGCTCTTCAGCAGCGACAAACCTCTGACAGCGGACGCTCTGATGACCCAGTCCTTATCGCCCGCGGCGATCTGCAGGAGCTGTTCGTCCTCGGGATAACCGAACGCGGCGAGCGCCTTGACACAGGCGATCTTCATCTGATTATCGTCGCCCGACGCGCCCTCGATATACATTGGTCTGAAGGCTTCGATCTTATAAGGCGCTATGGTCTTGATGATCGTACACCTCATATACTTGTTGCACTGTTCAAACAGCAGCTCGGCAAGTTCCTGTCTGTCTCCGGTGAACTGGGCAAAGAATTCGTTGATGATCCTGGCCGAATAGAGCCTGTCGTCCTGAATACTCATCAGATACTTCGCCACCTCGTAAACGTCTCCCATATGGCACAGCGCCATGGCGGCGTTATAGGCGAGGTCGCGCTCTTTGCTGTCAATATATTCTTTAATTTTGTCGCGGTACTCAAGCGCTTCGAGCTCGGCGAGCCTTCTGCAGGCATAGCTTTTGTGGTATACGTCGCCTTCCTCGAGCATTTTGGCATAGATCTCCACCGGCTGGACCTGCTCATTGATCTGAGCGATCAGCTCGTCAAGAGCCTCTTCGTCGGAGCTGTACCTGCTGCCCTTGTGCTCTCTGATGGACGTCAAAGCCATTTCATACACTTCAAAATCGCCGTTGATTTCGTCAGAGAGCGCCTTTACCTCTGCGTTTCGGCTGCTGAGAGTCGGTGCAAAGAGCACCCCCTCAACATGGATATCAAGCCTGCGCATGATGTTCTCAACGCGCGCCGTGTGTTCATCCTGGCGCTCGGCTAAGCGATAATGAAGAATGTACTCTATACCGATAATCAATAAACAAAGAAGCAGTCCGATAACGCTGATCAATTCTATTTTCAAGACGTTATCTCCTTATTGCTTTTTATGATTTGTTATGATAAAGAATCAATTAGATAAAAAGTATTGTTTGAGGATGCCGAAACTCTCCTTCTGTCTGATCGAATAATTGACCGTTTCCCACTTGTCCCAAGAAAATACCTTGTAACCGGGATCGTGCTTATCGACCGGGAAAGCATAGATCAGGTCGCCCTCTTTGCGCTCGCCGATCATAACGGATACCAGAGCGCCGTTGGTGGTAACGGTCTTCGCCTGCGGCTGATCGAGCTTGGGATCGTTGATCACGAGCTTCTTTGATGGATCGGCAACATTCAGCCACGTCCACGGCAGACGGATATTGACGGTCGAGCCGGTCTGATAGAACTGGGTATCTCCGGAGGTGAAACCGCCGTATGTCAGTTCGGCTACCTTGTCGTAATCACCTGTGTAGCTCTCTTTCGTCACAGCCGAACCGCGGCTGCGGTCATAGCTGCGGGTCACGTACAGAGTCGCGTTCTGCTTGTTTTCAAACCGGATGGTATATTCCATACCCGAAAGGGAGTTGGGTGTAAAGTCTTTGGCGTAATAATACTCGCCGTCGTTGCGCTGATAGGTATCGATACCGACGAACATCGCGTTCGTCTTATAATCGATCTCTTCAAACAGCTGCAGGGTGATATACATATATCCCTCGTCGCTGTACATGGAAACCGCCTGAACCAGGTCGTCGTCAGACAGCACCAGTCCGGGAGTATCGGGCATCACGCTGTCCAGCGCGACCACGCCTGTCATCTGCGCGCTGTCGCCGGTATTATGCCACAGATAAGCGGACGTCGGCGAGCCGCTGAATTTAGCCATATCCGCGCCGACCGCGCTCCATGAATCGTTGAGGTCGTAGACGACCGCGCCTAACAGGCGGTTATCCTTGACCGCCCTGAGCGCGTCCACGATCGCGGAGCCCTGTTCATCCTCTGTGACGGCGTCCTGTCCGTAGACCGCGTTGACATCGGAGAACGAGACGCCCGATACCAGCGCGTCGGGAGCGGCTTTGGCGATCTCGCCCATCACGGAACCGTACTTGGAATATACAGTGTCCGCCGCCTTTCCGGAGCTGTAGATGCGATCGCAGTCCAGCAAAACATCCATGAAGGTATATTGTCCGCACTCGGAAGCGGCATAACCGCCGAGCTGATACGCTTCTTTTTCCTTGACAAAGGACAGCCCTTTGAGCATATTCATATCCGATGATACCGAAACGGGCGTATAGTAGCCGTAAGTATCATAGGAAGCGGACTGGGCGGCGTCATACAGGAACGCAGCAAAGCCGTTGAGCCCTCTGCTGTCCGTTACATAATCGCCGCTGTATGAATATGATGACAGATCCTTGATCTGCTTGACGTTGTCGGCAGTCAGCTCCGGATCGACGACGACGCCCAAAACGCTGTCGGATACGTCGATGAAATAGCTGACCCTGCCTGTCTTTTCACTTTCTGCTGTCGCTTTGCCGTGCAAAGCGTTAACGGCAGTCTGAACGGCGCTCTTCCACTGTGTGAGACCGTCCTCTGTCAGATAATCCTTCACCTCAAGCTCGTCGGGCTTTTTGATCCGCTGAATAATATAGATCTTTTGATTATCCGGATTCTTGTTGTGCCGGCTGACGGCGGCATAAAACTCCGGCGGGAGCAGTTCTTTCGCCTCGATGCAGTTGACGCCGAGCTCGCCGGCGTTCGTAACCAGGCTCTCATAATAGGTGAAATCGCGGGAATACTTTTCCTTTCCCGGTTCGTCGGCATTGAGAGCGACCGCCTTGAGGTTCAGGTTTTTCCAGTTATCGCCCGCGTAGATCTGGAAGCTGCCGTCGTTGACGCGCGATACCTCTGCGTGACTTTCCTTTTCCTCTGTGTAAACAGTCGTTTTGGTGTCGCGCAGGATATGCCTGACCAAAGGATTATAGAAGCGCCAGAAAAAGTTCGAGATATCTCCCTGACGGTCGTATGACAGGAACTTATAGAACTGGTTGGCAAAGAGGAAGCCGCCGTAACGGTTGCCGTTGACATAATCGTTGAAATCCCCCGCAAAGAAGTATACGGGAGCGTAACCCTCCTCCTGACGGCGGGTAACGGCGCAGAAGCGGGGCGTTTTGCTGATCTCTTTGATCTTTTCCATTCCCGTCGCGTTGAGATCGAACTCAAAGGTCGCGATATTCTCGACGCCGTAATTAGGCTCGACCAACTCGAACCAGTTATAGAAATTACACTTTCCGCAGTCTCCGAACTCTTTTTTATAATCATTGTTGATATAGATCTTCAAAAGGTCTTTGGAGATAAAGTCCGTGTTCTGTTCCAAAATAATGATCTTGCCGTCCTCGGACACCAGCAGGATGCCGGGACCGGTAAAGCGCCACTCGACGCCCTCCTGCTGCTCGTACATCGGAGGCGCCCAGTCGGGAACGTCGGTAAAGTCCTCCAGATCGACGATATATCTGCCGATCCATTTCGTGGGCGTCACGCCGAGCAGGTTGATCAGCTGGGCGCGGACAGAATCCGACAGAGGCGAACTGAACAGCGCCGTTTCGGCGATGATCGGAGCGCCGCTTTCATACGCAAAGTTGATATAGGACATATCGTCGTCGGAGATACCGCCGTTCAGCGGGGTTCCTCCGTTGTAATGACCGTAGGTATCGTTGCCGAGACCGTAGGCGTCGGCAAGATAGACGAGGTCGGGCTTGGAATCAGCGTCGTAAAACTCCATGCTGTGATCGTAAGCGCCCTCTTCATCCAGCATCGGACCGAAGTAGTCGTGCTTATAATCGTACCACGCGCCGTCCGGCTTGACATAGCGCTGCTGATTCAATATCCAGTAAAAACCCCTGTGCTTTCGGTATACGTTATCTTTAACGATATCGTCATCCTCGGAATAGGACAGAACGGTCTTATCCAAAACGGCAACGCTCATCGCTTTCTTCGGGATAAGATGCCAGATGACAAACAGCAAAACGATCGCGAGCACGACAACAGCGGCCAAAATGTGATACCATTTCAGCCTCTTTCGAAACGCTTGAATTTTTGCTTTCCGGATGTTTTGCTGCTCTTCGAATTTGACTTCTTCAGGAGTCTTCTGCTCTTTGCCGATTTGATCCGGTTTTATCTCTTTTTCTTCTTTAGACATATCCGAATACCTCTTTATGCGATACCGCAGTCAGGGATAAAATTATGTTTCTTTCAAATACGCGATGAACGCATCGCAAATACGCGGGTCAAAGAACTTGCCGGAATACTCGGCAAGATAATCCATCGCGGCTTCTTTCGTCCACGCTTTTTTATAGGATCGCTCCGAAACCAGCGCGTCATATACGTCGCACACCGTGACGATGCGCGCCTCAACAGGGATATCCTCTCCCGTTAAGCCGTTATTGCCCGTACCGTTATAATGCTCGTGGTGATAACGCGCGATCACGGCGGCGGTGGCGATCAGCGGATCGTCGTCGTAAGCTGACAGGATAGTATATCCGAATTCGGTATGGCTGCTGATGATGATGCGCTCCTCCTCATTCAGCCTGCCCTGCTTTTCGATGATATATTTGGGAACCGCGATCTTACCGAGGTCATGCAGCTTGGAGGCGATCGCGATATGCTCCGCCTTTTCTTTGTCAAAACCCAGCCTCAGGCACAGTTCGCGGGAATACCTACAGATGTTCTCAAGATGATCGACCGAACAGCCGTTGTCCAGCTCGGCGTTTTCGGCGAGTTCCTCAAAAATGATATTGATGTCACGCTTGTCACTTTGGACAAACATATTTTCATAGGTGGTCTCCAGGCCGCAGTAGGTTGCTTCGAGCATACTGATAAAAAAGGCGTCAAGACCGTTTTTGATGTTCTCGAAGTGGATGATGCAGCCGATATCCTCTCCGTTTTTCAAAACAAACTCAAAGTATGTTTCGGAAAAGATGCAGTTTTTTTCGTTCTTCAGGGAGTTGCCTTCGATCACCTGATATTGGCAATCCTTCACGCCTTGGCTGATCATCTCGGTGTAGGCGCCGTTTTCCTTAACGGCGATACAGTAGTCGGCTTCGGCATTCTCATCGTTATACTTGATCAAAAGCTCCAGCAATTCGCTGACTACCGTACGGTAGAATGCGTCCTGATCGGTACAGCTCAGCATGTTCCGGATAAAAACGGAAATAAGCTCGACCGAATTGCCGTATCTGACGCTCTGTTCACGGAATTCGCTGTTTTTCATCATGAAGCGATGATCGTGGATATAGATATACTCCAGAACGCATCCGACAACGAAGGTCGATATAGCGACCGTATAGATATACAGGACCCTGAGTCGGCTGATCAGCAAAACTCCCGCGAAGAAGATCATCAGCGAGTAAAAGACGCACATGACAAAAACCGGCGTCGCATACTGGGTTCGCCGTTCCAGCTGCGCCATCGCGTACTGTGCGACGAACACAACTGCCGCCAGACAAAGCACGCTCATGACGACCGAGGAGATCTTCACCATCAAAGCGGTAAACGAAAGCATCATCGTAGCGATCGAAATACCGGCGGCAAAGCCGATCGCGATCCCCGATTTCCGATGGCTTCTGAACAGTCCGTTCAGAAACGCCAGCGTGACTAAAAACGTCATCTGCACGGGTATCTCGGATAATCTCAGCCAAATAGGCAGATTCAGCTTATAGGTCGACTCGGGCAGCAAATGCATGATTACGGCAAAGCCCACGTAGGCGGCTAAGCACGCTGTGATGATCGACCGGTACAATCGGCGTTTCGTGATCGACATCACGGCAAACACCGCCATCGCGAGCAGCCCTGCCAGCAGGATACCCACTCCGAAATAGAATCCCAGCGGGAAGTCATAGGCGACGTCGACGCCCTCTTTCAGGTAAGCCTCAAATCTCACGGAAAAAGGCAGCTTCAAAAAGACGTCTATCTGCTGCTCGTGGGTCGAAGGCTCCAGATAGATCGCATTATAGCAATTGCCGACATATTCTTCACTTTCAAACTGGTTATCGTATATGTCCTTGCCGTTCAAACGAATCTTCACGGGAGCGTAATCGGTGATCAGCACGAAGTTTTTCCCCGTGTCCTCGGGATCGATGGTCTTGGTCAGATAAAGATTATTCTTTCTGACAGCGCGTTCCGTCAGCAGAGGATTCTGAGCGTTGAAAATGCGCAGCTCGCCATCCGGCACCGCACCCGCTTTTTCGGTATACTGATAACTCCAACCGGAAAGCTTATTCTCCTCCTGATAGCTTCCCGCGACATAATCGGCGACGAAGTAGATCGCTACCGTCAACAGAAAAACAATCAGTGCAACGCCTAAAAGGGGGAGTACTCCCCCTTTGAACCTGGCACTATTCAATTTCAGCGTTTTCTTTTGTTCTTTATCCTTCATTGCTTACAGTCTTGAATACTTTTTCAGTAAACTTTTTACATCTTCGTCGGTTACGGGCGTAGTGTCGGTCTGTTCGTTTGCGTATAAAAGATCATGGACCTCGTCAAGCAGCTTCTGGATCTCGGCATGATGCGCCGCGATCCCCCTCAGCGCGCTTTTCAGGCGCGCGTTATCATGTTCCAGCTGTTTGATCTTTCCGTCTTTATTCTCTTCCATTTCAGCCTCACTCCGCAGAAAGCGAATCGATCACGGGCTTTCCGTCTTTGACCTTCACATTGATGGTCGTTCTGCCCAGCATCGTCTCGCGCTTGAGTTCATTATAAAAGGTGGTGATGATCTCCGCTTTATCGACGCTGACGTTGACCGCGTCGATCGTATAATAGATATTGCATCCGTATTCGGGGATCCACATCTCGAAGATATCCTTGCCGGAATTATACAGGACGGAATCCTTCACTTTAAAATCATCGCTGCCGAAGTAAGTCATCAGCTGATCTTTGATCTGATCCTCGGTCGCGTCGCGATACTGCATCGCTTTATTATTCATTTCGTTCAGATTCTTGAAATAAACGTGACAGAAAGCGAACTGGACCAGCGCGTCGATAGGAATATCGCCGGCGGAAGTGAATTTAGGCTGAGCCATCATATAGGCGAGCTCATACGCGCGCAGGGAAAAATCAGTGACGCTGACTTCCACTCCGTTAACGGTAACGGGATCGGTTTTACCCGACGCGTAGGAATGGAAACCCGCCAGTTCCTCTTCTTCCTCTTCCTCGCTGATTTGGACGGCATAGTCCTTCGTCGCTTCTTCCTCCTGCTTGACGTTCGGATCAACACCGCACGAAGCAAAAAGCATCGCGATCATTACAGCGACAAGCATAAAGCAGACGGTCATTTTCAGATTCTTTTTCATAATGATTCCTCCGTGGTTAATTAAGGAGTTTTTGAGGGTTCAAAATCAGGCATTTTACCCTATCATAAGAATATTCCTTGACTCGGCAAAAGTCAAGTCAAGGAATATGGTTTTAACAATCATTTAACAGAAATTTTCATATTGATTCATTCTGTCAAAACTTTCAAAGCGATCGAACTGTATACCTGAACGGATCACAGTAAAACCGATCGGACGATATCGTTATCGATTAGTACGGCCAGACATAATCCGTGTAGCACTCCTCGGGGTTCTCGGCGTCGATCTCTACGAAGACGTCAGCCTGTGCAAAGTACTCATAGTTGTTGTAAGCCTTTGCGGTAACGGTAGAACCGAGGGGCAGGTTGACGGACAGGAACTCGAGAGGCTTGGTATAACGGAAGTCTTCCAGCGTGTTCTCGTGCTCGATGCCGGTGTCATAGACAACGTTGTCGATACCGGTCTGCTTGTTGTAATCGCCGCTCTGGAAGGTGAAGCGATACGCCATGAAGCACTTGTTGACGTCGGTTCTCAGGACGCTGTCATGTAAAGGCAGGACGAAGGTCTTGGTCGCCTCGTCAAAGCTCATTCTTGTAGCGTCGGAAGAAACGCGAACGGTATAAACAACCGTACCGCACAGACCCAAACCGTCGTCGGAATAGATACCGTGGTTGACATGCTGAGAAGCAGTCTCGGCAGGATAGAAAGTCTCATAAGGCTTATGGATCTTCTTTTCCTCGTTGATAGATCTGGTGCTCCAGTCAACAGAACACATCTGGAAATGATAATCCTTATCGAGCTCGACCTCGAGGGAATCGCCGGAATAATACACGCCGCCGTCCTCGAAGCGGACTGCCATCGCGAGCGGTGTAACGATACCGAGGTTAGAGGTCTTGATAGTCTCGCCGCCGTCGTCGGACTGAGGAACGATACGCGACCAGAGAGATACGGAGCCGGCGGGAGCGGTGTACATCATCTCGCCCTTGGTGCTCTCAACTTTTACGTTTTCGATATCGGAGATCGCGACAGCGTCTTCACCGAAGAACCATCTGTCGGAAGAACCGAAGTATTTATCGTTGATGGACAGCGTTGACGCGTCCTTATCGACCGCATAATCCGCTGCGGAAACTGCGTAAAGCTGAACGTTGTCGCCGATAATGATGGACTCGGCAACGGGGATAGCGCCGTCAACGGGAGAATTCTTCTTAGAGGAACCGATCGCCGGAGCGTTGCCTGCGTTGATCGCAACAACCTTGGCGTTGTCGGTGATCTCGATGGTGCCGCCGGTATGGCAGCCGCGACCGGTACCGATCGCCGCGCCGCCGAGATGGTCGCCGTCTTTCGTGACGTCGGAGGTCACTGCTGTAACATCAGCGTCGCCGCCGATTTTGATATTGCAGCGATATGTGTCAATGTTGTACTGATTGCCTTTACTGGTGCCTCGGCCGGTGCCGATCGCCGCGCCGCTGGCGCCGCTGACCGCTACGACCTTACCGCCGTTGATCTCGATCAGGTCTACAGACGCGCCGTAACCGCCGCCGATACCAACGCCCCATGCGCCGGCAACTTCGTTCGCGTTGATCGCGTCAAAGCTGCTGAAATCGGAGAAATCCGTCCAGCTGGAAGCAGCGTAAATATCGCCGCCGTTGATGATGATGGTACCCGCGGTATAGTCACCTACCGCCGCAACGCCGATCGCGCCGCCGGAGGTGCCGTAACCACAGCCGATACCCGCGCCCATAGCGCCTGCATACGCGCGTACAGTACCGTCATTGATGGTGATCTTATTGCCGCTGACATGGTAGCCTGCGCCGATACCGGAGCCTCTTTCACCGCCGTAAGCGTTGATATTACCGCTGTTGATGGTGATCTCGCCGACCTGGACTCTCTCTTCCACAGGGAGGTTGATGCCGGTGCCGTAGGAGCCGATCGCCGCGCCGTACTTACCGCCGGTGATATTCAGCGTGCCTTCGCCCTCGAAGGAAACCTTGGAGTCTAATGCTACCTCGATACCGCAGGAAGTCTTATTCGAGCTGCCCGCGATGGTGCTGAAGCCCTCTAACACAAAGGTGACGTCCGCGCCGCCGGATACTTTGATCGCGGAACGCTCAAACTGCTGAAGATCAGCCTGGATATTCGCGTTATCCAAAGTAACGGTCGCCTTGGCGCCGACAATATCAACAGGCGTGTTAAAGGAAGCGTCGATCGTATAGTTACCGTCTTCGCTGATAACAAACGCCTGAGCTGCCTCATCTGCAAATGCCGTCAGCGAAAAAGCCGAGGTAAGCAGGAGGACTGCCAATAATACGGAAATGATTTTTTTCATCGTAATCATCCTTTCTTGAATGTTTCTGCTTGGGGTGATTAAGTCTTACTCAATATTTATATAAACTTACTTTATATACTATGAGAAAAAATTAAAACCGCCTGCACAAAAACTACATAAAGTAATTGATGATGCAGCCGGTCGATCGTACAACACACTATCATAAAAAAATCGCCTGCACTCTAATTACCGTCGGTAATATATCGTGCAGCCGGTCGATCATATAGCGTACTATTTAGACACCTGAGCTTTGCGTCACCGCCTTTCAGCGGCTTTGCCCTATTGTTTGCATTCATTGTAACATCTATCGCTGAAAAAGTCAAGGAAAATTATGATATTCATTGCCAAAAAATTTCTGCAGTTTTTGTAGGATATTCCAAATACAACGTCTTCTATTCGTTAGTGATCCTTTATCCCGAATTTCTGTCCGGAACAGCAGATCGCGGGGCAGCGTTTCGGAATCGTCTTGTGCGTCATTCTGACATGGGTAAATGTTTTTTGTCAAGCAATTTTTTTGATATAACTTTTTTGTCACATCCTCTTTGATAGTATAGTATGCGGAAAACGTTCCGCCGTTTTTCAGACGCGTAATGCTGTCAAGCAAAACTTTTATTTTGATATGACTTTTTCGTCATATCCCCTTTGATAAGATAAACTTGCAAAAGAGCCGGTCCGTCCAACCGGGCACGGCACGAATGATCAATCATTTTCAACCTGAAAGGAGGAAAACAATTATATCAGGGAATTGAACCGTTTCCGACCCATCTTCATAACCGTATAAGAATGTTTCAGAACGAATGATCAGCACACCCGCATGATATGCACCGAAGAAAGAAGACGCTCAAAGACGAACAGGAGGTTCACCATAAGAATAATAATGATTCTGAAAACCGAAAGCTCATTCCGGACAGGATAATCGGCTTTCAGATGTTTTATTAACACGTACTTAGACCAAGTATTATACTATTTATCTATAAGAATTTTTTATTGGATATCAGTATGAGAGGGTAAGTATGTGTTTTTTTATCCCCATTTAGGGAGATTATCACAACCCGATCACAACCCGATCGCAACCCGACCATCTGATATACCGATGCAAACCGCAGAAAGGAGAACGATATGAAATCAACAAAAAATGAAGCGATCATGAACGACGCGCACGTCTCTCCGCTGTGCGACGACGTCATGACCGATCCCCGCGTTCCGATCCGGGAAAAGTTCCGTGAAGCACGGAGCGTTGTTGTACGCAGCCCGCATCTGATCAAGGCTGTTTTTACCGGACTGGCGAACGCCCCGGCAAAAGAGGTTTTCAAGCGCGGCTGTACCGCAATAGGCGAAACAAACCTGCCCCCTGTCTTTCGCTGCCTCGGTATCAGCGAAGCGGCGGCAGATCAGATCACTTTCGCCGATCTGATGCTGCTGATCCGCGACACTGCAAAAGACGAAAGGTTCGACCGGTGCGACGCCATGGAAGACGTCGTAAGGATCGTTAACCGGCTCCGCTTTCAGCAGGAGAGCCAAACGCTGTCTTACAACCGTCCCCATTATTATGAAGACGGCAATACCGCCTTCTGCCTCCGCCAGTTTCTGTACACGGATCCTTTTGTTTACATCCGTCAGCTTCTGAAGCATGACGACGCTCTTCCCACCGATTATCCTTACAAGCTCAGCCAAACAAACGATCTACTCCTCAATAATCCCTGCTTCTTCCGCGGGAGGGAACGCGACTGGGAAAGCGCAGTCATGTACCGATGCATCGGTACCGTGCTGCAATACTGTATCGGTAAGGTGCAGGTCGACTGGGAGAGCGAGTGTGCCGAGTACGCCGACAAATATGATGAGGAGGATGAATACGAAACGAAAAGAAGCGCTTTCCGCATGAAAGACAAGCCCGAATACCACGTCATGGAAATCGTTTATGATCTGATCGTCACACCCTTCGCCCTGTATGCCGACGCACAGGGGCAAAGTTTAGAAACCATCCGCCAAACGATCGAAGACGCTGACAGAACAGCCATCGATCTGGCTGATTACGATTAGGGTGACCGTAATAATCCGAACCATGGTTTTGACGGGCATATTTCCGCCTGCCCTTTGTTAAAATCCTCGCGAACCCGTCAGGGTTCGCTGTGGTTTTGTCGCGGTCAGACAAAAATCTCCTCAGTCAAAACTCCGAAGGACTGAAAATGAGTAGGATTTCGAGCAAGTTTCGGTGCAGAGAGCGCAGGCAGGCTGACACCTGCCAAGATCGATAAGCTGAAAATTGCCGGAATACTGCCATTTTCAGCAGGTTCAGATTACTACTGTCACCCCAGGAAAGGAGACGCCTATGTCAAACGATTACAATTACTTAAACCACGCTCACGCGCTGGTAGAAACCGTCAAGGGCACCACGCCCTTTAATATCGAGGATCTGATGATGGAGGACCGAAAGCTCTGGCTGACATGTCCCATCAATCCCGTCACGATGAACGAGCTGTTAAAGCAGCTGATGTACCTCGAGCAAAAGGATCCGGAGAAGGAGATCACGCTGTTCATCAACAGCTCCGGCGGCGAGGTCTACTCAGGACTGACCGTCTATGACTACATGCGGATGATGCGCTCCCCTATCCGCACCGTCTGTACGGGCACGGCAGCCTCTATGGCGTCCATCCTCTTTCTCGCCGGAGATAAGCGCGAGATGTTCCCCCACTCCCAGCTGATGATCCACGATCCGAGCTACCGCTCCGCGGACTTTTCGGGTATGAAGCCCGATGAGATAGAGCTGTTTCTTGACAGTCTCAAGGAAACGCGCCGGACCCTGGCGGATATCATCAGCGAGCGTTCGGGGCAGAGCATGGAGGAAGTCCTGAGCAAAACGCGCTGTGACACCTACCTCACATCGGAGGAGGCGATCAAGCTGGGGCTGGCGACCGGCGTCGTTTCGCCGGGCTGATCCGCCCTCCGCTTTGTCCGTCAAAAATTCAATATCTTCAGAAAGGAAGTATCGTATTGAACAATAACAGAATATTCGCGATCGGCGAAGAGGTATCCAACAATACCCGCGCCACACACCTCAACAACAATGATATGATCATCGGTCCGACCGGCGCCGGCAAGACGACCGGATACGTACTGCCCAACCTACTGCGCATGAACGGCTCCTGCATCGTCGCGGATACCAAGGGCAACCTCAAGCGCAAAACGCAGGATTACCTGAAGAAAAAGGGCTACAAGATCCACTGTATCGACTTCATCGACCTCAGACGGAGCGACGCCTACAACCCGCTCGACTATATCCGCCGGGACCGTGACGGAAGGATCTCCGAGCAGGACGTCACCTCCGTCGCGAAAAGCATCGTCCCCGCTATGAGCTCCGAAGAGCCGTTCTGGGAAATGGCGGCGCAGACGCTGCTCACCGCCCTGATCGCCTATGTACTGGAGGCGTGTCCCGAGGAGGAGCAAAACTTGATCTCGGTGATCAAGATTTTCAATAACTTTGAAGGCATGAAAGGGCGAAAGCTCTTCACCGCGCTTTACGGCAAGAATCCCGATTCTCTCGCCTACCGCCGCTACGAGATGATGAACGGCGTGGTTCAGGCGGAAAGAACCTGGAACTGCATCCGCCAGTTCCTGACGGAAGCGCTGGAGCTGTTCGACGTCAGAGAAGCGCATCGGGTCTTCTGCGGCAAATCCTCCTTCCGCTTTTCCGATCTCGGGGAGGAAAAGTCCGTACTCTTCCTCAACATCAGCGACGTCGACAGGGCGTTTGACCGCGTCATCGGTCTGATGTACACCCAGCTCTTTCAGGAGCTGTGCCGTCAAGCGGACAATTCTCCGGGCGACCGGCTGAAGGTTCCCGTCAGGATCATCCTCGACGACTTCAGCACCAACTTCAAGATCCCCGATTTTGACAAGACCCTTTCCGTGATCCGTTCCCGCGAGATCTCCGCTACGCTCATCCTGCAGAGCCTGACTCAGCTGGTCGATATGTACGGCAGAGCCAAGTCAGACACCATCATCAACAACTGCGACCACATCCTCTATCTCGGCGGTCAGGATATGACCACCGCGGAATACATCGCCAACCGGGCTAACGTCAGCCCCTTTACCGTCCTGAGCATGCCGCTGCAGGCGGCGTATCTGCTGGAGCGCGGCAGATCCGCCCGTTCCGTCAAAAAGATACCTCCCACCTACTCGAACGAAATGCTCGGTATCGAAGAGGTCTCCAACCCTGATCCCGGCTTCGCGACCCAGATCGCCGTATAACAGCCGAAGAGGCAGCCCGCGCGGGCTGCCTCTTTCAGAAATCCGTTATTATTCTTTCCCGCAATATCCGCGGAAATCGCAGAGATCGCAAACCGTTTTATTTTTTGGAATTAAGGGAACAAGCGGTTGGCTTCGATGTCCAACGGATTAGACTCATCAAGATACAACCACTCTACTTTTCTTTCAATAAACCCGTTGAATTTTTCATCCTTGCTATCCGTGAAATTATTATCACTGATTCTTGCGATTCCGACAGCCATTTTTCTATTCTCATTCTCTTTGGAATTTCTTACAATGATATAATCTCCTGTTTTGAAATCCATAAATTTTTTCTTATTATAGTCAGTGCTGCGGATACTGATCACGTTATTTTTTTCCCAATGATTGATGATGTCTGAGGATCCTTTCTCCCATACACCAATTCCCACATCCATCAGCCGTACATCATGACCTTCTTCTATCGAGAACTGGTACTCAGAATGATTCTGCACACATTCCTCCAGTGCTTTCTCTGCAGTTCGACAGAACGCCTTGAAAACTCCGTCCCTGACCTCATATCTCAGCTCGCCGGCTTTACCGTCCATGACGGGTCTGATGCCCTCGATGAAATCCTCGTAGCCATAGGACTGGTGAAAGGTGATGAACTGTATCCTGCCGTCATTCACCAGCTCCTCATATATTTTATTGTATTCTTGATCATTCTCAGGTTTGCCGCCGAGGCAGATATCGACGGCGCGCTTTATGATATTAAAAGTTTTGCCCGTGCCGGGAGGTCCGTACAGTATCGTATTCTTAGCATATTCACTCATATTTCTTTTCCTTCCTTTCAAAAAATTCCAAATCGATTATTTCACGCATCAACACATTTGTCACCAAGAAAATTGATTTCTCCGCAATCTTGCGGTTTGCATCTCTGAGTGTTATAATAAACCTGAATCAGTAAGGTAACGGGAGGCTCTTATGGGGAACGATAAAGATAAAAAGCTGTCGCTGAATCAGCAGATCGACGACCTGAAAAAGAAGGGAGTCCGCTTTGAGATCATGTCCGAGGCGCAGGCAAGGACCTTTCTGGAATACAACACCTACTACTTCAAGCTCAAATCCTATCTGAAAGCCTTTGACAGCGGCAATATCGACTTCGCCTATCTCAGGGAGCTCTCCACGCTGGATTATCACTTCCGCAAAACCATCATCAGCATGGCGCTGGATATCGAGCATCTGCTGAAGGTCAAGCTGATACGCGACGTCATGTACGACGATACGGAGGACGGCTATCAAATCGTAAGCGTCTTTTTCAAACACCACGCCGATATCAAGGACGGGCTCAAAAAGAACGCGCGCAACTCCGCCGTCGAAGGCATCACGCCCGACGATCCCGACAATATGTCCGTATGGAACCTGACGGAGCTGCTCCAGCTAAGAGAGTTCATGGAGCTGTACTACACCTACTATACGCTAAAGGGCGATCCGGGCAATCAGCTGAGAACCGTCGAGCTCTGTACGCAAAGCCTGCGCTATCTGCGCAACGCCGCCGCACATAACGCCTGTTTGCTCAGCACGCTGAAAGATGAGGATCTGGAAAAAGTCAATGAAGCGGTATACGACGCCGTAGATGATCTCGGGCTCTACTCGACAAAGGTGCTCGACAAGAAGATGTACTGCCGCACCATGCACGACTTCGTCTCCATGATCTACCTCTTTTGTATGCTGACCGACGACGAAGCGCTGTCGAAGATGCGGGGCTTCACCCTGTCGGCAATATCGGACAAGCTCCACGACCGATTTGTATATCATCGCGATTATTTCAAATGCAGCTCCTTTCTGGCGTCAAACTACGAGTTTATCACCAAGCTGATCGATCATCTGAAAGAAAACAACTTTTCCTTTTGAGGTAACGCCATGCAAATGCAATCTAAAAAGCTCCTGCTGCTGGATATCCTTCATATCCTGCAAAAGCACACCGATCCCGATCATACCCTGACGCAGAAAGAGATACAGGATCTGCTCTACTCCGAGTACGGGATGGAAGCCGGCACAAAGGCGATCAAAAACAACCTGAGCTGTCTGCTGGAGTTCGGCTACGATCTGTACTATGATGAGATCGAGCGCAAAAGCGTCACTAAAGACGGTGAAGAGATCACCAACACCATCATGACCAATATCTATCTGGAGCGCGACATCACCGACAGCGAACTGCTCCTGCTGATAGACAGTATCCTGTTTTCGAACAGCATCAGCCCCCGGCAGGGCGATCAGCTGATCGAAAAGCTGTCCTCTCTGTCGAGCCGATACTTCAAAGCCCATGTCAGCCATATCTCCCGTATCTCCGACAGCGCGAAGGTCGCTAATCCCCAGCTCTTTTACAACATCGAGATACTGGACGAGGCGATCGAAACGCGCAAACAGGTCACCTTCCGCTATCTGGAATACCATACCGATAAAAAGCTCCATCGGCGCAGAGACGAAACCGGAGAGATACGCGAATACCGCATCAACCCCTATCACCTCGCCGCAAAGGACGGGTATTATTATCTGATCTGCAACAACGATAAGTATGATATCCTTTCCAACTACCGCGTCGACCGCATCACCGACATCATGCTGACCGACGATCCCCGCAAGCCCTTCCGCGAGCTGAAAGAAGCGCAATCGGGCAGTCGTTCGCTGGATCTGAAAGAGTATATGGAAAAGCATATCTATATGTTCTCCGGCGAATCGGAACGCGTCAAGTTCCGCATCAAAAAATTTCTGCTCAACAGCGTTTTCGATCTTTTCGGCACCAATATCATCTTTGAGGACGAGACCGACGACAGCGTCACCGCCACCGTTAACGTCAACACGGCCGCGATGGAACAGTTCGTCAAACGATCGCTGCCGCATATCTCGGTGATCTCGCCGAAGGAACTGCGCGATAAAATCGCAGTCGATCTGCAGGAATCGCTCGTGAGCTTTCAGGACTGACCGCGTCGTCCTTTCTCCCCTGCTTGATCATACCTGCAAAAAATGCCCCCATCCATTTCATCAGTTCGTTTTAACATTGACTGAGTTTTATAATAGGTCTTCTACATTCTATAAGCCGCAGACATTTTCGCGATGTCTGCGGCTTAGTTTTTTCAAAAAAAATATAAATTGCCCGATATTTGTAAAACTTCTGTCAAGATCGGTCTGATATACTGTAGCCACAGTCAGAGAGAAAAACCACGGCGCAGCACAAAGCAGCCAAGCCGGACAGCAAAAATCCAAGCAGATCAAAAAATTATAAAAAAATTTGAAAAACGTAAAGATCTGTAAAGAAGTTGTCAACATCGACCTGATATACTTTAGTCACAGTCAAAGAGAAAAGCCGAGGCTCGAAGCCCTCGGATAACGACGGACGAGGACTGAGCTGTAAAGTCGCAGAAGGCGACGAAACAGATCAGACGAGTAGGAGTTATACGAGGATCAGCGCAGAGCAACGAGGCTGGACAGGAAACAACGCAAACCGAAAGGAGAAACAACAATGAAAAACTTATTCAAAGCATTCAAAACAGTCAACACGAACACTAATATAAATAAAACAACAAAAGGAGTGAAAACAATGAAAAAGTTCAGCAGAATCAAGACCAGAATCATCGCGGGTATCCTCTCCGCAGTCACCGTCTTCTCCGTCGGCGCCGCCGCCGTGACAAGCGCCTCCGCCGCCGAGATCGACAATGTAACATCAGTAAAGTATAACGGCAACACCATCTATTATTCCGACGATTATTTCAGACATTCGTCAACAGAATACGATCCGCATCTGGCGACCCTGTCCTGCATCATGACCAACTTCTCGGTTCCGCTGGATAATCCCGACAGCCTGGATGACAGCAACTGGTACCTCTCACAGCCGGAAAGATTATACGGCTTCTTCGGATCCATCGGCTTCAAGGATTTCGAGACCAACGATGACTATGTATCCAGATCGCGTTTTGACTCGATCGGCGTTGGCTGTGCGAACAAGCAGGTAGACGACTACACCGTAATCGGCGTCGGCATCCGTTCCGGAGGTTACTTCCGCGAGTGGTCCAACAACGTTTATCTCGGCGACGGCACAAAGTCGGATTACATGCACGAGGGCTGGTTCAACGCAGCGAACAAGACCATCGACTATATCAACGAATATATCTCCGCCAACAGGATCACCGGCAAAATCAAGGTATGGATCGCAGGCTTCTCCCGCGGCGGCGCCACCACCAACCTCGCGGCAGGTCTGCTGGATAACAAGATCCAGAATAACGAAGAGATCTTCTCAAGCGACGTTACCCTCACCCGTGACGACCTCTACGCCTACACCTTTGAAGCACCTCAGGGCGCGAATTATAACTCCGAGACCGTCGAAAAGCCCGGCAGCGAGCTGTACAACAACATCTATAACATCGTCAACCCCAACGATCTGGTACCCAAGGTCGCAATGAGCGAGTACGGCTTCACCCGCTTCGGCACCGATAAGTTCATCACCACTGAGTTCTATGATCCCGAAAACTACGCCGACAACAGAGACGTGTTCCTGAATCTGTATGAAGAGAACGGCACACCCCGCAGCGAATACAAGGCGGATGATTTCAAGATGTACGGCACCCCGCTCAAGAAGATGGCTCCGCTGGTCGCTGAACTGGTTGCTTGCCTTCCGGCAGGCGTAGCCGATATCGTTTCTCAGATCAAAGACGGCACCATCCTTGTAGAAGACAATACAAAGGCAAACTACGACGCCAATATCGCGGCATATCTGCTGCTTGAGGAAATGACAAAGAACATCGGCAGCCGCAGCGAATACTGCAGCAAGTATCAGCAAGGCGTCAGCGACTTCCTTCTCACTCTCATGAACGACGTCGACGCTCTCAAAAAAGAAGAATTATACGGTCTTCTCTCCAAGGTACTTCTGAGCTCGGCTGTATCTTCGGTACCCGGCTTCGGAGACTTAGCAGAGGACGCCATCAGAGACATTCTGCCCAACGACGCAAACACCGATGAGGTCATCGACGCGATCGAGCCTCTTCTGGAAGTCGTCGCACAGACCTACTGGAACCGTCCCAACGAGCTGATCTCCTTCGGACTCTATGTCAAGGATATCTTCCAGAACCACGACAACGGCGTCAACATCGCTCACCTCGAAGCGCAGGACACCTATTATGTGTCAAACTATAACAGCAATCACGGCATCCTCATGCCGACGGTAGAATTAAGAGATTCCGCCGATTTCGGCAGAGTGACCTGCAAAGATTACAACGATATCGGACTGTACAACGAGAACGGAAAAATCAATCTCGTAAGCGTAAAGGGCGCAAAGGGAGTCAAGAGCGAGATCAAGAAGTGCGAAAAGGGATTCGCGGTAGGCTATTACTCCTACGCGACCGAGGAAGGACTGGAGCTGTTCATGCCCGTCAACCGGAAGTACATCCTGAACATGATGAGCTATTCCGTCAAGCCGAAGCACACCGTATCTTACAGCGCATTTTATCAGTCCGTCAGCCCCAACAGCGATTGCCGCTTCAGAGACGGCAGAGGAAATTTCTCCGACTGGTACTTCATGAACAGTGATTTCCTGCAGCGCGGCGTGAACATGAACTACTATAAATAATCGGACGATATGTATGAATAGTATTGCAGATACCTTTACGGACTGCCCGATCTCAAAAGATAAAAGCAGATAAACAACCGACCGCTCCGGACTCAGTTGAGTCCGGAGCGGTTTTGGTATATCAATATAAGTCTTCGTCATATAAAAAGTCAGCCCAGTAATACTGGCTCATGTATTCGTTCTGATAGGCGTTGACCGCGCCGGCGTCGAGCTCCTTGAAGCGGTAATAATCACAGTCGAGCACGTCGGGATTCACCGCGAGGGCGTTATAACTGCGCACGACCGCCGCTTCCGCGCCGACCTTCTTCAGGCTTTTGATCATCGCGTAGATCAGCTGCTGCACGTGATTCTGCTGTTTTTTGTCAAAGGGCTCGTCCTCAAAGAGCGCCGCCGCGATCTCTCTGGTGCTGCACGAACTGCCCTGACGGTGCACCAGATAAGCGAACACCTCTTTGGAACGCTGACGCTCAAAGTGCATATGAGAGCCGTCGGGCAGGAACACATCGAAATTGCCGAAGCACTGTACACGCAGCAGGGCGTTGCTTTTCGGTATGATCGGGAATCGCAGATCGGAAAGCTCACGCTCTATCTTCTCCTTGGTGACGGGCTTCATGATGTATCCCGAAGCGTGCAGGCTCATCGCTTCTCCCGCGTACTCGGAAAAGCCCGTGACAAAGATGATGTTCATCTTTGGATTGACTGCTTTGAGCTCCTTTGCGAGCTCCACGCCGTTCATGCCGCGCATATGGATATCGAGAAAAGCGATATCACAACCGTTCTGTCTCGCGTCCTCGAGCAGATCGGACTGCTTGCTGTGGGCGGTCAGCTCCGCGTCGGGCTTGGCTTCTCTTATCGCCATCTCCAGCATCTTGAGCATCAGCGGCTCGTCGTCGACACACAGTATTCTCATTTATCGGTTTCCTCCTTTTTGGGGATAATCACTCTTGCAGCCGTACCCTTGCCGATCTCGCTTGTGATGATCACCTCGCCGCCGCACATTTCGTGCAGGCGTTTTTTGGTGTTCTCCATACCGATGTGCGAACGTCCGTCGTCCTTTGTTTCGTTGACGTCAAAGCCTACGCCGTCGTCCTCGATAATGACCTCATGAGCGGTCTCGGTCTCGCGGGTGGATATCTTCACCGTGCCGCCGTCCTCTTTCATACCGACGCCGTGCTTGACCGCGTTTTCGACCAGCGGCTGGATCGACAGCAGCGGGATCTCAAAGTCGGTATCCTGAATGTCGTACTCGATATTCAGCTTATCGGCGAATCTCAGCTTTTCGATATACAAATACTTTTTCAGGTGCTCGAGCTCCGTTGTGAACGGTACGGGAGCCGTCTGCCTGAGCGAATCCATGTTGCCGCGCAGATAGTCGGAAAAGGTCACCGTCGCGGTATATGCGGTATCGGGATCTAACTTGCACAGGATCGCGATCGAGCTCAGCGCGTTGTACATAAAGTGCGGTCTGATCTGGCTGACCATCACGCTGACCTTTGCTTCATACAGCTCACGCTGGACCTGCTGATAGCGGATCGCTTCCTTGTACTGTCGGCTGAAGTCCATGCCGAACCGTACCATCTGATATATGATCGTGATCGCAAGACCGATCTGCAGATATTTG
This sequence comes from Ruminococcus sp., assembly GCA_017403985.1. GTDB lineage: Bacteria > Bacillota > Clostridia > Oscillospirales > Acutalibacteraceae > Ruminococcoides. The sequence goes on along the minus strand of JAFRDE010000031.1, from coordinate 50,892 downwards.
GAACCGGAGATATGCAGATAGAAGTCAAACATATCGATCATCAGAAAAATGCCCAGCGGCAGCCATGAAATCAAATAATCAATGAGTACAAAACCCTTTTTGCCGCGGATCTCGATACAAAGCAGCACGGCCATGACCGCGGCAAGCACGATCACGGCAAGATATCTAATCCCTGCGGTCGCCATCATATCTGCCGTATTTGTCGAATGCAGGATAACACAGAGTACCGTAAGTGCGAAAAATGCCGTCACAACGCAGTTCGCTATTATTTTGACGGTCTTTCCGCGCAGCAGCGAGCGCAGATAGATCAGTACGGCGATCGCAAAGAAACAGCCCGCGAGCTTATCCGTCATCATACACACAGTGGGATCGATGATCCACAGATTCATATAGCCGCTGATTTTGTCGATCACCATATATAAGCCGCCGAAAAAGCAAAGTGAACCGAAGGCGATATACCGAAAATCGATCCGCCCCAGCAGACCGCTCGCTATGGGGAAAAAGAATACGCCGAAGAAGCATACCAGCAGGAACATCAGACCGACAGGCAATATCTCAAAAAAGAAGTGAAGGTACAGTCCGTCGGAATAACTCGTCATAACGTAAAAGCAGTCGGAGAAGCTCTCTGTATCAAGCTCATACGGATACTCTACCACCAGAGTGATCTCATCGTCGCTTTTGAACTCGGGCTCTATCTGTACATATTCTGTCATGATATAGTAGCCGGGAGTGTTGATCATTTTTTCAGCCATATAGCCGGAGCCTTCTTCCATATCTCCGGGGCTTCGCCTGTACTCATCCAAGACCTCGCCGCTGCTGTCATAAAGCGTGTACCACACGTTTTTGGATACGATATCCATCGTCGTGGTGTGGTTGGCTTTGACCTGTTTGGTGAATTTCCCCTTGAACACAGCCTTGTGAAAATGCTCGTTGATAGGCTTTGTATTATTGATGGATTTCCATTCACCGCCGTCAAGAGAGTATTCGCCTTCGAGCATGGTGGTCGATTTGACGCTGTTGTCGATACGCTCGGAGACCCTCACGTTCTGCCACACCGTCCAGCCGAGCAGCAGGAGCATCAGCACGACGATCACAGAAAGCCATATTCTGCCCTTATGTTGTTTCATAACATCACTTCTTTTTCGCTTTCACTAAGGCAACGGGAATCGAACCACAACCGATTGGGAGCTCGGCTCCCGTTACCTTATCCATTATAACCGCTAATCGAAAAAATGAAAAGATTTTTTGAACCGACGAAGATATTTTTTTCGTAGAATCGCTCCAAACAGCAGCTCCACCGCAAGAGCGGTGGAGCCGTTACATGATTATCTGTCGTTTTACACGATCGGCAGACCGATCTTATCGCTTGTAATGATGCCTGCCAGCCAGCGCTGGAGCATGGTCACGTCGATGATGTTCACATCGCCGTCTTCATCCACGTCGGCAACGATATCTTTGAAATCAAACGAGATCGTTATACCCGCCAGATATCTTTGGATATAGGTGGCGTCGATGATATTGACGTCGCCGTCGCCGTCAACGTCGCCGAGGATCCCCTTGGCGGGCTCGGTGGGCGGTTCGGTGGGAGCGGGCTCGGTCGGTGCGGGCTCGGTCGGCGGTTCTGTCGGCTCGGGCGCACCGGTGCCGACATAATCAAAGTTGAAGTAATTGTACTTCACGTTATTATTAGTGATACTCATGTTGCGGTCGTACCAGTTGGCGGTGTCGTAGAAAACCTTGACCGTATGGACGCCCTCGGTGAGGTCGAGCGTGAGGTGGGTGCTCGTCTGGTTCGTTTTATCGCTGCTGACCTCGGGGAATACGAGCGAACCTTTATCCTCGCCGTCGACATAGACGGAACGGATCGCGCAGCTGACGCCGGAGGTGGCGTCGCCCGGGTTATTATAGATACCGCTGAGTTCATATTTGCCCGATTTGGGGATCGTGACGCTCAGCGTCAGATTCGCGCTGCGGGAACGGTTGTCGGTGACATATCCGTTGGAGATCAGGCTGCTGCTCGAAACGCTGCCGCTCTCCGCCTCAACCTTGATTCTGTCGGGGCTGATCACGATCGGCTTGCTCAGCTCGGAGCATACGCCGTCGGCGGAGATCGCCATCAGGCTGTAGCAGCCGTATACGCTTGTGTCGGGCGTATAGGTGCCGCCGCTGACGTCGACGTACTCTTTGCCCGTCCACATCTTATAGGTCAGGCCGCTCATTGCGCTCCAGATCAGTCTGCCGCCCGCGTAGGTCAGGATCGGCATTTCTGGACAAACAACGAGATTGTCCTCGGACTTGTTCATGGTGTATTCCGTGTCGCCCGACTGCATCTCGATGTCGATGGTGTGATTGCCTGTCGCGTTCACGGGGAACACATAGGTATCGATATCCTTCGCGACGCCGTCTACCTTGAAGGACTTGACCTGATCGCCTTCGCCGGAAAGATTGATGGACAGAGTGGCGTTTCTGTATTTGTAGTTCGAGAGATTGAACGGACCTTCCATCCAGTCGGGGATATAGGGATCGAAGGTGATGCCGTCTTCGTCGTAGTTCATACCGAACATAACGCGGTAATAACCCGCCAGGGTGCCGGCGATCGACCAAAGCTGCTGATCGGACTCCACGCCCTCGCCGGTGCGGTAGTTGATGACCTCTTTGTTGGTCAGTGAGACCGCCGCGCCGCGTACGTTTGAGTTGAAGATCTCTTCGGCGACAGCCTTGTTGCCGTGATATGACGCGCCGACCATCAGGGTCGAATCCCAGCCGGGCCAGATACCGAAGTTATGGTAAATCTTATCGGCGTTCTTCAGCTTGCCCTGCTTCTGCGGATAAACCGTGTCCGCGCCGTAGGGAACCAACGGAGAATTCTCACAGATCTGCGTCATCTGAGAATCGCTGCCGATATCGAACCAGAGCGCGAAGCCGTTGCCCAGCACGTCGGTCTTTTCAGCCTTGACGCTGCCCATATACTCGGGATACTCCCACGAGGAGTAAAGTCCCATATTCTCGTTCCACAGTCTGCTGCTGATCTTCGCCTCCAGATCGGAAGCCATCTTTGCCCAAGCCTGTTCGGCGTCGGCACCCTTGCCCAGCACTCTTGCCGATTGGCTCATGATCTCGAGCACGCGGCAGTAGATCGCATTGACCGAGGCGGTCTTGCTCTCGGCGATCGCGGAAAGTCCGCTGTCATAGGTCTCGCTCGTCCAGTCGGGATAGGTCTGATCGCGCCAGTCGAGTCCGCAGGTCTCGCCGCGGAAGAGTCCCGCGTCGGTATCGTAGGCGACGTTCATATCCTGCATGATCGTGTTGCTGCAAACGTCGTAGAAATAACTCAGATGATCCGTGTTGCCGTCCGCGAGGTAGGTCTCCCAAACGGAGAGCATCGTAATGATCTTATCGGTAGAGACGGGATAGGAGCCGCCGGTACCGGTATCCTGTTCAAAGACGGATACGCCGCCCGAGGTCTTGATCTTCTCTCGCTCGCAGTTGTAGCTGATCTCGGGGAATACCCACGCGAGCGAATAGAGATTCGACAGCGCCGTGTCGCGCGTCCAGACCTTCTGCCACGCCGTACCGGTGTAGAAAACCTGACCGTAGGAGTCGGTATGGATGCTCTTGACAGCCTCTTCCAAAGAGAGGTTATAGACAGCCGCAGCGAGGGGCGTGTTCGGCGCCGAGAACGCGGGATACGCGGAAAGGTTTTTCGACTGCGTCCATGTCTTGCGCGAGCCCGTCATATAGGAGGTGATCGACGTCGGAGAATCTGCGTACGCGTTGTAGCCGGTGTCGATGACCTTGTCGGTCGTCAGCCGATAGTCATAGGAGCTGTATTCGAACTCCCACTGCGAGCTGGTGTAGTACATCGGGACGCTCGTCGCCTGCGCGTTGCCGGAGAGAGCCTCGATATTGATGATCGCGTTCTCATTGGCGGTGCTGATGAAGCGCACGCCCATGGTGGTATCGACATACCAGCTCGTATCGCCGCCGTCCGCAGTGGAAACGCAGGTAAGCGCGCTGCCGCTGAGCGCCGCGTAATGCTTTGTCGAATCATTTTGCAGATAGTATGCGCCGTCGCCGTCGGAGATGATGTTCCAGTAAGCGGTCGCGGGATAGCTCTTGCTCACGCTCTGATAGGATACCGCGCTGTTCTTCTCGGTCAGCACCAGATCGCTGTGCTCCTGCCATTTGGAGCGCAGTACGACCTTGTTGACATCCGCCTCCAGCGATGAATGAGAATAAGCCTCGATGATATTGCTGTCCGTATACGCAATAAAGGTCACGTCGGCAGCCTGATCGAGCGTGAGGCTCTCGTTACCCTCGACCGGCGCCTGGAAGGTGGTCCAATCGGCAGTCGCTGCTTTGTATTCATAGCTGCCTTTATCGAGGTGGATCGTGATCATATAGCGGCCGTTTTCATAGGTCATCGCGTATTCGGGAGGATTCTCCCAGCCGTTGAACGTGCCGCGCAGATAAACCGTCGCAGCCATCACCGGCAGAGCGGCTGAAAAAACGACCGTCAGACAGAGCAGCAGCGCAAAAAACACGCTGATGATTTTGATGGATACTCTCTTCATAAAAACACCCCGTTCTCATATATTATTTGACAGTTTTATTATAATAAAAACGATAGTGAAAAGCAATAGATTTCCTTCGCGATCGAGGCAGTTTTTTCACGTTTTTGAGGACAGTGACGTCAAATGCTTGCACAGCGCTGACACGGCACCGACATCAGTTGATAAAAAATATCTATTGAAATCCATTCTGCATTATGGTATATATAAATTGGTATTTAAGGATCGCCTTAGAATCGCCTTAAATTGATTGATTGAAAAAGGAGAGAATGAAATGAAAAAGATACTCGCTTTATTGCTGGCAGCTTTGTTGGTTTTCGCGCTCGCCGCGTGTTCCGGCTCGTCTGAAAGCGGCGAAAGCTCCGGTGAACCTGCCGCGACAGAAGCTCCCGCTCCTCCGACGCCTGCGGAGGATAACGCCGTGATGGATATGAGCTTTACCATTCCCGAAGGGTATAAGACCGTAGAGCGCAACATCGAGAAAACCGCAGACGGTACGCTTGTCGACAAAAGCTTTACCTACGCCTTTGACGATGAATCGCAGATCATCATCGGCTACACCTATGGCAAGGAGCTCACCGACGCCGTCCCGCAGGAAAGGATCGACAACGCCGGGACCGCTGAATACGGCGGAAAATCCTTCTACATTATTGAAGAGGGAAAGACCAAGATGGCACTCTCGCAGGATGACAAAGTCATCTACGGAATCGGCTATACCTTTGCCGACGCTGTCGACAATGAAAAGTTCGAGAATCTGATGTCAAGTGTCAACTTCACGGGCGCGACCACTACCGAAGAGGGCGACGACTCCCTGTACGACATCCGGTATTCTTTGGCGGACTGCGGAAACGTCCTGAGCACAAACACGGTGCTGACCGTCTTCCCCGACGGTGAGACCGATACCAAATCCGTCTCATGGAAGTTCGGCGAAGACCAGTCAGATCCCGATTATCGCTTCCTGATCAGAGTATATAAGAATTCTACCGTAGAGGAACAGTTGGAATCCGATAAGGAATATGAGGAACAGGAGATCAACGGCGTCACCTTCACCGTGATCAAGCCGAGCACCGATGATAAGCCGTATTCGTATTTTATCCAGCACGGCAGCGATGTGTACAAGATCTACAACAGCGGCTCAGGCGGCTGGTTCAGCACCCGTTCCGAAGAATGTACAGCGGCATTTGAAGCCTTGATAAACAGCATCAGCTTCAAATAAAACCTCATATCACATAAACCATGTCAACATTCTGAAGGCGCAGACGTTTTTGCAACGTCTGCGCCTTTGAATTTTTTCAATATAATATTTGATTATAATTCCGTTTTAGAATTATTCTCTTCTGAGCGCATCGATGGGATTGAGCTTGGCGGCTCTCAGCGCCGGCCATCCGCCGAAGATCACACCGATCAGCACCGAGAATACCACGGAAATGATGATCCACGGCACCGATATGCCGAAGTCGAGGTTTGCGGCGTAGGCGATGATCCGCGCCATGATGATGCCCAGTATCACGCCGATGATGCCTCCCATACTGGTCAGCACAGCGGACTCGGTCAGGAACTGGTACATGATAGTGCGGTACTTTGCGCCGAGCGCCTTTTTCAGACCGATCTCGGCGGTGCGCTCGGTGACGGATACCAGCATGATATTCATAACGCCGATACCGCCGACCAGCAGCGACAGCGACGCGATACCGATCAGCATCAGCTGGATGGAATCGGTCAGCGTCTTCATGTTGTTCTCGCTGTCCTCGGAGCTCAGCGACGCATAGGATACCGCATCCGTTTCGATACCGCTGTTGAGTATCCTCGCAGCTCTCCTGCCGATAAAGACCATGCGGGAGGTCTGTGCGACGTGGATCGCAACGCTCTGCGGTTCGTCATACTGCAGGATGATCGGCCATGTGTTTTCGGGGATGTAGACGCTGCCGCCGGAATAAGAAGCGTTGTAATACTCGTCGATCGTCTCATAATCTTGCTCTTCGGCGTTCATATCCTTCACGATACCGACCACCACAAAAGGCTCGGACTTGATCTCGATTACCTGTCCGATCGGGTCGTCGTCAAACAGCGCCTCTACCGTTTTCATGTCGAGGATAGTGACCTTGCCGCCGTTTTTGATTTCGTCTTCCGTAAAATCTCTTCCCTTGACGACCTTGTACTGCAGGGTATCGAACAGGTTTTCGCCCGCGCCGATCACCTTGCCGCTTGACAGCGAATAGTTGCCGTGATAGACGGGCGCGTTCCATACCTCGCGCTGACGGAAGGTCGAAGCGGAGACGACGCCGCTCAGGCCCCTGATCTTTTCCAGCTTTTCGTCGGATACTACCGGGATCGATATCGGTATGCTCGACGGATCCGCCTGCGATCCGTCCTGAGACAGCGCGACGGTCACGACGTTGTTGCCGGAACCGATCAGGCTCTTTTCCAGTCGGGCGTTGGTGCCCTGTACGATGGACACGATGCCGATGATGCTGGCGATGCCGATGATAACGCCCAGCATCGTCAGAAAGGAGCGCATCTTATGGGTGATGATGCCGCGCAGGGCTAATCTGATGTTTTCTAACATAATCCGCTCTCCTTTCTCAGAATATACTCGGACCTTGTTCTTCGGTCGTCGTCGGTAAGCCTTCCTTGCCCTTGGAGCCGTAAGGGAAGGCGATCAAATCATCCATGCTCAGTCCTTCGGTGATCCGGATATAGTCGCTGCCGGAGGTCTTTTTGGTCTTAACGTCCTGACGCTGCAGCTTGCCGTTCACATCCTTGAGCACATATGATCCCTTGCTGTCGGTACGCACATACGCCTTGCTCAGCATGATAGTATCGCTCGACTCGCCTTCTTCGGAGGTGTCCTTCGCGATCTGGACGTCCTCGCCGATATCGAAGCCCTCGGACTGATCGACAAAGGCGGTGAATTCATAATAGGAGGTGTTCTGGTTGCCGCTGCCGCCGCTTTGCGCGTCGGTGGGATAATCGCCGATACTCAGCACTTCGCCGCTCGTCTGAATGTCGTTCATATATGAGGATACGGTCAGTTTATCTCCGACATGCAGATCGGCATAGTCGAACTCGCCGACATATCCCTTCACCGTCACGCCGGTATCGCCGACCACGATGCAGAACGGCGCGGAACTGTCGAAGTTATCGGGATCCTGAATGTCGCTGACGGTACCGTCCATCTTAGCGGTGACCACCGCTTCATCCAGCGCCTGCTGTGCTTCCTCGAGCTCCTCCTTGGAAGAGTCCAGGGCCGTCTGCGCTCTGCTGACGACGATCTGCTGATCGGCGATCAGGTCGGCTTTTTCCTGTGCCGTATAGGTCTTTGCGGCGCTGCTTTCTTCAACCTTCTCCGGAACCGCCTCTCCCTCGGTCGCGTCTGCCGCTGCGGTCGCATCCGCCGCGACGCTCTCTTCGGGTGCGGGTTCCTCCGTCGGCGGTTCCGTGGAGGGGACGATATTCTGGTAGGCTTCCAACTTCTGCTTCTCGTTGGACAGCGTCGTTTCGTTGATATTGACGGTCAGCTGTTTTTCCTCCAGCGAGAGCTCCAGCAGGCGGGTATCGTACTGAAAGAGCTTGTCGCCCTTCTTCACCTTGTCGCCCTTTGACACAAAGACCTCGTCTACCTTTTTTTCCGACGAGACAAGGATCTTGTCCTGAGCGCTTTCCGCTACTCTGCCGGAAAATGCCTGCGAAGCCGACTCATAACCCATATTCAGGTCGCTCACCGGCTGTACATATGCCCTGCGGGAGTTCTGGTTCAGCGCGATAACGCCGAAAATGATACCGACGATGAGGACAACGCACACGCCGATGATGATCAGCCACTTTTTCAGCTTCTTATTTTTCATCCTGCGCCACCTCCTGCTTATGCTCCAGAATCTCGCCGTCTACAATATGCAGAAGCCTGTTCGCCCGCTTGCCGACGTTTTCGTCGTGGGTGATCAATACGATGGTAACGCCCTCGCGGTTGAGCTGCTCAAACAGCTCCATCACCGACTTGCCGCTCTTCTGATCGAGCGCGCCGGTGGGTTCGTCCGCCAGGATGATATCGGGATTGTTGACCAGCGCCCGCGCGATAGCGACGCGCTGCTTCTGACCGCCCGAAAGCTGGGTCGGCAGAAAGTCGACGCGCTCGGCGAGTCCGACGCGCTCGAGCGCCTTTTGGGCGATATCATGGCGCAGGTTGCGCTTTACGCCCGCGAACGACAGGGGCAGCATCACGTTCTGGATCGCGGTCTCGCCTTTTAAAAGCTGGAAGCTCTGGAAAACGAAGCCGATCTGATGGGCGCGGATTTCGGACAGCTCGTTATCGCTCAACGTGAGCATATCCTTACCGTCCAGCGTAAACTCGCCGCTGGTCGGTCTGTCCAGACAGCCGATGATATTCATCAGCGTCGACTTACCGGAGCCGGAGGGTCCCATGATCGCCAGATACTCTCCCTTTTCGATCGAAAGGGAGACATCCTTCAGGATCGGGACGTCCTCGTCGCCGTTCCGGTAGGTTTTATAAATGTGTTTTAATTCTAACAGCATGGCGCCCTCCGTCAGTTCTCTGCGTTATCGACAGGCGCCGCGTCATCCTGTTCCGGAGCATCATCCGAGATATCAGACGCTTCATCCATGACGGGCTCAACGTAAACATGCTCGCCGAGCAGCAGCTCATCACTGCTGTCAAGGTTGACATAGAAATAGTAATTGGTCGCGGAATTATCGGAGTTGCCCGTGTCCATGCCGCCGTTATTGCCGCTCTTGTCCGCCGGGTTCGAGGAATCCACCTTGGAGACGGTTCCGTCCCAGGTTTTGTCCTTTTCCACGCGCGAGTGAACAACAACCTTCATCCCGTCGCTGATGCTGCGGACGTTTGTCTCGTCCACCAGACACTTCACACGATAGGAGCCGTTCATCAGTATCGTCATATAGGCGCCGGAGGTGTTATCGGAGCCGTTGTTGATCTGTTTGATGATGCCGCTGATCGGAGCGGTGACGACGGAATTATCCAGACTGTCCTGCAGATCGTCGATCTCTACCTGCTTGATTCTCAGGTTCAGCTCATACTGGCTCTTGCTGCTCTGCTGCTCCGAGATCTGTTCGGTGTAAGACGCCTGCTGATCCGCATCCGCCTCGGAACGCTGGCGCGACAGCTGTGAGATACGCGTCTCACATTCCGCGATATCGTTCTTGATGCTTTCATATTCGATCTTCGCCTTCGACAGCTTGGACGCGGTCTCGTTGGAATCGTACTCAAAGAGCTTGTCGCCCTTCTTTACGGTGTCGCCGACCTTGACATAAACGTCGCTGACCGTACGCTCGGGATCCTTATTGACGTCCGCGGTCTGCTGCGGCTCGATGACGCCGCCGTAATAGTTACCGGTCTGTACGTCGATATATTCGACGTCCTCGTCGCTTTCGGCGTCGGCGTTATTGCCGGTGAGAACGACGATCAGAACGATTGCCGCGATCACGACGACTGCCGCGATAACAGAAATAATGATGATTCGTTTTTTGCGGCTGCCGTTCTTCTTTTCGGGAGTGCTGTCATTTGAATCAGCCGCCGTCTTTTCGGACGTAGCGACCTGAGCGGTCTCGACAGTCTCTGCGGTTTCAGCGCCGTCGGGCGCGGGATTGATCTTTTTGGAATCTGACATAATTACCTCCGTAAATCTTTTGATATTCGGACATGCTTCTATTATACTGATAAAAGTGAAAATGTCACTATTTTTCAGAAAAAAACATAAAGAAAAAGGCGGTCGAAACCGCCTTTTCATTCTCTATTGCCGTTCCGCACTTTCTCTGAGCTTCTTCCGCTTGATGACTTTCAGGCGGCTGAACTCTTCCCTGTCCTTTTCATCCAGTGCGTCGGTGATGAATTTGACGGTCTCTTCAAAGCGCGGGATCATGATATTCTTAAGCGCGTTGGCGCGCTTCTGCGTCTTTTTGATCGCGTCCGCAAGGCGGTAAACGCTGTTCTCGATCTCCGCCAGCTCCACCGTCAGCTCCTTCACCTTTGTGAACCGAATATAGACATTGTCAACGGCGGAATTCGCCATCTCCGTTCCGTAGTGGAGTCGGATGCGCTCGTCGCTGTCGTCCAGCGTGAGCACCGGGATCTCTACGCCCATCACGCTGCGGAAGTCCAGCTTCAAGCCGTCCTCCACCGGGATCGCGCGCGCGATATCATCACAAAAGCCGTTGGTGATATTGGCGCGCTGCAGCGCGAGATACGCTTCATCGTACGCGTTGTCGATCTCCTGCTGGATCGCGTTGGCGTGATCGATCAGCGTCATCATCTCTCGGATCAGGATATTGCGCTTGCGGTCGAGCAGATCGTAGCCGACCCGCGCCAGCGTAAGCGATTTTTTGGTATTCATCAGATTGCCCTTGGTGGGCACTGTCTGTACCGCCATTATGATAATTCCTTCTTCTTATCCTTGTTCTCGAAGTAAAGATCGAGCACCGCGTCGTCCACGCGGTCGAGCTCCGATCTGGGAAGGGTGGAAAGCAGCTCCCAGCCGAGGTCGAGGCTCTGTTCGATGCTGCGGTTCTCGTTGAAGCCCTGATTGATAAAGCGCGCTTCAAACAGCCTGCCGAACGCGATATACTTCTTATCGATCGGCGAAAGCTCCTCCTCGCCGATGACCGACGCGAGCGCTCTCGCGTCGATGACCTTCGCGTAAGATGCAAAGAGCTGATTCGCGAGCGCCTGATGGTCGGCGCGGGTGTATCCCTCGCCGATACCGTCCTTCATCAGACGCGACAGCGACGGCAGGATGCTGACAGGCGGATAAATTCCCTGTCCCTGCAGCACGCGGTCGAGTACGATCTGTCCCTCGGTGATATAGCCCGTCAGGTCGGGGATCGGGTGTGTGATATCGTCGTTGGGCATCGTCAGGATCGGGATCTGCGTCACCGAGCCCGGATGATCTTTGATCATGCCCGCTCTCTCATACAGCGACGCGAGGTCGGAGTACAGATAGCCGGGGTAGCCCTTTCTGCCGGGGATCTCACCCTTGGAGGACGAGAACTCGCGCAGCGCCTCGGCGTAAGAGGTCATATCCGTCATGATGACGAGGATATGCATATCCAGCTCAAAGGCGAGGTACTCGGCGACCGTCAGCGCGCAGCGCGGCGTCAGCGTACGTTCGATGATCGGGTCGTTGGAAAGGTTCAAGAGCATCACGACGCGCGACAGCACGCCGCTCTCTTCAAAGCTCTTGCGAAAATATTCCGCGACATCCTTCTGCACGCCCATCGCGGCGAAAACAACGCCGAAATTGCTGCTGTCGGCGCCGCTGATCTTTGCCTGCCGCACGATCTGTACGGCGAGGTCGTTATGCGTCATACCGGAGCCCGAGAAGATCGGCAGCTTCTGACCGCGGATCAGGGTCATCAGCGTGTCGATGCTCGAGATGCCGGTATTGATATAGTTTTTCGGATACACGCGGGACACCGGATTGATCGGCGTTCCGTTGATATTGGCTTTTTTGACGGCGAATATCTCCCCCAATCCGTCGATCGGTCTGCCGGCGCCGTCGAGGACTCTGCCGATGATCTCGGGCGACAGCGGCATTTCCATCGGGTGGCCGGTCAGGCGGGTACGGGTATTCTTCAGGCTGATCCTTCGGGTGCCCTCAAAAACCTGTACCACGATACGCTCGCCGTCGATCTGTACCACGCGCCCCTGGCGGTGAGAGCCGTCGTCGAGCTTGATATCGACGATCTCTTCGTTGGAAACGCCCTTGACGCCGTCCATGACGACCAGCGAGCCGTTGATCTCTTTTACGCCTACATAATCAATGATCAAATGCGTTTCCTCCTTTACAGTAATAAGATGGCGAGCTGTTCGTCGATATCCTGAATATACTCGTCAAACATCTCCAAACGATTGTTGGGGATGTCGTATTTCATCTTGGTGAGCTTGTCGAAAAGACCGAGCTCTGTGACGCGTGAGATCGGGATCTCCCGCGCGACGACCTCCTTCACCTTTTCGTGAAGATGCAGGATGACCTCCATCATCCTCTTCTGCTTTTCGAGCGGGACATAGGTATCCTCCGGATGGAAGGCGTTCTGCTGCAGGAAACCGACGCGGATGACTCTCGCCGTCTCGATGACCAGCTTCTGGTCGTCGGGCAGTACGTCGGAGCCGATCAGCTTGACGATCTCCATCAGGGAGCTCTCCTCCTGCAGGAGGGCGCTGATCTGGTTTCTATATTCGATGAACTCCTCTCCGAGGTTCTCTCTGAACCACGGATCGAGGTCGTTGAAGTATTCGCTGTAGCTGTCGATCCAGTTGATCGCGGGGTAATGTCTGGCGTACGCGAGCGCCTTATCCAGCGCCCAGAACACGCGCGTAAAGCGCTTGGTGTTCTGCGTTACAGGCTCGGAGAAATCGGAACCCTGCGGCGACACCGCGCCGATCAGGGTCACGGAGCCTTCCTCCCCGCACAGCGCTTCCACTCGACCACCTCTCTCATAGAACTCCGCGAGTCTCGACGGCAGGTATGCCGGGAAGCCTTCCTCCGCGGGCATCTCCTCCAGTCGTCCGGAGATTTCTCTGAGCGCTTCCGCCCAGCGGGAGGTGGAGTCAGCCATCATCGCAACATGATAACCCATATCGCGGTAATACTCCGCGAGGGTAATGCCGGTGTAGATCGACGCCTCGCGCGCCGCTACGGGCATATTGGAGGTGTTGGCGATCAGCACGGTCCTGTCCGTCATCGGGCGGTTGGACTTGGGGTCGATCAGCTTGGAGAATTCATCAAGAACCTGGCTCATTTCGTTGCCGCGCTCGCCGCAGCCGACGTAGATGATGATATCCGCGTCGCACCACTTCGCGAGCTGATGCTGGTTCATGGTCTTGCCGGTACCGAAGCCGCCGGGGATCGCCGCCGTGCCGCCCTTCGCGATCGGGAACAGCGTATCCATGATGCGCTGTCCGGTGATCAGCGGGATAGTGGGCGCCAGTCTGTCCCTGACGGGACGCGAGGTGCGGATCGGCCACTTCTGGCACAGCGTCAGCTCGTGCCTCTGCCCCGCTTCATCCTCGATGACCGCTACGGTATCGAACAGCCGATAGCAGCCGTCGGGGCGCGCCTCGACGACCGTTCCCGCCAAAGCGGGCGGAACCATCAATCTATGCTCGATGATCGGCGTTTCGGGAACGGTCGCGTAGATCTGACCGCCCTCGAGCTCGTCGCCGACCTTTATTTTCATCGTGACCGTCCAGTTTTTTTCGGTATCCAGTGAAGATACCGCCGCGCCTCTGCTGATAAACGCGCCGGACTGCTCCTCGATCGCCTTCAGCGGGCGCTCGATGCCGTCAAAGATATTGTCGATGATACCGGGTCCCAGCAGCACGTTCATCGGCGCTCCGGTGCCCGCGACAGGGTCGCCGGGCTTGAGACCGGTCGTCTCCTCATATACCTGTATCGTGGTCAGGCGGTCGGTGATGCCGATCACCTCGCCGACCAGCTTTTGTTGACCGACATAGACCATTTCCATCATGGCAAAGCTGTCGGTATCCTTTACGGTAACGACGGGACCGTTGATACCGTAAATCACATTCTTATCCATATTCATTCTTCTCTTTCGGTCAAATGGTCATCGTCAGAGCGGAGTTTTCCGTGAACCACTCCCGCTGGGCTTCCAGCTTGGTATCGAGCGTCTCGTCTGCGATGACGCCCTTGCTCTCGCACCAGCCCCTGACGCCGCCGATCCGGATGGAGCTGTCCGCGCGCACCTCAACGCTTCCGGTAAAGAGATCTTTGATCTCTTCAGCCGCGCCGAGATCTCTCTCGTTGAGCATGATGACGCAGTCGCTGTCTTCAAACAGCTCCGCGATCGCCTTCGCGCCGTCCTTCAGCTCAGCGGCATATTCAGCGGAAGCGGTATAAGCGACGAGCTTCCGCGCCGCCAGCTCGAAGATCTCGTCGACCATCGCGGCGCGCTGTAAAAACAGCTCGCTTCTGCCCTCTCTGACCTTTTTGGCGAATTCGGCGGTCTTGCGGCTGCGGGCTTCGCGCAGGTTCTCCTTGATCCTGCGCTGGCTCTCGCGCTTCGCCTCTTCCTCGGCTTCCTTCAGGCGTTCGCTTTTGAGCTGCTTGACTTCGCCGTGCATCGCGGTCTTTTGCTCTTTCGCGTATTTCTTTATCGCCTTCAGAAAATTATCTGTTTTATCCTTTGGCATAAGGTTCCTTCTCTTTCTATACCTTGACGCCGATCGCGTCCTGAACGTATCGGGTGATACTGTCCTTGGTTCGTCCGTTGCCGTGACGGTCGGGAATCTCGACGATCAGCGGCTGCTTGCGGTTGAGCTTCAGGTCGTACACGATATCGGGACAGAGCGACACCAGCTTTTCCGTCATCAGGATGACGGCGATATCCTCGCGCTCCATCGCGCTCATCAGTTCCTGCCTGACCTCGTCCTCTTCGTGTACGACAACGCCCTCGATGCCCGCGAAGCGCATGCCCGTCAGGGTATCGACGTTATCACTGATCAAATAAAATTTCATATCATTTTCTTAACCGATCTTGGAAAGGATCATGATAGAGATCAGCATACCGTACAGTGCGATACCTTCGCCCAGCGCGACGAAGATGATCGCCTTACCGAACGCCTTGGGGTCCTCGCTGGTAGCGCCGATCGCCGCGGGAGCCGCGTTGCCGACCGCGATACCGCCGCCGATACAGGACAGACCCGTCGCCGCGGCGGCGCCGATGAACGCCATGCCGCTCGCGTTGCCGGCAGCCTCAACGAGCGCTTCGCCGCCCGCCGCGCTTGCCGCGAACGGACAGATCATGCATACCGCGAACACGAACGCGAAGGACGCGAGTTGCAGCAGCAGGGCTCTTTTTCTGCTCTTTCCGCGGGATACCGCTTTCACGGCGATCAGCACGGAACCGATCAAAAATACAACAGGCAAAGCCATCAATAAGCAATCAAACAGTGACATAATATTTACCTCCAATTATCTGTAGGGAAGAACCATGCTCCTCCCGAAAAATCGAACTGCTTAACTATTCTCTTTCATGAACTTCACGGGCTCAAACGGTCTTCCCTCACCCGAATAGAAGCGGCTGAACAACTCGTAATATTCGAGCCTCAACACCTGTATCGCTACCAGCAGCGCCTCCAGCGCCATGACCAGCGCGTTGCCGAGCACCACGATTGCCCAGTAACCGAAGCCGCCTACGGTTTCGGCAAGCACGAATACGACCAGCATCATACCCGCGTGCACCAGCACGAACGCGCCGACACGCAGAAAGCTCATGGTGTTTGTCACATAGCTTAGCAGGACCTCGATGGATTCAAACAGCTTTTCCACGATATATCCGCCCCAGCTCTCGGGCTGCCAGTCCTTTTCGCCGTTGACCAGATCCGTGAGCGGTTCGCTGAAGAAGATGAGGATGAACGGGAACACGATGAGTCCCATAATATACGGCGTCGACATCACATGCTTTGCGAGAAAGATCTCGGAATACAATCCGAACACCGTCGCGCTGTAGAAAACAATTCCTGCCAATCCGCTGGTACTGAACAGCGCTCTGCCGTAATTCTTTTGCTTGAGCGAGCTGTACACGTTGAACAGCATCGCGACGATCAGCAGGAACACGCCGATGCCGATGGCGGCGAAAATGATCGTATTGGTATTCTCCGACGCCATGACCTCGAACGGCTTTGCCTTATAGCCCATCGAGCGGTACATCGGATCGAGCAGATGTTCAAAACCGAAGAAGCTGCCGAACAGGGTGCCGAACACCATCGAGGATACGCCGCACGGCGCTAAAATCTTGCCGATCTTCATCTTTTTGAGCTTCCACATCAGCCATCCGACGATCGTCAGCACAAAGCCCTGACCGAGGTCGGCGAACATGATGCCGAAGATGATGATGTAGGTGATCGCGACAAAGGTCGTCGGGTCGATCTCGTTATATTTCGGCACGCCGTACATTTCGGTAAAGAACTCGAACGGCTTGGCAAAGAATGCGTTTTTCAGCTTGACGGGCGGGCGCTTATCGAGCTCTTCCTTCGCGTCGGAAAAGTCAAGCTCCACGCTCCTGATCTTCGTCAGGCGGCGCTTGAGCTGATCCGCGTCCTCGGCGGGGATCCAGCCGACGATAATGAAGCTGTTGCCGTGCTGCAGCGCCTTACTGCGGATGCCCATATAGAGCGCCAGCTCCTCGAGCTTTGACAGACAGCGTGTGATCGTTTCGTCGTTATCCTTCAGATAACGGTCGATCCTCTCCTGCGCCTCTTTTACCTGCCGTTCCAGAATCGGGATCTCCTTTTTATAGATCTCGATCCGCTCGCCGGGTGTTTCGTTGCCGCCCACCAGCTCGGTCGGCTCAAAATACAGCCCCTCAAAGATCCTGTCGATCTTTTCTGCCTGATCCACAGGCGCAAAATATACGCCCCAACAGTGCGTCTTATCTTCCGTGCACACCATAAAGTCGATATTTTTACTGTTCTTTTTATACAGGCTGAGCTTCGGCATACTCTCCTTCGGGAGCTTTCCGAAATGCGCTTTCATGTATTTGAGCTTAAGAAGCTCTCCGATCTCGACGTCCAGACCGGCGAACTGCTGCGTGACGCTGTAGTTATGTCTTGTCTCCCTGAGACGCTCCGCCGCGGCTTCTTTTTCATCGCACAGCAAATCGATATCAGAGACGATAGTTTCCGAGAGCGCTTCCAGCTCCTCAGCCGCAGGATCATAGTCGTCGAATTCCCTGATCTTGTAATCGAACAGGATCCTGTTCAGGGCGGACTTCAAATTCGCCAGATGCTCGGCGTATGTATTGTTGGTCGGCACATGCGTAAAGTCCTGCAGCTCGGTATAGAAGTTGGACACTTCGTCGGGGTGGAACACGCCCGATTCACCGAGGACCGTGACGACCTCATCGATATACTTTACCAGTCCGATGACGTTCACGGCCTGCATAGGTAATACAGCCAAGTATTATTCACCTCTTTGTTAGTGATCAGCGGCAAGTGACCGGTGACCGGTTTTGATGGGTATCATACCCTGCCCGAGCAAAACGAGAATAAAGGTCATAGACACTTTAGTGCTTGCCTCGGGGGTGGTTTATTACGGTCAGTGTATCAGCATTGACCGGATGGTTTTGGGGTCGACCTGATACCGTACGCCCTCTATCAGACAGACGACGTTCATCAGCTCTGTCTCCGACAGGAACATAAACGAGATCATGACGACCGACGGATTATTGGAAAAATGCAGTTTTTGCCGCGCAATCTGATACTGTACGCGCGGACCGATATCGCCCTGATAATCGCTCCCGGCGCGGCTGATCAGCCTGCCGTATTTCGTTTCGTTCACGATACGGTATACGTCCTCGGCTGTCTCTGCCTCACACATGGCGTCGATCAGCTTGGGGCTCAACCCGCTGATCTGCGGATTGACCGTCGCCCTGATCTCGTCGGGCGACATATGATAATATCGCTTCAGACGGATGATCCGCGAGATCATTCTGTAGTCGTTCAGCTTTTTAAAGATATCCGTCAGCTCCTGCCGCTCGCTGCCCTTGGTCTTTTTGTTGATGAATTCGATCATATGCTGCAGCACCAGCTCATAGAGCTTGTTTTCGATTGCGGCGACGGGCAGCCTGCCCTTGCTGTCGGGATGAAACTTTTTGAGTATCTCATAGTACGGTGAGCGGGATACCGTCTCTAAAAATCCGCTGTAATCCCGCACGGTCGCGAGATGCTCGAAATCCAGCTCGGTATGCTTCGCCAGAAAGGCGGGAAAGCGGAAGAAAAACTGGTCGGCGGAACGCGCGTTGAGCAGCACGATAAAGTGCACGATCTGTTCGACCTCGGCTCTCTCGATGATATAGCGCGAAAAGCCCTCGCTCACGCTCGAGTCGTAACGGCACAGGGAGTCGAACTCGCTGAACTGGTACTGCCTGAGCAGCGCCTCCAGCCTTCCGCGGTGTACCTCGCGTTCGTCTACTCCGGACAGCACCGGCGCGAAGTGCGTGTATGTCTTCAGATACGCAATCACTTCGGCAACGCTCTGACAGGCGAGGATACCTTCGTAATCATGCTCCGACAGAAACCTGCCGTACTTTGCCCTTGCCTTGGCTGAGACGGCATAGGACGTCGTAGACATCATGCCACCTCCCCGTCAGCCGATAACGCGGCTGACGATCTCATCGACCCATCTGTCGCGGTTCTCCTCAAAATCTGCTCTCAGCTTGATCATAGCGGATTTCTGCTTCGCAGATTCCTCACTGAGCTTTCTTTCATAAAACTTTTCGAGATATGCTTCGTTCTTGTGGATCTCTTCGTCAGCCTGATCCATATATTTTTGATGGATCGCCTGCGCCTGTTCCTCGATCCTCGCCTTTTCCTTTTCGGCGGCTAACAGATTGTCCTCTTCCAGCGCTCTGGCTTCACGGTCCGCCTCTACGATCCTCTTGATCATATCCTGCATAACTCTCACCTCCGATGTTTCGGCAGCACGGTAATGCTGATACCTGATTAATAACGAAACAGATATCGGTATCAATCATCGCCATGCGAAATCGTTTACATTATAGTACTTTGTTTCAGGAAAATCAAGCGAAACGGTAACGGTTTTCCCTGTTTTCTGAATTTAGAGGAACCAGATTCAGGCAACATATTACGGGCGCAAAATATCGCGGCGTCACCCCGACGCCGCGATTGCTTTGTGTTCGTTATTTATTTCATGATCCCGGTAGTGTACTTGTAGGAAAGAACGCGGGTCACAGCGTCCTTGAGCTGTGTTTCGCTGATCGTGCCGTCCTTGACCGCCGCTAAGATATCGTTGTAAGCGGTCGCGTAATCCTTCACTAAGATCAGGTCGTTGCCCGCGAGCACCGCCTGAACAGCCGGCTTGTTGCCCTCGGCGTACGCGGAATAGTCCGCGTCGTCAAGCACGTCGGTCATGATCAGACCCGAGAAGCCCACGTTCGTGCGCAGCTCGGTGTGGATCGAAGGCGACAGCGCCGCGGTATGGGCGGAATCCAGATTCTTCACCAGCACGTTCGATACCATGATGCAGTGCGCGCCCGCGGCGGCTCCCTTTTTAAAAGGCGTATAATCCGTACTGCGGATCGTCTCGGCGGGACGGTCGTCCTCCACCGCTCCCACGCCGGTATATGCGCTGTCGGGGATGGTGCCGTAGCCCGGGAAGTGGCTGAGCACGATGGACACGCCCTTCGCCTGATCGAACTTCGACGCGTACTCGGCGTATGAGGATACAGTGTCCACGTCGTCGCTGATCGAACGCGTATACATCATCTGATCGCCGGAAGACGCAAGGTCGATGACCGGCGCGATGTTCATATTGAAGCCCACGCTCTTGAGCATCGTGGTCTTATCGTCCTCCGCCTTCTGCACAGCCTGCAGTCCGCCGTTCTCAAATTCCGTGCGCGGCGCGTTGAAGTCGTATTCGGAGAACGCCGGCAGATCCGAGATCGTCGTATAATTGCCGCCTTCCTCCTGCGCGGCGATGATCGGTTTTACCTTCGTGTCGGCGCCGGCAGTCTTGAGCGCGTTGGTGATATCTTCCTTAGACATCCCCTGAAAGTTCTCGGAGGTGAACAGCATGCCCGCCAGCGCATACTTCTGCATCTCAGCCGGAGCTGTGGAAGAATCGGCGCAAATGCCCAGAAGCATCTGACCGACCATTTCCTCCTGCGTCATATCCTGAAGCGCTGCGGAAGCCTTATCAGCGCCCTCTTCAAAGATATTCTTCGTATCGACGATATTGTCGTCGCGCTTCACCTTCGGCGCCTCGGTAGCATCCTTCGCGGGTTCCGCCTCGGTGACCGCCTCGGTCGCGACAGGCTCGCTCTTGTTGAACATGTCGTTGACCTGCATGAAATGATACAGCGAATAGCCGAAAATGCCGCCGGCTATCAGAATCAGTATGATGGAAATAATCACAAATTTTTTCATTTTAATCCTCCTTTACCCTTCGATCCGAAACCATACTATGGCTGATAAAAAATCGTACCGAAGCTGTCGGAAAAGATGACGTTCACGACAGGTTTTCGCAGGGTAAAAACCAGATATATTATGACAGTATGTATTTTACCACAATATATAGCTGTTTTCAATAATTGTTGCCAAAGTGTAATAATTGGCGCGGCAAAACGGCTCCTCCGCATAGCGAAAGAGCCGTAAAGTAACAATATTGAAAGAATATACGTCGGCTTTGAAGCAAAACCAAGCCTCCGGTTTTGCCCGCTTCCGGACAAAAAGTTATGTCACTGTATGCCGTCGGGAACGTCGGCGAGCGGCGTATAGAAGACGTCCAGCATCGTGCGGATGGTATCCTCGTTGGAAGGATTCAGCTCGGCGTATTCGCCCTCGGTGATCGTACCCGGCAGAGCAACATACTCGATATCCGACGCGCTCCTGAGCTTTGTCAGAGCGGTGGATGCGATATATGTCATCTTCGACAGGTCGAGCGTTGTATCAGAATTGACCTGTATCTCGTTATAGAGCTTTGAAATGACTGAAATATCCTTCTTCGCAGCAGGAATGATCGCGTTCAGAAACGCGCGGATATACTCCTGCTGACGATGCATACGGTCGTTGTTGGAATCGAGCTTTTCCGTATCGCGGTATCTGACGTAATAATCCGCTTCCTTGCCGTGCAGCGTCACAGTCTCGCCCTCGTTGATGGTGCGTCCGTCGATCGGGGACGTAAAGGTCATCGACGAGGTCAGCGTTACGCCGCCGATGGTATCGTTGAGGGTGATCAGCGCCTTCATATTGATCGCAAAGTAGTTATCGAACGGCAGCCCGTAGAACAGCCTGCTCAGCGAGGTGGTCGTGTTTTTGCCGCCTGTGACAGTATCGCTGCCGTACGCGTAGGAAAACGAAATCTGTTCATGTTCGGTGTCGATGAAATTGCCTTCTTTGGAATACAGGTCGACGTCCGCCATCGTATCTCTGGAGATACCCAGTATCTTCACCTTTCCGGTCTCTGTGTCGGCAGTCAGGACATAGATCGCGTCCGCCATCTGCAGGTCGGCGTTATCTCCCGTGCCTTCATCGGCTCCGATAAAGGTCACGCTGATCAGATTGTCGTTGAGCTCATATGTAACGCCGTCATAGGTGATCACACGTCCGCTTTTATCGACCTTGATGATCTCGTCGCCCGACTCATCTCTTGCGGGCGTTACGACCTCCGCGTTCTCATAGCTGTGCAGGCTGCGGCGTCCGATCTCATTCAGGATCAGGTAAGTGCCGCCAAGCAAAATGACTATCGCCAACAGTACGGCAGTCACGATGATCAGGATGCGCTTCCACAGCGCCATATGTCTGAATTTGCGGTGGCGGTGTCCGTGGTGACTGTGGTGCTTGTGTTTTCTGCGTCTGCGCGGCGATGCAAAGACAAAGCCCTCTTCCGCTTCCTCCATCTCTTCCTGAGAAGCCTTTTTGGTGCTTCCCGAATGCTCCGTGCTTCTGTGCTTGCGCTTCATGTGCTGTTTGAAGTTTTCCTTCGGAACAACGTACTCAAACTCTTCCTGCGGCATGACACGCGTCCGGTCTACGTATTCCTCATTTTCCTCTTCGATATCAAAGGAGCTCTCCGCCTCGGCGTCTTCTCCCTGCTGCAGTTCCTGAACCGGAGTCGCCTGAGGAACCTGCTCTTCCGCCGGCTCGGTATTCACGGTTTCGGGCTTTTCATCCGAGATATCCGGATGGAGATCCCGCGGCTTTTCGTCGGCAGCGCGAGCGCCTTCATCGTCATCCTTATAACGGCGTACCGGTTCCTTTTCAGGGCGCTTTTTGATATTCGCGCGCTTCACCTCAGCCCGGTAACGCCGCGGCTGATTATTGCTGTCATCTGTCGCTTTCATCAATCAACACCCCCTGTACTAAAAATCGGGTATCCGCCGGACCGCTCGTGCAGGTACTCAGCGTCAAAATATGATCCTCGATTGTCGGCTCAACGCCCTCGCGCACATTCGCGTAAACGGAATGAGGCTCAAGCGTAGAATCGATATACTCCTGAAAGACCTCGTCGTCGGCAAAGTTGAAGGAGTTGAGGATATGTCTGTCATCATAGGTGTAAGCCGAATACACCAGATAAGTCAGCACCTTATCCTTGGTCAGGATAAAGATGGTATTGTTCTCATTGAAGAAATCTTCATTCTCAAAGTTGTGCAAAGACGCGAACATCGAGCCGTTGAGCATGTTGTGCCCGTACAGCACGGTCACCTTGTCATGAAAATCAGGCTGGTTCTGAATCTCGGAATAGATGGTTCCCGAGAACTGATACTGACGGTAAACGTTGTGCTCCAGATAAAAGCTGTCGTCGCCGTCGCTCGTGCTGCGCGCGACGGGAT
Organism: Ruminococcus sp.; assembly: GCA_017403985.1. Classification (GTDB taxonomy): domain Bacteria; phylum Bacillota; class Clostridia; order Oscillospirales; family Acutalibacteraceae; genus Ruminococcoides. The sequence continues at coordinate 27,982 of JAFRDE010000031.1, read as the reverse complement.
AATCAACGTTGGTATTCGGGATATAGATCCACGCGTAGATATCGGGATTGATCTCCATCAGTTCGTCAAAGCTGACGTCAAGATCGACCGGATCCGCAGGTCGATAGCCCCACGCTTCCACCGGAGGCTTTTCTGTCGCCGCCTGCGTAGGCTCGGTCTGCTCCTGTGTCGGAGCGACCGTCGGCGTAAACTCCTCCCGCACGATATCCTTCTGCGTCAAATAACGAAACAGAAAGAACGCGGCGCAGAGGATCACAACGATACTGACACATAATATGATGATCCATGTAGTTTTCTTGATTTTCTTCATACAATCACCGTTCGGAAATGCGGTATCATCATGAAACCCGCTTTCCTATAATAAAGATAAAAATACAGGGTAATTATACGCCTAACGAGCCCACATGTCAAATCATGCAGTCAATATTTATAAACTTTTAACAAAAAGCATCATCAACATGCGATCGATCTCCCCGCAGCAATCGCCAAGCAGCCACTGCTCACTATCTACTGCCCACTGCCCGCTAAAACAAAAAATCACTCTCCGCCTGAAACGAAAAGTGATTTTCAATCAATATGTTGCTTCCGATAAAAACATCGGTCATGATATCAGCGGATATCGTAAAGCATCTCTTCCATGCGATCCATGCACACGTCCTGCGTCAGTTCGCCGACGATCCCTTTGTATTGCTCGCGATAGGTTGTCAGAACCTCAGGCTGCTCGATGATGCGGTCGATCATATCAGCCAGCGCCTGCGCATTGCGGCTTTCGAACAGATTGCTGCCGTCGGGCGCAAAGCGCTTCGCCGCGCTGCGCGGAGAATCGGCGATCAGCGGCACAAGTCCGCACGCCAGCGCCTCCATGCAGGAAGACGCGTTCATATCGACAAGAGCGGGATGGACATACAAATCGGCATAGTTATACAGATTCGGCAGCTGACTGTACGGATAAGCCGTCAGGATCGGCTGATTCTTCAGCTTCATCCCCTGCTTCTTCAGCGCGCTTTTCATCGGACCGCTGCCGGCAAATATCAACTGAATCGTATCGCTGTACTTCGACAAAGCCGCCGCGTCGATCAAAACGCCGTGATTCTTTTCCCGGCTGTAATCGGCACAGTACAGAATGATGAACTGATCACTCAGCGCGCGAGGCTTCTGAGCGCCGTTCGGGTGAAAGCGCCCGTCGACTCCGTTCGGGATCACGTATGCTTTTGTCTCATGCCCGACCGTTTTTTCGAACAGATTTCGGCTCAGCTCGGACGGATAACGCACCGCGTCCGCATACCGATATACGTTCAGATAATAACGGCGATAAGTCACACGATTCGCCGCTGTGAGACGACTCGGTCTCAAGCGTGCATGCAGTCCCTCCGTCTGAACGTAAAAGTCCGCGCTGACGGGAATCAAATGCTTTTTGCACAACTTCACCGCGGCACTGCCCAGCATAAACGGCGTCATGATATGCACCGCGTCGCTGTCCCAAACGGCATCCTCCAGTATTCCTTTTTCGAAATTGCGTTTTCCGAACCTGCTGCCGCGGCGGGATATCACCAAATAACCTTCCTTGCCCGCCTTTGCTTCATCAGAACAGACGACCACAACCTCGTGACCGCGCTTTTTCATCGCGCGTACCAAAGCCGTCGCAGCGATAGCTGTTCCGTTATCAAGCGAACCGAGCGCATCGCATACAACTGTTATTTTCATATCGTCACCTACAAAAACATCCAAAATTAATCAGTATTTATTACAGATGATTCCTTCCTTCCAATTATATTTTACCAATTTGTTTCAATAAATTCAATCGCTAAACCTACCACAAGTAACCGCAAAATTCTGTCAATAATTAACAGAAAAAAAGACCGCCTCAACGAGACGGTCTTTCATGCTGAAATCTGTTCGGATTATTTACTTTTCTTTTTCTTTTTGCCGAGGATGATGTTGGTCAGGATGCCGAGGATCAGCGCGCAAGCTACCTCGGTGATAGTGACGTTGCCGAACTTGAGGATCATGCCGCCGACGCCCGCAATCAGGATGACCGAAGCGGTAAAGAGGTTGCGGTTGTCATCGAGATCGACCTTCTGCAGCATCTTCAGACCGGATACCGCGATGAAGCCGTACAGCGCAATGCAGACGCCGCCCATAACGCAGCTCGGGATGGTGGAAAGGAAGCCGACAAAGGGAGCGATGAAAGCGATCAGCATCGCCTCGATCGCGGTCACGATGATGGTTCTGACGGAAGCGTTCTTGGTGATCGCGACACAGCCGACGGACTCACCGTAGGTGGTGTTGGGGCAGCCGCCGAAGAAGGCGCCTACCATGGAGCCTACGCCGTCGCCCAACAGGGTGCGGGACAGACCCGGATCCTCAAGCAGATCATGCTCGATGATGGAGCTGAGGTTCTTGTGGTCGGCGATATGCTCGGCAAATACGACGAATGCAACCGGGATATATGCCACCGCGATGGTGCCGATATAGGAGCCGCTGAGCTCGCCGAAGCCGCCGAAGGCGGTCAGGAAGGTGAAGTTGGGCACAGCGATGAAGCTGCTCAGGCTGATGTTCTCAAACAGAGAGGTCAAAGCGGTATAGTCGATGACCTTCAGCGCGTCGTTGCCGGTCGCGTTACCGATAAAGTAGAAGCAGGTAGCGGTCAGATAACCGGCGAGGATACCGATGATGAACGGGATGAGCTTGCCCATCTTCTTGCCGTATACGGAGCAGAGCATGGTGACGACCAGCGTTACCAGACCGCAGATGATCTTGATGTATACGTTAACGGGAGTCTCGGCAGCCTCAAAATTAGCGGCGGTAGCGCCGAGGTCGCCGATTGCGTTGCCGGCAAGAGAAAGACCGATGATCGCAACGGTCGGACCGATAACAACGGCGGGCATGAGCTTGTTGATCCACTTAACGCCCGCGAACTTAACGATGATCGCGATAACGACATAGACCAGACCGGCAAAAACCGCGCCCAGGATCAGACCGATGTAGCCCAGCTGCATGGACACGCCGCCCGCGAAGGCTGCCGCCATAGAGCCGAGGAAGGCGAAGGATGAGCCGAGGAATACCGGGCTCTTCGCCTTGGTGAACAGCACATAGATCAGCGTGCCGACGCCCGCGCCGAACAGCGCCGCGGAAGTGCTCATGCCGTTGCCGACGATCATCGGAACGGCGATGGTCGCCGCCATGATAGCCAGCAGCTGCTGGAACGCAAATACGATAAGCTGACCGAATTTGGGCTTATCCTTTACGTTGTAAATCATTTTCATTTGGATTTCCCCCTTATGGAAAATAATATTTATTCAGTAGGGACGATCATCGATCGTCCGCGAACGGGCAATGCCCGTCCCTACAAAATAGGTTTATTTGATATACAGTTTCACCGCGTTCTCGCCGTCCGTTTCCGTCAGGCGGACCGCTACCACCTCGTCGGTCGATGTGGGGATATTTTTCCCGACGAAGTTGGGGCGGATTGGCAGCTCCGTATGACCGCGATCTACCAGAACGCAGAGCTGGATCTTAGCGGGACGGCCGAGCTTCATGACCGCTTCCATCGCGGCTCTCGCGGTACGGGCGGTATAGATGACGTCGTCGACCAACACCACGGTCTTATCCTCGATGCTGAAATCCACGCTGCTGCCCCTGACCGCGGGCATCTCACCGATGCGCGACAGATCGTCGCGGTAGAGCGTGATATCCAACTCCCCTACCGGCACTGTGACGCCCTCGATCGCCTCGATATGACGCTGCAGACGCTTTGCCAGCGGCACGCCGCGGGTACGGATACCGATCAGGCATACGTTCTCGAGCCCGTGATTCTTTTCGATGATCTGGTGCGATATGCGCTTGAGCGCTCTGTCGACGTCGTCGGACGACATCAGCGCAGCCTTATACTCCATAGTAAACCTCATAACCATTTGAACAGCAGTCGGTATCACACAAATCGGGTGCGGGCAAAGCCCGCCCTCAACCATTCACCATTCACCGTTAACCATTCACCAAAATAAAAAGCCTCATCCGATGCGGACAAGGCAGAACAAGGCAGGGGTATTACATTCAAACCTTGTCGGCATCTCTGTACCGACTTAAAAGTTATCGTTGGTAATGATACATCTTTTTTATCGTGCTATAGTGACGTATTGGAAAAATAAAAAATTTTGTGCAAATCTGCCGAATACAGAGTGTGAAAAGCCGCGCTTCTTGACATAATTATTCGCTTCTTGTATGATGGACTGGAACAGCGTCCCTTTATTAATTCCAAACGGTCTCGGAAAGTGTGTATCATTTTCCGATTACAACGAAAACCATATATAATGGTTTCTCGCTAACGCTCGATCGTTTATACAATCCCTCAGTCGACATTCGTCGACAGCTCCCTTTACCAAAGGGAGCCTGATAGTTCGGAGGATTATATGAAAAAACACCAAGCGCTGTCGTCGGTACTGCTGCTGACGGCGGCGATCATCTGGGGATTCGCCTTTGTCGCTCAGGAAAAGCTCGCGGACAGCGTTCAGCCTTTTACGGTCAACGCCCTGCGATCCCTGATCGCGTCCGTCGCGCTCATCCCCGTCGCGGCTGTCATACGCCGCATACAGGGCAAAAAACTGCTCGAAAGCAACCCCGCCGACCGCAGAAAACTGATCAAAGCCGGCGTGATCTGCGGCGTGATGCTGTGCGTCTCCGTCAACCTGCAACAGTTCGGCATCTCCCTCTACCCCGAGGGCGCGCCCGTCTCTGCGCACAGCGGATTTCTGACCGCTTTATACATCATATTTGTACCGATCTTCGGACTGTTTCTGCATAAGAAGCCCGGTCTGACGGTCGGGATCGCCGTGATCCTCGCCACCGTTGGACTGTACTTTCTTTGTCTGTACGACGGATTCGGCGCGCTGTATCTCGGCGACGTCGTCGTGCTGATCTGCGGCATGGCGTTCGCGGTACAGATCCTTTGCGTTGACCGCTATATCGGCGAGGTGGACGGCGTCAAGCTCAGCGCCATCCAGTTTTTCGTGACTGGCGTCTTATCCGCGATCCTGATGCTGATCTTCGAAAAGCCGGATGTTTCGGCGATCCTGAGTGCATGGAAGCCGCTGCTGTACCTTGCGCTGATGTCCAGCGGCGTCGCCTATACCCTGCAAATCATCGGACAGAAATACATCTCCAGCCCCACCCTCGCCTCGATCCTGATGAGCATGGAGAGCGTCTTTGCCGTCATCGGCGGCGTGATCTTCATGAATGCGATCCCCAAGGCGAACGAATGGATCGGATGCGGGATCATGCTTATCGCTATCATCATCGCCCAGCTGCCGACGGAGATGTTCAAGAAGAATAAGAAACAGCCTTCAGATAACAGTTGAAATTAGAGCATTTGTTTCACGCAAAACAATTTCACACGCAAACGAAAAGCCCTTCCGCGTCACGGAAGGGCTCATTTATTTGGGTGGGCTCTGCTCACATCTAAATGATAGCGGGAGGAGCAAGCCCCTCCCCTACAATCAGTCTATTCGAATCAAAAAATCGAGATCGTCGGGTTCGCGTCGGGGGTCAGCCACTGGAGGATCGTGCCCAGCGCCGCCTCGGAGATACCTACGCCGCCGTAGGTCGGCTCACTCGACACATGCAAGAATTTCGCGCAGCCCATCGACGGATCGACGGGGTTGCGGTTATAATCAAATACCACCGCGTACGGATAGCTTTTGGTGTACTCGGAAAGCTGCTGGCAAGATGCGTAATCCGCTACGACGCCGCCTGCCCAGACCATACGGTTGTAGTTCATCGATGCGGGATCGGTGACCCACTGGGTGTTGTAGTCGACCATCGTATATTCGAACGCGGTACCGGGATCGCTGTTGGTGCCGAACGCGAATTCAAACTTGTAGGTACCGATCGGAGTGGTATCGTCCGCCGGACCGATGTTGGCAGACACACCGCCGGTACCGACATAGCCCTGCAGCACATCATACTTCGGAGCCCAGATACCGCCGGAATCCTTCTCATAGCAATACACCTTTGCCGAGGTGCCTTCGCTCTCGACAAAAATCATCTGGCTGCCGTTGAGCTCATCCGCCTTCAGCCCCGCGGCGGCGAGCAGACGGTTGAACTCGTCATGCTGCGCAACGGGCGCCTGTGTCGCTTCGGGAGCGGGCTCTTCGGTAGGCGCGTCGGCTTCTTCCGTCGCCAGCACCACGCCCATGGTCTCGCCCTCGGGCAGTGGCAGCGCCGAAGGATGGAAGGTGTTGTCCAAAAACGTATAGATATTATCGCCGAACGCGAATACCAGCACCAGCGACGCCAGTATCACAAAGGTAGCGACGCCGATCAGGATCGGCGCGCGGTTGGACGAGCCGGTGTGTTTGGTTTTGTAGTTGTGCGGGCTGTGATAGCGGGATTTGTATCTCCTGCGATTGCCCGTTTTATTATTTTTATATTCCATAATATCCCTGTCTTTTCCCTGATTTCGATTTCTGTCAGATACGACGCGGAGCAAAGTCCGCGGACGCTCAGCCAGATAAACGGTTAAAAAGCCATATCAAAGCGAATCATCCCTTGGAGAATCGCAGCAGTATCGCGGTCGTATTGTCGACGCCGCCTTTATCGAGCGCCGCGTCGACCAATGCGCGCGCTAAAATGTCAACGTCCATTTTATCGTCTATGATACGGCAGATCTCCTCGTCGGTGAGCATATCGGTCACGCCGTCGGAGCACAGCAGGAACATATCGCCCGGTCTGAATTTTCCTTTCGCGGCGTAGGGAGCGGGCTCGTAGCCCTCCGGCATCCCCAAAAACTGGGTGATCGCCTTGCCGCCGTACGCAACGGAAATGTGATCCTGAGAGATCTGTCTGAGCTCATGATCGGACAGCTTATAGATCCGGCTGTCGCCCGAATTGAGGATATAAACGTCTTCCGAGCATACCTGCAGCATCGCGGCGGTAGTACCCATCAGCACCAGCGATCGCGCTTCGGTCGCCTGCAGGATCTTTGCGTTGATCTGCATCGTCAGCTCATACAGATACTCCTGATACGCGTCCTTGGAACGGAGAAATACCAGCGACTGGTTCGCGGCGACATAGGACGCAACCTCGCCGCACGCCTCGCCTCCCATACCGTCAAATACGGCAAAGAGCTCGTTGGCGTCCGCGTCCGCGGTACCGCTGTAAGCGACGTCCTCTACGGAATTGACGTCCTCGCGGATATGACCGCAGCAGCAGAAGTTATCTTCGTTATTGCGCCTGACCTTACCGACAGCGCATACAACGGCATATTCGATTTTGTTTTTTCTCATAAGGTCACCTCATCGTCGGGCTTATTCAGCCGGTGTGATCTCCGCAGCCTTATAAAAGCTTTGGGGAAGCTCGACCTCCGCCTTGCCGAAATCGCTCATACGGCAGGTCATGCCGTACGCTTTTCCGTTCACAGCGATTTTCGCTTCCAGCATCGTCATATTTCCCGCGTTGTTCACGGAAAAATCCAGCGTACATTTTGCGTCGGCTATCGCGTCTTTGTTCTCCTCATACACCCGGCAGAAGGTATCATAATCCGTCGCGCGGTAAAAGACCGACGCTCCGTCGCTCTTGATCATTTCAAATAAAGCCTGTAAGCTGATATCATAATGAAAACGTTCCTCACCGTCCACCTTTTCGGAGGTGATCGTCGCGATAGCGCTGTCGGTGGATAAACGCTTCATCAGCGTATTGATAAAGGTATTCAGCTCTCGGGTCGAGAAATCGGAAGTAAGCCCGGTAAATCGCAGGAACGAACCGGCGTCAAAGCCGCCCGAGCGGAAATCGCGGTCGAAGTCAAAGAAGTCCTGCGCGTTATCAAGACACTCCCTTATCAGCCATTTTTTCTGATAATAGGTGCCCTTTTTGGCGGTTGCCTTATCGGCGTACACCGCGCCGGAAAACTGATAGCGGTTGTAATCCGCTTCATATGTCGCCTTAGCCGTATGCTTGGAACGGCTGACGTCGATCGCGCCGTCGTAGCTCATCATCGGCTCATCATCTTCCGTCATTTGGATATTGAAACGAAAGGATGAGTTAAAATTCTTCGACAGTGAAGCGGTAAAACGGCTCATCGGATTGCTGTTCTGAAAAAACATATTGATCAGCAGGGCGATCAGCACTACCACCACGATACCGATCCCGGCAAATATATAGGTCAGATTGGATTTGATCCAGTCGCGCCGGCGTATCGCGAGCGCCTCTTCTATCACATCTATCTCTCTGATGGGCGCGCGGGGTTCACTGACGTCTATCGGTTCATATAGGCTGTCGTCATCAAACGAGCTGTCATTTCTATTCAGTTCATCATCCTCGTTCGGGACGTCGGTTTCGTTCCGATCATCGGCTTCGTACAAATCATCAGCTTCGTTCCGGCTGTCGTTTTCATTCAGATTGTCTTTTTCATTTTCAGCCAACTGAATTCCTCCTGTCTGCAAACGTTGTTACGATTGTATGCAAACTAATCATACTAATCCTATTATAATAATTATAGTTATTATATCAAAATTGGTATTTCCTTGTCAATAGGATGGATTGCATTGAAAGACGATATTAATAAAGTATTAATAAATCGTTCACAGAAACAGAAAAATATTGAAATCTTCCGCAAAACAGTTATAATAGAATCAGCAGTAATGATGGCTTGAGCCGGTCATCACTATTATGAACAAGGCGGGTGTTATTATGAAAAAAAGACTGTTATCCATCCTGCTGATCGCGGTACTTTTATGCGGTACGGTAATCGGCACGGCGATCATCACAACGGCGGCAGAGCTGTACGGCGACGTAGACGGCGACGAGGACGTCAATGTTATCGACGTGACCTATATCCAGCGCTTTGAAGCGTCGATCATAGAGTTGGATGAAGCGGCGCAGAAGCGCGGCGACGTTGACGCAGACGACGAGCTGACGATCATCGACGCGACGATGATCCAGCGCTATCTGGCGGGTATCATCTCGGCATTCCCCGCGGGTGAACTCCTGCCCACCGAATCGCCCACCGAAGAACCGACTTTAGCGCCCACGGAACCGCCCACACAGGCTCCCACCGAGCCGGAGGATACCATCACCAAGGTGAAGAATAATATCCCGATCCACTTTACCAACAATAAGAACTGGAGCAAGGTAAACGCTTATCTGTTCAACAGCAAATCGGGTGCGAAGCTCAAGGCGTGGCCCGGCACACAGATGACCAACTACACGACCAACAACCTCGGCGAGAAGGTCTACAGCATGACCGTGGACGTCACACAGTACGATCGCGTCATCTTCAACAACGGTACCGATCAGACCACCAACCTGCCCGTTACCAAGGCGAGCTCCGGCTACTTTGTCGATCCTATTAATAAAGGCAAAGCATACAGCGGCAAGTATCTCGCCGGCGTATATCCCTACGGTCAGGACGGCGAGGGTACGCTCAACACCGTCAGCTTCACCTATCCCGACGGCAACTACAAGAAGAACGTCTACATCTGGCTGCCCGAAGGCTATAACGCCAACGACAAGAGCAAGAAATACTCCGTCCTCTATATGTGCGACGGTCAGAACCTCTTTGGTCAGGCGACCACCCTCTCGGGCTACGAGTGGGAATGTGACGAAAGCGTGCTCTCTCTCATGCAGAACGGCGGCGACGGCTTGATCGTGGTCGGTGTTGCGTGCGGCAATACCGACGCCAGACGCAACCATGAGCTGACCCCGAACCTCGGACAGCTCGCCTCTATCGCCGACAGCTCCTATCAGAACGGCGGCGGCAAGGCGTTCTCCGACTTTGTAGTCGACACCGTTATCCCCTATGTGGAAAGCAACTACAACACCAACTCCATCCGCGGCGTCGCGGGCTCGTCCTCCGGCGGTATCGAGGCGTTCTACATCGGCATGGAGAACATGGACAAGTTCCGCTACATCGGCGCTCTCTCCCCCGCTTTCATCCTCTATAACAAGAGCGTTTGGGACACCTATCTGAACAACAAGGACTTCTCCGGCGATACACCGCGCATCTACTTCTTCTGCGGCAACAGCACGAGCGATCAGCTCGAACAGGCGCTGTACACCAACGCCACCGCGATGCAGGGCTGGATGACGAACCACGGCTACCCGACGGACAAGATGACGACCGTCACCGACGCGGAGGCGACCCACAGCGAAGGCTTCTGGACGCTGTACTTCCCGGAGATGCTGAGCTGGTGCATGGATCTGTAAATAATCGATTATTTGTTATTGCGAAGGGCTTCGGCTCTTCGCAATAATTTTTCTCCGACAATTTCGCTTTCTTCAGATAATCTTCAGATAGCCATGATATTATCATTACAGTAATATAAGAAGAACAGAGACAAACACATGAAAAAAGTGATATCGCTGATGATAGCGTCAGTGATCATAACCGCGCTGTTCACAGCGTGCGGCGCACAGGATACGCCGAAAGCATACCCGAACACGCACACCCTGTACTACAGGGACAGCGCCAAAAGCACAAAGGCGGTCGCAACCTTTTTCAACAGCAACAGCGGCGAAAGCGCCGACGTAGAAATGGAAAAGCTGGGCGAGGACAGCGACTCCGTCACCTTCTCGTGCGAGGGGGATTGTTCCCGCTACAATATGGTATATGTCACCTGCGACGATCAGGATGAAAAGATCAACCGCTTTTCGAAAGTCGCATTCAATCCGTGTATCAGCGGCTGGTACAAAACAGAGGATGATCTGCTGCCCTATACGGTAGGCGAAGAGATCGAGTACGTCCATGACTATGAAGATCTCACGCTCAGCGGCTTCGACTTCGACAAAAAGATCCACATCTGGACGCCCGACGACTACGACCCCACATCGAAAGAAAAGTATGCGACCGTTTATGTGCTCGACGGTCAGAGCTTTATTTTCCTCGGAGAAAACGGACAGGAGCTGAAGGGCTGTCCGGTCGTCGACGAGCAGGTCAAAGCCATGACGGCGGCGACCGGCGAAAAAGCGATCGTCGTCGCGATCGAAAGCGCCGGTGCGCGCGATTACGAGATGGTCCCCGATATCGGCGAGTCCTTTGATGAAAAGATGCATGAAACGATGGTCGGCGGCAGTTACGACGATAATTTCAGCGAAGACTATATGAACGGCTCCGAATTTGCGGAATTTATTGCCAAAACGCTGGTACCGTATATACAGGAACACTACAACGTTTATACCGATGCGCTCCACACCTCGATCACGGGCGCTTCGCTGGGAGGACTGCAATGCTTCTTCGACGCCATGGAGTACCCCGAGGTGTTCGGTACCTGCGGCGCGATGTCGGCTTCCTTCTGGGAATATGACGACGATACATGGCGCGCGTATCTCGGAGAAAAGAGCTTTGATGCAGAATCGCCGGTACTGTATTTCTTCGCGGGTTCCGATGGAAACAGCGACACCGGAACCTTAGTTAAAGAAATGGTCAGCCGTCTTAAGGACACGGGATATCCCGAGGATAAGATCGTGCTGCACCTTAGTGAAGAAGGTCTGCATGACAGCACCATCTGGCGCAACGTCTACTCCGAATTTTTAGCCGCTATGGTTTACCGTCAGGTGGCGCCGCTGCAAAAAGAAGAAGCGAAATAACATCGTCAAAGGAGAAAGAAATGAAGAGAAGCATCACAACACTCACGGCGATCATACTGGCGCTGAGCCTTTTATTCAGCACCGTTTTGACAGCAAACGCTACTACCGACTTCGGCGACGTCGACGGCAACGGTGAGATAGAGAGTATCGACGTTACCTATCTCCAGCGCCATTTAGCGGAGATACAGTCTTTGGATGAAGAGGCACAAAAACGCGCCCATGTCAGTGAAAACGAAGAACTAACCGTCTATGACGCGACCCTGATACAGTATTATCTTGCAAGGCGCATCACCGTTTTCCCCGCAGAGGAAGCCGCTTTGAATACCGTCACGATCCGGTTCACCGATAACAAAAAGTGGGGCACGGTCTATGCCTACTTCTTCAACTATACCACCAAAGAAGCGCTTAAAGAAAGCCCGGGCGTCCTGCTGACCGATCCCGTTGTCAACAGCAGCGGCTATAACGAATACAGCATAGACGTTAACGTCGGGAAATATGACCGCGTCGTTTTCAGCAACGGCAACAGTAAGAAAACCATTGAAACGCCAGTTACCAAGGCAAGCTGCGGCTTTATGATCTCGGACAAAAACAAAAGCAAATACGACACCGACGTTTATACCGGCGGGCAGTACAGCGCGGGCAAGATCCTGACCAAAAAATTCGACTATCCCGGATATCCCGAGGGAGAGCAAAAGACCGTCTGGATCTATCTGCCCGACGGCTATGATCCGGATGATACAAGCAAGAAATATTCTGTCCTCTATATGGACGACGGACAGGTGATGCTCGGCACGCTGCCCGACGATGACTGGCGGTGTGATAAAACCGTCCGCTCGATGATGAACAACGGCAGCGACGGTATCATCATCGTCGGTATTTCCAGTCTGGAGGGCACCCGCGACAGCGAGATGCGCCCGTATATCGGCGAGCCGATTTGGGATGAGGGGCTTCGGGAGGAGTTCCTCCAAACGGGAACAGAAGAAGAACTGCTCGAGCAGTACAAAGATTATTGCGGCGGTGAAGAATTTGCCGATTTCACCGTGAATACCGTTATCCCCTATGTCGAGGCGAATTACAACGTTAATTCCGTTCGCGGCTTCACCGGCTCCTCGGGCGGCGGTCTCATGGCATTTTACATCGGCTTGGAATACCCGGAGGTCTTTGACTATGTCGGCGTGATGTCCCCCTCCCTGAACATCTATGACGCGTCTGTATGGGATGAATATCTGAGCACAAAAGACTTTTCCGGTAAAGTTCCGCGCATGTATATCTTCTGCGGCAACAAGGACATGATCGAACAGATTCTTTATCCTTATTCGGTCGAAGCGGAAAGCTGGCTTCTCGCGCATGACTATCCGAGCGACCGCGTCCGTACCGTCACCAACGATGATACAAAGCATTTGCACAAATACTGGGGACTCTATCTGCCCGAGCTGCTGTGCTGGGGGCTGGAGCTGTGATACACAACTGTCATTGCGAGGCTCCAAACACACGTGTTTAGGAGCCGTGGCAATCCCACAAAAAGGGAATCATTATCTCATATCACTAAAAAGCACAACCCGCCTGTGAGACCCTTCTCACAGGCGGGTTTAGTATCAGTGCAGGATAGACCATTTACCTGCTTTGTAATCTTGATAGCATTCGTCGCACACATCCATATCAACGGATTTTTCCGTGATATGGTGAGGCGATTCGTATTTGTACTGATGGCAGTGCATACACTCGAAGCCAAACATACCGCATGAACATAGGAAAAGAGTTAATACGGTAACGAAAAGCAAAAACAGAACGAGTCGATATCTCTTCATTTGTCATTCACCAATAGTAAAAAAGTCTACTCCTTTTTGTGGGATTGCCACAGCCCCTTGAACAGGTATGTTCAAGGGGCTTCGCAATGACAGTTATATCGGAATTAAAGCTTCGGACCTGCTTCTACGAGCGCCTTGCCGGCTTCGTTGGAGGTGTACTTCGCGAAGTTCTTGATGAATCTTGCGGCGAGGTCCTTTGCCTTCTCATCCCATATAGAAGGATCGGCATAGGTATCTCTGGGATCGAGGATGCCGGGGTCTACGCCGGGCAGCTCGGTGGGAACCTCAAAGTTGAAGTAGGGGATCATCTTGGTGGGAGCGGTCTTAATATCGCCGCCGAGGATGGCGTCGATGATGCCGCGGGTATCTTTGATGGTGATGCGCTTGCCGGTGCCGTTCCAGCCGGTGTTGACCAGATACGCCTTCGCGCCGCTCTGTTCCATGCGCTTGACCAGTTCCTCTGCATACTTTGTCGGATGCAGCTCGAGGAACGCCTGACCGAAGCAGGCAGAGAAGGTCGGGGTGGGCTCGGTGATACCGCGCTCGGTGCCCGCCAGTTTCGCGGTGAAGCCGGAGAGGAAGTAGTACTGGCACTGTTCGGGCGTCAGGATGGAAACGGGAGGCAGAACGCCGAACGCATCAGCGGACAGGAAGATGACGTTCTCGGCAGCAGGACCGGCGGAAATGCCGTTTACCTTCTTCGCGATCTTTTCGATATGCTCGATCGGATAGGATACACGGGTATTTTCAGTCACGCTCTTGTCGTCAAAGTCGATCTTTCCGTTCTCGTCGACGGTAACGTTCTCTAAGAGAGCGTTGCGCTTGATGGCGTTATAGATGTCGGGCTCGGATTCTTTATCCAGACCGATGACCTTCGCGTAGCAGCCGCCCTCGAAGTTGAAGACGCCGTTATCGTCCCAGCCGTGCTCGTCGTCGCCGATCAGCAGACGCTTGGGATCGGTGGACAGGGTGGTCTTGCCGGTGCCGGAGAGTCCGAAGAAGATGGCGGTGTTCTTGCCTTCCATATCGGTGTTGGCGGAGCAGTGCATGGAAGCGATGCCCTGCAGAGGCAGGTAGTAGTTCATCATCGAGAACATACCCTTCTTCATCTCGCCGCCGTACCATGTGTTCAGGATGACCTGCTCACGGGAGGTAACGTTGAAGATCGCGGCGGTCTCGGAGTTCAGACCGAGCTCCTTGAAGTTAGTCACCTTCGCCTTGGAAGCATTGTAGCTGATGAAATCGGGCTCAAAGGAAGCGAGCTCCTCCTCGGTGGGCTGGATGAACATATTCTTGACGAAATGCGCCTGCCATGCGACCTCCATGATGAAGCGGATCGCCATGCGGGTGTCCTTGTTTGCGCCGCAGAAGCAGTCGACGACATAGAGCTTCTTGCCGGAGAGCTCTTCGATCGCGAGCTTCTTGCACTCGTCCCAAGCGGTCTGAGTCGCCGGATGGTTATCGTTGGGATACTCGGGGGTGGTCCACCATACGGTGTCCTTACTGGTGTCATCCATTACGATGAACTTATCTTTGGGCGATCTGCCGGTGTAGATACCGGTCATGACGTTGACGGTATCCAGCTCCGTGAGCTGACCCTTGTCGAAGCCGGTCAGCGAAGGATCCATCTCAGCCTCAAAGAGCTGTTCATAAGACGGATTGTAGACGATCTCTTTGACGTCGGTAATACCGTACTTGGTTAAATCAATAGACATAATATACCTCCTGTGCGGTGAGCATAAAACCATATGCTCCCACTATAATATTACAGTATAAATTATCCTATATTTCCGATAAAAAGTCAAGTGGTTAAAAGAATTATCGCTAAGCGCTTGACAAATACCCCACAGGGGTATATAATGTGATTATCAGATACCCATAGGGGGTATAATATAAACCGTATGGAGGTTCTCAATATGCCGTGTGAAAAATGTTTATCACAGAAGAAGACTGAACGGACAGAAGACGAAAA
Source organism: Ruminococcus sp. (assembly GCA_017403985.1). Classification (GTDB taxonomy): domain Bacteria; phylum Bacillota; class Clostridia; order Oscillospirales; family Acutalibacteraceae; genus Ruminococcoides. The sequence goes on along the minus strand of JAFRDE010000031.1, from coordinate 12,625 downwards.
GAAAAAGCTGATCAATCGACTGGCGCGCATCGAAGGGCAGATCCGCGGCATCCGTCAGATGGTAGAGGACGACGCGTACTGCGTGGATATCCTGACGCAAAGCGCGGCAGCTAAAGCGGCGTTCTCCGCGTTCAACCGTGAACTGCTGCGCCGTCATATAGAAAGCTGTGTCGTGCGCGATATCAAAAACGATGAAGCGGATATTGACGAGCTGATGGATATTATCGGGAAACTGATGAAGTGATAAGAACAGTCCCTCTTTGTGGGATTGCCACGGAGCTAAAGCTCCTCGCAATGACAGTGAATGAGGTGAAATTATGGACAGATATGACGTCGGCGGAATGAGCTGCGCGGCGTGTTCGGCGCGAGTTGAAAAGGCTGTCAACGGTGTGGAGGGCGTGACCTCCTGCTCGGTCAGCCTGCTGACCAACTCGATGACGGTCGAGGGCAGCGCCGCGCCTGAGGCGATCATCACCGCCGTTGAAAAAGCGGGATATACCGCCAAGGCGCAGAACGCCGGAACCAAACAAACGAATAAAATCAAGATCGAAAAGCCGAACGAGGTCAAGCCGCTGGTACAGCGATTCGTTGTATCGCTCGTTCTGCTGCTGATATTGATGTACTTCTCAATGGGGCACGTGATGTGGGGCTTCCCCCTGCCCTCATTTTTCGGCAACAATCCGATCGCGGTCGCCTTAGTACAGTTGATACTCAGCGCCACGATCATGGTCATCAACAAGCGGTTCTTTATCAGCGGCTTCAAGGGGCTGATCCACCGCGCGCCGAATATGGACACGCTTGTCTCTTTAGGCTCGGCGGCAAGCTTTATCTGGAGCGTATATGAGCTGTTTATGATGACGGTTTCAGAGGGTGATCATCAGGCGCACCTGCTGCATGGGCTGTACTTCGAGTCTGCCGCGATGATACTGGTGCTGATCACGCTGGGTAAGATATTAGAGGCGTACAGCAAGGGCAGGACGACCGACGCGCTGCAATCGCTGATGGACTTAAGTCCCAAGACCGCCGTTCTGGAAAAAGACGGCAGGGAGGTTGAAGTCCCGATCGAGAACGTACAGATCGGCGATATCTTTATCCTGCGCCCGGGCATGAGCGTGCCGGTGGACGGCGTTGTTATCGAGGGAGAAAGCGCGATCGACGAAAGCATGCTGACGGGCGAGAGCATCCCGGTCGATAAAGCCGTCGACAGCAATGTAAGCAGCGCGACCATCAACCAGAGCGGATATCTGAAATGCCGCGCGACGCGCGTGGGAGAGGACACGACGCTCAGTCAGATCATCCGCACCGTCTATGAAGCAAGCAGTACCAAAGCCCCGATCGCGAGGATTGCGGACAAGGTATCGGGCGTATTCGTGCCGATCGTCATGGGGATCGCACTTATCACATTAATCATCTGGCTGATAACGGGCGTGGAGTTTTCCTACGCGCTTGAAAGAGGCATTTCCGTACTGGTCATCAGCTGTCCGTGCGCCTTAGGCTTGGCGACTCCCGTATCCATCATGGTGGGCAACGGCGTGGGCGCGAAGGCAGGCATCCTGTTCAAAAACGCCGAAGCGCTGGAGACCGCGGGCAAGACGCAGATCGTCGCCCTCGACAAAACCGGAACCATCACCAAAGGCGAACCGGAGGTCACGGATATCATTCCCGCACAAGGGATAACAGAAGAAGAACTTTTACAGATCGCCTACAGTATCGAAAGGCTCAGTTCCCATCCGCTCGCGGACGCGATCACCGCATACGCCGAAGCGCAGAACCTCTCTCCCCTGCCCTGCGATAACTTTCAAAACCTTGCGGGACACGGGCTGACAGGAAGCATCAACGGCGAGCAGGTGTTCGCGGGATCCTTCAGCTTTGTCCAATCAAAGATCGACGTCGATCGCGAAATTGATCGAAAAGCAAGCGCGCTTGCCAACACCGGCAAAACACCGATGCTGTTTTGTAAGGACGGCAAGCTGCTCGGCGTGATCGCCGCGGCGGATACCGTCAAGGAGGACAGCAAAGAGGCGATCGCGGAGCTCAAGGAAATGGAGATCCGCGTCGTGATGATCACCGGCGACAATGAAAAGACAGCGAAAGCCATCGGCGACGCCGTGGGCGTTGCCCGCGTTTACGCGGGCGTACTGCCGTCGGGCAAGAGCGAGATCATCAGCGAGCTGAAGCAATACGGCAGGACCGCGATGGCGGGCGACGGCATTAACGACGCTCCCGCCCTAACCGTTGCCGACACCGGTATCGCGATCGGTTCGGGGACGGATATCGCCATCGACTCGGCGGATATCGTGCTGGTCGGCTCGCGACTGAGCGATCTGGCGGCGGCGATCCGCCTGTCGCGCCAGACACTGCGAAATATCCATGAAAACCTGTTCTGGGCGTTCATCTACAACATCATCGGCATCCCGCTCGCGGCGGGGCTGTGGATCCCGCTCTTCGGGATATCGCTGAATCCGATGTTCGGCGCGGCGGCGATGAGCCTGTCGAGCTTCTGCGTCGTTACCAACGCGCTGCGGCTGAATCTTTTCAATCCGCATAAGCGTCATAACAAGTTTAAAAAAGCGGCTGTAACATTACCGCCCGCCGCAGAAAATAATGATAAAGGAGAACCGACAACCATGACAACCACCGTAACCGTAGAGGGCATGATGTGCCCGATGTGTGAAAAGCACGTTACCGAAGCGATCGAGAAAAACTTTGACGTCGAGAGCGTCAAGGCTTCTCGTGAAAAGAACAGTGTGGAGATCGACCACCAAAATCCGCTTGACAACGAAAAGCTCTTTGACGTTATCAAAGAGGCAGGCTATCAGCCAGTCGCCGTATCGGATTAAACAGTTAGTCATTCCAAGATGTGCAACCCTCCGGCACTTCGTGCCACCTCCCTTAGGAAAGGGAGGCTAAGGAAAAAAGCGATGCAGAAAACTGCATCGCTTTTTTGTTAACTGTCTTTTTTGTGCTTGAACTGATACCGCTCGATGATCTCGGCGTATTGTTCCTGCACATGCGGGACGATCTCCTGCCATGTCCTTGCAACGTCGCGTCGGGCACCGGCGCCGACGCTCTCGAGCAATCCTTCCGTGCCGAAAATATGTAAGATCTCATGGAACATCGCGACCTTGTTCTCCTCCGCGGTGAAGCCGGAAACATTCTTTTTCACCGCCTCGGCGGCATTGGAACCGACCGTCAGCAGCGACGGCACGCCCAGCGACGCCGCCTCGCGCACCACCAAGCCGGAGGTATCGTACACCGACGGGAAGAAAAAGAGGTCGCTCGACAGGTAAACGCCCTTCAGCAGATCGCGGTCGTTGATCCTGCCGAGAAAGCGGACAAAGCCGTACGGGAAATTCAGGCTTTTCGCGTATTGGATGATCTCCTTCGAGTCGTAGCCGTCGCCGACCATCAACAGCCTGTAATCGTCGTCGCGGTCACAGAGCAGACGGAAGGTATCTAAAATCAGCTTGATGTTTTTATGCCAGATCTGATGACCGACAAAGAGCAGTACCTTTTTATCGTTCGGGATCGAAAAGGTCCGGGCGGCTTTTTGACGAAGCTCCTCGGGATTATCCGGCATGGTATAGGTCGTGCCGTTCTCCATGATCATAATATCGCCGCGATAGCCGTAGGTACGCAGTACGCCGGCGGCGCCTTCCGATACCGTCCAGACGCTGTCGACGCTTTTGTAGAAGCGCGCGACCTTTTTCGCGACGGTATGCGCCAGCACCTTGGAGCCGGTAATGTTGATCACATCGTCATAGTATTTGGAGTGGAAGGTCGCGACGCAGGGGATCCCGAGCCTTTTCGCATAGGAAGCGGCGAAGGTTCCCTCCATAAACGGACTGTGCGCATGAAAAATATCAAGATAGCGGTTTTGCAGGATCGTCCTGATCTTATTATCAAATCTCGGCGCCGGGATCGCGTACTCCGCGATCGGGATCTTCAGCGAGCCGGTACGGAAGACATCGTAACTCATCACGCTGTCGTCAAACGGCTCCATCTGACGCGGCGCTACCACACAGCTGTAGGCGGTACGGTTCATCAGCTCCGCATAATTGTGTACCGCCAGCACGACGCCGTCCACGATGGGGTAATAGGAATCGAGAAATTGTGCGGAGCGTATTTTTTCTGGATTGATCATTTATTTCACCTAAATCATTTCATATACGGCAGAATCCGTGTTCAGCCGGATTCTCCTGCTGTATCGCAACATGAAACACAGACGGCATATAGCCGTCCGTGCTTGAACTATTGATATAAAACTATTCCGTGTTTTCGGGCAGTTTAGATGCGAGATGCTTCTTTCTGAGGTTTACGATCGCGTTGACGCCGTAGATCAGGATGCCGATCACAATGAAAGAGTAGTAGCATAAGAATCGCCAGATCAGCATCGCCCAGAAGGTGCCCGCCGTACCGAGGGAGTCGAATACGATATAAAAGGAGCCCTCAGCCGCGCCGGCGTTGCCCGGGGTCAGGATCAGCGAGATCGCCGCCTGGATAAAGACGCACAAAAACAGCGAGTCAAAATAGTTCAATTCGCCGTCAAAGGTGCGTACCGCAAAGAACGGCATGCTGCATATCGCCGTCTGGAGTATGACGGACAGGAAAAGCAGCTTGAACAGCATCCCCTTGTCCTGTGTGATCAGCTTCAGGTTTTTGCTGTAATTATTGAGGTAGCGTACCGCCTTCATGATGGTGTGGTTCGGTCTCTTGAAGATATGCAGGAACGCGCCGATCCTTACAAAGAACGCCACGATGCGCATCGCGATCTTCGGCGCGACGCCGGCGATAATGATCATCACCGGAACGATCGTATAGGCAACAGCGCCGAAGTAGGCTGTAATCTTGATGCCGGTCATCCCCGTCGCGTCTATCGCTTTGTTGCCGAAGATAAAGGCGATGATGCAAAGGATGACAAAGCCGAACTGCATGGTGAAGAAGCCGCTCAGCGGCATAGCCGAAGCCGCGCCGTCGCTGTAGCCCTTGGAATGCAGATAATAGATCTGGAACGGCTGACCGCCCGCGCCCGAAGGCGTGATGCAGTCGTAGTATTTTCCTAATGCCGCTGTAGCGAAAGCGTGACGAAAGCTGACCTTCTCTCCGAGGTGGCGCATCATGATCATGTACTTCGTGGTCTCGCAGCCGAGGAAAATCAGCAGGCAGGCGATACCGCCCAGCAGGAACAGGATGTTGGTAAAAGAGAACTTGATCGGCGGAGGCGCCTTTTTCGAAAACTCGCTGGAAGCGGTGAAGTAGATTACAGCGGCGTTGAGCAGGATGAACAGCACGATGCCGACGCGCTTCAGGGTCTTGTTGGAGCTTTTCGGCTTTTCGGGAACCGGAGAATCATCTTCGAAGGACTCTGCCATGACTTCCTGATACAGCTTCTCGTTTTCAGCCTTTTTTTCGGCTTTCTTCTCAGCGCGTGCCTTGGACTTTTCATCATTGCGCGTTTTTTCCTGTTGAGCCACTGTATCACTCCCTTCGCATATTTATATTATTATACTATAAATTAAATTGTTTTGCAAGAAATAAATATCGGGCGGGGAATTTGTGTGGGATATTCGGATGATAATACAGAAGTCAGGCAGAGAGGGACAAAGGCTGCGTGAGAAGTAAACCAACCCCGCCCCTATCGCCGGTCGCCTGCCACAGAACGCTGATAATTGCGCAAAACACACAAACTATTGACAGCAGCCCTGGTTCTTAGTACAATGATTTCAGAAAAGAGGTGAACGTGCTTTGACGGATGTATTTATCAGCTACAAGTCGGACGACTATATGGCAGCGAACCGCTTCAGACTCAGCCTGCTTGAAAACAGCATATCCTGCTGGATGGCGCCGGAAAGTATCGTCAGCGGTTCAAGCTATGCGGTAGCGATACCGCGCGCTATCAGCGAGAGCAGGATATTTTTGCTTCTGCTGACGGAAAAAGCGCTCGATTCCAAGTGGATACCGAAAGAGATCGATCGGGCGATCAACTCCGGAGTACTGATTTTTCCCATCATTCTTGAGCCCATTACGCTCAGGAACGGTTACGACTTTATGCTGTCGGATATACAGTGTTATTACGCGCAAAGCACACTCGATCTGACGATCCAAACCACTGTCAGACAGATCAAAACCATTCTGGTGCCACCCGAAACTTCCAAACAGGACGAGCCCGACGAAAAAAATGAAGATCGCAAGAAAACAAAGCATGAACCGTCGGATGCTGAAAAGAGGCTCGCGGAAAGTGTTCCTGTGGAGAAGCCCGATAACGAGACCGACCGTCAGTTCCGCAACCTTGTCAAGGAAACCAAAGGCAAAGTGACGGATCAGCGTTTCAGAAATCTTGTGGAAGAGAGTAAAAAAGCCGTCAGCAACAAGCAGAATCCTAACGGCAAATATTTCTGCGAGTATGAATACATCCCCGAAAGCAATACCTCAAAATATGCGGTTATCGGAATCGCCATCATAGATTTCATCTTATTGATGTGGGCTTTGTTTTCGGGCAACGGCGTTTTGGCAGTATTGCTCTTCGTTGTATTCTTTATTCTCCTGATAATCATTATCAAACTGAGCACAAAAACTATCTATAATATGTCGTCGTCATATGTCCTTTATGAACGGAGATTCAAGGGTAACGGCATTGTTGTCTACGGTAACGACTGCAGTACCCGGCAGTTTGACGTTCCGGTCAAAGACATTGAAAGCATTTCTGTGAAAGGCGAATGGAAAGGTTTCAAAAGCGTCCTCTTTACGGCTGATGACGTGCAATACTGGCTGATATGCAAAAACGACGGCAGCGCGGAACAGTTGGAAAAAACGATTATGATGCTGAAAAAATTATGATTCCCGTTACCTTAACCTACGTCAATTGAATACAGATCAAGCTCTGGGTCATGAGATTCGTCTCTGGGACAGAGCTTTTTTGTTGCAGGATGATTGAATGGACTGCATATGCTTCGCGGTGAACGGCTGTCAGCAGAAAAGCTTTCACCTCATCCGTCTCTTTACGGTGACACCTTCCCCCATCAAGGGGAAGGCTTTAGTTTGGATAGCATAACAAAAGACCCCGCCGAAGCGGGGTCAAACGTTTATATTTACTTAATCAAAGGAGATTAAGCGCGCTCCTTCTTGCGAACAAAGAAGATAACGCCTGCAGCCAGTACCATTACGCCGAGCATAATGAAGAGGATGGTCTCTTCCTGACCGGTCTGGGTATTGGAAGCGGAACCGCTCTTGGTAGAAGAACCGCTGGAACCGCTGGAGCCGGAGCTGCCGGAAGAACCGCTGCTGCCGCTGGAAGAACTGCTGGAGCTCTTGCTGGAGGTACTGCCGCCGGAACCGCCGCCGCTGCTTTCGTCAACAGGATATTCCGAAGTCCAGTCAGTCTTATCACCGCTGCCATCATTAGCGCCGGTATCTCTTGCCTCGATGATAGCCTTGTTGACTTCATCCTGAGAGAGACCTAACGCCTTTGCAGTCTCGTCGATAGTAGTCTTCGCATCCTTGCCGTTGAACTTCAGAGCGTTAGTCAAACTCTGAGAACCCTTGGAAGCAAGGAAGTTGACCATCATCTGGTAAGCGGAAGTAGTGCTGGGGATAGTCTCGCCGACGATGTTGCCGAGAGAAGTGATCTGCTTGATCGGACCGTTGCTGGAGTTCTTCCACTTTGCGATCATGCTCTTCTTGTTGGAGTCAACAGCGTTCTCGATCTTATCATCAGGATTGGGAACATAACCGGTATCACCGAAGTTGCTGGTGTTGAAAAGCAGGTCGGCAGTCTGAGCGCCGGTATCAAGGTTATTGAAGATAATACCATACTCGTGACCGTCCTTAACGCCTGCCTCAGCAGCCTTGAAAGCCCAAGTGTCGCCGTCATTACTGGTCAGACTCTTATTCTTGGAGCCCCATTCGGTAATATTACCTTCACCGCTGAGTCCGTAGATGAAAAACGAAATAGCCTTGGCGCCGGTCCAGCCAGCAGAAGCAGCGTCAAAATAAATCACGCCGTCATCGCCGGTAGCGGCTACGTCAGCCTCAGCGCCCTGAGAAGCAACGTCGTCAGCTGCGGCAGCCTCTTCGGCAACCTCAACCTGAGCAGCAGAAGCGCTGATCGCAACCACGCTCATGAGCAACATGGCGACAATCGCCAGGCTCAAAATCTTTTTGAACATAATAATCTCCTCCGTAATCAAATTACTAAGTTTAGAGAAAGAGGAATTACACTCTTCCTTAGTACCATATATTATAGCGCAAAAGTCGATATTTTGCAATATTTTTTCAATAATTCGCTTTACAAAAGTATACAAAAAACATTTTTCAATTTGCTACAACTTTAACAAATGTTTTAGAAAAATACGGATAAACTTGCGGGATTTTCCATTCTCGTTTGTGGAAAGAGTATAAATGAATTGACGTTATTTTGCGTTTTTATTTTTCTTCGCAAGAATTATCGTTGTAACGATGACCGAGCATGCGACCACCGCGCTGACCGCGATGATCCACGCCGTAACGACGTTGGTGTTGATGCCGTCGGCGGCGACGTCGCCGTCGGACGACACGGGAACGGACGACACGCCCGCGGCGCCTGCCGCGAGCGGCAGGACAGCAAGAGCAAGTAAAAGGACAGACAGTATGCTGATGGTCTTTTTCATGGTTTTCCCTCCGGGGGTAAATTAGTTGATCGCTGCGCTCCAATTTGTACAATCCCTCAGTCGCTACGCGACAGCTCCCTTAGGAAAGGGAGCCTTGGAAAGCAGCTGCTCCTCTTTGTGGGATTGCCCCGGCTCTTGCGAGCCTCGCAATGACTATCAGAGGAAAGGGAGCCTTTTCAAACGGAAGCTTTTTCACCTCATCCGTCACCTTTCCCATCAAGGGAAGGCTTGAGAAAGATACGCAAAGAGGCCGGCTCAAAGAGTCAGCCTCCGTACTGTTTTATTCTTTCGTTTCGGTATTATCGGGGGTCGGCGCCTCGGCGTCAGCCGAAGGAACAACAACCTTCTTTTTCTTTATGTAGAAGTAGGCTCCTGCGCAGCAGGCTGCGATGACTACCACAGCAATCACGATCCAGAGAACGGGAGAAGAACCGCCCTTGCTGCCGGTCGCGCTTGTCGGGGTCGCGTAGTGCGCCTCGTCAGCGGTCGCAATCGCGTTTCCGTTATCGTCCACCGCGGTGATATAGTAACCGTCGGAAGTTTTCGGAGGAAGGGTCTCATCAGCTTCGGGAGCGGAGCTGCTCGCGCTGCCGGAACCGGAACCGGAGCCGCTACCTGAGCCGCCGCCGACGTCATTGGAGCCGGAACCGCCGCCGTTATCGCCGGAGCCGCTGCCCGCGTCGTCGGAATCGCTGCTGCCGTAAAGGATCGTATCCTCTACTGCCGGATCATATGCAACGGTCTTGGCGTAATCATAAGCTGCAGCCGCCTTTTCCTTGCTGAAAACGACGCCGGCTACATCCGGATCGGTATCGCTGCTGTCGCCGGTAACGGTGTTGATAAACATACCTTTATCCTGCGACTGATCCACATTCAGCTCGGGCTGGGCGTCCTCCAGTACCGTCTCTCCGTCCACCGTGACGTCGCAGGTGAATTTGAAGTCGGTGATCTGGGGCTGCAATTTCTTCGTCATCGCTTCGTCCGTAAAGGGCTTATAATCATACAGATAGCGGATGAAGTAGCTGATATCGGTGGAAGCATCAGCCTTCGCCTTGAAGTTGACGGTAATAAAGCTGCGCGTTTCATCAAACTTTACGCCGCGGAGGATCGAGAAGTTGCCGATTACTTCGCCGCTTTTGTTGGGGTTGGCTATCCATGTGCCCTCCCAGTTATCTTCATCGTTATCGCTGAAATCCAGAACCGATACGACTTCGAGCACAGCGGGGTCATAATAAACCGAAAAATCGCTGCCGATAACCTTTGATTCAATACCGCCGAGTTTCAGCCTGTAGGAAACATCCTGACCGTTCTTGACGTCGACCTTCGTCTTAGCGGCGTCTACAGCGCCGTGGGCGCTGACAGCGGATACAGACACGACGGCGATCACCATCATCAGTACACACAGAAGGGAAATCAACTTCTTCATTATTATTACGTCCTTTCAGGTTTCAATACAGTAGTATTATAATACATCTCAAAACATAATTCAATAAATAAATTGTTAACAGTGGCTTAGCTTGATGAGTTTTCCGCTGATATTCCCGTGCAAACACGAACCCCCCTTCACGGGAAGGGGGGTCGCAAATTTTTAGATCGGAAAATTAAGCCGAATGATTAATCTTCTTTTCTTCTCTTCTTGGTGAAGAGGATGATGCCTGCAGCCATCACGAGGATGATCACGAAGAAGATCGCGATCTCAGGCGAACCGGTCTGAACAGCGGAGCTGTTAGTGGTAGACTTGGTATCCTGAGTGCTGGACGGCGGATTGGTCGCAGCAGGCTTAGCAGTGGGCTTGACAGCCTCAGTGGGCGCCTCGGTCGGGTAAGTGGGTACTTCTGCAGCAACTACGTGCAGGATACCGGAACCTTCGCCGTCGGAGAAGACGAACTTGAGGTTGTAGTCGCCTACTTTCAGGGTCTCCATGTACGCGGGCTTGAAGGTCAGCTTCAGCGAACCGGAAGCCTTGTCGTAGTTGTCATAGCTTACGAGAGTCTCGCAGGTACCGTCGCCGTCAAGGTCGATCCAGAGAGATCTGAACTTGCCGTAGGTCTTGGAATCGTCAACGTTCTCACCGATCGCGTTGATGGTGAAGGTCTTCTCTTCCATAGATCCGAGTACGTAGGTCTGTTCGTCCTTACCGTAATCGGTCTTAACCTTCGTGCCGGGCTGTCCGTCGAGCTCGCCGTCTCTCTCAACAGGCGGCTGCTTCACATCGGTATCATCGAAGATCTGCTTCTCTTCCTCCGGACCCTCGAGGGTCTTGATGTTGGTAGAGATGTAGTAGATACCGGGCTGTGCGTCGTCGGCTACGTGGATCGTGAATACGACTACCTTAGCCTTGTCGCCGGAAGCGTCAACGCCTTCTGCGTTAGTCCAGTTGAATCTCATCTCATCGGGATCAGTTTCATCAGGCTCGTTGTACAGCTTGTAAACAACGTTGCCGGCGGTGTCAGGATCGTCGATATCGCCTCTGCCGTCGCCGAAGAGCGGGAAGGTGGGATCGCCGACCATGGTGATCTCGGGAGCATCCCAAGTAGTGGTCGCGTCGATGCCGTAGATCATGCCGGCGTCGGTCAGGAAGAAGGTGTAGGTATGGTCGGAACCTGCCTCAACCTCATAGAGGTTACCGTCAGCGTTGATGTAGATCTTATCAGCGCTCGGGCCGGGAGCGGGCTGAGTTTCAGGCTGAGTCTCGGGCTGGGTTTCAGGCTGAGTCTCGGGCTGAGTTTCAGGCTGAGTCTCGGGCTGAGTTTCAGGCTGAGTCTCGGGCTGGGTTTCAGGCTGAGTCTCGGGCTGGGTCTCGGGCTGAGTCTCGGGCTGAGTCTCGGGCTGAGTCTCGGGTTGAGTCTCGGGCTGAGTTTCAGGCTGAGTCTCGGGCTCGGTTACGGGCTCGGTGGGAACAGGCTCACGCTCGTCGAAGCTGCCTTCAACCTTGATGTCTTCTTCTGTTACAGGAGCAACAGGCTCACCGTTCTTGATGATCGGTGTGATGTCATCATCAGCAGCCGCCATGGTCTTGATCGTGTTGCGGATCTCGCCCTCGCCGGGTGTGGATACGGTGTAAGTGGTCTTGATCAGGATATCGTCGTCGCTGTTGAATACATACGGATTGTCGATGTTGGGCGTCGAAGCGATGTACTTGATCGTACCGGTCTCATCGGTGTTGTATACAACGCCGTCGAGTCTCGGGAACTCAGGATCAGTGCTGCTCAGCGTAATGATATCGCTGTAGGTCTGAGAACCGTTGACGTTAGCGATCTTGCCGCCTTCCGCTACGTTGGAAGCGTTCAGATAGGTGTATACATCGAAGGTTACGGGACCGTCGGAAAGATCGAATTCCTTGGTCTCGGACTGGCCGTTGAAGCCGTAGATGGTGATCTTAGCGATCTGCGGTGTGGGCTCAGTTACAGGCTGAGTCTCGGGCTGAGTCTCGGGCTGAGTTTCAGGCTGAGTCTCGGGCTGGGTCTCGGGCTGGGTCTCGGGCTGAGTTTCAGGCTGGGTCTCGGGCTGAGTCTCGGGCTGAGTCTCGGGCTGGGTCTCGGGCTGAGTCTCGGGCTGGGTCTCGGGCTGGGTCTCGGGCTGAGTCTCGGGCTGGGTTTCAGGCTGAGTTTCAGGCTGAGTCTCGGGCTGGGTCTCAGGCTGAGTTTCAGGCTGAGTCTCGGGCTCGGCAGTGGGCTCCTCAGTGGGCTTGGGAGCGGGCTCATCGAATGTCATGTACTCGTTGCCGGGTACGAGAGTATCGGGCTGGATCTCACCGTTGCTGATGATTCTGGTCAGGTCGGTATCTGCAGAAGTCAGATACTTCAGCGTGGTTACGATATCAGCAGTGCCGGGCTCGATTGCCTGGTAAGTGGTAGCGATCAGAACATCGCTGTCGCTGTTGAATATGAACGGATTCTTGATAGAAGCCTTGGAAGCGTTGAACTTGATCTTACCGGACTCTGAAGCGTTACCCATGGATGCGTTGCCGGAAACCGGGA